>CALRWM010000024.1:0-82055 GCA_943371875.1 Prosthecobacter debontii | reverse complement strand
TCACCGCGCGGAATGCCCAGACGCTGGCTCAGACCGAAGGCGGAGATGCCGTAGATGATGCCGAAGTTGACCATCTTGGCGGTGCGGCGCATCTCGGGCAGAACGCCGTCGAGTTCCACGCCATAGACACGGGCGGCAGTGGCCTGGTGAATGTCGAGTCCGTTGGCAAAGGCTTCGATCATGGCCTTGTCACCGCTGATGGCCGCCATGACGCGGAGTTCGATCTGCGAGTAGTCGGCACTCATCAATACCCAGCCTTCTTCGCCAGGGACGAATGCCTTGCGGATCTCACGGCCAAGGTCGCTTCGGATGGGGATGTTTTGCAGGTTCGGATTGCTCGATGCCATGCGGCCAGTGGCGGCCATGAGCTGATGAAACGTCGTGTGAATGCGGCCGGTCACGCGAGAAACGGCATGCGGCAGGGCTTCAACATAGGTATTGTTGAGCTTGGTCACCTCGCGGTAGTCGAGGATGTCCTGAATAATGGGGTGCAGCCCCATGAGCGACTGCAGGACCTGCTCGTTCGTCTGATACTGGCCTGTGGCTGTCTTCTTGGGTTTGTCGCTGAGCTTGAGGCGTTCAAACAACACCTCGCCAAGCTGCTTGGGGCTGTTGAGGTTGAAGGGGCCGCCTGCGCTTTCTTGAATGCGACCCTGGAGTTGCTGTGCCGTCTTTTGGAGTTCAAGGCCGTATTCACGCAGAGCCTGCACGTCGATCTTCACGCCGAAGTTTTCCATCTTTGTGAGCACAGGCAGCAGGGGACACTCGACGGCTTCGAAGACGTACTGCTGCTCCTTCAATTCGAGACACATCTTCGCAGCGAGCTGCCATGTCACATCGGCATCTTCAGCGGCATAATCGGCCACTTTGCGGGCATCTTCTGCCGCCACATCGGCCATGGTGGACTGGCTGAAGAGATCGTTCTTTTCCGTGCCGATCAGCGCGGTGATGGGCACCGGCGTGTAGTGCAGATAAGATTCCGCAAGGTAATCCATGCCGTGGCGTTGATCCGGATCGATCAGCGAATGCGCGAGCATGGAATCAAAATACGGCCCGCGAACTTCAACGCCATGCGCGAGCAGCACGCTGAGGTCGAATTTGAGATTGTGGCCGATCTTCTCGACACCTTCGTGCGAGAACAGGGCACGGAATTCTTCCAGCACCGTCTTCGCGGCCACCTTCTCACGCGGGAAGAGCACGAACCAGCCTTCGTGCATCTGCCATGAAAAGGCGATGCCAACGATCTGAGTATCGCGTGGATCGAGTCCGGTGGTCTCAAGATCGAAGCAAAAAGATTTTAGCTCAGCGAGCTGTGAGATGACTTTGCGCCGCTCCTCGGCTGTCTCCACAAGATGATAAACGTGCGGCGTGTCTTCGATGGTGCTGAGCTTGACGGGGGCGGGAAGAGCAGGGGCGGCAAAGAGGTCCGCCGGGGCAGACGATGTTTCAGATGACTGGCTGGCAGCCTGTTCCATTTTTCGACCGCGACCAGCTTTGAAATCATCACCGTAAAGCCGTCGGCCGAGGGCGTTGAATTCGAACTCCGTGAAGAAGGCTTTCAGCGCGTCATCGTTGTGCGGTTTGAGAACCAAATCAGCCACCTGCGCGTCATAAGGCGCGTTTACGAAGATGGTGGCGAGCTGCTTGGAGAGCAGCGCGTCCTCTTTGCTGGTTTCGAGTTTCTCCTTCTGCTTGCCCTTGAGCTGGGCGGTGTTGGCGATGAGGTTTTCGACGCTGCCAAACTGCTGAATCAGCGCCGTGGCAGTTTTTTCGCCGAAGCCTTTCACACCGGGAATGTTATCAACCGCATCACCCATGAGCGCGAGAATGTCGATGACCTGCTCCGGGCGTTCAATGCCCCAGCGCTCGCAGACCTCCTTAACGCCGAGGATTTCCACATCGGCACCGGAGCGGCCCGGCTTGTAGATTTTGACATGCTCGGACACGAGCTGCCCAAAGTCTTTGTCCGGTGTGACCATGAAGGTCTCGATGCCTTCCTTCTCAGCGCGTTTGGCCATGATGCCGATGATGTCGTCCGCCTCGTAGCCGTCACGCACGAGGATGGGCACGTTCATCGCCTCCATGAGGCGTTTGATCTGCGGGATGGCCATGCTGATGTCCTCAGGCATTTCCTCACGCTGCGCTTTGTAAGCCGGGAACATATCATGGCGCGGCGTGGGCGCGGAGGTATCCAGCGCTACAGCCAGATGCGTGGGCTGCTGGTTCTTCAGGATGTCGAGCAGCGTGTTGGCAAAACCGTAGAGCGCGGACGTGTTCAATCCATCACTGGTGCGGATGGGGGCTTTAATAAAAGCAAAGTGCGCGCGGTAAAGCAGCGCCATGCCATCGAGGAGGAAGAGGCGTTGGGACATTTGCCCTCAGACTAGGCGGCATGGGGGCCTGCGCAAATGATGCTCAAGCTCCCTGCAAAGTGATCGCCGCATCTTCCATGGCCCGGCTGGCCTCGGTTTCGTCGTTGACGACCTGCGTGGCACCCAGACGTTTCAGGCGCTCCACATCAGAGCTGAAGCGTGCACGGGCCAGCACCGAGATGTCCGGGCGATGCTCGCGGATCATGGCCAGGGCCTGGGCATTGACCGTGGCGTCGGGGAAGGTCAGTGCGACCATGCGGGCATGTTTCAGCTGGGTCAGCTCCCAGGTTTCCTCGTGGCTGGCATCCGCAAACAGCACGGCCTGCCCTTGGCGCTTGAGTTTTTGCACGGTTTCAGCATTCAGCTCCACCACGAGCGTGCGCACGCCTGAGTCGAGCAGCGCCTTGTTGAGCTTTTCGCCCACGGGACCATGTCCGCAGATGATGGCGTGGTCTGTCAGACCGCTGATGCGCTGGCGCATGTTGCCAGCGTCGGCCTTGACCGGCTTGCCCCGGCCCCAGCCGCGTTTCACCAGCCATTCGCCGAGCGGTATGCCAAACTTCAGCAGGGCAGGGAGGAGGCCCATGGAAAGCGCGCTCGCGGCCAGGAGTGTCTGCTGGGTGTCATTGCTCCAAAGATGGGCGCTGCTGGCGTTCTGCAGCAGCACGAGTGAAAATTCCCCCGCGCTGCACAGGCCGATGCCTGCCATTAGCGCCTGCTTGTGGGCGAGCCCGAGGCGACGCGCGATGATGGTGATGAGGCCTGCTTTGGCGAGCATGAGCGCCGCTGTAAGCACGCAAATAGGCATCCACAAAGCCATGGCGGCTTTGACGTCGATCATGAGGCCGACGGACACAAAGAACAGCGTGAGGAAGAGATCCTTCAGCGGCATCACATCCGCCAGAATGCGGTGCTTGAAGATGGATTCGCTGACAGCCAGTCCGGCGACAAACGCACCCAGTGCCAGCCCCAGCCCCAACAAACCACCGACAAATGCCAGGCCGACACAACTGCCGATGACCGAGAGTGTGAAGAGTTCACGGCTGCGCGTACACGTCACCGCGTTCAGCAACCAAGGGATGACCCATCGCGCCGCCACGCCCGCAAGAATCACAAAGGCACCACCACGCAAGGCCAGCGAGCCAAGTCGAGGCATCAGAGCCGTGGCAACACCTTCATGTGGCAGCAGCAGTGGCAGAAACAGAAAGAAGACGATGATGAAAAGATCCTGAAAAATTGCCACGGCCAGCGCCATGCGCGCACCAGGGCTAGCTTCAAGGCCGAGATCTTGAAAGCTTTTCAAACTGACCGCCGTGGAACTCATGGCGAGAGCGACGGAGACAAGCACGGCTCCCTGCCACGATGTGGCAATCAACCCCGCCGAAGCCGCAGCGGCCACTGCCATGCAAAGCCCCATCTGCCAGCCGCCGCCCGCAAACGCGAGCCGGCGCAGAAAGCGCAGTTCGCCAAGAGAGAATTCCAGCCCCAGCGTGAACATGAGCAGCACCACGCCGAACTCCGCCATCTGGGAGACCTGCTCGTGCGATTCACCGCCGCCGAGCAACGCCAGCACGCCGGAATTGGCGATCAGTACGCCGCAGATGAAATACCCCGCCAGCATCGACTGCCGCAAACGAAGCAGCAGCAGCGAAACCAGGACCACTCCCGCAAGCATCAGCGCCAGCAGCGCAAACAGCGGCGGGATGGAGGCAGATGCGATGGTAAAGCCTTGAATCATGCAGGAAAATCTCCTTCGCTGTTCAGGCGCGGCAGATCAAGTTCTGATGCAGGCATTGCGCTTCAAACGGATGAATGAAGCGAGGTAAAGAGCTCGCTTACTAGCCAAAAAATCAAGACTCTCATGGCACGTGGCACCTTAGATGGCAGCTTTGGCTTCCTGCGATGCTATGCCGGAGTCGCCTTGGTGAATGAAATGAACATTCAGGTTTCGCGCCGTTCATCCGAGCTGAACTGAAGATTGTACAGGTTCTGATACACCGGATTGCGGCCCAGCAGTTCTGCATGCGTGCCTCGGTCGAGGATTCGGCCCTGGTCCATGACGATTATTTGGTCTGCCTCAAGGATGGTCGAAAGCCGATGCGCGATGGCGACGACCGTTTTACCAGCAGACAGAGTGTGAATGGCATCCTGAATGATTTTTTCGCTCTCGGTGTCGAGTGCGGAGGTGGCTTCATCGAGCAGCAGGACCGGTGCATCGCGCAAAATGGCGCGGGCGATGGAAATGCGCTGCTTCTGGCCGCCTGAGAGATTGCACCCGCCTTCACCGACGATGGCATCGTAGCCATTGCTGATCTGCTCGATGAATTCATGCGCATGCGCTTTTTTCGCAGCCGCGATGATTTCCGATTCACTGGCATCAAGACGGCCATAGCGGATGTTTTCACGGATGGTGTCGTGAAACAAAAAGGTGTCCTGATTGACGATGCCAATGTTGGAGCGAAGAGAATTTTGCGTGATGGATCGGATATCACGTCCGTCCAGCATGACCGAACCCTCGTCGGGATCGTAAAAGCGCAGCAGAAGGGAGAACAGTGAGCTTTTGCCGGCGCCGCTGCGACCGACAAGGGCGTAAAATTTGCCGGGGTCGAGCTTAAGAGTGATGTTTGTTACAGCCGGGACCTCCTTTTTCTCACCATTGGTTTCACGATAGTAAAGAGCTGTGTTTTGGAAGGCGACTTCACCACGCGAGCGTCCAACATCCACCGCACCAGCGGCGTCTACAATGTCCGGGGTGCGTTCAAGCAGTTCGAAAACCATGCCTGCCGCCACGGTGGTTTTCTGCAGCATCATCTGAACGCGGCTCAATTCCTTCACGGGTGGATAGATCTGCGTTAGCGCCATGACGAGAAGGAAGAAATTTTCCGCCTCAAGGCCACGATCCCATGCATACACCAGACCTGCGGCGATGCCCAGAGAAGCAATGGTTTCCACGCAGGGGCCGACAAATTCGACGGCTTTGGCCCAGCGCACCATGTTGCGTGTCATACTGGCGTTGGTGCGTTCAAAGCGCTGCTCGGCATGTTTTTCACCGGCATAGGCTTTGACCAGCCTGATGCCTGCAAACGATTCCTGCATGGCCACCATCAGCTCTCTTGAATCATATTCCTCACGCGCTCCTGATTTTCGCACCCGCTTGCCGATGCGAATAATCGGCAGGAGGCAGGCCGGGAAGACAACAAGTGACATGAGGGTGAAAAACCAATCCTGAGCAAAAAGGACAACAAGGATGGAAATGATGGTCAAAGGGCGCTGCGCAAGGATTTGAATCAGCTGCATGGCATTGCGCTGGACCGTGGCAGTTTGGTTGGTGACCGTCTGCATCAGTTCGCCTGTTTTGGCGGAATTGAAAAAGACGGGGGACTGGCGCATCACACAATGGAAGGCATCATTGCGAAGCTGGTAGGCCACCTTGCTAGTCACCCAGGCCTGCATGTAGCTGGAAAGGTAACCAAAAAAGCCGCGCAGAAAGATCAAAACTGGAATGAAAGAGCAGGCGATCATGACACCCGTCAAACCAATCGGGGCATCAGCGTCGAGCCCAAACATCTTTGCCAGATTGATTTCACCAATCAAAGGCAGTTCGGTCCCCTCTCCAAGGGTGCGTGTCTTGCCTTTCAAAACCAGTGAGAAGATCAGCTGGAAACCAATCAGCATGAATCCGTTGAAGACGGCGCTGAGCATTCCAAGCAGGACGCTCAATGCGAAACGACCGCGATAAGGAAGGACATACTTCCAAATGGATGTGAGCGTTTTTTTTACCAGGAGTGTGAACTGGGGGTCTTCAGGATGATGCATGAACAAAAATAGCGGGTGGAAAATGCTGAATCTCTCTTTTACACTAACCGCCGTAATGGCACCAGCACAAGGCTCAACAGCCGCCCAGATGCTGACGATAAACGGCATCCAACTGGTCAAGCATGGCATCAAGGCTGTGTTGTTTCAGGACAAGCTGGTGCCCCGCCCGGCACATGACCTGAGTTTGGGGCTTTTGCTCCAGAGTTTCCCGGATGGCAGAGGCCAGGGCGGCGGCGTTTTCAGGAGGCACCAGCCGGCCCGTTTCCCCCTGTTTAATAATGCTTGGAATACCACCGACGCCACTTGCTACAACTGGGATTCCCATGGCCAGTGCCTGGAGACCTGACTGAGGAATCGCCTCATGAAAAGAGGGAATAGCAACGATGTCGAGCGCTCGCATGATTTCGGGCACGTCCTCCCGATGGCCCAGTAAGGTGAACTGATTTTCAACCGCGAACCGCGAAATCTCAGACTTGATGTAATCGAGGGCAGGCCCCTCCCCGGCAATGACACAGTGAACATGAATGTTGTCGCGCGTTTTGAGCAGATGAACGGCTTCTGCCAGCACCTGAATGCCCTTGGCGAAACGAATCACCGTAATCATGCCAATGAGCGGTGTCTGCGAGGGCAGTGAGTAAGAGGAGAAATCTGCCTTGGGCCCTTCCGGTTTGAACCGTTCGAGGTCCACTCCGGTCGGCAGGGTGGTGATTTCACCCGGGTCCAGGTTAAAGGTTGAAAGCAGTGAACTGGTGATCTTGGGACTGGTCGTCAGGATGTGATGACTCCACTCCTTGAACATCAGGCGGCTGAGGGACTTGTTCGGAATGGGAACGTCGAAGTGGCGGCTGCGGATGATCAGCGGTACTCGTGAGATGCGCGCAGCAATCGTGAGCAGCCACCCATCCCGCGAGCTGTGAGGGTTTACAATCTCAATGCAGTGGCGGTGCAGCCACCAAGCAATTCTTAGGATGTGAAAAGGAAGCAGGTGGCGCTGGTTGAAGCGCTGAGCCAGCACAGGCACCCCCGCCTGACTTGCGCGCTGGTAAATCTGGCTCTCTTCCGGGGCGATCAGCCAGACTTCACTGCCGCGTCGGCGGAATCCGTTTATTTCTGCCATAATACGGTGTTCCTGCCCTCCCCAGCCAAGAGAGGCTTCGGAGTGGGCGATGCGCCATTTTCGTCGGGGGGTGGGTGAATCAGCCATGAAAACCAGCCTGCTCTATTACTCAAGCAGCATGGAGCCAACACCTTTTTTGGAGCGAAGTGTGGATATCGCCCAGCGTGACAGGGCATCTTCATTCATTTTGTAATGCAACAAAGCTGGGCCGGGCGAGAGGTCGCAGGCCCAAAATCGTGCTGCTGTATCTGGAGGCTTTCTCCTACATCCAGCACACCGGTTTTTTCTGGAGGGATCTGCCTGCGCATTACAGATTCTGGAGCACGGCCTTCAGAGCTCGAGGCTCGATCGCGAGAAGCAAGCCCTTGGCACCGTTGCGCACAGCATGCCTGTTAGCAAGAGCGGCCCGACATTGCCGGGCATGAATGGCTCACCGAAACAAAAACGCACGCGGGTGCCTGTGGGTAGTTGCACATCAACGCACTCGGGGATTGACTGGAGGCCAAGTCGTTTGGCAATTGTTTGATCACCTCGCAATGTTTTCTCAGTGCTCGCCAAACACAGCCCTCTTTTCTCTTTCGTGAATAATCCAGGTTAGAGAATCAATGCATTTGATATGTCATAGTTGGCTCTTCATTAGTTGGGTGGGTTCTCCTTTTTGCAAAAAAAGTTCTCGCAAGCCTCCTGCCTTGCCTTCATATCCTGTTTTCACATTTCTGATTTCTACATGACGTCATCCACCATTGGTATCATCGGCTTGGGCTATGTGGGCCTGCCTTTGAGCCTTCAGTTTGCCCGAACAGGCAGCACAGTGCTGGGATTCGACATTGATCCCGCCAAAATCAATGCCTTGGACGCAGGAGAGACCTACATCCTTCACATCACATCTGAAGCCATCCGTGCGCAGCGCAATGCGGGGCGCTTTTCCGCCACCACGGACTTTTCTCGTGTCTCCGAATGTGAGGCCATCATCATCTGCGTACCCACGCCGTTGGCGAAACATCGCGAACCTGACCTCACTTATGTGTTGGACACCGGCCGTGCCATTGCGCCCCACCTGCAGCGCGGCCAATTGGTGGTCTTGGAGTCCACCACGTATCCAGGGACGACGGACACCGAACTACGCGAGGTGCTGGAAGCAGGCTCCGTCCTCAAGGCCGGGGTGGATTTTCACCTTGCATTCTCGCCAGAGCGTGAGGACCCAGGCAATCCGCAAAGTGATGTTGCTGTGATTCCGAAAATTGTCGGAGGCTTCACTCCAGAATGCCTTAACCATGCCCTGGACGTGTATGGCCGGGCGATCAAAACACTGGTGCCGGTCGAGTCCTGCCGTGTGGCAGAGGCGGTGAAACTGACGGAAAACATATTCCGGGCTGTGAACATCGCCATGGTGAACGAACTCAAGGTCGTCTATGCCGCGATGGGCATCGACATTTGGGATGTGATTGACGCGGCGAAGACGAAGCCATTTGGCTTTATGCCGTTTTATCCGGGCCCCGGGCTCGGAGGCCATTGCATTCCCATCGATCCCTTTTACCTCACTTGGAAGGCACGTGAATACGGCCAGGAAACGCGTTTCATCGAACTCGCTGGCGAAGTCAACACCGCCATGCCCGCCTATGTGATTCAGCGTGTGGGCGAGGCTCTGGCCTCGCTGCACCTGACCATTCGCGACAGCCGCATCCTCATGATTGGCATCGCTTACAAGTCCAACGTCGATGATGATCGTGAAAGCCCCGCCTATGTGCTTTGGGATCTGCTCGAACAGCAGGGCGCAGAAGTGGATTACCACGATCCGCACGTGCCGGCGATCCGTCCTTCACGTGAGCATGCTCATTTTGCCGGACGGCAGAGCGTCGCATTGGCGGCAGTCACGCTGGCAGATTACGATCTCGTGCTGGTCGCCACCAATCACAAGGCGGTGGACGCAGCTCTCATCGCAGAACATGCGCGGCTGGTGGTGGATTCACGCAATGCGCTCAGTGCCCTGATGAAGGGTAAACCCAATTATTTTAAAGCATGAAAGCTCTAGTTACAGGTGGTGCAGGTTTTATTGGTTCTCACATTTCCGAGGCGCTCTGCCTTAGAGGGGCTGAAGTCATCGTGCTGGATAATCTTTCTCTCGGCAATCCTGCCAATCTCGATTGGAAAAAACCTGGGGACAAGATCGACCTCGTCGAGGGCGATATTCGCGATCAAGCCCTGCTGGCAAAGCTGATGCCGGGAATTGATTGGGTGTTTCACCAAGGCGCTCTTCCCTCGGTGCCGCGTTCTGTTGCTGAGCCGCTTGAGAGCAATGCGCAAAACTTGGATGGCACGTTGAATGTGCTGCTCGCTGCCAGGGATGCCGGCGTGAAACGCTTGATGTTTGCGTCTTCGTCCTCGATTTACGGCAACGCAGACGTCCCAGAAAAACATGAAGGGCTGCCCGTGCAGCCGCTCTCCCCATACGCACTGCAAAAGTATGGTGGCGAGCGCTACTGCCAGCTCTTTTATCAGCTTTATGGCTTTGAAGCCATAGCTCTGCGCTACTTCAACATCTTCGGGCCGCGACAGGCTTTTGATTCACCCTATTCCGGTGTGATTGCGAAGTTCTGCACCTTCATGCTGCAGGGCAAGCAGCCGGTGATCTTTGGTGACGGCAGCCAGGCACGTGATTTCACCTTTGTGGACAACGCCGTCTCCGCAAACCTGCTCGCCGCCGAGGCTCCTGCGGAGAAGGCCGCAGGCAGGGTCTTCAACGTGGCCGCCGGGCACTCCATTGACCTGATCCGTCTCGTGAAAGATATCAACCAGCTTACCGGCCAGGAACTGCTGCCAAGATTCGAACCGGCACGTGCAGGAGACGTTCTACATTCATTGGCTGATATCAGTGCCGCCCAGAAAGCATTGGGCTACCAAGTGACAGTCTCGTGGGAGGAAGGCCTTGCCCGCACCTTGGATTTCTACCGGGCAACCCAAGCGTGAGGAATCTAACCTGATGGAAAAAAAGAAAGCCATTCTGACGATTTACTCAAAATAGAACCAGATTAATGACCATCTTAGTTACAGGAGGGGCCGGTTTTATTGGAGCCAATCTGGTGCGCCAGCTGATTCTGGAAACAGACCACGAGATCATTAATCTCGACAAGCTGACCTACGCGGGAAATCTAAGTTCGCTGGAGGGCGTGCTCGATCATTCCAGGCACCATTTTGTCAAAGCGGACATCAACAACGCTGAAGCCGTGGAGGCGGTCTTCAAGCAGTTTGACATCAATGCGGTCATGCATCTGGCGGCTGAAAGCCATGTGGATCGTTCGATTGACGGCCCTCAGGAATTCATTCGCACGAATGTAATGGGCACGTACAACCTGCTTCAGTCTTCACTGCGCCACTGGCAGGCAAAGAAGAACAATGATCACACGGTCTTCCGGTTTCTCCATGTTTCGACCGATGAGGTTTTCGGCTCGCTCAAAACCGAAGAACCCGGTTTCACCGAAACAACTCCCTACAAGCCGCATTCGCCCTACAGCGCCAGCAAAGCTGCATCGGATCATCTGGCCAGGGCCTGGCACGACACTTATGGTCTGCCCGTCGTTGTGACCAATTGCTCCAACAACTACGGGCCCTGCCAGTTCCCCGAAAAGCTCATCCCCGTGGTCATCCTCAAATGCCTGCGGCGTGAGCCGATTCCCGTCTACGGCAAAGGCGAGAACGTGCGCGACTGGCTGGCTGTGTCAGACCACTGCAGAGCACTGCGGCTGGTCCTCGAGAAGGGCAGGGTGGGAGAGACTTACAATGTAGGAGGGAACAATGAATGGAGCAATCTTGAGCTGGTCAGAAAGCTTTGCCAGCTCGTGGACGAATTGATCGAGCCTCCTTCCCCCAGTGAAAACCTCATCACCTTTGTCACTGACCGTCCCGGCCATGATTTGAGATATGCCATCGACTCGTCAAAAATTCGCACGGAGCTTGGCTGGCAGCCCATGGTGGCGGGAGAGGACGGATTTCGAGAGACGGTGCGTTGGTATTTGGATCATCAGTCCTGGTGGCAGGACATTTTGATGAAGAACAGCCAAGGATTGCTGAGAATCGGCACTGCTGAAAAAAAACTGGCCACCGAGCACCCATAATACATCTATGAAAGGCATTCTCCTCGCCGGTGGATCCGGGTCCCGTTTGCGTCCCGTCAGTCAGGCTGTCAGCAAGCAGTTGCTGCCCGTTTATGACAAGCCGATGATCTACTACCCTCTTTCCGTGCTGATGCTTGCCGGGATCCGCGAAATTCTGGTGATATCGACCCCGGAAGACCTCCCACTTTACAAGCGGCTCCTGGGCAATGGTTCACGCTTTGGCATAAAACTAAGTTTTGCAGAACAGCCGCGCCCAGAAGGGCTTGCACAGGCATTTCTAATCGGAGAAGAATTCATTGCGGGAGACTGCACAGCCCTCGTGCTGGGAGACAATCTCTTTTATGGACAGGGGTTCTCCCCCAAACTCCAAGCCGCTGCAGCACGCCGGAACGGAGCGACCATTTTTGGCTACCAAGTGAACGATCCTCAGCGCTTCGGTGTGGTGGAGTTCAATTCCAACGGGGATGCCAAATCAATCGAGGAAAAACCCATTCACCCCAAATCCAACTTCGCTGTCACAGGATTGTATTTTTATGACAGCGAGGTGGTGTCGATTGCGAAAGCTGTCAAACCTTCGGCACGGGGAGAGCTTGAAATCACCTCCATCAATCAGGAATACCTCATAAGGGGGCAGTTGCATGTGGAGCAGCTCGGGCGTGGTCACACTTGGCTCGACACAGGCACTTTTGAATCGCTCCTTGAAGCCTCCCAGTTCATCCGAACCATTCAAGAACATCAAGGATACCTGGTGGCCTGCCTGGAGGAAATTGCCTTTCAGGCTGGCTGGATTGGCAAAGCTGACCTGCGTGCAGCAGCTTCAGAAATGGGGGGGAATCCATACTCCCAGTATTTGCTCCGGCTGGCCTCCACCATTTAGAAGACATCGAAATGCGTCTCGCCATCATGCAGCCCTATTTTCTGCCTTACATTGGTTATTTCCAACTGATGGCGGCTGCGGATCGTTTCGTGTTTTTGGACGACGTCAATTATATCAATCGAGGCTGGATCAACCGTAACCGTCTTCGCACACCTCAAGGCCCTGCATGGTTCACCCTGCCTTTGATCGGAGCCAGCCAGAACCGGTTGATATGTGAGCTGGACATCAAACCCGATGATGGCTGGAAGCGTTCTTTGGAACGCACCATCTCAACGACCTATTCGAAGGCGCCCTGCTACGCTGAGGTTTTCCCGTTGTTTCAGGATTTTTTGGCTGCCGCCTCTGGAAATTTGGCGCAGTTTTTGAGCCAAAATTTGCAGGAGATTGCCGCATGGTTGGGATTGGCCACGCAATTTGTGCCCTCTTCAAGCATTTACCCCAAGGGGGAGCTGAAAGGCCAGCACCGCATCCTGGACATCTGCCTGCGTGAAGGCGCGGACACCTATGTCAATCCACCCGGTGGCCGCGAGTTGTATGACGCCCCCGTTTTTACCGCTGCTGGGTTGGAGCTGCAGTTCCTCAAACCGGAGCTGAAAAATCTGCAGCTCGGCTCGGTGGGAGACGACGGGCCTGTGCTTTCTATCCTTGATTTGATGATGTACAACTCCCAAGAGTTGCTGCGTCAGGCCGCAAGCACTTTCCAGGTGGAAACAGCCTGCCCGACTTCTCCTTTATCATGACTCTTGAAAAAATATTCGCCGAGGTGTTCGCCATCCCTGAGAGCAGTGTCGCGGACACGCTGGAGCTGCGCCAGATCAGCAGCTGGGACTCCATGTCCCACATGCTTCTTATCACCCGGATTGAAGAAGTTTTCTCCGTGCAGCTCACAGGCGATGAGATTGCCGACATGAAAAGCGTCGGTGATTCTCGTCGCGCGCTTCAATCTCATGCTGTCGCTGTATGATCGTCAAAGACAGCTCAGTTCTGATCACCGGCGGTGCCCGCGGCATCGGCCGCCACTTGGCAGAGCGTTTCCTGGCTGACGGAGCCCGGGTTGGCGTGATTGATCGTGATGAAGCATCCTGCGCCGAATTGCGCGAGGCCAGCGGCGGCCAGATCCAGTCTTGGGCCTGTGACCTCACGGATGCGGATGCCGTGGACGTCACCCTGCGGGCGATCTTCGAAGCAGGCCTGGTGCCGGACCTTCTTGTCAACAACGCCGGCATCATTCACAGCGAGCCGCTGGTGAACATGCTCTCCCGCAGCGAGCGCGTGCATTCGCGTGAGGCTTGGCGGCGTGTCATGTCGGCGGATCTTGATTCCGTTTTCTACGTCACCAGCCGCACGGTGGACCTCTGGCTGGCCCGCCGGCACAAGGGGACGGTCGTTTCCATCAGCTCCATCTCCGCTCATGGCAATCCCGGCCAGTCCGCTTATTCCGCGGCCAAGGCGGGCGTCAATGCCCTGACGCAGACCTGGGCCAAAGAGCTGGGACCTCTCGGCTTCCGCTTTGCCGCCATCGCTCCCGGCTTCCTGGACACTCCTTCGACGCGCGCCGCCCTGAGTGAAGCCATCATCACCCGCCTTCAGCAGCAGATCCCGCTGCGCAGGCTCGGCGGCGTGGAGCACATTTACCTGAGCGCTAGGCACATTTTGGAAAACGATTACCTGAATGGCCTGATCCTGGATGTGAACGGCGGACTGGTCCTTTAACCCTTGAATCGAATGGCCTTCATTTCGAATCTCCCCATTGCCTTTGCCGAGGTCATTCGTGCGCAACCGGAGCGCACCGCCCTGAGCTATCCGGCCACTGGTGAAAAGGTGACGTATGCCGCGCTGGCGGCGAGCGCGGAGGACATTGCTGAAGTGCTGCACGCGCGTGGATTGCGGCAGGGGGATGTGGCCGCCTTTTTCCACGACAAAAGCCCCGCCGCCTACGCTGCCATGCTGGCCTGCCTGCGGCTCGGCATCATCTACACCAATCTGGATGCGGACAGCCCTTGGGAGCGGCTGAGGAAAATTTTGGGCAGCTGCGAGCCGCGCCTGATCATCAATGCCTTCGAGCAGCTCCCGCATGCGGAGGCTCTGAATCTCGCGGGCCATGCCGACGTGCTGCATCTGCGGCAGCTCCCGCTGGCGCAGGCATCTGCGGCAGCGCTGCCGGATGTGCGGGGGATCAGCGGTGCGTCTCCGGCCTACATCATGTTTACCTCGGGCTCGACCGGCATGCCGAAGGGGGCCGTCATGTCGCATGCCAATCTGCTGCTTTTCATCGCGTGGGGCAGGGACCGTTTTGGCATCACGAATGAGGACGTGCTCACGAACGCCAATCCCATTTATTTCGACAATTCGGTCTTCGACTTCTACACAGCCATCTTTTCTGGCGCCACCCTGGCCCCCATCACCAATGCGCAGGCACGTGATGCGCGCCTGCTGGTCAAACTGATCAACACGGCGAACTGCACGGTGTGGTTTTCAGTGCCCTCCCTGCTGGTGTACCTGCTGACCACGCGTGCGCTGGGCGCGGCGGATTTTCCCAGCATCCGGAAGATCATCTTTGGCGGGGAAGGCTTCCCCAAGCCGAAGCTCAAGCAGCTTTTCACACTCCTCGGCCATCGCTGCGATCTGGAGAACGTGTACGGTCCCACCGAGTGCACCTGCATCTGCTCCGCCCACACCATTACGAGTGCTGATTTCGAGGACATGCAAAACCTCGCGACGCTCGGACCGCTGGCGCAGAATTTCGATCATGAAATCCTGCCGCTGGATGAGTCTGACCCGCATTTCGGCGAGCTGTTCCTGCGCGGGCCGCAGGTCGGCTTGGGCTACTACCGCGATCCCGAGCGCACAGTCCGCGCCTTTGTGCAGAATCCACGGCATCAGGACTACGCGGACATCGGCTACCGTACGGGGGATCTAGTGCGTCGGGACGAGCGCGGGTGGTTCCACTTCAAAGGCCGTGCCGATTTCCAAATCAAGCACATGGGCTACCGCATCGAGCTGGAGGAGATCGAGGCTGCCTTGTCCACGCTGCCCGGTGTACGAGAGTGCGCGGTCATCTACCAGCGTCTGGGAGATGGCATGGGGCAGATCCTTGGCTACGCCGCCATGCCAGAGAGCGTCCCCTCGGAAGAGCTGATACAGCAGGTCGCGGCCATCGTGCCGCCGTACATGGTGCCGCGTCGAATTACGGTGCTGGACACCTTGCCAAAAAATGCCAACGGTAAGATCGACCGCGTCGCCCTCCTGGCCCTCGCTTCATCCCCTTCATGAAACCGATCATTCTCTTTGGCACCGGCAAAATCGCCGAGATCATGCTGTACTTCCTGCGCAATGAAAGCGACCGCACGGTGGCCGCCTGCACGGTGGACAGGGCCTACTTGCCGGGCGCTGAGTGGCAGCGGCTGCCCGTGGTACCGTTTGAAGAACTGACCGCGACCTATCCGCCTGACCAGTATGAAGTCTTCGTGGCCCTGGGCTATCAAGACATGAACGAACTGCGCGCCGGCAAATGTGCTGCGGCGCGCTCGCTCGGCTACACACTCGCTTCTTACATTCACCCCCAGTCCGGCGTGCCGAAGGATCTGGTGCATGGAGACAACTGCTTCGTCATGAATCAGGTCATGATCCACCCCTGCGTGAAGCTCGGCAGCAATGTCTTCGTCTGGAGCGGGGCGATGATCGGCCACCACAGCACCGTCGGCGACAATGTCTGGCTCACTTCCTGCGCGAATGTCTCAGGCGTGGTCTGTGTGGGTGCCGGCACCTTCCTCGCTGTGAACAGCACCATCGGTCACGGTGTGAAAATCGGCCAGCGCTGCTTCATCGGCGCCAATGCCCTCGTGACCCAGAGCACGGAAGATGATCAGGTCTTCGTGAGCGCAAGCACCAAGCCCTTCCGCCTGAGCAGCCAGCAGTTCATGCGCATGTCGCGCTTTTCCGATCTGTGAATTCAGACCTTCCAGAGAATTACGAGCTGCGCACACCGCGCCTCGTTTTACGACCGCCTCGTATCGAGGACGTGGTGTCTCTCTGGCCACATGTGACGGACCCCCGTATCACCACCTTTCTGGCGTGGGAGCCTCATCAAACTCAGGACGAAACCTTGGCCATGATCACGGCTTTGATCCAGGCCCAGAAAGCGGGCAAAGGGTTTCACTGGCTGGCCATGCATGAAGAGAAGCTGGTCGGTCTATTTTCACTCATCGATGTGCGGCGTAAGCATCGCGCCTGGACATGGAATCGTGCTGAGCTTGCTTACTGGGTCACCCCTGAGGCTCAGGGACACGGCTTTGCCACGGAGGCGGCACGAGCCGTGATGGATGCCGGATTCACCAGGCTGGCGCTGCACAAGCTCATCGTCTATCACGCCGCTGACAATCCGCCTTCCGGCCGTGTGGTGCAGAAGCTCGGCTTTCGCCATGTCGGAGACGAGCGCGAAGCTTTTTGCAAACACGGCCTCTGGCACGACCTCTGTCATTACGAGCTCCTCGCCTCCGAACACACCGCCACTCAACACTCATGAACCTCAACGAAGCCACCACTTATATCCACCCAGCCACGGGTGCAGCACTCACTCTCGAAGCCACGCGCACGGAGGGGGACCTCGTGCTCGATGGGGCATTCATCAGTCAGGACGGGACCCGGTTTCCGTTTCGTTGCGGCATTCCTGACTTCACCTGGCCGCTCACCCTCCAGCAGTCCGATGCTGAGACGCGCGACTCTTACGAGAGCATGGCCGAAGACTACGACATGTATGCGTCGCTGCCCTTTGTAACTTATAAGGCGGATGAAAACGCTATCCGCGAGCACATGGTGGACATGCTCAGCCTCAAGCCAGACGCGAAAGTGCTCGAAATCGGCTGCGGCACGGGACGTGGCGCTCTGCATCTGGCAAAACGCCTCGGCCCTGAGGGCCGGCTTTATCTCCAGGAAATTTCCCCGCGTCTGCTGGCAAAGACGGTGGGAAAACTGGATGCGGCAGGCATCAAGGCGGAGATTTCCATCGCCAATGGCAGCTATCTGCCCTTCGCAGACAATACGTTTGACGCAGCGCACCACTTTGGCGGTATCAATACTTTCGCGGAGATCACACGCTGTCTTGCGGAGCTGGCCAGAGTCGTCAAACCCGGAGGCAAGGTCGTCATTGGTGATGAAGGCCTCGGCTCCTGGTTGCGCCATACAGACATGGGGCGCATCATGCAAAACTCCAACCCGCTGCTCAAGTGCGACCCGCCCATGCAGCAGCTGCCTCCGACCGCCGACAACGTGAAGCTGGAGTACTTCATGATGAACGCGTTCTACGTCATCGAATTCACCGTCGCGGAATCGGCCCCCGAGCCAGACTATCACATGCAGATCCCGAGCGCTCGTGGTGGCAGCCACTGGACCCGTTTTTATGGCAACCTTGAAGGTGTCAGCGACGAGGCGAAGAAACTGGCGCAGGAGGCGCGCAAAAAAACCGGCGAGTCCATGCACCACTGGCTGGACAAGGTCGTGCGCACTGCAGCGCAAAAGGATCTTGAATCTTGATCGGCAGACTTCTTCACCCTTTGATCTCAACTGAATGAACTCCCCCCATGTTTCGTGGAACAAGCAAGGCAGAATTTTTGTGTCGGAAGGACAGCATCCTTGGATGCTGACGCACAATCAAAACCCATGTGCACTCGTCCTGGAAGATCGCATCCGGATCTATTTTGCCTGCCGTCCGGGTCCCGATGAACGCGGGTATTTTGCGGCTGTCATTTCTTTCGTGGATGTGGACCGCGATGACCCGCACAAGGTCCTGCATGTGAATGACCGCCCGTTACTGGAGCAGGGGGGAATGGGGGCTTTTGACCAGTTTGGGACGATGCCTGGCGCCGTACTCAAAGTCGGCGACGAAGTGTGGCTGTACTACGTTGGGTGGATTCGCTGTGAAGGCGCCCCCTACTCGCACGCCATTGGACTGGCGCGCAGCAAGGATGGTGGAAAGACTTTCCAGCGCCACTCGGAAGGTCCGATCATCACCCGCACGCCGAATGAGCCGTTTCTGCAAAACAGCCCTACAGTGACCATTGTCGACGGTAAATTCCACATGTGGTACAGCTCGGGCGTACGCTGGATGGTGCATGACGGCCGTCCAGAGTCAGTCTACGTGCTGATGCATGCCACGTCGGACGACGGCATTCATTGGGAACGTGACGGAGTTCCCTGCGTGAGTGTCCTCACGCCTGATGAATGTCAGACCAACCCCTCGATGCTTGAATTGGACGGTTTTTATCACCTGTGGTTCTGCCACAGGCTGGGCACCAATTTCCGCAACAAGGAAGGTGGTTATCGAATTGGCTACGCCACCTCCACAGACCTTGTCAACTGGACACGCCAGGACGAGCAAAGTCCGCTGCTGCCCTCTGGTGAGGGCTGGGACTCGGAGATGGTCTGCTACCCGTTCGTTTTCCCTCACCGGGATGAGCTTTGGATGCTTTACAGTGGCAACCATTTTGGCAGAGACGGCTTTGGTCTCGCCATTGCACAAACTCGCTGAACCTCACTATTCTATGAATGCCCCTAAAAACTGGACGGAGCACTATGGCGCCAAAAAAAGAGGTCTTTATCCGACTGAATGGGTGGTGCGTACCCTGGCCGGAGGAAACTACCCAGGGCTGAAGATCGATAAAGGCAAATACCCGGGCGCCCGCATCCTGGACATGGGCTGCGGCGACGGCAGAAATCTGGGACTGCTCCATGACCTGGGCTTCGAAGTTCATGCAGTCGAAATCTCCGCTGAAATGATCGAAAGCCTGCGTGCCGCCTCTGCCAGTTCCGGGCAGGAAACTCACTTTGCGGTCGGCCGTAATGATGCACTACCTTATGCCTACGGCTTCTTCGACTACATGCTCTGCTGCGCGAGCTGCTACTATCTCGAAGGGGACATGTCATGGCCTAAAGTGCGAGCTGAGCTCGCACGCGTGCTCAAGCCGGGGGGGCTTATGGTCGCCAATTTTTGTGACGAGCAGAACGCCGTGCTCAAGGATGCGGTCCGCCACGACGATGGCAGTCTGATTATTACCAGCGACCCCTTCAATATCCGCAATGGCAGCCGCTTCAAGGCAGTCGCCAAAATGGCTGACCTGCAGCCGCTGCTGGCACCTGAGTTTCGTCTGGTCGGTTCAGGCCACCAGAGCGATGACTACTATGGTTTGCAGTTATCAGGCTTTTTGACCGTCTCTGAGCGCATTTGAATCATGTCGAGCACGAGTAAACAGGTCGCAGAAGTCCTCCACATTGGACGGCCAAACATCGGCAATCGTGCTGATTTTCAGGCGAGAATCAACGACATTCTCGACCGCCGTTGGCTTTCCAACAATGGCAAGTATGTGCAGGAGTTTGAAAAACGCGTCTGCGAGATACTGGGCGTTAAGCACAGCATTGCGATATGCAATGCCACCGTGGGCTTGGAGATCGCCATTCGCGCGCTAGATATGTCAGGGGAGGTGATCGTGCCGTCCTTCACGTTCATTGCTACGGCACATTCCCTGCAGTGGCAGCAGATCACCCCCGTGTTTTGCGATATTGATCCAATAACTCACAACATCGACCCCGCCAAAATTGAAGCACTAATCACGCCGCGCACTACGGGCATTCTGGCAGTGCACTTGTGGGGTCGCGGCTGCGATGTAGCAGCACTGCAGGAGATCGCCGATCGTCATAAGCTGAAGCTCCTTTTTGATGCCGCGCACGCGTTTGGCTGCTCGCATCAGGGCCGCATGATCGGCGGTTTTGGCGCTGCGGAGATCTTCAGCTTCCATGCCACCAAGTTTTTGAACTCTCTCGAAGGGGGCATGATCACCACCAATGACGATGAGCTGGCTCTGCGCATGCGCCGGATGCAAAACTTTGGCTTCACCGGGTACGATCAGGTAGAGAGCATCGGTACGAACGGGAAGATGAATGAAGTTTCCGGGGCCATGGGACTCACTAACCTGGAAAGCCTGAATGAGTTTATTGACATCAATCGGGCGCATTATCACCGCTATCGGGAACAGGTCGGGGGGCTGCCCGGCCTGTCCGTCCTAGCTTATGACGAAGCTGAAAAATGCAACTTCCAGTACATCGTGGTGGAGCTTGATTCAGACGTTGCTGGTGTCAGCCGGGATGATCTCGTCCAGCGTCTGCATGAGCAGGGAGTGATCGCCCGCCGGTACTTTTACCCGGGTTGTCACCGCATGGAGCCCTACCGCACCCTGTGGCCAGAAGCCGGATCGAGGCTGCCTGAAACCGAAAAGCTGGTGCACCGGTTGTGTTGCCTTCCCACGGGCAGCAGCTTGTCCGAGTCAGACGTGGATCGAGTTTGCAACCTTATCCGGGAGATTATCCCGGGCAAGTGAGACACTTTTTTCGGATAGGGAGGAAGCCGGATTCGAAATCGCTAGCGTGCAAACGCGCGGTTTAGCGATCTAACGAGCAGGTAAAATCTGCGCATGAGCGGTCCTTTGCACTTCGTGAAGCTGAATTGAAGATAAACCTCTCTGCCGATGCGTGGGTCCAGAAAAGCTTCGTCTTTGAATTTTTCCGGCCGGTAGTCGGGGTCGAACTGACGGATGAATCTCTCATCATTGGCATTGCAGTTCAGCCCGGATCCATCCAGGCCGATATTTTCAATCATCGTCTGACACGGAAGCACCGAGTACATCTGCCGCTGAAGCATCACGACCGTGGCCACGAGGTCGAATTTTGCCATGAGGTCGGTGTTCTTGAGGCCGGGTCTGCACAGGGACTTGTACCTGCGGGCCAGATCTTTGCCAACGTACTTTAACCTGCTGGAGAGCCCTTTGTCGAAGCGGGGCTCCCATGTCGCAATGGCGGTGCTGCACATGTCAAAGCGGTCCTTCCAAGTGCCCAGCCCCCAAGGGCAAAAAACCTCGGAGAAATAAATGTCATAGGCATAGTTTTTTGGGATCGAGATGGGTCGGGTGTAGCCGCCTATCGAAAAAACTTTTTTGTTGGACTCATACCTGTCCAGACCCGTGTTCATGAACTCCAGAAAGTATGGCGAGGTGACGATGTCATCCTCCATGAAGATGGATCTTCCATGCGTGGCAGTAAGCTGGATGTTCGCCTTGCTGGTGTTTTCAAACCGGTTGTTCTCCGGCTGAAGCCGAAGATGCACTTTCTTAAATCCGGTGATCGTTACAATGTAGTCTCTCAGCTCCTGCACCTTGGCTTCATCTCCCTTGCTGGGACCATCGGAGAAAATGTAAAGTTCTGTCTGCTGGGCCAGTGTGTTGGCTTTCAAAGCATCGATCGTCTTCATCAGATGAACGAGTCTGGTATAGGTGCAAATTCCTACAGGAGCTAAAGTCATGGGGATTGTTGAATTTTTATGTCAGATCACTGCTGTCTCTTTCTCTTTAATGCTGACAAAAGATCAATTCTAGTGGCTGAGGCTTCATATTCGTTCAGTTCGGGGCACGAACCATGCGCTGCTGGTTTTTCAGCCGCTTGTCAGGGGGTGTGTTGCAGGATGCTTTGATACAGTGCCATATGCTCATGAACCTGTCGGTCAGGTTCAAAATTTTGCAGTGCAAAACTGCGCGCTCTTTCGCCCAGTTCCTTCAGTGGCCAGGCTCCTTTCTGGATGTCCTCCAGAAGAGCCGCCAGTGCCAGATAATCCTGACTTGGAAATAGCAGGCCGCTTACGCCATGTGACACGCGTTCTGGTATTCCCCCCACGCGGCTGGCCAGTACAGGGGTGCCCACGGCCATGGATTCCATGACAGTGAGGGGGCCGGTGTCTGCTTTTGTCGGACAGATGAAGGCGTTCACAGCGGCATACAGAGAGGCGACCCTGTCGATTTCGCCCACATATCCGGCGTTGCGGATGGTCAGGCCCTTGATTGCCGGCTGCTGGTCTGACTCATGCCCCCATATCAGCAAGCCCAGCGAACGGCAGTCAGCATGAGCCAGCGCGCGCCATAAGACGTCCATCCCTTTACGGCTGTTGTTCCAGGTCGATCCGATGCCTATCCAGGTCTTGTCAGGGGAGAGATCCCATTTCTTAGCAGCTGCCTGATGATCCTGCGGATGAAAAAAGCCGCGGTTGATCACATACGGAATCACCTTGCAAGGAACGTGATGCCGCGCCGCGTAATGTCGGACCACCCTCTGCACATAGGCCGAAGGGGCCACCAAGGTTAGATTTTTCCTCTGAGAGAAAAAGGCATCGCGTTTCTGCAGCAGCGCGGCACGCGACCAAGTGCCAATTTTATAACGTTGCAGTTCGTTGCCCTCCCGTTCACTCCATGAAAAGGCTATGGCCTTAAGCGGCCAGAAATCATGCAGTGTCCATACGATGGGAATGTCTGCCGGAAGCTTTTGCAGGGTCGAATGGTCAATGTCTGCAGAGTGAATGTTGTGAACGTGAATCAGATCAGGCCGTTCACGTTTCACTGCCTCCAGCAATGCTCGTTCGTTGCGGCCTTGGCGCATCACTGACGCGACCTTTTTGGAAAAGTTTTTGACGATGCGCTCAACAAAAGGGCGTTTGCGATTCGGGCTCAGACTCATTTCCAGCACGCTTGGCTTGAAAAATCCGGGGGTGGAAGGAGGAGTGCAGTGCCAGCGCTGCACTGCATACTCTTCCTGAGCGGAAAGATCATTGGCCAGCAAATTCGGCACCAAGGCAGCCCCCCCATGAAGGTTGTCTGACAGCAAAACGATTTTGTGTTTTTTCATGCTGTACGCGGGTGTTTCTTCAATGATGCTGGAAGGTGCTTCCGGTCATTCAGCAACGAATTTTTAATGCTATGTTTAAGACTCGAAGAAAGGAGCGGAACAATGGAAGACATTGGGGCGCGTTCCAGCTTTATACATCACTTTGGCCAGGAAGTTCCTGGCCCGGCGTATTAAATTCGAATGAAACGAGGCATTTGGCTTGATCAAAGGGGCCGAGTGTTTGGCGGCGTAAACCAACTGCCTGTAACTAAGATCCACAACCTCCTGCAAGCGTTCCCTTTGGTGGCTCACGATTTCTAACCTTAACGAGTCAGATTTTTCCAGCCCATTGATTTTTTCAGCGAGTTCCAAATCACTTTCATAATAGCAATAAGGAGGCATAGGAACTCCGCCAAAGCAGTCTGTCGGGCTTAAGAAGCAAACAAGTCCTGCAGATATGGCTTCGATGAGTGAATTGCCTCGTGTTCCCCTGCCGCCGAGCTTCACGAAATACTTGGATTTCACCAGCGAATCGATGTGACCTTGAGTTGTATTGGGATGATACAACACGTCCTGTGCAGTGCGTTCAATCAAGGCGTCCAGGCCTGGAATGCTGTCCCTCCAGTTACGGCGCTTGGTCGGATGGCAGCTATTGACTTCAAGGTAGATGCCTGAGCGCTTTTCGCGTGTGCCAAATTTGCTTTCAATGAAAAAGGGATCAAGCAGTGTGTATGGCATGTCGATGATTTTCCCCTGCGGCAAAGGGCCGTTCGGACAATTGTGCGAAATCAAATAGTGCCACCCATCAACGCTGCAAGGCAGGGTTCCTTCGCCTGGCATGCAAATCCATGTCACCCCAGGATTAGCTATTCGGATTTTATAGGGTATGGCAATGTTAAGGCAGATGACCACATTGTACCTGCTCCAATTGACCGCATTTGGATCCTGGGCGTAATCCAATGGCACGCGCGTTGTTTGTGAATGTTCCCCTGGTACTCCTTCACGGCGCTCCAATTGATGGCAAAAGGCAGGCGTGGCACGCTTGACCTGTGATGTCCTGAAAGCGTTGGACTTGCTTTCATAATTCGAGTTTACGATAAGGAAATCGGCCTTCCAATTCGAAAGCAGTGCCAGGGGGCCCAGCCTCAAATGGGTATGCACAGCAAGAACTTCCGGCGCCTCGTCAGATGCGCCGACCCATAAGTCCTGATAACAGGCTTCTTTGACGATTGCTATGCTGATACTCATGTTAAATAATTCGCCCGCAGTGGCAGGGCCGTTTTTCATTTCCCCATAAGATAAGATTTCCACAATGGGTAGGTGCTCGCCGTGGAGTAGTGGGCCTCAAAAGCTGCCCTCGCCTGGCTGCCCATCTCTTCACGCTTCCGGGCATCTGTAATCAGTGATGTCAGACTTGCACGCCATTCGCCGGGAGTCTTGGCAAACATGAGGGCGCCGGATTCACGGTTGAGTTCCAGCGCACCAGCTTGTGGAGTTGCAACCGTTGGAATGCCTGTAGCCATGTACTGCAGTGCCTTGATGGGCGACTTGCCTTGGGAGAAAGCATCGACAGGCAGGGGCAGCAGGCCGATGTGGAAGGTCTTGACCGCAGCCGCCTCACCGCCTTGACGCCAAGGCAGGTGGATGTAGGGCGTCGTCGTCGAAAATGCGGGCTGCTTGCCGCTAAAAACGGCCAGTTCCACCGCCGGATGCTCATGCATGATTTGGGCAAGTACAGGCTCCAATGATTCGAGGTATCGCAAGTTCACTGGGGCACCCGACCAGCCAATGCGAATACGACCGGCCGTATTTGGATTTGGGGCGGGCCAGTCTTCCGGCTTTAAAGCCATGGGCAGTACCTGCGCCTTGGCCCTGAGAGCGGAGAGATGATCGGCGATGTAGTGGTTGGCCACCAGAGACAAGTCGGCAGCTCGCACGATACTCTGCAGCCGGCGATTGGTCCGCCAACGCGTCCACCAGCTATGCTTGCGCCCTTGGGGATGCCAGGTCGCATCATCAATGTCGAACACCAGTCTTTTAGCGCGAGATCTGAGCATCCGGACCTGGGATGTGGAGAACAGTTTCTTTTGGACAAGCACCGCATCGTAGTCTGCGATGATCGCTGGCGCTGGCATCGATCCGGGGGCGGCGATGTCACATTCGATCCCATCCGCCTTCAGCATCTCCAGATACTGGATCACCCGGTAATGGGTGCTGGCGCAGGCTGCGTCACCAAAGGGGAGGACAAGAATTTTCATGCGCTTGTGGGAGTGGGGAGCGCGAGAAATCGTGCGGCTGCGCTCTCGACTTCGTGAAGCGCGGAAACCTCGTCCGATTTGAAATGGACAATTTGATGCTGCGTTTTCCAGGGGCCCCAATTTCCGGCATTGGAGTCCGGCCCAAAGAGTGCTACTGTGGGGCAGCCTGTGGCCGCCGCCAGGTGCATGGCGGCTGTGTCAACTCCTACAAACAGGCGGCCTTCGTAGAGCAGCCATGCGAGATGCTGCCACTGCATTTTTCCTGCGGTGCTTGTGCACCCCGGCCCAATGCCCTGCGTCAAGCGCTCACCTTGTGCGATCTCCTCAGGGTCCGGCCCCACACTGATGATAAGCTGATAATTCTGTGCGATCAGCGAGCTTCCGAGGCTGATCCAATGGGCATCTGTCCAGCGTTTGCGCTGCCAGCGTGTGACCGGATGAAAAACGACCAGGGGTTTGCCTGGAGTAAGAGAGATGGGCGGCGGACTGGCGCAGCCTCTTTCGAATATCAGGGGGCCGGGCTCCTGCTGAGGAAGATCAATGAAATCTTTCACATTCAGGAAATCAGCCTGCACCCGGTGGATGACCGACCAGTCGCTACAGCCTATATCAGTCAGAAGCTGTTTCCAGAGCCACTTGACTGGGTACAAATAGGCATTGGCGCAGCGCTTTTTGGCACCGCTCAATCCGACAATGGTGCGCCCACGGTCATTGTTGCCCAGATCGATAGCCACATCATAGCGCTCACGCCGGATGGCCGTCTGCAGGCGCAGTGCATGCAGAAAGCTCCAGCTGGTTCGCTTGCTCTTCTCCGGCGAAGCGGTGGTGTAGATTCGTCGGATGTCCGGGCAGCCGCGTAGAATGCTTTCTGTGCCAGCGCGGACGACCACGTCGATCTGCGCATCTGGGTAGGCTTCTTTCACCGCCTTGACTGTAGGAGTCAGCAACAGGGAGTCTCCGATGTGGCGGAGTTTAACGAGGAGCAGGCGCATTAAGGAAAAAATTGGATGATAGACCCGACGCAGGAAGGCACTGCGGGGAACACTACTGAATGAGTTTTTTCACATTCTCAAGCATCCGGTGGAGGTCCTGCGGTGGAAAGGTGAAAGAGCCGTCTGGAGTCCGCGAGGTTTTGGAATACAGCGAGAGGGCACGGTTGCCGCAGATATTGGCCACATCGCGGAAGGCGTCCCCCCACGAGTCGGGACCATGGTCGCCACCCAGGTTTATAAAGATGGAGCCTCTGGCAAAGAGTGACGTGGCCAGCGCCTGTCCCAATGGGCCGACTACCACAGGAGCCGCCGAGATCAGGTCTATCTGTTCGTCCAAGGGGATCTTGGAGAGTTGGATGGGGCGGCAGGAGCCAAATACTTTTTCAATTTGACCAACCGCTTCGTCCTCATTGAGGAGGTAGCGGTTGGGCGCATCTTTTCGGGAAAGAAACAACGCGGGCCCCGTCTTTGCCTGTGGACGGTGGAAATGCTCGTTCATGTCCCGGTAGTCCTGCGGTCGGGAGAGGCAGTCGTGCGGCCCTCTCAGTTGGGGAATATAATAGAGATCATTGCAGCGAGTTGTGCCGTCACCGCATTCCAGCATCTGGCCGCTTTCTCCTCCGGTTCTTGTCAGATAACGGGCCTGCCATTTTAGATGTCCCTTGGCGACAAGAATCTTAAAATGGGGTTCCAGTTCCCGCATCTTCTTCTGTGCAGCCAGCCAGCGGGGCATGTGCTGAAAAAGAAAATGGCCATGGTTCTCGTGGTCTCTTCCTGAGAGGTGAAACAGCGGCATGGCCAGCCTGTCGCTTCCAACATAGATCGGATGCCGCACCTTTTTTAGGGGCAGTGAGTCGAGGCTGGGGCAAACGCGAAGCCACTTTCCATCAGGCATAAAAACGTGGGCCTGATCTCCAACGATGGTCGCATTTTGTATGCGGTGAAGGTTGGCCGCTGGCCACCGAATCGGTATTGTGAATGCACTTTGGTTGTAAAAACGCGCCTCCAGTTCACAAGGGATTTCCTCCGAGCCTGCTTCGATCAGCGGAATGACGGTGACATAGGTTGAATTTCTTGGTGAGGACTCAATTTTCGGGTAGAGACGAACCATCGACCGTAGATTCGCATAAAGATCATGTATACGGCGGTGGAAAGATTTCATGATATGGATTGAGTGGCATCAGGTGAGGTGCGCTCCGCTTCCCTTTCTGCGCAAGGGTGGAATTAATGCCGCTGATTTCGGTATATTGTGTATGAATATTACAGTGGGTGATGAAATTGGTGGTCTACAAAGCAGACAATCCATGAGCTGCAAACAATTTAGCGCATCCTAAAAATACGGTTCCCAAGGGTTCCGAATGATGCCACGCAGAATGAGGTGCGACCACCGTGCCGGGCATGAGTCAATGGCTTTTGGTGCTCTCATGAAGTTTGCTTTCCCTTGGTTTTTACTGTCCGCAAGCTTTTATCGGCATGCAACACAAGAGGTTAGATCATTATTTAAAATGAGCTAACAGATTGCGGATTGTTCGTCAGCGTATTAAAATTACCTCTTCGATTCATGCAATCTAATCCCAACACGCATAATGCCGCAACAGTCGTCTCTTCCTGTGACGGCTATTCGGATTTATGGCCTGTTTTTTTCCATTTTTTTTTCAAGCACTGGGCGTCATCTCCGTTTCCAGTTTATCTCATTTCGAACCATCGTACTTTTGAAGATCCCAGGGTGGTCACGATTCCAGTGGGGGAGGATAAAAGCTGGTCAGACAACCTCATCATTGCCTTAAAATCTATCAAAGAGGAGAATCTCTTTGTCTGGCTGGATGATTTCCTGGTGGATCGCGACATTCAAAGCTCCGCGATGACTGCATGCATTGAGCAATTGGATCAGGTTGGCGGCAAGTATCTAGGGGTGGACCAGCATGGCGCTTTGGGTGAAGCGATGGAAAACACCTCTTTACGTCGGATCGAGAAAGGCAATCTTCGTGCAGGACTCAATTTGTCTTTGTGGAAGAAAACATTTTTGAACCAGATTTTGGTGCCTGGGTGTTCCATCTGGGCTGCGGAGAGCCGTCTTCGGAAGCTCAACACTGAAGGTGAACCCGGACTGTTCTACATGAAAGACGAATCCCCGAAGGTCGTGTCTTATGTCGAGTCGGTTAAAGGTCAATTTTGGAAGCCGCCAGCGATTCAGTTTCTACGTGAGCAAGGCGTCAAGGTAAATTTGAAACGGCGGCCATGCCCTCCTCAGGGCAATGATGTCGTGTCCAAATTTTTCAGAAGCTGTTACAAGCGCAAGATGAAAGCACAGTCTGCCAAAGAGGCTCGGGCGGCTTTGGAAGGGAAGGGACTTGCCGTGCTTCCTTTGTGAGGCAAGGCTCGTCAGGATCCCGGTCAAAAGAACAAGCATTGAGCAACAGCATCGTCATGGAAGGTGAAGCAGAAAACCAATCATTTGAGCTCCTCGACAGCGGCGGAGGTCGCGTGCTCGAAAGACTTGGCGCGCTGGTGTCTTCGCGTGCCTCCCATGCGGCCTGGTGGCGGCGCAAACTTCCGGGTGCGGAATGGCGCAAGGCCGTGGAATTGAAGCGAGAGGTGAAGGAGCCGCTGAAACTGCGCATCGGAACGTTGCGCTTTTTGCTTTCTCCTCTGGGCGGCGTGCGCGGCCTGGCTCCTGAATTGCAGGAACTGTGGGGGAAGGCTGGCGCACAGTGCTCCGCCTTTGCCGAGCAGCAGCGCCGTCCGGCGCGTGTACTGCATCTGTTTGGCGGGGCTGGCGGTTTCACGCTTGCTGCTGCGCAGGCCGGTGCGGCAGTCGCGCATGTGGATGTTTCGGCAGATGCGATCAAACGCGCGCGTGAGCACGCTGCGCTCAACACGTTGGCCAATCGGGACATCCGCTGGGTCGTGGATGATCCGGTGAAGTTCGCGCAGCGTGAACGCACACAAACGACCCGCTACGATTTGATCGTGATTGATCCGCACACTCCCAAGGATGCCAAGCGTGGCGGCTTTGAACTGGAGCGTGATCTCGGTGCCTTGCTCAGCACAGTCAGCGGTTTGCTGTCTGACAAGCCGATTGGCGTCCTGCTCTGCTGCCGCCAGGGGGCGGTGTCGCCCACGACATTGCAGAATCTCATGCGGCAGGAATTCAACGTTTTCGGCGGTGCCGTTGAGAGCGGAGAAATTTTGCTCAAAGGCGCCGAGGGAGTGCCTGCGGTGCCGAGTGGCGTGTTTGCCAGCTGGCGCAAAGCAGCTTGAGGAAAAGGAGCGTGTAGTTTGTGCTGATCATCTGGCCTGATTGAAGCCAGTGCATGCGCGACTATCAGCGTGGCTTAAGCGCATTTGAATAAATACGCAATAGAGGGGCATGGGAATGAGGGAAGCTTTACCCGTGGAAATGACAGAGGTGCCAGATCCTTGAACCAGTCTCATTCCTCAACTCCATGAAAACCAAACAAGTGGCTCGCCGCCGATCAGGGTTCAGTCTAATTGAACTCTTGGTTGTGATTCTTATCATCGGTTTGATTGCAACAATCATCATGCCGAATCTGGGGTTGCTTGCTGGCGAAGCGGACAAGGTGAAAGACAAGCGCAATGCTCAGAACGTCATGCTGGCCTATACCACGGGTGTGGCGGCTGGTGTGGTATGGCCTGAAGGAGATGTGGCAACTCAGGTGGCCGCTGTCATCGAAGGGCGAAAGCCGGCCAGTGGTTCGCTGGCCAGCATGATGTTTCAGTCTTCAGTTGCTCCTGCCACCGTGCCAGGGACATATCTCTACATTGGTATCAGACCCAGTGGCGAACTGTTCTTTGATTCTGCAGGCGGGCAGAACCCCGCCGGTCATTGAGTTGACTGGAGAAATCAAACAGACCGCAACTCACGGTTAAAAACCGCGCAGGGCGGCGTTTTAGTTTCTCCATGAAATGTTTTCTTTTTCTCTCCCTGTGGGTGGTGGCTGCTCAGGCGCAGCTCAGTCCCAATGGTGCCACGGCCTCATTCAAAGGCAGTCTGCCACCGAAACCCACCGCCGCACTTTCCGCAGAGCAGGAGGCAGGCGTTGCCAAAGAGCTGGCAGCTGTGGCGCAGTCCTTCAAGGCGGTGAAGAAGCACCCGCGTGCAGCTGATGCGGACATCTTTCTCAAGGCGGTGAACTACGCACTGGAGTTCGACGAGTGGTATGACAAGAAGCCGGAGGACGGGGTGAAAAAGGCGATGGCGCTGCTGGATGAAGCCAAGAAGCGCATTGCGGCACTCGGAAAAAATGAAACACCATGGATGAGCGGCAGCGGGCAGAAGGTGCTGGGCTACTATTCCAAGATCGACGATTCACCACAGCCCTATGGCGTGGAAGTGCCAGAGGGCCTGGAGTTTGGCGCGGGTAAAAAGCCGGTGCCCATGTGGATCTGGCTGCATGGCCGGGGTGACACCGCCACGGATCTGCCGTTTGTGTATTCGAAACTGATGGCGAAGAAGCCGGGGCAGTTTCAGCCCGCAGGCACGATCGTGATTCATCCCTTCGGACGTTACTGCAACGGTTGGAAGAGCGCGGGTGAAACGGATGTGTTTGAATGCCGTGATGATGCGATGAAGCGCTTCAATGTGGACACGAACCGCGTGGCCCTGGCGGGCTTCAGCATGGGGGGCGCGGGTGCATGGCACCTGGGCGCGCATTATCCGGACCAGTGGGCCTGCGTTCACACGGGCGCGGGCTTTGCGGATGTGAAGCGCTATCAAAAACTCACGCCAGAAAAGTATCCGGCCTGGTATGAGCAGACGCTGTGGGGTGTGTACGACGTGCCGGACTATGCGCGGAATTTTTTCAACGTGCCGCTGATCAGCTACAGCGGCGAGGTGGATGCTCAGCGTGATTCGGCGGAGTACATGATGGAGGTGCTGGCCAAGCAGGATCTGCACCCGCCTCATCTCATCGGCCCCGGCATGCCACACAAGTACCATCCTGAAACCATCAAGGAGGTGCAGGCATGGATCGAGAAAGAGGTCACCAAGGGACGAAACCTGTTTCCTGACGAAATCCACATTCAGACCAAGACACCGTTCTACGGCCGCGTGAAGTGGCTCAACCTGCACGGCATGGAGGAGAGCTGGAAGGAGGCTCGGCTTGATGCCAAGGTCATCGACGGACAGACGATCGAGATGAAGACGCAGAATGTGACGCGCCTCGTGTTCTATCCACCGCCGCAGGCGCGGAAGGGCGGGGGATCGCTCCAAGTGAACATTGATGGCACCACGCTGAAACTCAAAGTCGGTCCGGTGGCACCGCAGTTTGAGACCTTCATGAGTCCTGGGCCCAAAGTGGCGGGAGCGTTCTGCCGGCTGATCAAGGAGAACGGAGTCTGGCGTGACTTTGGCAATGAAGTGCCGTTTCAGCACGACACTCCAGCCGGTGGCAAGCCGGGCGCACATCCGGGACCGATGGATGCGAGCTTTATGAAGCGCTTTCTGGTGGTGCTGCCGGATGGGAAATCATCGTCGCCTGCGGTGGATGCATGGGTGAACGCAGAGGCGGCACATTTCCTCAAGCGCTGGAAGGGTCTCATGCGCGGCGAAGCCCGTGTGGTGAAGGCATCGGATGTGGGAGACATCTATGAAGCAGGCAAAACGCAGAGCCTCATTCTCTGGGGCACGCCGGAATCCAATTCCTGCCTCAGGCAGCTTGCCAAATCACTGCCGGTGCAATGGGACGCAAAGAAAGTGGACATGGGCGGGCAGTCGTTCGACGCCAAGACCCATGTCCCTCTCATGGTTTATCCCGGTCTGAAATCGCCAGGCTTTGAAGTGGTGATCAACACCGGCCTCACATTCCGTGAGGCGCATGACAAGACCAACTCACTGCAAAACCCCAAGCTCCCTGACTGGGCCATCCTGGACATCACGCAGCCGCCGAGTGCCGAGTCTGCCGGCAAGGTGGTGGCTGCTGATTTCTTTGATGAGCACTGGCAGGTGAAGAAGAATTAGCACCTGCGCGCATCATGCCGAGCGATTGCGCGGCATGCAGGGTGGCAGCGGCGGGTACAGCATGTCGAGTGTGGATTCGCGCAGCCACCCGCTGAGGGATGGCTGATTCACGCCCAGCCGCTGGGCGATGTCTTTGCAACTTTCTCCCAGGCGAATCCGAGAACGTGCGGCGGCCACGATGGCGGCCTTTTCAGCAGGGGAGTAACGTGAGGGGCGTGGCATAGTGGTGTCGTGTGTGAGGGTGGCTGAGCCGCCCTTCCTTTTAGCAAATCCGAGCCCAGCACACCTACCCTCGCAGTCCCCAAATCGCGCAAAGCAGACGCAATTTGTGCATGCCGGCTAGGCTGCCACACCTAACGCAGCAGATCTGCCTTCCAACATTTCCACGCCGGTGAGATCGGCCCCGTGCATGTCTGCTCCCAAAAGGTTTGCCCGGATCAGACGTGTGCCGCTGAGGTCGGCGCCGCATAGATTGGCGTTGGCAAAATTTGCCCGCCGCAGGTCGGTGTCGTGGAAGTTTACCCGGCGCAGGTCAGCACCCAGAAGCTGCACGCCGGTGCATTTGGCTCCGCGCAGGTCTGCGCCTTCAAGATTGGCCAGACTGAGATCTGCGCCGTTGAGATTCGCACCTCTGAGATCGGCCAGGCTGAGGTCCGCGCCTCGCAGGTTCGCCAGGCTGAGGTCAGCCCCGTTGAGATTCGCCAGGTGCAGATCTGCCTGGGCCAGGTTCACACGGCGCAGATCTGCGCCGCCGAGGTTTGCCTCACTCAAGCAGGCTGATTGGAGACCTTCATCCAGGAGAAAGCTGTTCCAGGCGTAGGTTCCTTGCTTTAGAACTTCCAGACATGTTGTCTTTTCCATGCAACAATCTCACTCGGCGCAGGAGCCGGTAAAGGCGTGCATTGTAATGTGTTTGTGCGCTGTTTACGCTTTTGTCACATTTGAGCCTCCTTGGGAAGCGACTACAAAAACAGGCGTGTTTCGCAGGTGCGCGGCACGTATCCATGGATCATGCTCTCGACGTATTCTTCTCCCACCATGAACACACTCACACGCCATTTATTCCTTCCCGCTATCGCTGCCACGCTTCTGCTCGGCACCGCTGGTGCACGCGCTGCTGCTGACGGAATTCAAGATGATGGAGCCTTCTTTTCCGAGTTTGCCAAGGTGAATGCCACCGGCACGATCAACGACGTCTCCACCCGGTTGCACAAGGACATCGCTGTGCAGACCTTCGCCGCAGTGCCTGAAGACATGAAGGCCACGGTGATCCATCCGGACAAGGCCGCCACCAATCGTGGCTTTTCGCAATGGGCAGAACAGCTTGTCCGCACAAAGAAAGTGAACGGTGTCTTCATTCTGCTCGTCAAACAGCCTGCGCATCTGCAGGTCGTCGTTGGCACAGACACTCAGCGCCAGGCTTTCACGCTGACGGATCGGGTCACGCTAATTCAGCGCATGCTCGAACAGCTGCGGAATAAAAAGAATGATGACGCGCTGATTGATGCGGTGAATTTCATTTCCACGACCATGAGCGCGCATCGCAGCGGCGCTGCTGCACCTGTCAGTTCCAAAGCGCGCGCGGTTCAGAAAACAGGAATCTCATCCTGGCTTCCCACGATCGGCATCGTCCTGCTGATCTGGGTGGGCTTCAGCCTCATTCGTGGGCTGTTCCGCTCCATGTCCGGAGGCGGTGGTGGTGTCGGCGGCGGTATGGGCCAGCCTGGCTATGGCGGCGGTGGCGGCTTTTTCCAAAACATGATGGGCAGCATGTTTGGCGCTGCCGCAGGCATGTGGATGTATGACAATTTCTTTGGTTCCCACAGCTCGGCTGCCTCCTTTGGGTCTGATCCCACGGACACGTCCCACAGTGACGGCGGATTCTCCGGCACCGATACGGACTACACCAGCTCAGGCGGCGATTTCGGCGGTGGTGACTCGGGTGGCAGCTTCGACGGTGGTGGTGACTCTGGCGGCGGCGACTTCGGCGGTGGCGGTGACTTTTAATCTGCCACCTTGCAGCCATGAGTCGTTACGCCAGCAACCAGGACGTGGTGCGCTTCTTTGCCGCCCACAACATTGAGGTGACCAACGTTCGCCGTGAAGGGGCTGTGCGCCATTTGTGCGTGCAGTCCCGGCCGCTCACGCTGCCCATGGACGCCAGCCCGGACGAGTGCCTGCGCCGAGTGCGCGAGGGCATGGCTGCTCCTTTGCCTGCGGAAGGCAAATAGGGCTCACATCAAACTCAGTAAAGCTTCGCGAACCTGGGCCTGCCATTTGCCGAAATAGGCCAGACGAGCCTGGAGGATTTGCAGGTCGGCGAAGGCGGTGGTGTCGCCTGCGCTGAGGCGGGAGTCAAAGGCGGGCAGGTCTGCCAGCAGGGCGGTGCGCTCGGCATCGAGCGTGGTGCCGAGGGCTTCGAGCTGCTCACGCAAGCGCATTTCATCTGGAGCCAGCAGGGCCTTGGCGAGTGCGGAGGTGGCGGTCTGTTTGCGCTTGAGAAAAGCAGCGACGCTTTGCAGTGCCGGGCCCAGCTGGCCAAAGAGCGACATCATTGCTTCATCGATGGGGATCGCACGCCAGGGCACGGCATGCAAATCCAGCAAATGCTTGATGCGTTTTTCGGGTGCCTGAAGGGTTTCGTAGGCGTTGTTGATCTCAGCGGCGTGGGAGGCATCACCCCCCGGTTGATCGGGGTGCGCGCTGCGGCTGGCAGCCAGCCAGGCCTGCTGCAGCGCCTCGGCATCGAGTGCGGCTATGCGTGGCAGGCCGAGGAGGGCAAAGGCGTTCGACATCGGTCTCAGGCGGCAAAGCTTTCACCACAGGAGCAGGTGACGACGGCATTCGGGTTCTTCACCTTGAACCCACCGCTCTGGATGTCGTCGCTGTAATCCAGTTCGGAGCCGGAGACGAAGAGGGCGCTCTTGGGGTCGATGACGACACGCACTTCGCTGGAGGTGACCATGATGTCTCGATTGGCCGGGCCATCGACCAGATCCATCTTGTACTGCAGGCCGGAGCAGCCGCCACCGACGACGGCCACGCGCAGAGCGCCGTTTTCAGCGCGGCCCTGCTTTTTGAGCAGGCCAATAAGACGGTTGGCGGCGTTCGGCAGCACCTTGATGAGCTTTTCATTGCCAATTTTGAAACTGGGGGCGACGGCGGTCATGGGGAGGAACAGATAGCGCAGAGATGGACGAAAGAAAGCAAAGGGTCATAGTGTCAAACGGGCAGGGGACTTCTATTTTTCCTCATCGGTGGATTAAGCTTGCCTCATCAGCCGATTTTTGAGACGTAAGAGGGACAACTTCAATATCTCCATGAGCGAACTCGAGGTCACACCTCTCCCCCTGCAACTTTTCACCCTGAAAGATGGGCTCGTCTCCAGTGACAGCGGTCAGGAAGCCGTGAACAACTTCGCCGCTGATTTTCAAGGGCTGCGGCACTTCGGACTGAAGGTGGGCGAGTGCCTGGAACTCGGAGCCCCTTGGATGGGGACGCTGCAGGAGGATGATTTCACCCTGAACTTCGCCTATTTCGACGCTGGCACGGATGCCAAAGATCCCGGTGCAGGCGCCCACATCGGCGAGCGCGTGCCGATGTTTGAACTCCTCACCCGTGCCAATTCCTTGGAGGCATAAACCATGGCTGCATCTATCACACCCTCCCTACGATCTGCCCTCGAACGACTGAAGCATGCTGGCTCGGTCAATGGTCTGCTGCTCTGCTGGCGGCGGCAAATTTTGATCAACCTGCTGCCCTTTGAGGAATTTCGCGCCGAGCGTCTCCTTCAAGCTCTGCATGATGCGCGCGCACACTTTGGCAGTGGTGGCGACCGTGACGTGAAAACGTTTTGGTTTGGCTATGAGGGCGTCTTTGTTCTGGCCTTGTTTCAGGGCGAGTGCCTGCTGATCACGCTGCACACACATGCCTCAGAGGTGGATTTTATGCGCCGCGCCGGGCTGACCTTTTTGGAAGACACGCAGCTCCTCGTAGATGCGCTGCTCCAGCCTTCGCCAGACGATGAAATCAGCCGGGTGGAAACACAGCCGCTGAGCAACCTCGACAACGATGGGCATCCGCCCCAGTCATCCGGCCTGACGAAGATCATTCCACGGTATTCCTGAGGGGTTGGCTGGCTTCACGGCAATACGGCGATGTTAATTCCGTGTTCCGTGCATTCATTAGGTGCTTCCTAATGGCCTGCTGCTGGGATGGGCAATCTGCCCTTTGACTGAAAGGTTTGCCTTTTCCATGCCGAAATCTCAGCTCTGTTTGCAACCACTCTCTGTACCTATGTCTGACCCAGCCGTTTCTGCCTTCTCACGTCGTCGTTTTCTCAATGCCAGCGGTGGTGCTCTCCTCGCTCCGGCAGTTTTCACTTCTGCCGGCAGCTTGCTCGCGCAGCAAAAGGCGGACTCGAATGAGACATTGAAGATCGGCCTGATCGGGTGCGGTGGCCGTGGTACCGGTGCGGCGGCACAGGCGCTGGGCGCAGATTACAATTCGAAAATCGTGGCGATGGCCGACGCGTTCGACACGCAGATCGAGAGCAGCATCAAGAATCTCTCCGCGAGTTTTCCAGATCGCGTCGATGTGAAGCCGGACAAGAAATTTACGGGTCTGGATGCGTATCAAAAGCTCATCGACTGCGGCGTGGATGTGGTGCTGCTTGCCACCCCGCCCGGATTCCGTCCTCTGCACCTTACGGCAGCGGTCGAGGCTGGGAAGCACATATTCTGCGAGAAGCCGATGGCGGTGGATGCTGCTGGTTACCGCGTGGCCCAGGCGGCGGTCGAAAAAGCAAAGCAGAAGAAGCTCAATCTCGTGGCCGGTTTCTGCTGGCGCTATTCCACCAGTCGCATCGAATGCTACAAGCGCCTGCATGAAGGTCAGATCGGCGACATCACCAGCATTCTGGCGACTTATTATGCCGGCCCGGTCAAAGTGATGCCGCCTGCGGCAGGACGCCCCGCCGGAATGGGCGATGTGGAGTGGCAGGTGCGCAACTGGTACAACTTCTCCTGGCTCAGCGGTGACAGCCTCGTTGAGCAGGCGGTGCACAGCCTCGACAAGATTTGCTGGGCCATGAAGGACACGCCTCCACTTAGTGTCATCGCTACGGGCGGCCGCCAGCGTCAGGCGGAAGGAGGCAATATCTTTGACCACTTTCACTGCGCCTTTGAATGGGATGGTGGCATCATTTGCCACATCACCAACCGTCAGATCAACGGCTGCCACAACGAAGTCGCCGACAACATCCAGGGCACCAAGGGCAAGCTGGTCATCGGCAAAGGTTCCGCGCCATTCATCGATGGCGAAAAGCGCTGGCGCTGGCGCGGTGAGGAGAAGAACATGTACGATCTTGAGCATCAGGCGCTCTTCAACGCCATCCGCAAAGGTGAGGTCATCAATGACGGTGACCGCATGATGAGCAGCACGCTGATTGCCATCATGGGCCGTGAAGCCGCCTACACGGGGCAGAAAATTCTTTGGAAGGAAGAGGCTGCGGCTCCGGGCGCAGAGAAGGATAAAAAATCCGCGCGTGTGGCGCTGGCGATGCTGTCCTCCAAGCAGGATCTTGCGCCTGACAATCTTCAGTTTGGCGACAAATTTGAGCCGACGCCGATGCCGGTGCCCGGGGTGACGCAGTTCACTTAAGAACTCAGCGTCTGGTGCGCAGTTCCTGGCGCAGTTGCTCGACTTCATCGAGCAACTGCGTGAGCATTTTGAGGCCGCTGAGGTTCATCTCGCAGGCTTCGCGCAGTGCCTCAATGCGGCGCAGCGTGCGTACGGTCTCGTCATCGAAGTCTGGATGGATGATGCCATGTTCCTGATACTGCACGATCATCTGCGTGGAAACACCGGTCGTCTCGGCGAGGATTTCCAGCGAGTAGGTTTGAGGTGTGGAGTCGCTCATATCAGGCGCGTGGGTTGAAGGTGGAGGCGCTGCGGAGTTGTTCCCACAGCGCGCGTTCGGCATCGCTGAGCTTGGCCGGCAGCACGATCTGGAGTTTGACGAAGAAATCACCGCGTTCGGCGGACTTGCCTTTGGGCAGGCCGCGGCCGCGCACGCGCAGGCTCTGGCCGTTTTCGCTGCCTGCGGGGACGCGCAGCTTGATGGAGCCGTCGAGTGTCGGCACGATCACCTCTGCACCCAGCACGGCCTCCCATGGGGCAAGGTCGAGATCGTGATGCACATCGGCCTCTTCTGTGGTGAATTCTGGATGAGCGGCATGGCGCACGCGCAGGTAGAGGTCTCCTGCCTGGCCGCCATTTTGGCCGGTTTCGCCCTGGCCGGGGACGCGAATGCGGCGTCCATCGGTGGCACCGGGCGGGATGCGCACTTCGAAGCTGTGCGTCTGTACCGCGCCGGTCTGGCGGTTCACAGTTTGAAGCGAAATCGGCCGCTGTGTGCCGTGCATGGCTTCTTCAAGCGTGACGAGGATGTCTCCCTCGATGTCATGGCCACGCCGTGCGCGGCCTTTCGGGGCCGGCCCGGAGGCCTCGTCATAACCCTGCGGGAAGCCATAGCGGCTGCCACCACTGAAGTATTGCTCGAAGAAGTCGCTGAACCCAGTGCCGCCAAAGTGGAACTCCTGCTCATGACCACCTGCTCCCTGCGGCGGAGGGTGGAAATTTCCTGCGTCTTGCCAGTTGGCTCCCAGGGTGTCATACTTCCTGCGCTTCTCCGGATCGCTGAGCACCTCGTTGGCTTCATTGATCTCCTTGAATTTGGCTTCGGCGGTCTTTTTGTCCTTGGCGGTGTCGGGATGGTAGAGACGGGCCAGTTTGCGGAAGGCCTTCTTGATCTCGTCCGCGCTGGCATCGCGAGCGACCCCAAGGGTGGCGTAGTAGTCTTTAAATTCGGCGGGCATGATGAGGAGTATTTACGTCGCACAGCGACATGTCGTTGTGAATCGTGCTGCATTCTTTGCAGTTAGCGCCAGAAGGCCAGGATGGCCGCGCCTCCTGCGACTGACATGAGCAGACCAAGCAAGGCAGGTTTGATGTAAGCCCGTGAACCGAGGGCGATCACAAAAAACATTTTGAAACACAGATTGGCCATGCCGCCGACGAGAATCATGCGCCAGGCGACTGAGGTTTCGAGGTGCCCCGTGTTGACCAGTCGTGAGGTGGAGAGCGTGATGGCCGACATGTCCGGCAGGCCGGAAAGAAAGGCCGCCACGTACAAGCCTGCGGAACTGTTGTGCTGACGGGCATAGGCCACGATGACCAGTACCAGCGCATAGAGAAGTCCGAGGATGACGGCATTTTTCAGCTCGGACGGTGGGTGCTCATCCACCGGTTCAGAGTCGGCATTTTCTGCCAGCCGATGCACCACGGCGGCGATCAAACCGACCCAAAACATCATGGCAACGAGTGGAGGCAGCAGCTCGCGAATGTTATCCGAGGCGACGATCATCACCTCTGCCAGCAGGCGTACAAACGCCACGGCGGAGGCGATCAATGCCATGGCGGCAAGCGACATGCTGCCTGCAGTGGAGATTTTGCTGCGACGTGCGCTGCTGGCTGTCGTGGCGGTGCTGGACACGAGCCCGCCGAGAATGCCCGCCACCGCGGCTCCTTTGGAGCCTCCAAGAAATTTTTCAGCCATGTACGCAGCGAGGCTGATGCCCACGATGAGCACCACGATAAGCCAGATGGCGAAGGGATTGAGCACGCCGAGGTAGCCCATCTCGCGGTTAGGCAGCGCAGGCAGAATGACGAGTCCCAGAAGCACGAGGCGGACGATGGCTCGCAGTTCCTCCTCCCCGAAATGCCGTACCATCGCATGCAGCCCTTTTTTACTTTGGAGCAGCGCCATGATTCCGCCCGCGATCATCACGGCCAGAAGCCGCTCTCCGAGCATGGTGATGATGCCCACGGTAAACATCACCAGCATCGCCATTTCCGTGGCGAGGCCGGAAACCGGCGGGCGTTTTGCCTGCCGCAGCCAGCTGCCAAGCACGACAATGCAGGCAAAGGTGATGAATCCTGCGGCAATCACCCAGCTGCCATAGGCATTCCCCAGCAGACCGGTCAGAGCGCCGAAGAGCGTCAGCAGGGCAAAGGTGCGGATGCCCGCGACGCGATTCTGCACCCATTCGCGCTGCAAACCGACGAGCAGCCCCAGCCCGATGGCGGTGCCGAGGGATTGCAGCAGTTCCGTGGTTTCGGGCAGCGGGGTTGGCATGGCAGTTAAACGAAGTCTCAGGGAGACTTTACACGGACTTGCCATCGTCGCCATCCCAGTCCAAGAAAAGGACTCCAAGCCACCAACCATGTCCATCTGGAACTACGCCAACCCACAGCTCAAAGATCTCGTCGCTTACGAACCCGGCAAACCCATCGAGGATGTGGCCCGTGAACTTGGCCTGAAGCCGGAGGACATCATCAAGCTCGCCTCCAACGAGAATCCGCTCGGGCCGTCGCCCAAGGCCATTGTGGCCATGCAGGAGGCCGTCAAAGAGGTGAACATCTACCCGGACGGCGCTTCGTGGAAGCTGCGCAATGCCCTCGCGGAAAAATTCGGCCTCGAAATGGGCAACATCATCATGGGCTGTGGCTCCAATGAAGTCATCGAATTCATCGGCCACGCCTTCCTCAAGCCCGGTGACAACATCATCACCGCCGAGCACGCCTTCCTTGTCTACAAGCTCATGGCGAAGGTGTTTGGTGCTGACACCATCGAAGTGCCTGATCCCGGCTACGTACATGACCTCGATGCGATGGCCGCCGCCATCACGCCGAACACGAAGGAAGTCTTCATCGCGAATCCGAACAACCCGACGGGAACGCTCGTCACCCAGGAGCAGATCGACCGTTTCATGGCCAAGGTGCCTGCGCATGTTGTCGTCGTGTTCGACGAGGCCTACTATGAGTTCCTCGACAATCCGCCGGACACGCTCAAATACGTCCGTGAAGGCCGCAACGTCGTCGTGCTGCGCACCTTCTCGAAGATCCAGGGGCTCGCTGGCACGCGCGTCGGTTACGGCATCGCCAACAAGGAACTCATCGACGTGCTGCAGCGCACGCGGCAGCCCTTCAATCTCAACTCCATTGCGCAGGCCGGAGCACTCGCAGGCTTGCTCGACGAAGAGCACCAGAACAAGACCAAGGCCATCACCGATGAAGGCCGCGCCTACCTGCAGCAGCAGTTTGGCGACATGGGTCTCGAATACATCCCGAGCTACGCCAACTTCGTCCTCGTCAAAGTCGGCGATGGCAATGCCGTCTTCAAATCCATGATGGACAAGGGCGTCATCGTCCGCGCCATGGCCGCCTACAAGCTCCCCGAATGGGTGCGCATCAGCATCGGCACCATGCCGCAGAACGAGCGCTGCATCGAGGTCCTGAAGCAGGTGTTGGGGAAGTAGCACTCGCGTTTGTTTTTCACTGCGCCGGTGTGAACAGAAACTTGTGAATGCAGCAAATGCGGATTGAATGCCGCATGATGCTGAAACTTTTGCCATCGAAGTTCACGTGGGTGCTTTGTGTTCTGCCCGTGCTGGCAGGCTGTCTGCCAGGCACGATCATGGCTCAGGTGGAAACGGTGAAGCCTGCGATTCCCACCATTGAGCCCGGGTTGGATGTGGCGGTGAAATGGCCTTGGCAGGTGGAGTCCTCGGATGCGGCTGCCTGGGGCCTGCCTGTGGACGTGCCTGTCGAAGCTCCTGTGGCAAAACCTAGTGCTCAAGCCACACCTGAAACGGTGGCCAAAGCGGTGCCTGCAACCAAGGTCGCTCCCAAAGGTCCACCAGCGACGATGATCGAACACGTGGTGGCAAAAGGAGACTCTCTCACCAAGATCGCGCATGCCAATGGCGTGACGGTGGACCAGCTCAGGATCTTCAATGACATGAGTAATGACCGGATCGTCATCGGTCAGGTGGTGAAAGTTCCGGGGGAAAATGACATCAAGACCATGATCGACGCCGCAGTGGCTGCCGAAAAAGCCGCGGCCAAGGCCCCGGCCAGGGAGAAGCCCAAAAAAGCACCCTCTCCCGTGAAGGAGGAAGCGCCGGTATTGATCGCCACCAAACCCCACCGTGCGCTGCCACCTGCGGCCTGGGGGGCTGCATCCTTGGTGCTCATCCAGGCTTTTCTGGACCGACAGGGATTCACCATCGGTCCGATCGATGGCACGGCGGGGCCGGTGTATGACGCGGCGTACAAGGCCTTTGAAAAAGCATATCCCGGAGAGCTGCACACTCCTGAAGGTCATCCCTCTGCAGCCATGAAAGCTATCGGTGGTCCCTATGTCGAGTATGTGCTCACGGCAGCGGACATGCGCTGGATCTCACCTTATCCTGGCAGCGCGGCCGGAGGCAAGACGAAGGGAAAGGTCGTGGAGCCACCACCCACCTTTGAAGAACTGACGCATGAGACTTTCATGTCCTACCGCTCTGGCTGGGAATTTGTGGCCGAGCGGTTTCATGCCGCCGAGTCGTTCCTGCGGCACATCAATCCCGGTGTCAAAAATGCCAATGTTCCCGGTGCGGTGTTTCTGGTGCCGAATGTGCTGCCCTTCGAAATTGAAAATGCGCTGGCAGAGCCGCTACAGCCTGCTGCCGATCCTGCAGCCCCCATCTCCGCCAGCATGCTGGGCGTGAGCCGGCTGATCATTCGTCGTGGAGATGCTGTCATTGCCAGCATGCCGATCTCAGCAGCGCGCCCGGGATTGCGTGGGCGCAAGACGTGGAAGATTCTCGATGTGGTTGCGCGTCCTCGTCTATCAAGCACTGGCGATGCCGCCGCACCCATGACAGTGCCCTACCGGCTGTCTGCCGGACCCAACAATCCAGTGGGCATTGTGTGGATCAATCTGGCCAAGAGCGGTGATCCCAAACCGCTGCCCTACGGTCTGCACGGCACCAGCATCCCCGGTATGATGACGAAGCAGGAAAGCATCGGCGGCTTCCGCATGACGAACTGGGACATCGCCCGCGCAGTGCGTTTGCTGCCTGCGGGCACCGAATTGAAGTGGGAGTAACGAAGTGGGACTGTCCGCGTGGATTGCCAGTGCAAGCGGGACGCTTGCACTGCGGATCAGCGCTTCGCGCGGCGTTTGCGGATGGCGAGGACATCCCGTGCCATGCGGAACGAATCGCGGATCAAATGCACGTGGCCGCCGGGGGTTTCGTGCCAGGCGATGGAGGCTTCCTCAAACTCGCAGCCGCTGTCATGCAGGGCGGCAAGCAGCTCCACATCAAAGGCAAAGCCATGAATGCGCAAGGTTGGAGCGATGCGCAGATACGCTGAGCGCGGCACGAATTTGAGCCCGCATTGGCTGTCGTGGATGGGGATGCGCAGCAAGGTGGCAACGAGAGTGCCAAAGATACGGCCCATGAGCCGGCGTTTCCATTGCCGCTGAACCTTGGAACTGGTTTGATCCCAGCGGGAGGCAAACACTGCTGTCAGGGGGGCTGGTTGCTGGCGGACACGGCGGATGAGATTGGCGACTTCGGTGGCAGAGCAGGAACCGTCTGCATCCACAAAAGCGAGCCAGTCCACCTGCGGTGCTTGATCCCAGCCGGCATACACGGCACCGCCTTTGCCCAGGTTCTGTGGCAGAAACAAGGGAGGGAGCAGGTGCTCGTGCTGGCGACAGAGCGGGGCGATGATGTCGCGCATGCGTGCCGCCTCCTCCGCGTCTGAGCCGTCTTCCACGACCTGGATGCTCACGCCACCCAGTTCATGCGTCACCGCGCACAATTCCGTGAGGAACGGCCCGATGCGCCCGCTTTCCTGATAGCAGGGAATCACGATATGAACGGTGGCTGGTGGCATGAAAGGACTGATGACCGATGTTCGGCAGAAAGCGCCGGCGGTAAAAGCTAAATCCGTGGAGTCGGCGCATCTTTTGTACGGCTGCGATGGTCTGGTATTGCGGAGCAGTCGAGTTCTGTGTCTTTATCGGGGACTCATCCACCATGCGTTTTCCGCACTTAATTTTCGCGCTGCTGCTGGTGCTGCCTGCATGCAGTTCGACGAATCGCATGCTCAAAGCGCAGCCTGTGGGTCTGTCGCCTTTTTTTGAGCAGCCTTGGCTGGCGCAGGATGCGCGTGAACAGCTGGGGTTTCAAAAAATCTGGACTACACCTGATCCGCAGCTGCTCGCGCAGGGAAAGACAAAGCGAAAACTCTTCATCGCTCCTGTGACGCTGCATTATTTGCGTCCGCTCAACCGGGCTTTTTCTTCCGGGGAGGTCGCCTGGGGCGGGGTGCAGCGCCGGGAGGTGGATGTGGCGGTGCGCCTGCGTGAGGAGTTTGTGGCCGCCTTTCGTCACTCGCCGACGCCGCTCTATCGACTCGTGAACCAGCCCGGCAAGGATACGCTGACTCTGCAACTGGCGATTACTGAACTCAATCCCACCAGCCCAAAGGGAAACGCGATGGTCACCGTGCTGAAGTTTGTGGTCACGCCAGTGATCGGACTGGCGGCCTATTTCACCAAAGGCAACATGGCGATCGAGGGCAAGGTGGTGGACTCGGTGTCAGGCCGGGCCTTCTTCCAGTTCGCTGACAACGAGAGCGACAAGCTGACCTTCATCAATCTGCGGGATTATCAGCCCTACGGTCATGCCATGAACACCATCCGCTACTGGGCCATGCAGTTTGAGCAAATGACCCGGTCTCCGCGGGGCTGGAAGGTGAAGGATTCGGGCTCCATCACGCTTCGGCCCAATTGACAGCCGCCTCTATTTCCTGCCGAACAGCCTGGAGAAGAACCCGCGCTTGGGCTCAGTTGGCGGAGGAGGGGCCACAGGCTGCGCCTTAGCGATCACGACCGGCCGCGGCTCAGGGGCCGGACCTTCAATGATAACCGTCATGCCCTGGGAGATCATTTTCACCAGTCGCACCACGTCCCAGTTCGCCGTGCGCATGCAGCCATGGCTGGATGTGCGGCCGATATTCTGCGGCGAGTTCGTGCCGTGAATGCCGATGCCGGGGCGGTTCAAACCGATCCACATGACTCCCACAGGATTGTTCGGGCCGATGGGCAGTTCGTAAAAGTTGCCACTGCGCACACCGTATTCCAACACGCTCTTGTCCCAGCGAAAGGTGGGCATCTGCGTGATGCCCAGGATGCGCCATGTGCCGGGCGGCGTGGCCAGATGGCCGCTGCCGGGCGTGATGGGAAGTGTGGCGAGCAGCTTGTCTCCGTCCCAAAGGTCGAGCACCTTTTCCCGCGTATCGATCTTGATGACGCGCGTGAGAAATTCCGGTACCTCAGGCAGCTTGGGAATTTCCGTGAGTTCTTCGATGAGGAACGGCTGCACCGCAGGCACTTTGACCACATCTCCTGGCTTGAGGGCTCCCATCTTCAGGGGCTTGTTGATGAACTCCAGCAGTTCTGGGGCGCTGTGAAAGCGCTCGGTCAAAAACTCCAGTAGAGAGTCGTAGGGCAGGTGCTTCTTCTTGCTCTGCGCGGACGGCTGGCGTGGCAGCTCACCGACGAACTTGAGATCCTCCTGGCGGATCGCGTAGTTGGTGTAGATCTCCGGTACGCTGGAGAGGTCCAGCGTGTTGGCTTCGACCTCGCTCTCAGGCATGCCATGGGAGCGCTGATAACGCTTCAGCGCCTTTGTGGTGAATTCACCGGGGCGGCCATCCAGCTTTCCTGGTCCGAAGAGCTGCGTATCCAGAAAGATCTGCAGCCGCAGGATGTCATCAATGGGTTCAGGTGCCTTTGGCAGCGGGTCTGGGATCACCGCCGATGCGGAGGCGCAGGCCAGGAAGACCAGGGGAAGAAGACGAGAAAACAGAGGGTTCATAGGGACTTGAAAAGCCTGTCGCAACTGCGGCGGCCTTTCCGGGAATTGAGCACTGCAAAAAGAACGGTTACGCACGAGACCGCAAGCAAAGATGCGCTGCACTTCGCAAATGCGCGCAAGAAAGATGCCATGCCATGGATGGGGCAGTCACTATCCATGACTACTGCTTCTGGCTGTTTGGCTCTGCTGAGCTGGCGTGGGGGCGGGTTATGTGATCACCCCCGCACCTGCCCGCTGCCATCCACCAGGTATTTGTAGCTGCACAGCTCGGCCAGTCCCATCGGTCCGCGCGCATGCAACTTGTCCGTGGAGATGCCGATCTCGGCGCCGAAGCCGAATTCGCCACCATCATTGAACCGTGTGCTGGCGTTGTGCAAGACGACGGCGCTGTCCACTTCGTGCTGGAAGCGTTCGGCGGCGGTGCGGTCCTTGGTGATGATGCTGTCGGTGTGGTGGGAGCCGTAGCGGTTGATGTGTGCGATGGCTTCATCCAAACCACTGACGGTTTTGGCGGCAAGGATGAGGTCCAGGTATTCGGTACTCCAGTCTTCCTCAGTCGCTGGATGCGCGGCCACGCCGAGATGCTGGAGTGCTGTGGCATCCGCATGGATTTCCACGCTGGCTTCAAGAAGACGCTGGCCGATGAGCGGGTAAAAAGTGGCGGCGAGATCCTCATGCACCAAGATGGTTTCGAGGGCATTGCACACGCCGGGTTTCTGGCACTTGCTATTGACGATGATGTTCGCCGCCATATCGAGATCGGCATCCACATGGACATATACGTGGCACACGCCGTCGTAGTGTTTGATGACGGGCATGCGCGCAGTTGCGACGACTTTTTCGATCAGGCCTTTGCCGCCGCGTGGAATGATGAGGTCGAGGTATTGATCCATCTGCGCCATGTGCTCAACGCTGGCGCGATCGGTGAAGGGGATGAGCTGGATGCTGTCGGGCGGGAGTCCGGCGCGTTCGCCCCCGGCCTGGAGGGCGGCGGCGAGCGCGCGGTTGCTGTCGATGGCCTCGCTGCCACCCCGGAGGATGGTGGCGTTGCCGGTTTTAAAGCAAAGAGAGGCGGCGTCGGTGGTGACGTTCGGACGTGACTCAAAGATGATGCCGATGACTCCGATGGGGACGCGGACTTTTCGAATGTGCAGGCCGTTGGGGCGAGTCCAGTCAGTGAGCTTTTCGCCCACGGGATCGGGCAGCAGGGCGACCTCGCGCACCGCTTCGGCCACAGCTTTGAGGCGCTTCGGGTCGAGTGTGAGTCGGTCGATCATGGCCTTGCTCAGTCCGTTTTGCTCCGCCCGGGCGAGGTCGAGGGCATTGGCGGCAAGGATGGCATCCTGTCGGGCCATGATCTCGTCAGCCATGGCCACGAGGATGGCGTTCTTCTGCTCGGAGGTCAGTTTGACCAGGGCATAGGAGGCGGCACGAGCACGGCGGCCCATGTCGAGGATGGCGGACTTGATTTCGGAATCGGTCATTGCAAAAAAGTAGGGGCAGCCGGGACCGTTGCACGGCTGGGATGAATCAGCAACCGGGACGGTTGCGCCAGGTGTTTACTTGGAAGGAACGGCTCCTTCGGGTATTTGGACGTCTTTGCCCTGCAGATGGCGGGCATTGAAGGCGAACATGCGTTCGACCAGCGGACTGCTCAGGAAGACGTGGCCGCCATCCGTGCCGGTGAGAAGGGTGGAGGGGACGTGCGCTGCTTTGAGGGCGGCATCAAATTCTGTGGCCTGAGAGTAGGGGACGAGGGTGTCCTTGTCCCCATGGATGATGAGGAAGGGGGCATCGTCCGGAGTGATGTAAGTGACCGGTGAGGCCTTGCGGCCCTCTTCCCGGCGGTCCTTCAGCGGTCCGCCAATGAGCTTTGCCAGCGCGCCTTTGGGATCGTCAGGGTCGAGGACGCTGCCTTTGCCGCCGAAGGTGAGGAAATCGGAGGGGCCGCAGAAGTCGAGCACGCAGGAGACGCGGCTGCTTTGGTCCAAATGGTTGCCGAGTTCTCCTTCCAGCTCCTTTACCCCGCCGGTGACGCCGAGCATGCTGACGAGGTGCCCGCCTGCGGAGATGCCGAAAACGGAGATTTTATCGGGATCGAGATCGTATTCCTTCGCATGGGCGCGCAGCCAGCGGATGGCGGCTTTGCAGTCAAAAATCTGCGCGGGCCATTGGGCCTGGCTGGTGAGGCGGTAGTTGATGCTGGCCCCGGCAAAGGGCGTGCCGCCTCTGATGAGTCCCAGCAGCACATCCGCCTCGTTTTTGCTGCCAGATTCCCAGCCGCCGCCATGGATGAAAACGACCAGCGGGTGCGGCTTGTCCGCCTTGGCCTCAGGCAGGTAGAGATCGAGCATCTGGCGCTGATTGCCTGAGCCGACGTAGTCGAGGTCCCGAACTGCGCGAAAACCAGCGGGGGGAGCAGAAATTTTCTGACATTGGGCCAGCAGAGGGAAGCTGAGGGCCAGAAGGACAAGATAGCGCATGATGAGGTGCCCTTTAGTCCGGGGGAGCGGGCAAAACAAGGGCCGTAACGGACCGGTGAGACAAGTGCGTTGCCACCTTGACGCAAGCTTAACCAGAACTTACTATCCCCGCGATGAAATCCCCCCTCCACGCCCGCCTGCCAGTACTTCTGGCATGTGCCGTTTCATTTCTTGCTTTGACGACTGCATCCTCCGCGCTTTGGCCATTTTCTGGCAGCAAGGACAAAGTGGTCCCTGTGGACAGCGAGCGTGAGTCGCAGGAACTTGCCGCCGCCGCCATGCTGGCGCAGGCCCGTCAGGCTGAAAACGCTGGCAAAGTCGGCAAGGCGCAGGGCCTTTATCAGGCGATTGTGAAAAGATACGCCTTCACCCCGAGCGCGGCTGAGGCTTCATTCCACAATGCCGTCATCATCCGCCACAATGGCAAGATGGATGATGCGTTTGAAGCATTCCAGACCTTCATTCAGTCCTACCGCGACAGCCCGCATTTCAGTGAGGCCATCGAGAAGCAGTATGAGATCGCCGAAGAGGCGAAAGGCGGCAAAAAGCAGCGCGGGATGCTGCTGATCAGCATGAAGATGAACTCGTCTGAAGTGATCAAATTCTACGAGAAGATCATCAAGAACGCACCCTTTGGCAAATATGCTCCACTGGCCCAGTTCAGCATCGCTGAAATTCAACAGGACCTGAAGGAGAAGGACAAGGCCGTCGCCGCTTACAACAAGGTGGTGGAAAACTATCCTCACACGTCACAGGCGGCTGAAGCCCAGTTCCGCATTGGCTCCATCAGCAACATTGCTGCACAGCGCAGTGAAGATGCTTCCAACCTGCTTGCCGCTCGTGATGCTTTGCGCACCTACATCGCCACCAATCCCGGAGGAGATCGCAAACAGGAGACTGAAATGATCCTGCATCAGGTCAATACTGCCGAGGCCAATCAATCACTCACAGTGGCCAAGTTCTACCAGCGTGTTGGCAAGACCAAGGCCGCGGCCATCTACCTCAATGAGGCGCTCAAGTTTGGTTCTCCGGAGGTTTCGGCCCAGGCACGCACCATGCTGGCTGAACTCGCCGCCGCTGATCCAGAGGGTGTGGAAGATGCCAAGAAAGGACCGGGTCAGGACTACACCTCACTGACAGCAGAGAACTTGAAGGCGCGTGATGATTATGTCGGTCCATTGGCTCCGGAGCTGGCCCGCCTCAGCCAGAAGCCGAAAATGCGTACAGGAGACGAAGGCTTTGTGCCTATTCCTTTGCAGGAGCCGACGCTGCCGCTCAGGCCCGGTGCCGCCACGCCGGGATCAGGCTCCTTGCTGCCACCGGTGCCTGAGACTGAAAAGCCTGCCTTGCTGCCTGTGCCTCCTTCTCCAAATGTACCCTCCATGCTGCCGCCGTCACCGGGTTCAAGAGCACCTGTGCCGCCAGTTCCGCCCGTGCCTTCCACGACGAAGCCAGCGTCATAATTCTTGCGCGGGCATTGCAGCGCTCCATTACTGAGCTGGGTCACTTCTTAAACTATTTGGATGAAATCGCTTTTTCTTCTGCTGGCAGCTGGCTGCCTCCTGCTCTCCGGTTGCGCGGGCTACACCTTGGGCGCACAAAAACCTGCGCACCTTCGTCACGTCACCAAACTCGCGGTGCCCACCTTTGAAAATCTCACGCTGGAGCCCCGACTGGCCTCGCTGGTGACGAACGCGCTTATTAAGCAGCTGCAAAACCACGGCTCCTATCAGATCGTGGCCAAAAGCGAAGCTGAAGCGGTGCTGCAGGGAAAAGTTTCGAACATCAACCGCACCCAGTTCCGCTCCGACCTTAACAACGTTCTGCGCAGCTCGCAGATCATGGCCACCTTGACCTGTCTCTTCACCATCACGGACACCGCCTCTGGCAAGGTGCTCCATACTGGCAATGCCACCGCTGATTCTTACATCATCCTCGAGGCGAATCTCCAGCTTTCAGAAACCCAGCTCTTCGAAGACGCAGCCCAGCGTCTGGCCAACAATCTTTCGGATCAGATTTCCGAAGGCTGGTAACCATCCGCACCATGTCGTCGGATCCGGATTCAGCCGCTGAGCAGTTAGACGGTGCAGATGATGAGTTGCTTGAGCCTGTGATCGCCACGGGGCGTTTGACTCCGGGCCTGCATCTGGTGGCCACGCCCATCGGCAACATGCGCGACATCACCCAGCGCGCGATCGATACTCTGCGGATCGCCGACTTGGTGGCTTGTGAGGACACTCGCCATTCAGGCATGCTGCTGAAGCATCATGGCATCAGCGCGCGGCTTATCAGCCTCAATGAGCACAATGAGGCGCATCGTATCCCCCAGTTGCTGGAGCACATTCGGCAGGGGGGCAGCGTGGCACTCATTTCGGATGCGGGCATGCCCACGGTTTCTGATCCGGGACAGCGCCTGGTCGGGGCCGTGGTCGGGGCTGGTCTGCATGTGGAGAGCATCCCTGGTCCCAGCGCCGTCCTCACGGCGCTGGCGGCGTCAGGCCTGCCCACCACACCGTTTTATTTTGGGGGGTTCCTTCCACATAAAAAAGGTGCGCGCACCACCATGCTGACCGCCGCCTTGCAGCGTGACTGCACCAGTATTTTCTTCGAAAGTCCCTACCGTCTGGTCGATACGCTGGCGATCCTGGCGGAGGCTGCGCCGGACCATCGGGTGGTCGTGGCGCGGGAGTTGACGAAAAAGTTTGAGGAATTCAAACGTGGCCCGGCAAGCATCCTGCTATCCTATTACCAAACCAAAACGCCCAAGGGAGAAATCACACTCCTCATCGCGCCGGTCGATCCCCCCAAGTGGTTGACCTGGTAACTTATTATCAACATAGCCTATCCCATGGAAGCCCTCGCCAACTGCGCCGTCCTCAACACCACCGACAGCCTTAAACTTTCGATCACCAATCACCTGCGTTTTACCCTGGGGGCCTACATTGAAACAGCCAGCGAGAATGATTGGTACGTCGCCACCTCGCTCGCGGTGAGGGATCGCGTCATGGAGCGTGCCACGCAGTCACGCCGTCAGCATCGCTCACAGGGCGTGAGGCGCGTGCATTACCTCTCGCTCGAATACCTCATGGGGCGCCTGCTGGAGAACAATCTGCGCAATGCCGGCATCTACGATGCCACCAAAGAGGCGCTGTCAGAAATGGGCAAAGATCTCGACACTCTGGTGCAAAAGGAGCCTGACATGGGCCTTGGCAACGGCGGTCTGGGTCGTCTCGCCGCCTGCTTCATGGATTCGCTCAGCACCATGGATCTGCCCGCCATCGGTTACGGCATTCACTACGAGTTTGGTTTGTTCCGCCAGGAGTTCGTCAACGGCAAGCAGGTCGAGCATCCTGACGCATGGATGCGTGATGGCAGCCCATGGAAGATTGCGCGCCCCTCCTATCGCCAATCAGTCAAGCTCTACGGTCATACCATCCAGAAATTCGATGAGTTTGGCCGTCCGCACCACGAGTGGGTTGAAACCAAATGCCTGCTCGGTCTCCCGTGGGACATTCCTATCGTCGGCTATGACAGCAACACCGTGAACGTGCTGCGCCTCTGGCAGGCGCAGGCGGATGAAGACTTCAACTTCAAAGTCTTCAACGAAGGCAGCTACATCGAGGCCTTGCGTGAAAAGGCCATCGCCGAAACCGTCTCCAAAGTGCTTTATCCCAACGACGCTACGGAGAGCGGCAAGGAACTGCGTCTGGTGCAGCAGTACTTCTTTGTTGCCTGCTCGCTGGCCGACATTGTGCGGCGGTTCAAAGGTGGTTACGACCTGCCTTGGAGCGAGTTCCCCGCCAAGGCGGCCGTTCAGCTCAATGACACGCATCCCGCCGTCGCCATTCCTGAGCTCATGCGCATCCTCGTGGATGAAGAGAAGCTCGAATGGAGCCAGGCTTGGGACATCTGCCAGAAGACCTTCTCCTACACCAATCACACGCTGCTTCCAGAAGCCCTTGAGACTTGGAGCGCGGCGTTGTTTGAGCGGGTGCTTCCGCGTCACCTGCAGATCATCTTTGAAATCAACAAGCGCTTCATGGATGAAGTCGAGGCCCGCTGGCCCGGAGATGGAGAGAAGAAGCGTGCGCTTTCCCTCATCGAAGAGACTGGCGGCAAAAAGGTGCGCATGGCGCATATGTCCGTGCTCGGCAGCCATGCCACCAACGGTGTGGCCGCGCTGCACACACGCCTGCTGTGTGAGCGTCTCTTCCCGGAGTTCTTTGAGCTCTATCCTGAGCGCTTCCTCAATCTCACCAACGGCGTCACCTTCCGCCGCTGGCTGGATGTCTGCAATCCGGAACTCTCCTCCCTCATCACCGAATCCATTGGTGCCGGCTGGTTGAAGGACTCCACCAAGCTGATCGCGCTCGACAAGTTTGCAGACGACGCATCGTTCAAGGAAAAGTTCCAGGCCATCAAGCGCGGTCACAAGGTGCGTCTGGCTAAGATCATTCAGGACACCTGCGGGGTCAGTGTCAGCCCTGACGCCTTGTTCGATGTCCAGATCAAGCGTCTGCACGAATACAAACGCCAGCACCTCAACCTGCTGCACATCGTCACTCTCTATCGCAAGATCATCGCCGATCCGAACTTCGACATGGCGCCCCGTGTCTTCATCTTCGGTGCCAAGGCCGCTCCCGGCTACTACCTCGCGAAGAACATCATTCACGCCATCAATGCCCTCGCTGCCAAGGTCAATCATGACCCGCGCGTGAATGGCAAGCTGAAGGTCATCTACATCCCGAACTACGGCGTCTCCATCGCCGAGCGCATCATTCCTGCGGCTGATCTTTCCGAGCAGATCTCCACCGCAGGCAAGGAAGCCTCCGGCACCGGCAACATGAAGCTCGCCCTCAATGGCGCGCTCACCATCGGCACGCTCGATGGTGCCAATGTGGAAATCCTCGAAGAAGTCGGTCCGGACAACATCTTCATCTTCGGCCTCACCGTCGAACAAGTCACCGAACTTTACGCCAGAGGCTACAATCCCTGGGACTTCTACCACGCCAGCGAAGACCTGCGTCTCAGCATCGACTGGCTGGCTTCCGACTACTTCACCGGCAACCAGGACGAATTCAAACCGTTGCGCGACAGCCTGCTCTCCCATGGGGATCCTTTCCTGGTCATGGCCGACTACGACGCTTACGCCAAGTGTCAGACCGAAGTGGACAAAGCCTACCGCGACCAGCCCCGCTGGCAGAAGATGGCCATCCACAACACCGCCCGCATGGGCAAGTTCAGCAGTGACCGCACGATTTTGGAATACGCCAAGAACGTTTGGAATCTGCCGCAGATCGGAGTCTAAGACAGGTTTCTGCCCAAGCGCTATTTTTCGCAAGCGCTTGGGTGTTCCTCTCTTCAGATTTGGACCGCAGTGGCTTGATCAACAGCCAGGAATCACATGGCTTCATGCACCGCCTGCGCCGCACGCATATAAGCCCCACCGCTCCCCAGCGTGGCCACCACGTCCGCAAGCTCCTGCTGCAACTCCTCGCGCCTGGCGTCATTGGTAAGCAGTTCAAGCGTGGCCTCGGCGAGGGTCTGGGCGTTGAGATCTCCCTGCACGAGTTCCTTCACCACCTCGCGTTTGGCGAGGATGTTGATGATGCCCAGATGCTTGATGCGGACCACCAGCTTGGCGATGACGAAGGTGGGCCAGCTGACGTTGTAGATCAGGGTGTAGGGCAGGCCAAAGCAGGCGGCTTCCAGGGTGGCGGTGCCGGAGGCCACGGCTCCGGCTTCGGCGCGCTGCATCAGATCGTAGACGGTGCCGGTTTCGATCCAGCGCTTGGCTTCGGGCATGCCGTGTTCATCGGTCATGTTGCGCATGAATCCGGCCAGCGTTTCGTTGGCGGCGGAAACGGCAAAGCGGGCGTTGGGCATGGCTTCCTTGATGATCTTGGCCGCGTCCATCATGATGGGAAACAAACGGCGCACTTCATTGAGACGGCTGCCGGGGAACCAGCCGACGAGACCGGGCTCACGCTTCCAGTCGCGCTTCAGCGTCACCACGCGGTCCACCATGGGGTGCCCGCTAAATTCGGTGCGCAGTCCGCTCTTCTCATAAAACTCTTTCTCGAATGGGAAGATGCAGATCATGAGGTCGAGCACCTGCGCCATGGTCTTCACACGCCCCTTTTTCCAGGCCCAGACTTGCGGGCTGATGTAGTAAAGGATGCGTCCCTTGTACCCGGCGGTGCGCAGGCTTTTGGCGAGGCGCAGATTGAAGCCGGGATAGTCCACGAGGATCACCGCCTCAGGTTTTTGATCGAGGATGGAGTCCAGCACGGCATCCATCTTCTCTTTGAAATAGCGGTACATTTTCACCACTTCCCACAGGCCGACAACGCCTGCGGTTTCGACCCAGTCTTCAACTCCTTCACCCACCACTTCACGCATCTTCGGACCACCGAGGCCGATGACCTTCATGTCGGGCTCCAGGGTTTTCAATTCACGCAGGAGTCCCGCAGCATGGGTGTCGCCGCTGACTTCGCCTGCGATGATGAAGATGCGGTTCATGAGGCGCCCAGCGCAGCGTTCTTCTCGATTTGATCGGTGATCTCCAAGGCGATGCGCACGGCTTCTGCGCCTTCCTGGCCGGTGACGACGGGGCGGCGGCCATGACGTGCACACTCAACAAAGGCGGCGATTTCCAGTTTCAGCGGTTCGTCCTTCTCCACTTCCACCGCTTCACGCACGATCTGCATGCCGTCTTTGCGATAGATCCAGCCGCTCTGCTCTTGGTAGTCCAGGCTGAGGTAGCTCTCGCTCTGGAAGACGCGGATTTTGCGCATCTTCTCCGGGCTGATGCGGCTGGCGGTGATGTTGGCGATACAGCCGTTGGCAAACTTGAGACGCGCATTGGCGATGTCCTCACGCTTGGTCAAAACGGGGATGCCCACGGCATCGACCTGAATCAGCTCCGACTTCACCAGATGCAGCACGATCTCGATGTCGTGGATCATCAGATCCAGCACGACACCAATGTCGATGCTGCGGTTCGGGAAAGGGGAGAGACGATGCGCTTCGATGAAGCGCGGGTTGTCCATGCGCTCTTCAAGCTGGAGCAGCACCGGATTGAAGCGCTCAATGTGGCCCACTTGCAGGATGACGCTCTTCGACTTCGCCAGTTCGATGAGGAACTGCGCCTCGGCATAGGATTCACTGATCGGCTTTTCCACCATCACATGAATCCCGGCCTGCATCAGCGGCTCGGCGACTTTGCGGTGGAAGATCGTCGGCACCGCAATGGTGGCGGCATCCACGCGCTGGGCGAAGTCGGCAAGGTCACTGGCGGCCTGGGTGCCGTACTGCGCGGCAAATTCAGCGGCGCGTGCGGGATCTGCATCATACACTGCGGCGAAGGTGATGGCACCCTCGCTCTTCGCGGCGATCTCGGCCATGATACGGGCGTGGTTTTTGCCAATGGCGCCGACTCCGGCGACTCCGATGCGGAAAGGGGAACTCATGATCTGATGTGAAAAAAAAAGGAAGGTTAGAATTTGCCGGGGAACTTCATGCCTGGCGGAAGTTTGGGCATTTTGCCGCCGCCACCGCCTCCGAGCATTCCACCCAGACCGCCGAGGCCTCCCATGCCGCCACCACCGCCTCCTCCCATCATGCCGCCCATCATGCCTTTGTTGCTCATGAGCTTCTTCATCATTTCGAACTGCTTGAGCAGCTGGTTCATTTCCATCACCGGGCGTCCAGCTCCGTTGCAGATGCGCTTGCGGCGCTGACCGTTGATGATTTCCGGGCGCTGACGTTCCTTCGGCGTCATCGAAAGGATGAGCGCCTCGACGTGCTTCATGCGCTTGTCGCTGTCGGGACCGATCATGTCCTTCATCTTGCCCATGCCGGGGAGCATGCCGAGGATGCCGCCGATGGGGCCGAGCTTCTTCATCATGCGCAGCTGCGCGAGCATGTCGGTGAAATCGAATTTGTTCGACTGCATGCGGGCGGCCAGCTTCATGGCCTCCTTCTCGTCGATCTCTTCGGCGGCTTTCTCCACCAGGCCCACCACATCTCCCATGCCGAGGATGCGCTGCGCCATGCGGTCGGGATGGAAAACTTCGAGCTGCTCGACCTTTTCACCCACGCCGAGGAATTTGACTGCGCAGCCAGTGACCTGACGCATGGAGAGCAAAGCACCGCCACGGGCGTCGCCATCGAGCTTGGTCATGATCAAGCCCGTGATGCCGACGGCGGCATTGAATTTCTGCGCCACGCTCACCGCCTGTTGACCTGTGGCGGCGTCTGCTACCAGCAGGACTTCATTCGGCTCCACCACGGCACGCACGCGCTTGAGTTCCGCGAGCAGATCTTCATCGAGATCCTGACGGCCGGCCGTGTCGAAGATGGCGATGCCGCTGCCTTGTTCCTTGAGCCAGACCATGGCTGCCTTGGCGGCTTTCACCGGATCTGTTTCACCTTCGGCAGGTGCAAACACCGGCACATTGAGCTGCTGGCCGAGCACCTGCAGCTGCTTGATGGCGGCAGGGCGGTAAAGATCCAGCGCGAGGAGCAACGGGCGGCGGCCTTGCTTCTTGAGCCAGTTGGCCAGCTTGGCGGAGGTGGTCGTTTTACCGGCGCCATTGAGGCCGGTCATCAGAATGCGCTGCGGTGGCTCCAGATTCAGCCCGCTGGCATCACTGCCCAGCAGTTTGACCAGTTCATCGTGGAAAATTTTGACGATCTGCTGCCCGGGCGAAACCTTGTGCAGCACTTCAGAACCGACCGACTGCTTGCTGACGGTGTCGACGAGTTCCTTGGCGACTTTGAAATCCACATCCGCCTCCAGCAGGGCCATGCGGATTTCCTGCATGGCATCGCTGACATTGGATTCACTGATGCGGGCCTGGCCGCGCAGCTTTTTAAAGGCGCTTTCGAGTTTTTCAGAGAGGGCGGAGAACATCGGGAGAAAATAAGGGGCGCTGGATAGTCGGCAGCAGCCCACGCATGGCAACTGCGAAGGCGGGACGAATCAAGGCCGGGAAACGGAGGCTAGGGAGGGGGCATGTAAGCCGCCTCAAGGTCAATCTTGAAGCGCCAGCTCACGACTTCGGCTGGCTGGGTGGCGTCACGCTGGAAGCTGAGGCTCAGGGCGCAATCCTCCCGGCGCAGTTTGTAGGGGAACTGGAAGCGCACGATCATGGTGGCAGGGTCATAATCCACCGGCACGGTGCCGAGACCGGCAATGCGCAGCTTGACACTCTCCGGCAGGATGGTGCCGATTTTTTTCAAGTCCGCTTCGATGAGGGGGCGGCGCTCGGTGATGACGGCGTCAGGCTTGGGCTTCAGCTGGATGAGCTGTTCGCCTTTGTCGTTCTTGGCATCGGCCACGAGGAATTTATTGGAGCCCACATCACCGCGGCCGCGGAAGCTGGTGGCGAGCTTGAAATTGATGTCGTTGTCACCATGCACAATGTAACGGCCCAGTTTGCCGTTGGGCGTGTCCCAGGTGACTTTCTGACCGTTGACGGTGACGAGGGATTCGTAGCCGATCTGCAGCCCGGTCTCCAAGATGGCGTCGTCAAAATTGCCATAGGGGTAGGCAAAAGAGAGGCACTTGATGTGCAGGTTTTGCTCCAGAAACTCGCGCGAGTCCTTGAGCTCGCCCAAGACCCACTGCTGCTTGTCAGCGTCCGTCTTTAGGTTCTTGGGGGGACTCTTGAGGCTCGCGTGGGAGACGCTGTGGCTGCCGACTTCACAGCCGTGCTGCATCATCTCTTTGATCTGCTCCCAGCTCATCGAACGGCCAGCACCGCCGACATAGTTCTTGTAGAGGTAGATGGTGAAGGGGAAGCCAAACTCGCGCAGCACCGGATAGGCATAGGTGTAGACGCCCTCCCAGCCGTCATCCATCGTGATGACGATGCACTCTTCGGGAATGTTCTTTTCACCCCTCTTCCATGCCATCATTTCGCTGTAAGAAATGACGGGGATCTTGGAGTCCTTGATGGCCTGCATCTGCGCCCGGAACTTGGGTGCGGCGATGAGCATTGGGCTTCCGCCGCGGTCCTTGAAATCATGGTAGCCAAGGATGGCGACAACGGAGGATTTGTTGAGCTCAAAGGCAGGGGCCGCCGGGACCTCTGGCACAGGTGCGGCGGCTTCCAGCAGGGCGGTCTCCTGCAGCTTTTTTTCGATCGCCTGTTCTTCGGCGGTCAGGACGGGCTCCTCGGGTTTGGGCGGTGGCGGCGGTTTCGGGGTGACGCCGCTCTGCTCGGCAAGGCGGCGCAGTTTGGCCTCGATTCGTTTGCAGGAAGGCAGCGCGCCTAGAGCGAGGACAACAAGGATGAACGGAAAGACAAAACGCATGGCGCTAAGGATTGAGGGCGGGAGGTCGCGGCCGGGTGATTAGCAGGCTTTTGACGATGAGGTGAGGGCTGGCTTTATCACCGGCACTCAGCCGCAGTGTTTCGCCGCGAAGGTCGCTGGTCAAGGTGAGGCTGCCGAGTCTCAGGATGCGGAAAGACTGGGTATCCTTGGTCACTCGCTCGACCTCCAGTTCCTTTTCAAGCCTCTGGCCGTTGCACTCGACCACGATCTTCAAGGGTTCCTCAAGTTCCGTACAGGCATAATGCAGCAGGATGTCGTAGGTGCCCGCAGCGATGAATTCGATGCGCCATGCGATCTCGCCGACGGTGGCTGTTTGCTCATCCGCCGTTGCTTTGGGAGTGATCTCCTGGGCCAGCGCAGGTGACAGCGCGATGAGGGCCTGCTTTTGCTCAATGGGCACTGGTACTGGAGGTGTGGCAGGCATGGGCATGGTGCCGGACTGCGCCTGCTGGGTGGCGATCAGATCCAGCACTCCGCCTGCACTGATGATCTGCTGAATGCGGGCGATTTCAGCGGTGTAGGCCGACTTGTTGGTGGCGGTGGCGGCCTGCTTCTGCAATTCGAGGAGATACTTGCCCAGCAGAGGAATATGCCGTGCGCTCAGTTCCTTTTGGTAGATGCTTTCCATCTGCTGGAGTCGTGCTGCAGATGGAGGTGCTGCGGTGGTGGCTGCCGGTTGCTGGGCTTGGGCATGGCCAGCAAGCAGCATCGCGGCGATCATGAGCAAGCGCTTCATGGCTGCTTCCCTCCTTGGTTCTCAGCCGAGAGCGCCCAGGCACCGGGCGCGGGCCGGCGCTTTTTGGCAGCGTTTTCAATGGCGCTCAGTGTGGAGATGAAAGCCCGCTCCATGGCGTTGCGCTGTTGCTCGCGCGAAGGTGCAACCACTGCGGCCAGCCCGTGATTGACGAGCACATTTTGATAAAGGCCCACATTCGGCAGAAACAGCAGCGCGGCCATGGTGCCGTCTTTGTCGCGATCTGGGCGGATCAGAAGGCGCAGGGGTTTGTCACGCAGATAACTGGCGGTGAATTCGCGTGCGGCACGGCCTACGGCTGGCACATCCTCATCCTCGATGTCGAAATGCTTGGCGAAGCGTTTCACGCCAGGTTCATCGTTTTCTTCCACCGGCGCACAATCGACCCAAAGCAGACGCACCATGAGTGTGCGACCTTCGTAAACCACCTTGAAGCGTTCGCCGGAAAGAGGCACTTCATCTGCTAGGCGTGCATCACTGATGTTTTCAAAGCCACTGAAGCCACCGCCGGTCGTGGTGATCGCGTTGATGCCAGTGCGTCCTGCTTTTTGCTCTCCCAACCGCTGCACCCGGCGGATTTCGGCATTGATCTGTCCTTTCAGCGCGGGCTTGGTCACTGCGAGATCATTCAATTCGTCGATATACTTGGAGGCGGCCTCGGTCCTGGCAGTTTCGATGGCCTCCTTCAGCGTCGTGCTGGCCAGCTTCATCGCGGTGGTGGAATTGGTCTGTGGGAGTGTGGTTGCGTTTGTGCCGGCGGAGTCCGTGACAGGCACCAGACGCAGATTGCGAATACGGATGATGTTGGCGGGATATCCATCAGCGGCGGTGAAGCGCAGGGTCACGGGAGTACGGCTGAAGGTCAGCGGTCCCACACGCACGGTGGTGAACGTGGTTTCATCCGTGCTGCGGGTGATTTCAAAAGTGCGGTGATTTTCCGCGGCGATGCCCAGCAGCGTGACTTCATCAAAGCCAAACAAGGCGGTCTGTTGTGGCTGAAATTTGGAAGAGGCATAGATGCTGCCTGCGACGGGGGCATCACTCATATTGGCTTCAAATTCGAGGTGGTAGCTGCCCGGCATCAGGCGGAAATTTTGCCACTCCGCCCCGCTGCCGTTGGAGCGCCAGCCGCCGAGTGTTTCGCCCGAGGCCTGGGCCGATCCCATCATTCTGGCCTGAGTCAGGGGCAGGGGAGTGGCGAGGCTGGACACTGTGCCGGCATACAGCGCCTGCAACTGTTCGCGCCGCTGGCGTATGGCGCGTGCTTCCTCGTAGTCACCGGCTGTGGCGACGTCCGTTTCCACTTTGGCCAGCGCACGCTCGTACTGCTGGGTGAGCAGTTGCGAATCTGCCATCACCTGGCGCATGAATGCCGTGCGTGTGGCGGTGAGTGCGGCCGGCTCCGGTGTGGGCGTTTGCGCCAGCAATGCCGGGCAGGCAAGCAGCGTGAAAATAAAAACTGGCAGAGAGCAGTTCATCGGGTGGCCGGCACGAGTTCCACGGCCAGCAGTTGCATGAGATTGTCGGTGATCAGCGATTGTGCGGAGAATGTCAGTGTTCCTGAGCCGTCGCTGATCTTGAGCGTGCCTGCGCTGCGCTCTTCCGGGCCCTTGAGGGTGGTCTCGATGCTCGTGGTCAGGGTGAATCGTGTTTCTTTGATCAGCAGTTTGCCGCCCTCCGCAGTACCACAGCGGTAACGCAGCATCACTTCATATCCCCCGGGCGGCAGCGCGGGCAGCTTCCAGGTGGCGGACGCACCGACCTTGGACCAGCCGGTGATGGCGCCGCCTTCGAGCCGCAGGCCGCTCAGAGTGGCAGTGTCGATCGGGAGTTTGATGCGGTCTGGCAGGAGCGAGGTCTTGAGCGCCTGCTCGCGCGTTTGCAGCAGCAGCAGTTCTTTGTCGAGTCGGGCTAGTTCGTTTTGCAAACGCTTGCGTTCATCGCGCGCGGTGATTGCATCGTCGTAGTCACGCTCGGCGGCGAACTGCTTTTCCAAGGTGCCCAGTGTGGTGATCTGCTCTTTCACCGGTGCAAGGCTGGCCTCGATGAGCTCGCGCTCATAGCTCAGGCGCAGCAGTGAAATCTCAGAACTCGCCCCGGGATCGTCTGTGCGCTTCTCCGCCATCGGGGCCGACATGGCAAGCCCCGCGCTGACGAGTGCGCAAGCGAGAACGAAACCGGGTTTCAAATGGATGATGGAAGGGGGTGAAATAAGCTGCCCCATGCTAGCCGGAGCCCACGCTGAAACAAGCCCGAACTCAAGGTCCCGGCATAGGTATTTTATTCATGGCGTGGCGCTCATAAATTGAGACTGGCGGCCTCTGGCTGCCTCTGCCAGCATGCGCGTATGCGTTTCATCCTCGCCAGCCTACTTCTTTCCCTCACGGCATTTACCGCCGAACCGGACTTTCCCCTCACGGAAGATTCCAAGCCGCAGCCGAGCGCGCCGAAGGGCACCCTGCTCAAAGAAAACTACACTGCGAAGGAAGGCAGCCTCTTTCCTGGCACCCAGCGCGAATACCAGATCTATCTGCCCGCCGGTTTTGACAAAACGAAGCCCGCTGCCTTCATGGTTTTTCAGGACGGCGTCATTTACCTGACTCCCGTCGTCTTCGACAATCTTATCGCCAAAAAGGACATTCCGCCGCTGGTCGGCATCTTCATCAAGCCCGGCGTGGTGCCTGCGGCGAATGACAAGGCTCTGCCGCGTTTCAACCGCAGCTATGAGTACGACAGCATCACTCCCACCTACTCGCAGTTCCTGCTCGATGAGTTCCTGCCTGCCATCGAGAAAAAGCACGGCATCCAACTCAGCACTGATCCCAATCACGCCGCCATCTCCGGCAACAGCAGCGGCGGCATTTGCGCCTTCATGGTTGCATGGCATCGCCCCGATCGCTTTCGCCGCGTCTTCACCGGGGTGGGCACCTATGTCGGCATCCATGGCGCGGACCAACTGCCCGTGCTGGTGCGCAAATTTGAGCCCAAGCCCCTCCGCGTCTTTCTCCAGTCCGGCACCGGCGACAACAACCTCTACTGCGGCGACTGGTGGATGGCCAACCAGATGATGGAACGCAGCCTCACCTGGGCCGGCTACGACGTGAATCACGCCTGGGGCGAAGGCGGCCACAACGCCAAACACGCCAGCCAGATCTTCCCCGACGTCCTGCGCTGGCTCTGGCGCGACTGGCAGACAAACATCGAGATCAAAGCAAATGCGAAAGGGGAGTCGAAGTGGAAGGGGGATGAGGTAGTCGGGGAAGGGGAGTGGCTGTCCAAGGCTGGGATAGATTACCAGTTCAGTATGTCCGCGCAAAACTCCGGGGATGTTTTCATCGCGGGGGCATCTGGGGTCACGGTTCTCAGTCCTGATGGAAAGACACGATACCTGCAGGCTGTTTTCGAGAACAGCCGTGCTCAGGCCATCGCTGCATTCTCAAGCGATTCCCTCCTTGCCTCGCGAAGGGAGGGAGAGGATAAATGGCTACTCTCCAAGCTGGAAGCCGGGAAGTGGCATGACATCGCTGCATCCACTGAGACTTCACGGTTCTCAGTCACGCATTCCGGGCTCATGATTTTGAATAACTGGCGGGAGGTCACGGTCGTTTCACCCAATGGAATCGTGTTGAATACGCAGGCTTGCAAAGAGGGGGCTGCTGCCACCACGCTTTCACCGGATCAATCGATCCTGTATGTCGCAGACCAATACGACCGCTATATCCACTCGTACCATTTGCTGCCAGATGGCAAACTTGTTAACAGCGAGCCTTATTGCCGCTTGGAAATCAAGGATGGCGCTCGCGATGCCGAATGCACGGGCCTCTGCGTGGACACCAACGGCTGGCTCTACGTCGCCACATCTCTCGGCATTCAGGTCTGCGATCAAGCGGGACGCGTGAACTTCATCATCCCGACGCCCAAGCAACCCCTCGACGTGTGTTTCGGCGGCAAAGATCTCAGCGAGCTTTTCATCGCCTGCGGGGACGCAATCTACAAGCGCCCCACCAAAGCCCACGGCATCGTCAGCGGGCAGATGGCTCCGATCAAACCACCGCTGCCGAAGCTCTGAAACTTTTGCGCTGTGACGCTTAAATCGGCGTGTGTAGTCGCTTAAATCGGCGTGCGCCAATCATTCCCCTGTGCAAGGGCGCGTAAATACTCTGAGCAAGGTAGGTTTGCCTCAAGCAATCGTAAAATATGAAGCTGATTCAGATTGGTGGCACGTAGTTTCTATGGCACCTAGTCCGCCCCCCAAAAAACTGAATGCAGAGTACTGAAGCAGCGCCGTCCAAGTCGAAGACATTATCCAAGAAAAACCTCCAGCGTGTCGCTTTGCTGATCATAGGCATTCTGCTGGGCGCCGTGCTCATGAAATGGTACGACCGCGCGGAAATGTCCGGAACAGTCACGCCCACCGCATTGGGGCACCCCTTGCGTCCAGGGCCCTGGGGGGAGGTTTATTCCACGCCTTTCACCATCGCCGCTCCTGAGGAGTTGCTTCCAATGCGCAAACTGGAAGAAAATGGCACTCGGTGGATCTTCCCCAATGCGCATTACAGCGATGTGGTGCGTTTGCTGGAATCTACCGGGATGCCAGCCAACCTGCAGGCGGAATTGATGGCACCCGAGACGCTTGTGCAAACTACCAGCGGCATGGAAATGCTGCCTTCTTCCAAGACCCTGCTCGCGCTGCCTGCAGGACCGCGCAAGAAGCTCTATCAGGCTCTCTTGCAATATCCTGAGAATCGTGGCCAGATCACCTTCATTCACAAGGACACGGTGGGAGATCGCTTTGGGGCTTCTCACAACGGCGAGCATACGCTGATGCTCTTCAAGCAGCTCTGCTGCGAACATGGCGACTACCTGGTTTTCAGCGGCTTGTCCGTCGTCCTCTCCCAACTGCCGACATATGAGGAAAAGCGGGACTTCATGCGGGGGCTGACCTGCCAGCGGACTCTGACGATGTGGTTCCGCATCAAACAGGGCATGGACATCAGTGCTCTGGCAAACTACTGGGGCAAAGGAATCAAGGGCACCGATGTGCGCACCATCTTCGAATCCATCGCGGATGCTCCGAACGGCGGCACGCTGGGAGTGATCAACGTCCTGCCGCCGCTGCCCTCTTCCCAAATGTTTGTTTATCCCACACCGGACAATCCTTTGAACGGTCCTGCACCAGTGCGCGACTGCCACTGGACCTCCTTTAACTTTTTTCAGGATGTGCCGGACCAGCAGATGAGTGATCCTGCTCACTTCATGCAGAAGCTGAAGGAGGATTACATTCCTGCCGCTGGGGACCCCCGCTATGGTGACATCGCCCTGTTCTCCAAGCCTTCCGGCAATATCGTTCACTCGGCGGTGTACCTGGCGGATGACATTCTTTACACCAAAAACGGGGCCACATTCACGTACCCTTGGATGCTCGAAACCTTGCCGGACCTGCTCAAGCAGTATTCTTTTCAGGTGGAACCGGGCGAAAAACTGGTGGTGAGTTATTTCCGCCTCAAGAACATGTAGGCATGACATCCTTAGATTCACTGCGCACACTTCTTCAGCGTCGGCTCGCCCTGATCGCCGACCACGCGTTTCGTGACCGCGATCCTGCGGCGCATCTGGAGGCCTTGAAGCAGGTTTCGGAAGAGCTTGGGGCCGAGCATCTCAAACTGCGCGCCCAGCTGCCGCCGCGGCTCAATCACTTCCTCACCCAGGCCAGCTTCTCAAAAGCGCTGGAATATCTCGATAGCTCGGAGAGCTGAGCGCGTTGAATGCGGTTCCACCATGAACCGCTTCTTTGTACTCACGACCCTGCTGGGTCTCGCTATAGGCTTCACGGCCAGCGCTGGCGACAAACCCAACATCATCTTCATCCTTTGCGATGATCTTGGTTATGGCGATGTCAAATGCCTGAATCCTGACGGCAAGATCGCCACGCCGAGCTTCGATCGTCTTGCCAAGGAGGGCATGATTTTCACCGATGCTCATTCCGGCTCCAGCGTCTGCACACCCACACGCTATGGCGTGATGACGGGCCGCTACGCCTGGCGCTCCAAGCTGCAAAGCGGCGTGCTCGGCGGTCTCAGCCCGCGCTTGATCGAGCAGGGACGCCTGACCGTGCCAGCCATGCTCAAGGCCCAGGGCTACTCCACGCATTGCGTGGGCAAATGGCACCTGGGCATGGACTGGGTGCGCACGGGCCCCACGGAGGAGCTGAACATCGAAAAGGCTGAGCAGGTGAACAACGTGGACTACACCAAGCCAATCACCAACGGCCCAACCAGCGTGGGCTTTGACACCTACTTCGGCATCAGTGCCTCGCTGGACATGGTGCCATATTGCTTCATCGAAAACGACCACGTCGTGGCCAATCCCACGGAAAAAATGAAGCTCGCCATGAACGCAGGTGGCCGCATGGGCTACACCCGCGAAGGCCCTGGCTCCCCCGGCTTCCGTGGCGAGGACGTGCTGCCCACCTTCACGCGCGAGGCGAAAAAGGTCATCGAGGCAAAGGAGAAGCAGGGCGCACCCTTCTTCCTCTACATGCCGCTGAACTCCCCCCACACTCCCATCCTGCCCAGTGAAAAGTGGCAGGGCAAAAGCGGCATCAGCCTCTACGCCGACTTCGTCATGGAAACCGACGACGCCATCGGCCAGATCATGAAGGCCACGGAAGATGCAGGTATCGCCAAAGACACACTCATCATCGTCACGAGCGACAACGGTTGCTCTCCCAGCGCCGACTACCCCAAGCTGCTCGCCGCGGGTCACAATCCCAGCTACAACATGCGCGGCCACAAGGCGGACATTTTTGACGGCGGCCATCGCGTGCCCTTCATCGTGCGCTGGCCCGCGAAGGTGAAAGGCGGCCAGACCTCCGCGCAAATCGTCTGCCTCACGGACTTCATGGCCACGGCGGCCGATGCCGTCGGTGTGAAAGTTCCCGAAACGGCCGCCGAAGACAGCTTCAGCATCCTGCCTGCTCTGCTTGGCGAATCCGGCAAACCGGTGCGCCAGAGCGTGATCCATCATTCCATCAACGGCTCCTTCGCTTTGCGTGAAGGCGACTGGAAGCTCGAACTCTGCGCCGGTTCCGGCGGCTGGAGCGATCCCCGCCCCGGCAGCCCCGGCGAAAAAGGACTTCCCGACACCCAGCTCTACAATCTGAAATCAGACATCGCCGAGAAGGACAACGTGCAGGACAAAAACCCCGAAATCGTCACGAAGATGACCGCTGAACTCGAACAGATCGTCACCAGCGGTCGCAGCACTCCCGGTGCCACGCAGCAGAATACGGTGACGGTCGTCATTCGGAAGCCCGCTCCCGCAGCGAAGCCCAAAGCGAAGAAGAAAGTGAAGTAATACTCCCTAAGCCTCTCCCTGCTGAAATCACGCAACTTTGTTCGTGCGTTCCCAAACCTTCCCGCTAACCTCGCGACCTCGCTTCCCAAACCAAGCAATCATCATGAGCTACTCCTCACCCAAACTTCACAATGCAATGTGGCCCGGACTCGTCGGCAAAGGCGACGGCGAAGGCCAGGAACCACCGATCAGCCTCGAAAAGATGCTGGATCTAACCGCCGCAGCGAATGTGAACGGCCAGAAGTTTGAAGGCATCGACTACTTCCTCTTCCTCCCTCACACCAATCCTGAGGCCAGCGACGACGAACTCAAGAAGATCGCCGATCTCATCGCCAGCAAAGGCTTCAGCGTCGGTTCCCTCGTGGCCCCCGTGTGGCCCGGCACTGTCGGTGACTCCGCCATGGGCGACGACGCGCAGCAGGAAAAATTCCTCAGCGCCGTGAAAATGGCCTGCCGCATCGCCAAGATTTTCAATGCACATGGTGTCCGCAAATATGGCGTCATCCGCATCGACTCTGCGGAGTTCGGTGTTTCCAAATGGCGTGAGAATCCCAAGGCCAGCACCGCTCGCATCGTGGACACCTTCAAGAAGGCTGCACAGATCGCTGCAGACAGTGGTGAGCGCCTCGCCGCCGAAGGCGAAATCTGCTGGGCCGGCATGCACTCCTGGAAAGACATGCTCGACGTCCTCGAAGGCGTGGGCATGCCAAACGCCCTCGGCTTCCAGGCTGACCTCGCCCACACCTACCTCTACACCCTCGGCTACAATGCTCCTGAGCATGCCCTCCTCAAGGAAGGCTACAGCGACGCCGAGTTCTGGGCCGCCTACGAGAAGATGACCGACGCTCTGCGCCCTTGGACCATCGACTTCCACGTCGCGCAAAACGACGGTACCGTCCATGGCGCCGGCTCGCACGACAAGACTGGCAAGCATTGCCGTGCTGACGATCCGAACGGCAAGCTCGACATCACCAAGGCCTCTGGTTACTGGCTCAAAGATGCTGCCGCCCGTGGCATTCAGCACATCTGCTGGGATGGTTGCATGTTCCCGAACGCCGTGCTCGAAACGCCGGACACCTGGAACAACATCCTCGCCGCGATGATCAAAGTCCGCGACGCCCACGGCTGGTAACAGGCCGGTGGTCTGATCCACTCTTCAGCGCCGCAGAGTTGCAAAACTCTGCGGCGTTTTCATTCTCACCCGCTTCTCGCATGCATCGTTCTCTTGTCATGCTCCTCATGCTCGCCTCCTGTGCGCGCATGAACGTTCCCATGAAGCTGCCCGCAGAAATCACCGCAGTGCTGCCGTCAAACTGCCGGCAGGTGCTTTACGTGACTGCCGCAGATCAGCAGACCACGACGGCGGAGCTGAGGATGCTCGAACGCACGCCGACGAATGAATGGCAGGCTGCCGGAACTGCCATTCCCGCCCGCATCGGACGCAATGGCATGGCGTGGGGCCATGGCGAGTTTGCTCTTTCGGCACCCGCTGGCTGGCGCATCAAGAAGGAAGGAGACGGCTGCGCTCCTGCAGGCGTCTTTCGCATCACCCAGGCCTTTGGTGATGAAGCGCAACCTAACGGGATCAAGCTGCCCTACCTTTACTGCACTGCACATCACTGGGGCATCGTTGACGTCCGCTCCAAGCACTACAACCAGATCGTGGATGATCAGACGGTGGCCAGTGACTGGACGGGTCCCGAAACCATGGTCCCCAGCATCGGCTGCTACAAACTGGGGGCAGTCATCGCTCACAATCCACGCAACACACCCGATCTCGGCTCCTGCATCTTCATGCACATCTGGCAGGGCGAGAATGTGTCCACGGCGGGATGCACGGCCATGTCCGAAGCAACTCTGCGCAAGGTCCTCACTTGGCTGGATCCCCATGCAAACCCATGCCTCGTGCAACTCGTTCAGCAGCCCTGACGGATCAGCGATGCTCGATCACATCGCTGCTCTTGAACCGCACTTTGGGCAGCGAAGCATACCGGTCATCCGCATGACGATACCCCGCCGGGCAGAGCACCGCCGTGGTGAATCCCTTGGCTTCAAGCCCCAGAACCTCGTCATATTTGGCTGGCACAAAACCCTCCATCGGACAGGTGTCGATGCCGAGCAGCGCCGCCGCAGCCATGAACTGACCGAGCGCGATGTACGCCTGCATCTTCGCCCACTCAGTCGTCATATAACCCTGCTCCAGCGTGCCCACGAGCATTTTGCGGAAGCCCACCAATGAATCCGGCGTGCCGCCACGCACTTCAGCAATGCGGATGAGATTGGCGTCGATCTCGACTTCGGACATCGTGCGCCGTGTTGCCATGACGACCAGATGCGAGCAATCCACCACCTGGCGCTGACGCCATGAATGTCCCGAGAGCTCTTCCCGCAGGTCCTTGTCCTGAATGATGATGAACTTCCACGGCTGCAGACCGTAGCTGGACGGCGTGAGAATCAGCGACTCCTCCAGCGCGGCCCAAGTGTCGTCAGGGATCTTCTTCGTAGAGTCGAAGACCTTGGTGGCGTAGCGCCAGTTGAGGGCAGTGAGGAGTTCAGCAGGAGTCATGTACAGCTGATTTGGCACGGAGCGGCCCGAACTGCAATCACAGAACGGTTACTCCAGCTCTGGCGGCACATTCCCATAGGTCCAGGGCTGGCTGAAGGGCGGGGCCTTCAGCGGCTCGGGCTTGGGCTCAGCGGTCATTTGGTTCGCCAGCTCGACCCCTTTCTTCGCCATCTGCGTTCCTGCCGTGATTTCGAGATTGGAGTAAGCGGTCAGGCGTGTCTCATAGCCGCCGCCATGCGGGCCGAAGGCCTCTTCCGTGGGCACATAGCCGACGATGCCGTTGGAAAGTTCACACGGGAAGGTGAAGGTGTGGTGGCTGCCCTTTTTGATGTCGAGGCCATACTGCACGAAGTATTCGGCAGGATCGGAAACAAAACACGCGGGACCGACCTTGATGCACTGCACCTCGCAATCGACGAGCGGATTCATCTTGTTGAGGTGGTCCAGCATGAGGATCTCTTTGGCAAACAGGTAGTCGGTGCTGTCTCCTGCCACTCTCGGTTTGCTCGCGATATCAAGGCTCCTGGCAACACGCTGCTGCGATGGCGGGCGGCGTTTGATCTTCAAGACCTCCTGGCGCGTCTCGATGGGCGCGGCGGTGATTTTTGGCATGGACAGCAAAACGCGGATGGCCTCCGCGCCGACACGTCCGCCGACAAGCTGGCTCCATTCCTCCGGCTTGGGGCGTTGGCTGGTGCTAAGATTGTCCACCTGCGTGATGTCGCCGCATGCCCCCTGCATGAAGACCACCGGCGCATGCGTGCCGAGTCCTCCCTGGATGGTTTTTTCGAGGTATTGAATCCAGTTGGCCGAGATGCCGCCGGGATTGGTGGTGGCATGGCAGGCAAAATTTACCACCACGCCCACCAGCTGCCCTCGCAGGTCCCAGGCGCCGATGACACCGACCTGCGGATCGATGGGCCCGGCGTATTCGAGGATGTCCGGATTGCCCGCGCCGGGGTGACTCCAGCTCAGCCCGTTCTTCATGCGCAGGCGGCGGTTGAAGGACACCTTGTCCTCATGGCCAAAGCCGCAGCCCAGTTGCACCGGCACTTTGTTCTGATTGGCGGCCACCACTCCGGCCACAATCTCATGCGTCAGCCGCAGCAGGTAGCCGGGGTCTGCGCAGGAGGATTCCTCATAGGCCAGCTTCTTCACCAGATCAGAAGCCGTGTCATATTCACCCGGCATGACCATGCCCACGGGGCCGGAACTGTGCGAATGCGAGGCGCAGATCAGCACGGCGTCCCCGGTGATTCCGGTGGCTTTTTCAATCTGCGCCCAGGCATCCAGCACGATCTGCCGTGGTACGACCAGCGAGTCGAGGCCGATCACCACCGCCGTTTTTTTCCCATCATCAAACAGGGCTACGCGGACCTTGCAGGCGTCATGGAAGGTGCGGTGGAAGCTTTTGCCGTAGCCCCCTGGCTGCTCCATGCCGATCCCCGGCGTGATGTCCCGCTCCGCAAATCCGGCCTTGATGCTGGAGGTGGGGGCAGGGGGGAGGGCGTGCAGCGTCAGGCTGGACAGACCGGCAAGAAGGGGGAGGAGGCGCATGAGTGGAGTACGCGCACACCGGGCCTGTTTGAATATAAAAAACTTACAATACATCTTGGTGCGGTTATTGCATATTACCCGTGCTTCGGACTATCGTAGCACCGTTCGTTCCCTACAGATTCGTGCATGCTTCCTATTACATCGCCAAAGGCCAGAAAACACTTGGGCCGTGTTCGAAGGACGACCTGCGCAATTTTCTCGCCTACGGTTCGATCCGCGACAGTGATCTGGTGAAGCGCGAAGACGAGGAGCAGTGGCGTCCCGTTTCATCCCTCCTGGAGCTTCATGCCGACGGGCAGGTCGTTGCGGATGGTTTGACCGTGCTGCCCACCCGCCGTCGGGTGGCTCGCTACAGGGACTACAATCGCGTGCCCTACAATCAACGCGGTGGTGCCGTGATGCGGCGCATGATCCTGGGTTTTCTATTTCTCCCTCCATTGCTCTGGTGGGCTGCCGTGGCCTTGTATTCTGACCATATTTTCCGCCAGAAGAAGGATGAAAACGGCTACCTCCTGGTCTGGGGTCGCTGGGTGGAGGTGCTGGTCACGGCCATGATCATTGTGAATGCCGTTGCCTGGTGGATGGCCATTGCCTACGCCTCCTGGATTCTGGGGCCGGGCCTTGCCGAACTGATAAAGGGCATGGGGGAAGCGGCGGATGTGGTCAAGGGGCTGCTCAATGACACGTCCGCGAAGTGATTTTTTCGTGCCTGAGTCCTTATTGGCGGGGCTGGTAATGACTGGATTGCCATTTGGTGTGCAGGATTTGGCATCCTGAGGCGGTGCTGACATCTGTCTTTGGAGCGCTGCGTTGGTTCTGGCATGAAAGCCAGTCACACACTTTCGATTTTCACAGCCACCTTGTTCGCCGTCGCGCTGCATGCCGCCCCGGTGGACACCACTGCCGCATCCAAGCAGGTCGATGCACTGCTCGCCAAAAGCTGGCAGAAGCACCAGATCAAGCCGAACGCCCTCGTCGATGACGCCACCTTCCTCCGCCGTGTGTATTTGACGGTGGTGGGCCGCATCCCAACACTTGATGAAGCCCGTGGCTTCCATGCCTGCCAGATGCCAGACAAGCGAGCGAAGCTCATCGATTCACTCCTAGCCAGCGAAGGATACGTGCAGAACTTTTTCAACTACTGGGCCGATGTGCTGCGCGCGCAGAGCCAGGGCGTTGCCGGCAGCACCACATCGCTGAATTACCTGAACTACCTCCGCGCCGCCCTGCGGGAAAACAAACCATATGATCAGATCGCCCGCGAGCTTGTCTCCAGCGAAGGTTCCTGCTTCGACACCGGCGCCATCGGCTACTACATGCGCGACCGAGGCATGCCGCTGGACAATCTCTCCAACACCACCCGCGTCTTTCTCGGCACTCGCATGGAGTGCGCGCAGTGCCATGATCACCCCTTCGACAAATGGACGCAGAAGCAGTTCTACGAAATGGCGGCCTTCACTCACAACATGAGCGCCTCCAGCTACCGCTCCAAGAGCGGAGACGAAGTGCAGAAGATGATCCGCAATGACAAGTCACTCGACAATGATACCCGCGATCTCATGCGCCAGGCGCTCAATGAGGCCACCCGCCCGCTGCGTGACACGCTCGTGGTGCAAAATAAAGGCCAGCTCCGTCTCCCTCACGATTACAAATACAAGGATTCAAAGCCGAAGGACGTCGTGCAGGCATCGGTCATGTTTGGCAAACCCGTGGCGCTGAAAAAGGAGTCGAACACCATCGGCGAATTCGGCCAGTGGCTGACCTCTCCGGAAAATCCGCGCTTCACCACCATCATCGCCAACCGCCTCTGGCAGCGCGTGTTTGGCGCCGGTCTCTACGAACAGGTGGACGAAATGACGGACAGCAGCGTGGCTTCCAATCCCGAGCTCATGCACTTTTTGGAGCGCCAGATGGTTGCGCTGAAATACGACATGAAGTCCTACCTGCGCCTCCTGCTCAACACGCAGACCTTCGCACGTGAGAGCACCAAGGAAGTCTCTCCCGGCACAGCCTATTATTTCCAGGGCCCGGTCTTCCATCGCATGCGCTCAGAGCAGGTGTGGGATTCGCTCGTCACCCTCGTCAGCCCCGATCCCGATCAGCCAAACTGGAGCAGCCGTGAGCGCGAACGTCGTGATCTGGATAACCGCCATCACCTCGCCCAGCTGCTCGACAAGACCGAGGCCCCGCTGCTCTACGAAGCCGCCAAAGAAGTCGCCGCCGCCATGCGCGACCAGAACAAGGAATTCGACAAGCTGCGCAAAGAGTTGGATGAGGCCCGCAAGACGGAAGACAAGGTCAAGGCTCGCGACATCCAGCGCCGTCTCGGTGAAAGCCAGCGCATCCTGCGCGAGCAGGTTTCCAAGTGCTTCTACGCTGCCGCGAAAAAGTCCGGCAATCAGGAGATCCAGAAGGAACTCGCCGCCGTCAGTGGTGATGGCCCCATGGAAATGGCGATGATGAATCTCATGGAAGACAGCCGCGTGGATGCCAAGGCTGCACCGCTGGATCCAAGAGTCATGTCCATCATCAAGGCGGACGAAGCCGTGCTCGGCATGAAGGATGAAAAAAGCATCAAGGGCTTCGAAAACTTCCAGCGCTCACTCCACCAGACTTGGAGCCGTGCCGCCGAGCTGCCATCTCCCGCTCCGCGTGGTCACTTCCTGCGTGAGTTTGGCCAGAGTGATCGCGAGATCGTCGAAAACGCCAGTGACGAAGCCAGTGTACCACAGGCGCTGACGATGATGAACGGCTCCCTGCTCAACCAGCTCACCAGCGCCTGGTCCACGCTCAGCATCAATCTCCGCAAGGCCAAAACCAACGACGAGAAGATCGACACGCTCTTCCTCAGCCTCTACTCCCGCACACCAAACTCCAAGGAGAAGGCCCACATGCTCCAGACCGTGGAGAGCTACGCCTCCTCCAAGACCTTGTGGGAGGACATCACCCTCGCCGCGCTCAGCACGCAGCGCTTCATCTTCGTCGAATAATTTCCGCCCTGCCTCAGCAACACCTCATTTGAATTCACCATGAAAACGCCCAACAACGATCTCTCCCGCCGCGCTGTGCTGACTCGCATGGCCCAGTCCTGCCTCGGCGTCGGTATGCTGCCTTCCATGGAGCATCTTTTCTCCGGCAAAGCCCTCGCTGTCGGTGAAGGCAGTGCCACCGCCAAGCAGGCCGCCACCGCGCGTAACGTCATCTTCCTCTACATGACTGGTGGCCAGAGCCATCTCGACACCTGGGATCCCAAGCCCGACAACAAGGAAGTCGCCGGTCCCGTGAAGGCCATCAAGACCAGCGCCGATGGCGTGCAGGTCAGCGAATACCTGCCGCGCATGGCCAAACAGATGCACCACGCCTGCGTCATCAATTCGATGGCCACCAACACCGCCGCGCATGAGCAGGCCAACTACTTCATGCACACCAGCTTTGGTCTGCGCAGCACCATCAAGCATCCCGGCATGGGCGCGTGGCTCAGTTTTTTCCAGGGCCCCGGCAATCCCGCACTGCCGCCGTATGTGTATGTCGGCAATGACAGCCGTCATCCAGGCGCAGGCTTCTTCGCGAAGAGGCACGGCCCTCTCATGGTGAACAATCCCGAAGCCGGTCTGCAAAACGTCTCTCCGCAAAAAGGCGTCACCGATGAACGCTTTGGCATGCGCCGCGATCTTGCTCACTCACTGGATGCCGAGTTTCAGGGCAAGTGGGACACGCGCGGCGTCAAAGCCTACTCAGACGTTTATGACGATGCCGTGAAGCTCATGAAGAGCGAAGACCTCGTGGCCTTTGATCTGACCAAGGAACCCGACGCTGTGCGCCAGGCTTATGGCAAGGACACCTTCGGCCAGGGCTGCCTGCTCGCTCGTCGTCTCGTCGAACACGGCGTGCGCTTCATCGAAGTCAGCCTCGGCAGCTGGGACACGCACGTCGCCAACTTCATCAATGTGCCGCAGCTCTGCAACACCCTCGACACCGCACTCGCGGCGCTCATCACCGATCTGGAGCAGCGCGGGATGCTGGACAGCACCATGATCGTCGTCAGTTCCGAGTTCGGCCGCACACCGAAGATCAATCAGAACCAAGGTCGCGATCACTACCCCATCTTCTCCTCCGTCATTGTTGGCGGCGGGATCAAAGGCGGCATCAAATACGGTTCCACCACCCCCGACGGTGCTGGCATCGCCACCGACAAGGTCGGCCCGCCCGATCTCAACGCCACCATCGGCTACGCCCTCGGCCTGCCGCTTGATCAGGTGATCTATTCCCCCAGCAAGCGCCCCTTCACCGTGGCCGACAAAGGCCAGCCCCTCACGCATCTGTTTGCGTGATGCTCTAATGTTCACAAAGAAAACGCCCGGCAGTGGAAACTGCCGGGCGTCGTTGTTTAGATTTAGCGCATCAGGCCTGCAGCCCGATTAGATGGACTTGTAATCCCAGCCCTGACGGTAGGCCGCACGGGTGATGAGCTTGTTGGCCTCAGCGTTGTCGGACTCCTGCTTGGCGGCGTCCCAGTTGATGACTTTGCCGGGATTGGCGATGGCCAGGTTGCCGAGGAGACAGAACTTGGTCAGCGGCACGGAATAATCAAAATTGCTGCCGCAGATCTTGTCCTGTTCGATGGCGCGGATCAGTTCCAGCTGCGGTTCGCCTTCGGCCAGCGCGCCTTCCAGCTTCAGCTCGGGCTTTTTACCGCCGAGGAAATCAGCCATCTTGGTGCTCGGGATGAGGCGCGGGCTGCCGCAATAGTCGTCGGTGTTGAGGATCACGCCGGCATCGCCACGGAGGAGGAAGCCGCCCTTGATCTTGTCCCAGTCGCGGTCGGCTTCCAGTTCAGCCGGACGCTCAGGCTTCAGGCTGCCTTCATACCAGTGCAGTTTGATCTCGCCGTATTTCGCGGTCTTGAAGTAGAAGACCACGTGGGAGGACTTCGGCCAGCTCACGTCCGTGAGCTCCTGGCACTCGGCTTCCATCTTGTAGGGTTCGCCCAGACCGCAGGCCCAGAAGGGACCGTCCAGCAAATGGCAGCCCATGTCGCCCATGGCACCTGCGCCGTATTCGCGGTGGCCGCGCCAGGCGAAGGGGTGCAGACCATCGGTGAAGGGGACGGAAGGGCAGGCGGCCAGCCAGTGTTCCCAGTTGAACAGATCCTCGGCGGTGTCGACCATGATGTCTTTCCCGTCCGGGCCTTTCTTCTTTTCTTTGATCTTCGGCACGGTGCCGTTGATGTACTTGGCCTTGGCCTCATTGCCCTGGGGCCAGATGGGGCGGTTGGTCCAGACATGGATTTCTTTGACGTTGCCCACGATGCCTTCGCTCACCCACTGCTTGAGGAAGCGGATGCCCTTGCCGGTGTGACCCTGGTTGCCCATGTTGGTCTTCACGCCTTTTTTCTTGGCGGCTTCGTGCAGCTGGTTGGCTTCCCAGATGCGGTTCACCAGAGGCTTCTGCACGCACACATGCTTGCCGCGCTTGATGGCTTCCATCGCCGCCGGGTAGTGCGCGTGGTCCGGGGTGGACACGGTGACCATGTCGATCTTGTCGCCCATCGCTTCAAACATCTCGCGGAAGCTCTCGAACATCTTGGCGTCCGGATACTTCTGCTGCGCCTCTTTCAGGCGCGAACGGTCCACATCGCAGATGGCCACGATGTTGGCACCCTTGGCGGAGATGCCCACGTCAGAGGCTCCCTTGCCGCCTGCGCCACCGATGCCGGCCACATTGATTTTTTTGACGGCACCATCCTGGCCAATCAGCAGATTGGGGAGAAAAATGCTGCCGGCGGTTGCGGCGGTGTTGCGGAGGAAAGTACGGCGGTTGGGGAAGAGCGAGGGCTTCATGGGGATGGATTGGGGCCGCAAAGATAGCGGATTGGCGCTGAAATACGCAATGGGAATGTCACCTCCCCAAAAAAACGTCTTCGCAGAGGAGAAATGCGCCTAGGGCATTGTTTCTGCTTGGCTAAAGACGACTTAATCCCTTACAAGGCTCCATGGACTTTGCCAAAATTGCTTCCGACCTCTCCGGTTTTGTCTGGGGACTGCCCCTCATCATTCTGCTGTTTGGCACGCATTTGTTCCTGACAGTGCGCACCGGCTTCATCCAGCGCTTCCTGCCGCAGGCTATTAGGATCTCCTTTTCGCGTGAGAAAGAAGGGGTGGGGGATGTCTCGCAATTCGGCGCACTGATGACTGCACTCGCCGCCACCATTGGCACCGGCAACATCGTCGGCGTGGCCGGCGCCATCACCATGGGCGGTCCTGGTGCCGTGCTCTGGATGTGGCTGACGGGCGTGTTCGGCATCGCCACGAAATACTCTGAAGCCGTGCTGGCTGTTAAATATCGCATCACCATGCCGGACGGCAGCATGGCCGGTGGCCCGATGTATGCGCTGGAGCGTGGCCTGAAGCAGAAATGGCTCGGTGTCCTGTTCGCCTTTTTCACCTGCATCGCCGCCTTTGGCATCGGCAACATGACGCAGGCCAACAGCATCGTGGAACTCCTGCGGGAGCACATCAAACCTGACTCCGATGTCGTGCTGCGCTGGGTGTCTGGCAGCGTAATGGCCGTGCTGACTGCGGCCGTAGTCCTCGGCGGGGTGAAGAGCATTGCCAAAGTTTGCGGCTTTCTTGTCCCGATCATGGCCATCGGCTACGTCATCGGCTGTGCGCTGGTCCTGATCAAAAACTATGCCGCTCTGCCACAGGCGTTTGCAGACATTTGGAATGGAGCATGGAGCGGCAAGGCTGCTGTCGGCGGCTTTGTCGGTGCCACTTTGAAGCAGGTGGCGCAGGCCGGGATCGCCCGTGGTTTGTTCTCAAACGAATCCGGGTTGGGCAGCGCACCCATCGTGGCGGCGGCGGCTCAGACCCGCAATCCCGTCCGGCAGGCGCTTGTCAGCAGCACCGCCACCTTTTGGGATACCGTCGTGGTCTGCCTCATGACCGGTCTGGTCATTGTCAGCAGCGGGCATTGGAAAGAGGGCCTGCCCAAGGGGGCGCTCACCAGCGCAGCGTTTGGGGATCTGCACGCAGTCGGCCCCATCTTCCTGCTTTTCGGCCTGATGACCTTCGTATTCTCCACCATCCTTGGCTGGGGTTACTACGGGGAGAAGGCGGCGGAATACCTCATGGGCACACGCGCCGTGAAGCCCTACCGCATCCTATGGGTGCTGGCCGTCCTGTTTGGCTCCGTGCAGCCCGCCCAGGCCGTCTGGGACTTCGCAGATGCTGCCAATGGCCTCATGGCCATCCCAAACCTGATCTGCCTCATCTGCCTCAGCGGGGTGATCGTGGCCGAAACCAAGGCCCACAAAAACGAACTGACCGGCCGGGGCTGAAAAAGTCTGCCCTCGCACTTGCAAGAACGTCGGGTGCCTCTATTCTCTCCGCCCGCCACTCACTGCCTCATGGTGTAATGGTAACACAGCAGATTCTGAATCTGTTATTCAAGGTTCGAATCCTTGTGAGGCAACCACTCCTGCCACAGGCAGGATAGACAAAAGAAAACGGCACGTGCATCTCAAGGACGCAGCGTGCCGTTTCGTTAAATCATTGGATCAACAACTCAGGCCTTGGCCTGCGCTGCTGCGAGGATCGCGGAATCCAGACGGGCCAGACGATGTGCGCTGGAGGCCGACTCAATGCCTTCAAGGGCGCGGTAGGTCTTGCCCACCTTCTTCACGAGACCGCAGTTGGTCAGTTTAAGGATCTTCTCATACGAGCGCAGGCGCAGCATCTCTTCGCCACCGCTCACGGCATTCTTCAGCTTCAACCCTTCAAAGACTTTCGAAAACAGGGCTTTAAACTCGAAGGTTTCACCGGTAGAAAGTACGTTCACCAGTTCATCGGTGACGTGATCAACTACCCGGCGGGAGAAAGGCGCTTTTTTCGTGACTGCTTTTGTGGTGACCATCTGTCCCTGTACCACAAAAAAGGCTCGCTGTCTCGGAAACCCTTCGCAAATGTCACATTTCTCCTGCGTAAATATGCATCATGCCGCTAGATACGCATCTTTTGCGCATCGGCTAAGTTTTTTGAAAGAAAATTCAGCTCTTAAGGCTGCTGATTTGCTCTTCTGCGGCCAGGAGCGCAGCAGACTCACCGGCCCGCGGCCACGAGTGTAGCGCGCTCCCTTGCCAGCATTGTGCTGGGAAATGCGACGCTCCAGATCATTGGTGATCCCGCAGTACAGCGTCCCGTCTTTGCAAAGCAGCACATAGAGATGCCACTTTTTTTTGGCAGGCTTGGTTTTGGCGGCGGGCTTTTTCTTTTTCGTCGGCACGGCACACCATAGCCGGTGCGGCAGGAAATCAAAACAGCTCGCTGATCGTCGAGCCTTCCGTCAATGCCACAGGCCGTCCATCCGCCGAGGTGTAGCTGATCTCGCGGTAATCGTATCCCAGCGCCGAGTAGATGCTGGCATGAATGTCGGCCGGTGTGGTCGGACGATCTTGGGGAAAAGCTCCGCTGGCATCCGAACTCCCGATGACCTGGCCGCCGCGCACCCCGCCTCCGGCGAGCACGACGCTGTAGCAGCCCGGCCAGTGATCACGGCCGGCATCATTGTTGATCTTCGGCGTGCGGCCAAACTCACCCATCCAGACGACCAGCGTGCTTTCCAGCAGGCCACGCTCCTCCAGATCATCCAGCAGCGCGGAGTAGGCCTGTTCCATTGGCGGCACCAGCCGGTTCTTGAGTCCGTTGAAGTTGTCCTTGTGGGTGTCCCACGTGATGGAGGGGCCATTCACCGTGGTAACAAACCGTGTGCCGGATTCCACCAGACGCCGCGCCAGCAGGTGCGACTGACCCCAGCTGTGCCGGCCATAGCGCTCCCGCACCTTGTCCGGTTCCTTGGTCAGATCGAAGGCGTTCGCAGCCTTGCCGGACTGCAGCATGGCCGTGGCCTGCTCATTGAAAATGTCCATCTGCGCCGTCTGACTCGTGGCGATGGGACGTGCGGCGGCACTCATTTGGTTCAGCAGCGCCAGACGCTCTTGCAGGCGCGCGGGCGTGAGGCTGGCATCCAGCCCCATGTTCCTTACGCGAAAGGCGGCGGCGTTCGGATCATCATCCAGCACATAGGGATCAAAGCGCGTGCCAAGGCAGCCGCCAAACTGGCCGGGCGTCAGGTACACCTTGCTGTCGCAGTGTGGAAACGGCGTGATGACATACGGCGGCACTCCTTTGCTGAAGCCATCCCGCTGCGCCAGCCAGCCGACAAGTGTCCCCACTCCGGGCAGATCCGTCGGACTCGGGGTGATCAGCGTGCTGTCCACTCGATAGGGGCGGCCCGTGGTGGCCCAGTGCATGCCGCCATTGTGACTGCTATGCCCATGATGCACCGAGCGAATCACTGCCAGCTTGTCCATGCGCTTCGCCATCTGCGGCAGCAGCTCCGTCACATGAATGCCCGGAACGTTGGTGCGGATCGTTTTGAATTCGCCACGAATCTCCACCGGCCCGTCCGGCTTGGGATCCCAAAGGTCGATATGGCTCGGCGCGCCGCCATTGAAAATCATGATCACCGACTTGGCCTTGCCCAGCCCGATGCTGCTCTTGTTCGTTGACGCACCCAGCGCCGCGAGCTGGTTCAATCCCAGGCCAAGCATCCCCATGCCACCGGCATGAAGCAGGCTGCGTCGCGAAAGACGAATCTGTGGAACTGAAGTGCTCACAACGCCCAAACCTACGGCGCCAGAGAGAAGATCTTGCGAATGCGAAGTAATTGTCTTCGCCTGCTATACCCGCCGCCACGCTCTCGTATTGCTCTCATGGATCGCCGAGACTTCATCAAGACCACCAGCGCCGTCGCAGCCATGACGGGCGCACGCAAAGTGTTTTCCGCACCTACTGCGAAACGTCAGCCCGACCTCATCAAGACCGAAAACGCCAAGCCCGGCGCGAGTTTCCAGCTCACCCGCATGCGGCCGGATGGCGCTAAATCCTTCCGCACCTCGCTGATCGAAGGCTACTGCTCGCGCCAGTCGGTCAAAGCTGGCGAGAAGCTCGACATCTTCGTCAGCACCAAACCGGCGGCGAAGTTCACCATCGACCTCTTCCGCATGGGCTACTACGACGGCGCAGGCTCGCGTTTGATGACCACCCTCGGCCCTTTCGAGGGCAAAGTGCAGCCCGTGCCCGAGATGGCCGACAAACGCCTCCGCGAATGCCAGTGGGAATCCTCCACCTCCCTCACCATTCCCGCCGACTGGCCCAGCGGTGTCTATCTTGGCCGCCTGAGCACCGTTCCTGAGTCCGCCGAAAAACCCTACTGGCAGAGCTACATCATCTTCATCGTCACTGACGACCGCCCCGCCGACATTCTTTTTCAGTGCAGCGACAACACCTGGCAGGCCTACAACCGCTGGCCCGTTAATGAGTCCCTCTACACCGATCCCCGCGCCGCGCACGCCCCCGGTGTCAGCGTCAGCTTCGACCGCCCTTACGGCAAGTATGTGCAGATCTTCGATAACCCGCTGAGCATGGGCAGCGGCGAATTCCTGCTGTGGGAATACCCTCTCTGCTACTGGCTGGAAAAGGAGGGCTACGACGTCACCTACTGCTCGAACGTCGACAACCTCAATCCTGCCAACCTCGCCCGCGCCAAAACCATGATCAGCATCGGTCATGATGAGTATTGGGACATGCGGCAATACACCAACGTAAAGCAGGCCATTGCCGACGGCCTCAGCGTCCTCTGGCTCTCCGCCAACGATGTCTACATGGTGACGCCCTTCACTCCGAATGCGAAAGGCGCTGCCAACCGCCGCCTCACCCGCGAAACCTGCTACGGCGAATTCCGCGAGGAAGAAAAAGAGGCATACTCCAAAGTCCTCGGCCCCTTTGAAAACCCCGGCCCTGACGAGCGCGACATCATCGGCGCACGCACCATCGTCCCCTTCAACGGCGGCGGCGACTGGACCTGCGCCAAGCCCGATCACTGGCTCTTCGCAGGCACCGGCATGAAGCAGGGCGACAGCATCCCCGGCCTAGT
>CALRWM010000023.1:0-82931 GCA_943371875.1 Prosthecobacter debontii | reverse complement strand
AAATCGCTGTGTTCCGTGCCTTTGCGCGTGAGGTGGGACAAGGCACGGGTCGTTTCGTCGTGCTCGACACCGCACCCACGGGCCACACGCTGCTCCTTCTCGATGCCAGCGAGGCCTATCAGCGCGAACTCGAACGTCAGGCGCGCAGCACTCAGCCCGAGGAAGTGCTGAAACTCCTCGAACGCCTGCGCGATCCTGACTTCACGCGCATCCTGCTCGTCACCCTGCCGGAGGCCACGCCCGTGCATGAAGCCGCCGCCTTGCAGGAAGACCTGCGCCGTGCGCGTATCGAGCCCTTCGCCTGGGTCATCAATCAAAGCCTGCTCAACAGCGGCTCGTGTGACCCCTTGCTGCAATGTCGCGAAGCCTCAGAGCATCGCTACTTGCGCGAAGTCGTGGAGAAGCAGGCCAAGCGCACCGCATGGCTGCCCTGGCAGCCCGAAGAACCCATCGGACCCGATGCGCTTGCCCATCTGGCGGCCTCAACACTCGAACCTGCAATGGCATGAGCACACAGAATCATCCTGAAGTCCTGCACGATGACCCGTCCCACCCGTGCTGCGACCCGCGACAACCAGCTCATTCTGATCAACGAAACCCGTGCCTAGCCAGCAACCATGAAAACCAGCAACTCACCTCCCACCCGGCAGAAGCATCCTTACCCAGGCGTGCGCGTCACTTGCAGCGGCAACCAGCTGGTGGCGCAGCATGTGGAGACACGCATCACCGAGGGCGGTGTGTTATTCCCCATCACGCCTTCCACGGAGGGCGGCGAGCTTTATCAGCAGAGCTTCGCGCAGGGTGAGCTGAACGTCTGGGGCCTGCCCAAAATCGCCATCGAGACGGAGGGTGAACACGCCGCCCAGGGAGGGGCCACAGCGCTGGCGGTGACCGGACGGCGGGTGGTAAACTTCACTTCGGGCCAGGGCATCGCGTATGCGATGGAGCAGTACTTCCACGCGCCGGGAAAGCTCTCCACCATGGTGCTCGAAGTCGGCGCAAGGGCTCTGACCAAGCACGCGCTCAACGTGCATTGCGGGCACGATGATTTCTATGCAGCGATGGACACGGGCTGGATCATGCTCATGGCCAAAGACGGGCAGCAGGCGGCGGATCAGGCCATCATTCTGCGCCGGGTCACCGAGCTGTCGCTCAATCCCGGCATGAACATCCAGGATGGCATGCTCACCACGCATTCCGAGCGCATGTACCTAGAGCCCGAGGCGGAGCTGCTGCGGGAGTTTCTCGGTGCGGCGGATGACATCATTGAATGCCCGACGCCTGCGCAAAAGGAGCTGTTTGGCCCCACACGCCGCCGTGTGCCGGAGATGATGGATTTGAAAAATCCCGTGCTGCTTGGCCCGGTGCAGAATCAGGAGCATCACATGAACGGTGTGGTGGCCCGGCGGAACCATTTCAACGAGCCCATTCTTGGTTTTCTGGCGCAGGCGTATGAGGAGTTTGGGAGGCTCACCGGACGCTGCTACGGCCACATCACGGCATACAAAACCGACGACGCAGACACCGTGTTCGTGTCACTCGGCAGCGCGGCGGACAATGTCGAGGCAGCGTGCGATTATCTGCGCGAACACCGCCAGGCCAGGGTCGGCAGCATTCACCTCAATGTGCTGCGTCCGTTTCCGGAGGCGGCCGTCATCCATGCGCTGCGCGGCAAAAAGAACGTCATCATCCTTGAGCGCACCGATGAAGGACTCTCCGGCGACAATCCACTGGCGCGTGAGATTCGCGGCGCACTCGGCAAGGCCGGCGAGGCGGCGCACTTCGGCGGTGATCTGCCTCCGCTCACACCCGCAGAAACCCCGCGTCTCTTCCGTGGCTGCTACGGCATCGGCTCCCGCGATTTCAGGCCGGAGAACTCCATCGGTGCGTATGAGTTCGCCGCCGGTCAGACGCGCCGCACGGACGGCAAAGGCGCCGCAGATGGCGAGACGTTCTTTTTGCTTGGTGTGGATCATCCCTATGCGGTCATCAGCGAGGACAAACCGTCGTTGCTGCCGGAGGGCGCGATTGCCGTGCGCTTTCATTCCATTGGCGGCTGGGGGATGATCACCACGGGCAAAAACCTTGGCGAGATGGTCGGCGAGTTTGGTCAGTCTATCTCCGCAGAGAAACCTGAATACGACGAAGACGGCAGGCTGATCAGCAGGCTCTTCGTCATGGCCAATCCGAAGTATGGCTCCGAGAAAAAAGGCGCGCCCACGAACTACTACCTGACGCTCGCGCCCCAGCCCATCCGGGTGAATTGCGAGCTGAACCATGTGGATGTGGTCCTGTGCTGCGACCCGAAGGCATTCACTCACACCAACCCCCTGGCGGGTTTGAAAAAAGGCGGCAGCCTCGTGTGGGAATCCAGCGAATCTCCCGAAGCCGCATGGGAGCGCATTCCGGCAAAGCATCGCCAGTTTGTCATCGAAAACCAGATCCGCATCTTCATCCTGCCCGGATTCGAGATCGCCCGTGCCGCCACGGATCAGCCGGAGCTGCAGCTGCGCATGCAGGGCAATTCCTTCCTTGGCGCCTTCTTCCGCGTGAGCCCGTTTTTGGAGGAGTTCGCCATCAGCGAGGAGCAGTTTCTCGCCAACGTGCAGCGGCAGTACGAGAAAAAGTTTGGCCGCTTCGGCGAGTCGGTTGTGGCCTCGAACATGCAGGTCATGCGCGAAGGATTTGCGCAGGTTCGGGAGATCAAAACCGGCGAACTCAACGCGCCGGACCGCTCCTCCATGCGACACGCGCCCGTGAAGCCCGGAGGCGGACTGCGGACGCTCCCTCTCGCGGGATGCACCACGCCCGGCTGCGGCCTTCCCTTTCCTGCGGAGCAGCCGGAGCGCGCGCCGTTCCAGACGCGTGCAAAGTTCGACAGCGAGTTCCGCAGCGGCCTGGGCTATCACCAGCCCGCCAGCGCACTGGCTTCTCTGGGCGTGCTTGGCGCTGGCACCGGCGCGACTCAGTCAAAGTATGTCGCGCGCCGAGAGACGCCCGTCTTCATCGCGGAAAATTGCACCCAGTGCATGGAGTGCATCACCGCCTGTCCAGACACCGCCCTGCCGAACACGGCGCAGGACATGGTCACCGTGCTCAAGACCTCGATCAACAACTACGTCACCGATGCCAGTGAGCGCTTGAAGTTTGGCCCTGAGCTTGCCGGCATCGAAGCGCGTGCCCGCGCGAAGATGAATGAGTCCGTGAAGGCCAGAACGAAGGCGCCTTTCAAAGACATCCTCCGTGAGGAAATCACCGCTCTCACCGCCATCTCCGCCGGGGCGAAAGCGCAGCTCACCGGCATCATCGACAAGCTGCCGCTGGCCTACAGCAACGTGCCTGCCATCTTCCGCTCGCTCGAATCCAAGACGCCCGGCGCAGGCGGACTGTTCTCCATTTTCGTCAGCGACCTGTGCAAAGGCTGTGGCGAATGCGTGCAGGTCTGCGGCGACCACAACGCGCTGCGCATGACTCGCGAGACGGAAGAACTCAATGCCGACCTCGCCACCGCGCAGGTCTTCTCACGTCTCCTGCCAGACACGCCGCAGAAATATCTGGGACTCTACAACGACAATGATCCCGCCGCCTCACGCGAGGCCGCCTTGCGCAATCACCTCATGGTGCGCCGCAACTACGAAGCGCTCGTCTCCGGGGATGGCGCCTGCGCGGGCTGTGGTGAAAAAAGCATCCTGCACGCCGTTGCCAGCGTGACCGAGGCCGTCATGCGCCCGTTGTATCACAAGAAGGCGGATCGGCTTCACACCAAAGCCGGGCGTCTGGAAAAGGAAGGCGCGCAGAAGCTCGCAGCCGTGAAGCATCGCAGCACCGATGAGCATGCGCTCCTTCGCAAAACTTTCGCCCACGTCATCCTGGGGCTCGGCGGTGAGAGCGAAGCCGACACGGCCAAACGCATCGCAGACTACGAGGCCAAAAACGGCCCGATCACCGATGAGCAGATCGTCGGCGGACTCGTTGCCATTTTGAAGACGGACGCCTTCAACCACAAAGAGCTGCAAGCCGTGGACGGCCGCCGCGCCGATGGCATGTCGGTGATGATGATGGGTGCGAGCACCGGCTGCAATTCGGTCTATGGCTCCACGCCGCCGAACAATCCGCATCCCTACCCGTGGATGAACTCGCTGTTCCAGGACGGTGCCACCATCTCGTGGCTCATGGCCGAGAGCGTGATCATGAATCACTCCCGCCGCAGCGTGGTGCCCGAGCGCCTGGCCGATGCGCTGCTGGACAATGCCGGAGGCGTGTTGAGTGACGCCGACTACTTCACGCTCACTCATCTCGATGATGCGCACATGACGGAACAGGAAATCCGCGAACTGCCGAAAGTCTGGGCCATCGGCGGTGACGGCGCCTTCGGCGACATCGGTTTCCAAAACGTCTCGAAGGTCATCCTGCAAAACCGGCCGAACGTGAAGATGCTCATGCTCGACACGCAGGTGTATTCCAACACCGGCGGGCAGAACAGCGACAGCTCCACCATGCTCGGCGGTTACGACATGAACCAGTTTGGCGACGCCTCCCAGGGCAAGCTCACCGAGAAAAAGAACGTCGCCGAAGCGCTCACCAGCGGACACGGCTCGCCCTTCGTCGCCCAGGTCTCAATGGCGAACGCCGCCAAGCTTTACAAGGCTCTGCTCGACGGGCTGGAGTATCGCGGCACCGCCTTTTTCCAATGCTACACCACCTGCCAGCCCGAGCACGGCGTCGGCGACAGCATGAGCCACGAACAGTCCAAACTCGTGCGCGACGCACGCGGCATGCCCGAGTTTGTCTTCAATCCCCGCCGCGGTGAATCCCAGCAGGAGGCCTTCGATGTGAAAGGCAATCCCAGCATCGACCGCGACTGGTGGCGCACGAAATACGCCAGCACCGGGGAGGAATACAACTTCACCGTCGCCCACTGGGCCATCACCGAAGGCCGCTTCCGCAAGCACGTCAAGGCCATCACCGAGGAGGAAGCCCGCAGCCTGCGCCCGCTCGACGACATGCTCGCCTGCGTCACGCAGGACGATGTCATCCAGCGCCATGTCTTCGATGCAGCCCATCGCAGCTTCGCTCCCAATTTCGGCTGCTTCATCCAAGCCGAGGAGAATGGCGTGATGAAGCATTACGCCGTGAGCCGCCAGATGGTCCTCTTCGCCGTCGAACGCCGCAAAGCCTGGCGCATGCTGCAAAGCAAGGCGGGCATCATCAACAAAGACTACCTCGCACAGAAGGAAGCGCGCGCACAACCATGAAACGACCCTCCTTACGCAGTCTCATCACCTGGCTCATTGTCGCCGCAATGGCTGCATTCGCCGTGTACAAATTCAAGTTCGCACCGCAGCAGGTTGTGGCGCATGCCATCGCAAAGGGAGAGCTCGTTGCCGAAGTCATGGGCACAGGCACGCTCGAGGCACGGGTGAAGACGACGGTCAGCGCACGTATTCAGGAACGGCTCGCAGAGGTGCTGGTGGATCAAGGCGACTCGGTCAAAGCGGGGCAGCTCCTCGCCCGGCTTGACGATGCGGAGATCAAACAGCAGGTCGCCATCGCTGACGCCACCTTGGCAGCGGCAAAGCAGACGGCGGAGCGTGTGCATGCGGATCTCTCACGTTCGGAGGCGGTGCTGGCTCAGGCGCGGCTGGATCACAAGCGACTCATGGGACTGCTGGCATCCAGCGCAGTCTCACAAACAGACACGGACAAGGCCGGCGAGGCGCTGCATGTGGCCGAGGCGGATTTAAAGCGCTCCCACGCCGCCATTGCGGAGGCCGAGGGCCAGATCGTCGTGGCAGAGAAGAACCTGCTTTATCGGAAGGAGCAGATGGCCTTCACTGAAATTCACAGTCCTTACGATGGCCTCATCATCCGCCGTGATCGTGATCCGGGAGACATGCTCGTGCCCGGCGCTTCCTTGATGCAGATCATCTCGCTCGGTGAACTCTGGGTCAGCGCATGGGTGGATGAAACGGCGATGCCGGCACTCGCGACAGATCAACCCGCGCGTATCGTTTTCCGCTCGGAGCCGGGCCGCAGCTATCCGGGCAAGGTGTCACGGCTCGGACGCGAGATGGATCGCGAGACGCGCGAGTTCCTGGTGGATGTGCGTGCAACCGAACTGCCGAAGAACTGGACCATCGGCCAGCGCGCGGAGGTCTTCATCGAGACTGGACGACAGGCCGATGTCATGCGGCTCCCCAATGCTTTTCTTGTCTGGAAGGCAGCCAAAGCCGGTGCCTTCGTGAATGCAAACGGCAAGGCCGAGTGGCGTGAGGTCACCGTCGGTTTGCGCGGCAAGGATCACGTCGCCATTACGCAGGGATTGAGCGCGGGGGATCAGATTGTCAGACCACTGGACGGCCAGAAAGCCGCACTCACTGAAGGGCAGCGCATCACGCTCCAGCCATGAATCTCGCCGTCCGTGACATCCGCCACAATGCGGGCCGCTTCGCCTTCACCAGCGTGGGCATCGGCCTGCTGCTCATGATCGTCATGGGCATGGGCGGCATTTATCGCGGCCTCATTCACGAGGCCACCTTGCTCGTCGATCGCGTGGGCGCGGACCTGTGGATCGTGCAAGGCAGCACGCGTGGCCCCTTCGCGGAAGTCTCCCGCATTCCCGCCAATCTGGAAGACCGCGTGCGGGCGGTGCCCGGTGTGGCAGAGGCCCGGCGCTTCGTCTCCCACACGATCCAGCGCGAGCACAATGGCCGCCCGCTGCGCATGGTGGTGCAGGGGCTCTCGTGGCCTGAGGATCGCGGCGACTGGGTGCCGCTCGTCGCAGGTCGTCCGTTGCGGCAGGCGCACTATGAAATGATCGCTGATCAATCGTTGAAGCTCCCGCTCGGCAGTCGCATTCGATTGGGCAAGGACACATATGAAGTCGTCGGCATCACGCGCGGCATGGTCGGTTCCGGCGGCGATGGACTCACGTTTTTTACGGTTGGCGATGCGATGGCCATCCAGTTTGACCAGCCCGGTGAAGCCGTGCGTCTTGAACGTGCCGCGCGTCGGGCCCGTGTCGAAGGCATGGACCTCGGCAGGCTTCAGCCCTTGTTGCTCGAACGCGCCGCAGGGCTCTCCAGCGGCATCCCCGCCTTCGCCGCGCCGCAGGTCAGCGCTGTGCTCGTCACGTTGCAGCCCGGCGCCGATGAAGCCACCGTCCGCCGCACACTCGGCACCTGGCCGGACATCACGGTCTATTCCACGCAGGAGATGAAGGACCTGCTGCTCTCCGGCATGGTGGACAAGGCGAAGCGGCAGCTCGGCCTCTTCCGTGCGCTGCTCATCGTCATCTCCACCATCATCATCGCACTCATCATCTACACGCTCACACTCGACAAGATCCGCGACATCGCGCTGCTCAAGCTCATCGGCGCGCGCAATGGCGTCATCGGTGGTCTCATCCTCCAGCAGGCTTTGCTCATGGGGGCGTTTGGTTACGGTCTGGCGTGGTGGATCGGCCAGTATGCGTTTCCAAACTTCCCGCGTCTCGTGCTGATTGAAAAAGAGGATCTTTTGAGCCTCGCCATGATCGTCGTCATCATCTCCACGCTCGCCAGTCTGCTCGGCATCTGGAAGGCCATGCGCGTGGAGCCCAACACCGTCCTTTCCGCATGAGCACCGCCCCCGCCAGCATCACCCCCGCCGTCGAGGTCACACACCTGCGCAAAGTCTATGGCAGCGGCCACACCGAGGTCATCGCCATGCGGGATGCCACGCTGAGCATCCTGCCCGGAGAGATCGTCGGCATGTTTGGCCCCAGCGGCTCCGGCAAGTCCACGCTCCTCACCGCGATGGCCTTGATCAATCCGCCGACCTCCGGCCAGATCAGCATCCGAGGCAAACCGGTGATGGATGGTCCGCTGGCCTTGGTGGATCTCCGCGCCTTCCGCCGCCAGCACCTCGGCTTCGTGTTTCAAAAGGCCAATCTCATTCCATTCCTCACAGCCTTGGAAAACGTGCAGATAGCTCTCGAAGTCAACGACACCGCTCCGAAACTCGCCCGCAAACGCGCCATGGAACTGCTCGACTACCTCGGCATTGGAGCCCGCGCCCACAATCTTCCCGTCGCCCTCTCCGGCGGCGAACAGCAGCGCGTCGCCGTCGCCCGTGCCCTCGCCAACGAACCCAGCCTCATCCTCGCAGACGAGCCCACCGCCGCGCTCGACAGCAAGCTCGGCCAGCAGGTCATGGAACTCTTTGCCAAGATCGCCCATGAGCGTCACGCCGGAGTCCTCGTTGTCACCCATGACTACCGCACGCTCGATATTTTCGACCGCATTCTGGATGTCGAAGACGGCATGATTCAAGTCCGCGCCAAATCCCAATCCCCGGCCGCATCACCATGACTGAATAATTTGAGGTTCACCATGCATGTCCTAATAGTCGCCTGGCAACAGTGTCTGACCTCGCATGGGAAACCGCCCTGACCTTGGTTCGAGCTGATGGCACCTAATGGAAAAAGCAGAGTCATAACCGATGCGCCTCATGATTGTCGAAGATGAACCCAAAACCACCGCTTTGCTCTGTGTCACGCTGACGGAGGAGGGGTTTGAGGTGCAGGGTGTCACGGATGGCCGGGCGGGACTGGAGCTGGGCGCCGCTGGCCGAGATCGTGGATTTGGACCGGCTCGTCGCCACGGTGCATGTGCCGCGAGCTGAGGCACCTGCATTGAAGATGGGGCAGAAGGCGAAGATCAATGGGGCGGAGGCCGCCGTGGCGTTCATCAGCCCCCAGGTGAATCCGCTTTCTGACACGGTGCTCGTGCGCTTGAGCCTGCCCAAGGACAGTGGCTTGAAGCCCGGCGAGTTTGCCACCGCACGCATCAGCATCGAGGAACGACCCGGCAGGCTCGCGGTGCCACGGGAGTCGGTTTACACGGATTACGGCGGCCAGAGTACTCTTTTCATCGTTGAAGGTGACACGGCGAAGAAGAAGTTCGTGAAGGCCGGACTGCGAGATGGGAACCTCGTCGAAGTGGAATGTGAGGGGCTCAGCGAGGGGGCAACCGTGGTCACCCTCGGCTCATACGCACTGCCGGAGGAAACGAAGATTCGTATTCTTAAAGCTGACACCAAGGAGGACAGGAAGTGAGTCATTCCGCCGACACTGGGGCCGGTTCCTTTGGCATCCGCCACCGGCTTGCCATTATCTTCGTCACGCTCGCGCTGTGCGCTGCGGGCGTGTTCAGCGCCTACAGGATGCCCTCCTCCGTTTTTCCTGAAACGGAGTTCCCACGCTGCGTCATCCTGATTGATAACGGCATCATGCCGGCGGATGAGATGATGGTCACCGTGACACGCCCCATGGAAGAGGCGATGAAGGACATTCCGGGCGTCGTCCAGGTGCGCAGCGCCACCGGACGCGGCAGCGCGGAGGTGAACGTCTTCTTCAACTGGCAGGTGAACATGATCGAGAGCGAGCTGTTCGTGCTCAATCGTGTGGCGCAGGTGAAGACCACCCTGCCGCCGACAGCGAAGACGAACGTGTGGCGGCTCACCTTCAATGCCTTCCCCATCATCGGTGTCAGCCTCACCAGTCCGAAGCGTGATCTCACCGAGCTGTGGGAGACCGCGCGAGAGCGACGAGGACGACCACCAGACGCAGCAGAGAATGCAGCTTGGAGCGGCTGGTGCGGTCCTGAAGAATGGTGGCGAGAACGGAGGCGAGGCCCTTCATTGCCGCAGGCATCGCGCGAGATGCCGGTTGTTGCAATCGCTCATGCCACGGCGGCGGGTGCGGGCGTTGCGCGCTTGCGTGACTGGCAGGCCTAGTCCAGCGCCGCATGGTTCATCGCTTGCTCAAAGCCAGCCCCACCTAATAATGCGCTGATCATGGAACGTTTCACCCCATGAACTCATTGACGCCTGAGCACGCCCGGCTCTCCTCCACCATGACAACACCGCCCCTTTTGACTCCTGGCATGGCAAGGCAGCACGGATGCGCCGCTGGCGCCGCCGTGGTCGTGGGCGTCGCAGCGCCGTTGCGGAAGCGTTGAGTCCCCTTACATTCCATCCTCATGAACCTCCTCTTGGTCATTCTCGGCAGCGGTCTGGGCGGAGGCCTGCGCTACTGGCTTTCAGGAGCCATTGCGCATCGCTTTGGGGAGACCTTCCCCTGGGGCACGCTGCTGGTGAACATTATCGGCTCCTTTGCCATCGGCTTCTTTGCCACCCTCACCAGCACCGAGGGCCGCTGGATCGTGCCGCCTGCGGGGCGCACGTTTTTCATGGTCGGCATCTGCGGGGGCTTCACCACTTTCTCCTCCTTCAGCCTGCAAACGCTCAGTCTCGCCCGGGATGCCGAGTGGCTCTATGCAGGCCTCAACATCCTCGGCTCCGTGGCGCTCTGCCTGGTCTTTGTCTGGCTCGGCCACCTGCTCGCCACCCTCCTCAACCGCTGATCCACCATGCACCTCCCCGAAGACGGAAAACTCCTGCGTATTTTCATCGGCGAAAGCGACCGCTGGGAGCACAAGCCGCTCTATGAGGCCATCGTGCTCAAGGCCCGCGAACTCGGCCTCGCCGGAGCCACCGTCCTGCGTGGCCCGATGGGCTTCGGTGCCAACAGCCGCCTGCACACCTCCAAGATCCTCCGCCTCTCGGAAGACCTCCCCCTCATCATCGAAATCGTGGACAGCGAGGAGCAGATCCAGCTCCTCCTCCCGCATCTCGACATCATGGTGAAGGAAGGCCTCGTCACCTTGGAGAAGGTGCAGATCATCAAATACCGCGCCGCAGTCGAGGCGTGAGGCGCACGAATCTTGATCATCATCATGCATGTCACCTCTGAATAAAGGTGCTTTTTGCAGAGCCTCCTTCAGGACCAAAAAATGACACCTTTCGCCGCCTTGACCGGCATATGAGGGCGGGAAGCGTCCTCATCTCAAAGCGGGAGAGTCTGGTTGAGCGTTTCTCCCCTCTCTTTTCTCCTATTCTCGGGAGGGCTGCAGCCCTCAGTGAGTTCTTCGAGCAGCGGCCGGAAGCTCTCCCTGGGGATGAGATCACGCAGCATGGAAATGCCGGAAATTTTGCCGGCCACGGCCTATTCGTGCTCAATGGCGCTGAACAATCCTCCTCCTCGTTCGGTCTGGCGGTAGCATTTCATCATGTCCCATGTGGAGCCATCAAACAGCTTGGCGAAGTCACCGCACTACGCAAAGAGGGTTTCCTGCGGCTTCCTGAAAATGCATCCTTAAAAATAGCATTGAACAAATCCAACTCTGCTCCCATCATACCGTTGCCATGTCATTCCTCCCCAAGCGCATTCTTGCCTCACTGGCCGTTCTGGTCGTGGGGTGCGCGCAGGTGTTTGGGATGCAGCGCGGGTTTGTGTGTGAGCATCAGGGCACGGCGGTGGAGACGGTCTCGGATCATTGCCACCATGTGGCGGAGGCTGGAAAGGCTGATTTTGTTTCCTGTGCTGAGGACGCGCACGAGGAGCTCGCTGACCATGAGGACACGGAGCATCATGCGCCGCTGACGGTGGATTTGCAGGCCGGCACCGCTGGCCTGACTGCGGTTTCTATTCCGGCCTTTGTGGCGGTGCTGGTGGCGGAGATTCCCGTGCATGAGTGGGTGCTGGTTCAGGCACTCACGATGAATGAGATGATGAAGACGCCCTTGGACACCGGGGGTGAGAGTCCGCCGCCTGCGGCTTTGCAGGTGGCACGTTGCATGGTGATTTTGGTTTGAGTGAGGTCTGCGCCGCCGTCCACGACTGACGGCTGAGGCGCTCTGCTTTTTCCCTGGCTCAGGGCATGGCATGGCCACGCATGCAAATCTCAAACCATCACACTTCTATGTTTCGTCCCTTCCTTTTATCCACGTCCTTGATACTGGCTGCGGCCTGCACGGCCTCTGCCCTGACGCTCTCGCTTGCTGATATCAGCATGCAGGTGCGCACCGCGAATCCCACACTCAGAGCCGCGCGGCTTGCGGTGGAGGAGGCACGCGGACGGCAGCTGGGCTCTGGAAGACTTTCGAACCCGGAGTTTGGCTATGGCTTCCAGAATCAAAGCCACGTCAGTCCGCAGACCGGCATCTTTTCCATTGATCAAGCCTTTCCGATCACGCGGAGACTCAGTCTGGAAAAGAAGCTCACGTCGCAACTGGTGGGAGCGGCGGAGCTTGAGGTGCGGGATGCTGAGCGGCGCGTAATCGCGGAGGCGCAGAGCCTTGCGGTGCAGTTGCTGTCGCTCTCGAGGCAGCGTGCGTTGCGGCAGCAGCAGAGCGCGCTGGCATCAAAGCTCTCCGAGTTTGTGGTCGGGCGTGCGAAGGTTGGGGAGATCTCCGCGCTGGATGCCGCGCAGGCGCAGGTGGATGCCCAACGGCTCCTGCTGGAAACGCGGAAGCTGGAGACGACCAAGGTGAGCCTGCTGGGACAGTTGAAGCCCATGCTGGGGGTGCAGCCGACGGATGACCTGAACCTCTCGGGCGCCTTGCCGGCTCTTGCCGTGCCAGGCATGGGCGCAGGCTGGATGCAGCGTGCAGACTACCAGCTGGCACAGACGAAGATCGCGGCGGCACAGACGAACACAAATCTCGCCAAGGCGCGGCGCATGCAGGATGTGAGCTTTGGGTTGTTTGCCTCGCGCGAAATGCAGGATGTGACGCCGACTCATCGCGAGCGCACAGGGTTTCTGGGCTTCCGCATTTCCATCCCGCTGCCGTTCTGGAACCGCAACCAGGGGGAGATCGCTGAAAAAGCTGCGAGCGCGGAGCGTGCCCGGCTCGAAAGCGAGGCGCTGGGCAAGCAGATCGTCAGCGAAGCGGAAACGGCCCGCCTCGAAATGCAGGCCAATGCCGATCTGGCCCATGAAACGCGGGACAAGCTGCTGCCGCTGGTGATTGAGCAGACGGACAAGCTCGAAAAAGCCTATGAGCAGGGGCAGACCAATCTGCTGACCATCCTGCGTGCGCGTGAGCAACGCCTGCAACTGGAGGCCGCCGCGCTGGATGCGGAGCGTGACTTTCATCTGGCGCGCATCCGCTATGAAGCAGCCACGGGCAAGCACGCGCCCGCAGGTGCAGCCACCTCATCCACGCCAGCTAAACGCTGAGCCACCCGCCCTATCCAACTCTGACCTGTCTTTTTATGATACGTTCCTTTTCCCGACTGATCCTCTGCCTCGCCGTGACAGGCATGGCGCATGCCGAAGGCGATTCCAAACGCGCGGCCAACACGGTGGTGCTGGATGAAACCGGGGTGAAAAATCTCCGCATCGAAACCGTGGAGGTGGAGGAGACGGACTTTGAAGCCACCATCTTTTCACTGGGGCGCATCGAGGCCATACCGAGCAAGGTGGCTGCGGTTAGCACGCGTATTTCGGGGCGCATTGTGGAGCTGAAGATTGCTCCGGGCGACACGGTGAAGAAGGATGACGAGGTGGCGAAAATCGAGAGCCGCATGCCCGGTGATCCGCCTCCGGTCATTCCGCTGAAGGCTCCGCTGGGCGGCCTGGTGACGCGAGTGGATGCGCGGCTGGGTGATCCGCTGGACCCGGAGAAGGCGCTGCTGGAAATCACCGATCTCAGTGAAGTCTATGCCGTGGCGCGTGTGCCGGAACACCAGGCGGGACACATGAAGCCGGGCACGGAGGCGCACATCAAGGTGGCGGCACTGCCCAATGAGAAATTCAAAGGCGAACTGCTGCGCTTTGGCACCAGTGCGGACAAGGAGAGCGGAACGATCGACGCGATCTTTCGCCTGACGAATCCGGGCGGGCTGCTGCGGGCGGGCATGCGCTCGGAGTTCTCCATTGTGATGAGCAAGCGCAGCGGTGTGGTGAGCGTGCCACGTGCGGCGCTGCAAGGTGAGTCGAGCAACCGCTTTGTCTATGTGAAGGACTTCGACCTGCCGAATGCTTTTGTGAAAACGCAGGTGCAGGTGGGCGAGATCAACGACCGCTTTGTGGAGATCACGAACGGCCTGCTGCCAGCGGATGAAGTGGTGACGCGGGGTGCGTATTCACTGTCCTTTGCGGGGGCCAGCAGCGTCTCGCTCAAGGAGGCGCTGGATGCGGCGCATGGCCATGAGCATGCGGAGGACGGCTCCGAGCTGACGCCAGAAAAGAAGGCCGCGATGGAGGGGAAAAAAGGCGGGGCGGCGCATGACCATGGGCATGAGCATGAGGAGGAAGGTTCCAGCCCGATGTGGATGTATGCTTCCATCGTACTTTTTGTCCTGCTGGTCATCTCGCTCGTTTCCAAAAAGCGGGGGCTTGCCGATGAAGATGTCGCTGTGGCTAACCCCACTGAGAAGGAGGCGCAGTAGCCATGCTCAACAAGCTGATCCATTGGTCGCTTGCGAATCGCGCGATCATCATAGGTGTGTCTCTCATCCTGATGGTGATGGGCATGCGCACGGCCAAGGAGCTGCCGGTGGAGGTGCTGCCGGACCTGACGAAGCCGACGGTGATCATCCTCACAGAGTCGCCGGGACTCGCGCCGGAGGAGGTGGAGATGCGAGTAACGCAGCCTATGGAAAGCGCGCTGATGGGTGTGGCGGGGCTCACGCGGCTGCGGTCAAACTCGGATGTGTCGCTCTCGCTGGTGTATGCCGAGTTCGGCTGGGACACGGACATCTACAAGGCACGCATGCTGGTGCAGGAGAGGCTGCAAAGCGTGCGCGGCCAGCTGCCGCCGGGCGTGCAACCATTTATGACCCCGGTGGCTTCGCTGATGGGTGAGATCCTGCTCGTGGGCGTGCGTTCGACGACGAAGGAAGGCGAGCCCGGGCACATCCCGCCGCGTGAGGTGCGATCTCTGGCGGACTGGACGATCAAGCGCCGCCTGCAGAGCATCTCCGGCATTGCTGAAATCCTGAACATGGGCGGCGGCATCAAGCAGATCGAGATTCAGCCCGACCCCTACAAGATGCAGGCCAACGGCATCAGCTACGATGAGCTGGAGCGTGCCGCCGCCGAGGCGGCCAACACGACGACAGGCGGCTTTCTCAACACGGGGCCCACGGAGATCATGGTGCGCAATCTGGCGATGACGGTGGAGCTCAACGACATCGCGCGGACGATCATCAAGAAGATCAATGACCGCCCGATCTCCATCGGTGATGTGGCGAATGTAGTCTGGGGCATCGAGCCGATGCGTGGGGATGCCACGGTGAGCCAGGCCCCGGAGAAGTCGCCGACGTATGGCGTGATCATGTCCATCACCAAGGCACCGGGCTTCGACACGCGCAAGCTGACGGAGCAGATCAAACAGGCGCTGGATGAACTGCAGGCCACGTTCCCGAAAGGGGTAGAGACCACGCTGCTGTTTCAGCAGAAGGATTTCATTGATCATGCCATCGGCAATCTGACCGAGGCCATCCGTGACGGGGCCATCATGGTGACGCTGGTGCTGTTTGTGTTTCTGCTGAATTTCCGTACCACCTTCATCACGCTGATGGCCATGCCGCTGTCCTTTGGCATCACGCTGCTGATCTTCAAATGGTTCGACATCAGTGTGAACTCAATGACGCTCGGTGGACTTGCCGTCGCCATCGGCATGGTGGTGGATGATGCGATTGTGGATGTGGAGAACGTCTTCCGTCGGCTGCGGGAAAACGCGGCGCTGCCCAAGCCGCATCCCAAACTGCAGGTGATCGCCAAAGCCTCGGGCGAAGTGCGGAACTCCATCTTTTACGCCACCATTCTCATCATCCTCGTCTTCCTGCCTCTGCTGGGACTGACGGGCGTGGAGGGCAAGCTGTTCGCGCCGATTGCCATCGCCACGATCATTTCAATGATCGCTTCGTTCATCGTTTCACTCACCGCCATCCCGGTGCTGTGCTCGCTGCTGCTGAACCCGGCCGCAGGGCATGCGAACAAGGATGGCTTCATCACGCGGCACATGAAGTGGCTGCTGGAACACACGTTGCTGCGCTTTGCGCTAAATCAACCGCTCATCGTCCTCACGCTGGCGGTGGTGCTGCTGATCGTTTCGTTCTCGCTGTATCCGCAGATGAACAAGGACTTCCTGCCGAAGTTCCAGGAGGAGACGGCGCTCGTGGCAGCAACGACTGCGCCAGGCACTTCGCTGGAGGAGATGAACAAAATCTCCGACGTGATCGAGCAGCAGATCCTCACCGTGCCGGAGGTGCGAAAGGTGGGCCGCCGACTGGGACGTGCGGAACGTGGTGACCACGTGGTGCCCGTTTCGACCGCGGAGTTCGATGTGGATTTCCGTGAGATCGAAGGCGAGCACGCAGGCAAGAGCCGGAGCCGGAAGGAGATCCTGGATGACATCTCGAAAAAGATCAAAACAGTGCCGGGTGTCTTTGCGGTGGTGGGGGGGCCGCTCGCGGATCGCATCGGCCACATGATGAGCGGTGTCTCCGCTCCTGTGGCGGTGAAAATCTTCGGCCCTGATCTCGACAAGCTGCGGCAGATTGGCATCGAGATCCAGAGCATCGCTAAAGCCATCCCAGGATTTCAGGATTGCAAGCTCGACCAGACTTCCTCCATTCCGCAGCTACGTATTGAGGCAGATCGTGATCGCGCGAAGGCGTATGGCATCGCGCCGGGCAAGCTGAATGACCAGCTCTCCAGCCTCATTGGTGGCAAAACGGTGGCGGAACTGCGCGAAGGGCAGCGGCGTGTGAATTTGGTGATGCGGCTGCCGGTTGAGTGGCGTGATTCACCGGACAAGATTGCCGAACTGCCCATCGAGATGCAGGACGAAGGCGATGGCCGTCATCTGCAGCGCATTCCCCTGTCACTGGTGGCCGATGTGCGCGAAGCGAAGGGGCCGAACGTGATCTTTCGTGAGAACAGCCAGCGGCGTTTCGCGCTGGCCATCAAACCCACGGTGCGGGATGTGTCGAACCTCGTGGTGAGGTTGCGTGATGAAGTCACAACGAAGGTGAAACTGCCCGAGGGTTACTTCATCACCTTTGAAGGAGAGTTCCAGGCGCAGCAGGAGGCCACACAGCGCATCGCATTCTTCTCGGCCATCGTGTTCGTGGCAGTTTTCCTGATGCTGTATGGCTACTTTCGCAGTGCCTCGCTGGCTTTGCAGGTGCTGGTGAACATCCCGCTGGCGCTCATGGGCGGGCTGGCCTTCACGTATTTCAAGCTGAACAACATCAGCATCGCCACGCTGGTGGGATTCATCGCTGTGGGTGGAGTGGCGGCACGCAATGGCATCATGATGATCAGCCACTACCTGCACCTTATGCAGCATGAGGGCGAGGGATTCACGCGAAGGATGATCATACGCGGCACGCTGGAACGACTGGTGCCGGTGCTCATGACGGCGCTGTCAGCGGGCATCGGTCTCATACCGCTGGTGCTGGCGGCGGATCAGCCGGGGAAAGAAATCCTGCATCCTGTAGCCGTCGTGATCGTGGGCGGCCTCATCTCCTCCACTTTTCTCGATATGGCAATCACGCCAGCGATGTTCTGGCTGCTGGGCCGCAAGGCAGCAGCGAGAGCCATCGAAAATGAAGCACCTGCATCTCATTGAATTTCCAACACAATCAGGCATCCAAGTCTGCATTTCAAAGGCTAAACCAAACAAGAACACTGCCATAGCATGAAAAAACACATCACCACCACCCTGCTGACCCTCGCGCTGGTCTTCACCACCAGCGCCGCCGACAAAGACAAGCACAACCATGCAACCAAGGCTGGCCCTACCGGCGGAAGGCTCATCACAGAAGTGGAGCCCCACGTCGAGTTCTTCGTGAACAAGGACAAGAAGGTCGAAATCCGCTTCATCAATGACGACAACAAAGTCGTCGCGCCCGGAGAGCAAGTCATCAGCGTCACCCTCGGTGACCGCTCGGCACCGACGAAGCTGAGCTTTGCGAAAGATGGCGACAAGCTGATCTCTGACAAGGCCATCCCTGAAGGCAACGACCTCCCCACCGTGGTGCAGATCCGCGCGAAGGAAGGTGCCAAGGCGGTGAATGAGAAGTTCAATCTCAACCTGGAACAATGCCCCACGTGCAAGAACAAGGAATATGCCTGCACCTGCGCGCATGGCGATGAAGTGAAGAAGTAGCATGACGCGAATCACAGTCACGGCATGGACATGCCGCGCCCTATTGATATGATCATCTGCATGAAAAAGACTCTGCTTCTCCTCACCATGCTGCTCGCGCTTTGCGGCAGCCTGCATGCGCACGGGCGCTTCATCTTCAGCCCAAGTGGTGGTCGCATCCTGGCGATAGATTCCGTGACGACGCCGAATGCGGAATTTAAAGTCCGCGCGGACCGCCGCTTTGAAATCACATTCCTCGACAAAGACCGCAAACCCATTGCGATTGGTGAGAGAAAGCTTGTCGTCACTGCGGGTGATCGCAGCGCGGCGAAGAAACTCAGTGTCGAAGCACAAGGTGAAACACTCGTGACGGAGGCCGCGCCTGACGGGGAGGATTACTACGTCATCATGCAGCTGCGTGAACCTGGAGCGGCCAAGTCCGTCCCCTTTCGACTGCACTTCAACATGGCAGTGTACAGCGAGTGCAAGAAGCCCGAATGGCAGTGCGACTGCGGCAGCAAGAAGAGCGGTAAAAACGTGGAAGTCCCTGCCGATCTCGCCGGCCTGTGGGCGGAGATCAACCAGCACACGGAGGAACTCCACGAAGGCAGCACCGACAAAAAGTATGAGTCCATTGATGAAGTCACCGAGGCATTCCCGGTGCTGGCCTCTGCACTCCCCGGCAAGACGGATGAGGCCAAGCAGGCCGAAGCAGGAAAGCTGGTGGATGAACTCAAGGCCGCACTCAGCGGCGTGCGTGATGCCTTCGCTGCGCGCAAACCTGCGGAGGCTGATCCACATCTGGATGCAGTGGCCAAAACAGTCACGAAGCTCAAGGCGCTGTATCCTGCCGAGATCGCCGATGCGAAGCTCAAGAAATAACGCGATGATCGTGCGGGGCCTCTGCTCCTAGTCAGCGCGAAACCGCCCCGGGGAAGTCCGAGCATGACATTCCTTTATTCAACATCGTCAAGATGGTGATGAAGCAATTTCAATCATGACCGCCTTCACGTTTCACTCAAATAAAAAAGGCCTGCCGGAGAGCTTTCGTTCTTCGGCAGGCCGTGAATTCACCCTGGATTAGCGGTGGCCGGAGCGACCCCAATTGAAGAAGCTGAAGCCCGGTGCGCGTGGAGGGGCGGCGTGGCTGTGGCCGTGGTTATGGCTCACAGGGCGGCAGTTATGGCTGACGATGCGGTAGCCAAAGATGGGATGACCGTGGCGATCGTGGCCAACGATGACGCGTTCGCGATACACCGCAGTGCCGCACGAGCCGCAGTTGTTCGCGAAGCTGCGGCTGGAGTGGTGGCCGTCAAAGGCCTGCGAACTGGCAGGAGCGAAAACAGCAAGACTGGCGGTAACAGCAATGAGAGTGAAGAGTTTTTTCATGATGAGAGGAGGTTTGCTTTTGATTTGTTGCCGCATTCTTGCGGCGTGTTCATGAGACGCGGAGCGTCTGCGCGTATTCGAGATTCATTCTTCTTTTTTCATCATCCACTGAATTCATTGCCTCAGAGCAAGGGCATGATCACAGCAAAGCCGCACCTGAAAACATCGCGCTCAAGGCTGATGCTCAAGGAAACCCGCATACGATCCTCTACATCGCAGTTATGGAGTGCGTGATCCCATGCGTGCCATGAGCCGGTCAATTGCGGTCCTGGCGAATATGCTCGGCAATGATGCGATCCAGTTCGCGGACACCGAATGGTTTGTTCAAGTAGGCGGTGGCTCCTGCGGCCAGACACTTTTCTTTGTCTGCGGCACTCGAGTGCCCTGAAAGGCTCACGATGGCTATGTCACGCGTTTTAGGATCTGTGGAGGCACGAATCTGCCGAATGGCGCTCAAGCCATCCACAACCGGCATGCGCACATCCATGAGAATGAGATCGGGCTGCAGCGTGCAGGCCTGCTGAATGGCTTCACTGCCATCCCGGGCTGTGATGACTTGGAAACCGACGCTTTCAAGGTAGTTGCGCGTGACGGCGATGAGGGCGGGCTGATCATCAGCGATCAAAATGGTGGGCTGACGGGATGAGGCCGAAAGAGGAGTTCCACTGCTGACCGCAGGCTCAAGCAGGGGCTGTTCCTGCGCTGGTACCGCAGCCGACGACCGGCTCAGTGGCAGACGAATGGTCATGCAGACTTCGCGCCCGGCTGTTTCGAGCACCTCAAAAGTGCCACCGTGGAATTGCACCAGTTTCTGCAGCAAGGCCAGGCCGATAGGTTTGACTTTCCCCAGCCGGCTGAGGATGAGCGCCGGTTCAGAGGGCAGCTGGCCGACGCTCCCCTGTGTCTGTAGCTGCAGAGCGCCCTCGTCATAGGTGATATGGAGCCGCAGCTGACCACCGGTGTGCATGGATAACACAGCGGCGGAAAGCATCTCGGTGATGATCTGCTGCAGCCGGAACGCATCAGCGAGGACACCAAGGCTGGGCGGCTGCACTTCCGTGATAATCTGAATGGACCGTGACTGAGCAAGCCCCGCCAAAGCGGCCACGCTGCCAGCGCACTTTTCACCCACCAGACATGCTGTCTGTGTCAGCGATGAAGCGCCTGCTTCGAATTTGCCAAGATCAACCATGTCAGCAATGAGCTGGAGCAACTGCCGAGCGCTGTCCTGAATGGCTGTGACCGCCATTTTCTGCGCTTTCTCCATAGGACCATAAATACCCTCCTGCAGCGTTTCCGCCTGAGCGATAATGTTCGCGAGCGGATTGCGCAGCTCATGTCCCATGTTGCCAAGGAATTCGTTTTTTTCCGTCATGGAACCCTCAACAAAGGAGAAATTCGACCGCACCGAGTCATGCTGCCGAAGTTTAGGCGAGTCTAAATCATTATTCATTATCATGCTTCCTCGCTACACGTGTCAGATTTGCTGTATGTTACTGCTGATTCCAGTCATAGTCAGAAACTAAAGAGCATTTATGCAGCAGGCAAATTGGCATTCCAATCGTTCAGGAAAATCCGGAGTGATCCTGCTGGTGGAGGATCACGACCTCTATCGTGATGTGGTGCGTGCTGCCTTGGGCAGATACCTGCCCAATTATGAACTGCTGGAGGCTGACTGCGTGGCCGCCGCACTCCCTGTGCTGCATTCGCGCCCTATTGACGTGATGGTCGTGGACATGACACTGCCAGACGGCTCAGCCATTGATCTGGTGGAGCAATGCGGGTATTTCATCGAGCAGGGGATCAAAGTCATTGTGCTCAGCAGCCATTCCAGCGCCGACATGCTGCCGGTTTTGAGCCGTGGAGATGTACATGGCTACGTCTCGAAGGAGCAAGGACTGAAGATTCTGGCAGAGACGATCACTGCAATCTGCTCTACGGAAGTCACCGAGACTGATGCACCGGAGGAATTGACACTAGAAAAATCTCTGTGAATGATTGAAACCACTCCTGCATGATCATTCCCACCATGACGACGGCCAACGCCCCCGAAGACCTGGACATTGAGGTGCGGGGCGACTGGTTTCGCAGTGTTTTTGACTGCCTCAATGATGCGGTATTCATCCACGACGTGGTCACAGGGGCCATTCTGGAAGTCAACCAGCGCGCCTGTGAAATGTATGGCTGCGAAGCTGGTGAAATGCGGGGACTCTCCATCGCAGCGCTTAGCGTGAACACTCCGCCTTACACCCTGGAGGAGTCGCTGTTCTGGATGCGCAAGGCGATGGAGGAAGGCCCGCAGATGTTTGAATGGCAGGCCCGCGCACGTTCAGGACGTGGGTTTTGGGTGGAGGTGAGCATGCGCAAGGCCGAGATCCTCGGAAACGACAGGCTGGTCGTCACCGTGCGGGATATTTCCAAGCGGAAGCAGTCCGAGAGTGAGCTGCGGCGGAGCGAGGAACGTTTCCGGACCGTACTCGGCAACTCCAAGGATCCGGTGTATTGTCTCAGCCTGCCCTCGCTGACCTATGATTACATCAGTCCAGCGGTGGAGCAGGTGCTGGGTTTCAGCATTGAAGAATGCATCGCGGGAGGCCTTCGGTTCATGTTTTCGCGGATTCATCCCGAGGACTATCAATCGAAGCGCGAGCGATTGGAAAAAGTGATGTCACGTGATCTGAACGGGGATTTTCATCCTGTCCTGGAATATCGGTTCAAGCACAAGAATGAGGCTTATCGCTGGATCAGTGACAACCGGTCCATCGTCAGAGACAGTGAAGGCAAGCCGGTGGCAATCATTGGCAACCTGCGGGATTTCACCACGCGTCGCGAGCAGGAGGAGGCACTGCAGCAGCAGGCGCATGCGACGCTGCTGTATCATCTGGAAAACACTTCGCTGGCGCTGGTGGAGTGCAACACAGACAGCCGCATCTGCCGGTGGTCGCCCCAGGCGGAGAAAATCTTTGGCTGGACCGAGGCCGAGGTCATGGGGAATGATCACAGTGACTGGAACTTCGTTCATCCCGAAGATTTGCCGCGGGTGAAGGCGACGCTGGGCCGGCTGCTGGACCGGTCGGAGTCCCGCAACACCTGCATCAACCGCAATTTCACCAGTGATGGACGGGTGATTGTGTGTGAGTGGCACAATTCGGCCCTGTTGAACGACGAGGGAGAGCTGCAGTCGATACTCTCGCTGGCATCGGACATCACGGTGGAGAAAAAAATGGAGGAAGCACTGCGGGCGATGGCCGAAGGTGTGGATGCCCGCAGTGGCGAGACCTTTTTCCAGTCCCTCTGTCTTCAAGTGGCCCGTACGGTGGAAGCCAAATACGCCACCGTGGCGATGCTCCTGCCGGAACGTGATCGGATGGTGCGGACACTGGGTTTCTGCGCGGACGGCAAGGTGCTGCCCAACAAGACCTGCTCCCTGATCGGCACTCCGTGTTACAATGTGACCAGTGGCGAGGTCTGTTATTATGACAGCAATGTGCGGCAGCACTTTCCGGACGACCAGATCCTGCAAGAACTGGGTGCGAACAGCTACATGGGCATGCCGCTGCATGCCACGGACGGGCGCGTGATCGGAATGATTGCGGTGTTCAGCGAAAATACGCTGGACCACCGGGAGCGCCTGCAGGCCATGTTCCAGCTTTTTGCAGTGCGTGCGGCGGCGGAAATGGAACGCCACCAGGCTGAGCTGGCTCTGCGACAGAGTGAAGAACGCTATGCGCTGGCGGCCACAGGTTCCACCGGAGGTGTCTGGGACTGGGACATCCGCACCGGCGGCGTCTATTATTCCGCACGTTTCCGTGAGCTGCTCGGTTACAACCACGAGGAGTTTCCCAGTCTGTTTTTTGCCTGGGAGCAGAAAATGCACCCGGCAGACCTGCCATTGGTGCGTGCCGCGCTGGAGAGCCATCTGGAGCAGCGCCGTGAATTCTGCATCGAATACCGCATTCAGGTGAAGTCGGGCGGGTATCGCTGGTTTGAGGCCCGTGGCCAGGCCTTGTGGGACAAACACGGCGAGCCCTACCGCATGGCGGGGTCAGCACTGGACATTCATGAGCGCAAGCTGGACGAGCAACGCCTGCTGCGCCTGAACCGGCTGCATGCAATGTCCAGCAGCATCAACGAGGCGATCGTCCGTATTCGTGAACCGCAGCTGCTGTATGAATCAGCGGTCAGCATCGCGGTGGAGAAGGGTAACATGAAGATGGCCTGGATTGCCTTCTTTGATGAAGAATCCCAAAGCTTGAAGCCGGCCGCCTGCGCCGGCAGCTATCAGAACTATCTTGATGGACTGACGCTGATCACCCGCGGAGATCATCCCTCGGGCCGCGGACCGGCTGGACGCGCCTTTAGGAGCGGCACGCATGAGATTTCCAATGACATCGAACACGATGAAACATTCTACTTTCGCGAGCGTGCCTTGGAACGTGGCTTTCGTTCCTGCGCCGCCTTCCCATTGAAACCAGGGAATATTCCTGTGGGGGTGCTGCTGATCTACGCCGATGAACGCGACTGCTTCCAGGAGGAGGAAATCCGCGTGCTCAGCGCCCTGGCCAATGACCTTTCCTTTGCCATGGAAACCGTGGAGAGGGAGAAGGAGCGCCAGCAGGCGATCGAAGCCCTGCGCGAAAATGAGCGCATGATTTCGACGCTGATGGGCAACCTTCCTGGTGCCGCCTACCGTTCTCTGATCGATGAAAAATGGACACTGGAGTTTATCAGTGAAGGCTGTTTGGAACTCACGGGTTACGAAGCGGAAGTATTCGCCGGCAATGGCGAGGTCTTCTTCGGTGATCTGATTCATCCGGAAGACCGGGAGCATGTTCGTCAGACGGTGACGGAGGCTGTCGCTGCTGGGAAACGCTTTGAGATGAGTTACCGCATCCGCACGGCGGAAGGCGCGGTGAAGTGGATCTGGGAACGCGGTCAGGGGATCCCCTCCGAAGACGGCGTGATGCGACACACCGAGGGCTTCATGACCGATGTGACGGAGAAGCGCCGCATGGAGTCACAGTCCCTGCGCAATCAGCGTCTGGAAAGCATCGGGACACTCGCCGGTGGTGTGGCGCATGACTTGAACAATGTGCTCACCCCCATTTTGATGTCGCTCACGATTCTGCGCATGAAACTGCAGCAACCGCGCGACATCGAGTTGTTGAACGCCATGGAGAACAGCGCGAATCGCGGTGCGGAAATGGTGAAGCAGATTCTAAGTTTTGCGCGGGGTGTCGAGGGCCGCAGCATGCGCCTGCGGCCGCAGGATGTGCTCCAGGAGATCGAGCAGCTCATCCATGAGACCTTCCCCAAGTTCATCAAATGCCGCATCTCCTGCCCAGAAGAAACGTGGAACGTGGAAGGGGACCCCACCCAGCTGCACCAGGTGCTGCTCAATCTGTGCGTCAATGCCCGGGACGCCATGCCCGGGGGGGGCGAACTGGACATCACCATGAGCAATGTGGTCGTGGATGAGCAGTTTGCCAGCATGCATCCCGACGCCAATGCGGGACCGCATGTGGTCTTTGAAGTGAAGGACACCGGCACGGGCATTCCGCTCGAAGTGCGGGATCGCATTTTTGACCCGTTCTTCACCACCAAGGAAATGGGCAAGGGCACAGGACTTGGACTTGCCACCACGCTGGGCATCGTCAAATCGCACCACGGGTTCATCGATCTCACCAGCCGGATGGGCAAGGGGACGGTGTTTCGCATCTTTTTACCGGCCAAAACGGATGTGGAGCACAGGGAAATCCAAGTGGTCGAATCCAAACGCTGTCTAGGACAGGGCGAGTTGATCCTCGTCGTGGATGATGAAGCCGCCATTCTTACAGCCACCAAACACACCTTGGAAGCCTTTGGTTACCGGGTGGTCGCCGCCTGCGATGGGACTGACGCCATCGCGACCTTCTTGAAAAGTTCCGAGAAGCCGGCCGCGCTCATCACGGACATGATGATGCCCAACATGGACGGACCGACGCTCATTCAGGCTCTGCTCAAAATTCATCCTGACCTGCCAATCATCGGCGCCAGCGGGCTCAGCCACCAAATGCAGGCGCAGGTCAACAGCCTGGGAGTGAAGCATTTCCTGCGCAAACCTTACAATGCCGACTCCTTGCTGGAAGCACTTGGCGACGTGCTGCAGACGGGACGGAAGGCTGCCTGACCTTGGGTTCTCAATGCTCGTTCAAAACGTGGTGCAGAGCCCGTAAAATGGTTTCGGCAGTGTAGGGCTTGGGCAAAAACTGCCGTACCCCGGTGCCCGCGGCCTTGGCAATACCACTGTTGGAATTGATGCCACTGGCGGCAATGATGCAAACCTCGGGGTTCATCTTCATCAAAACCTGAATCGTGGTGGAGCCGTCCATGACCGGCATTCGCATGTCGGTCAAAACCAGGGCGATGTCGTTCTGATGCTTGGAGTAGAGAGTCACCGCTTCCACTCCATCCGCAGCCAGCAGCACACGGTAGCCGTACGCTTCCAGTGTCTGCCGCGTGATCTCCCTCACGGCCGCCTCGTCATCGACGAGGAGAACAAGTTCTTGATTGCCGCGCGGCAGCACCGGCTCTTCGACAACAGGCTGCTCCATGACCTGAGCCGGCTGTGCCGGAAGATACACATGAAAGCATGAGCCATGCCCCAGCTCGCTGTAGACACGGAAGAAGCCGCCATGACTTTTCATGATGGCCAGCGAAGTGGACAGCCCGAGCCCCGTGCCCTTGCCCATTTCCTTGGTGGTGAAAAAAGGATCGAAAACCTTTGGGAGAATTTCCGGCGCAATGCCCATTCCATCATCTTCGACGCTGATCATGATGTGCGGCCCTTCACGCGCCTCGATGTTAATGGCGGCGTATTGCGCGTCGATCAAAATATGTGCCGCCTTGATCGTCAGCGTACCGCCGGCAGGCATGGCATCCCGTGCATTGACACAGAGATTGAGCAGAACCTGATGAATCTGTGTTGCGTCAGCTGAAACGGCATCGGTTTCCCGCAACTCATCCTGCAGCCGGAGTTGGATGTTTTTTGGAAAGGTGTCTCCGACAATGCGTGTCAGATCCAGGAGCAGACGGCTCACTTTCAAAGGAGTCTTCTGCCCTTCCATTCCCCTGGCAAAAGACAGCACCTGGTTGAGCATGTCGGCTCCTCGACGTGCACTGGAGGCGATCGTCTCCAGTGTTTCCCTGCAAACCTCGTCCTTGATGCGCAGATTCAGCAGATCCACCGACATCATGATCGGAGTGAGCACATTGTTGAGATCATGCGCGATTCCACCCGCCAGCGTGCCGATGCTTTCCATGCGCTGGGAACGCAGAATCTGATCTTCCAGCCTTTTTTGCTCGGTGATGTTCGTGTTGATGGCCAGGACACATTTGGGCCTGCCTTCGGTATCGCGCACCAAGGTCCAGCGCCCCTCCACGGTCACCTCCTTACCCGCCTTGGTCACCTGCAGGATTTCACCGGCCCATTCTCCATCAGTCAGCACTTTGTTGTTTTTGTCTTCGAACTGTGAATCATCGACATAGAGCAGTTCGGACACTTTGCGCCCTCTCGCCTCCTCGGCGGTCCATCCATAGAGATTTTCGGCGCTTTTGTTCCAGTAGGTGATGTTGTGATCAAGATCACGCACCAGGATGGCATCGTTAGCCTTGTCGAGGAGCGAAGCCTGCTGACGCAGCATGTCCTCCACCTGCCTGCGCTCCCATTGGGCAAGCACCAGGGAGATGAAGTTGGCCATCGAAGTCGCAAAACTTTTCTCCTCCGGCAGCCAGGCCCGCAGCGGGCCGACATGCTCCTGACAGAGCACTCCGGCCAGCACCCCGCCCACATGCAGCGGGGCATCCAGCATGGAGGTGATGCCCTGCGGTGAAAGGTAGCTTTCTGTGAACTCCCAGGTGCGTGGGTCGCGCTGCGCATCATCTGCTGCAATGATGTCATTTTGCGCCATGGCTCGGAAATAGGCCGGGTAATCTCTTCCACTCAGTTCTAGCCCGGAGGAATGACGCCGCGCACCCGCCTCAAACAGCATCTGACAGACGATGCTGCTGCGGTTCTGATCATACCGCCAGATACTGACACGCTCCACTTCCATGGCGTGGGCGATTTCCTCCGTGATCAGACGAAAAGCCGACTCCAAATGGACCGCCTGCATCACGCCACTACGTATCATCCGGGCCAGAGCGACATGCTGCCTTTCATATCGCAGATTGCTCTTCCAGAGCCGGTCTGCGGCCTCTTTGCGTGCGGTGATATCACGCTGGACCGCCACAAAGTGACTCGTCAGGCCGTTGAAATCGGTGATCGGCACGACATCAATTTCCACCCAGAAAGCAGAGCCGTTTTTCTTGTAATTGACCAGTTCCTCCTTGCTTGGCAGCCCTTGGGCCAGGGCCTCGTGCATCCGGCCCAGAGCAAGCCGGTTTGTTGCAGGTCCTTGCAGAAAGCGCGGGCTTTGCCCCAATGCCTCTTCCCGGGTGTAGCCGGTCTGCCTTGTGAAGGCATCGTTCACAAAAACAATGCGCGGGCCGGGTTCATCCAGAGGCTCGGGCTCGGTGATAAGCACAATGTCATTGAGATGAGCCACGCAGGCTTCAAGCAATCTCAGCTGTTCCTGGTTGTGGCGTGACTCCGTGATGTCTTTGCAGAGCACCACCATGTGCAGAGCCACCCCGGCTTCATCCCGGATGGCGGACACGCTGTTTTCCACCCAGGCCACCTCGCCATTCTTGCAGAGATAGCGTTTTTCAACGATGAAGTCGCTGATCTCTCCAACTATCAAACTCTGGTTCAGCACCTGCTTGCGTGCCACATCATCCGGATGCGTCACAGAGGCAAAAGATCTGCCGATCATTTCGTTTTCCGCATAACCGATGATTTGACAGTAGTGCTTGTTGATATGGAGGACGACTCCTCTCATGTCCGTGATCGCAAAACCTACGCTGGCATTCGTGAAAGCATGCCGGAAGCGCAGTTCACTGGTTTTAAACGCTTCCTCAGCCAGCTTGCGCTCCGTAATGTCATGCGCCGTGCCCACCATTCGCAATGGCTGGCCGGTCCGCTCATCGAGAAAAATCTGAGCGTCTTCGTGAATGTGCCGGACTTCGCCGTTTGGCAGAATGATCCGGTGGTCGATCGAATAGCGTCCATGGCTGCGGACGGCCTCGCTGACCGCCAGACGGATCATTTCGCGGTCATCAGGATGAACCGCACTGAAGAAAATCTCATTCGTGGTTTCAATCCCCCCCACTTCATAGCCAAAGATGCGATAAACCTCGTCTGACCAGCGCAGGGAATTATTGCTGGTCACGTCCAAAACCGTCAAATCAAGCTCCCAGCTGCCGAAATGTGAGATTCCCTGCGCGGTTGCCATGGTGGCCTCACTTTGCCGCAGCCGCTCTTCAATTTTTTTCCTTTCGGAAATATCCCGGGCCACACTGAGCATGGAAATCAGCTGGTCACCTGCAGCACGCAAGGGAACCGAGTGCATTTCGATCCAGGACAGCGTGCCTTTGAGACCGATAACACGAAAATTCTGCCGTCCAGATTCGCCTTCAACAACTTGGCGATGATGCTGCTGAAGTCTCTCCCGATCATCCGGATGCACCAGATCGACGATCAGCCCCCCCTTGACCTCTGCCAGTGACCCGGCTTCGATGATTTTCAGGCCTGCTGGGTTCATCTCCTGCAGCCGCCCTTCACTATCGACGACCATCACGCACTCAGGTTCAAGATCAACGATAGCCCTTCCTTGCGCCTCCCGATGGCGCAGTTCGAGTTCCGCCTGCTTGCGTGAGGTGATGTCTATGCAGGTGATCAGCGCACCTGAGCTCTCGCCCACCGGCAGCGGAATGATCGTGATTTCAATCCAGTACTTCGCAGTCGAGTCTGAAAGACCTGATTCGATCCGCGCGCCCGCCGATTGCTGCTCCAACACCTCCTTGAGAGTCTTTGCCCATCGCCCCCCCCCATCAAACCGGGTTTCGCATTCGCAGGCAAAAAAATCAAAACAACTGCTGCCGCTTTCAGGCAGACGCAGTTCCTGGCCAAAAATCTCCATAAACCGAACCCGCCCGCCGTTCACCGCATGGACGATTCCAAGACTGTTCACCAGGATGACCAGGCTGCATTCGAGAGGCTGCTCCTGCGTATTCAGCGCAAAATCTGGCGCGCCAGACTTCATGGACGCAGAGCTTGCAAAGCTGCCACCTCCATAGGCCGCGATTTCATTCTCAACTCTGGGCGGATAATACGTGGGCATTTCTTACGCCAGAGAAGTCTACGCGCAAAGAGACACATGATGGGAACACAACGGCCAAGAGGTGTGCGGCCTTGGAATGAATTTGCCTCTGCAAGCAACAGAAAGACAATAAAATATGGAGGGAGCCATGCTCTTCCTTCGGTCATTGATGGGTCCGGTCAAGACTCTGTGCGCGCCAAATAATTCAGCGCAGAGAATTTGAGAAAAATTCCATTCCCACTATGCATGCTGGAGAAATTGCCAGCTTTTTTATTCGCTGGTCCCGGAGGCCTTTATTGATGTCACTACCAGCCCTTTTTCGCAGTGACAGGCCGCCCGAGCGTAGCCAAAAGAGACCCCTCGTGGCAATGGTGGAAGATTTCGTCGTCTGGATATCGGTGCCGTCTCGGGTCGTCCGCATGCGAGCATCCATGATTCCCCGCCTTCTTACAACCTTGCCGGCTGCAGGAGGGCCTGACCTACGATGTTGAGCAGCTCCACCATACCAAAGGGTTTTGGCAGAAAGTTTTCACCTGCCTTCAGCTCTTTCGCGTTGCTCAGAGTGGTCGGAGAGTAGCCACAGGTGAAAATGACCGGGAGCGTGGGGTCTTCGGCTGCCAGAGCTTTCTCCAAATCGAAACCGCTGACGCCACCGGGCAGCTTGACATCGATAAGTGCGAGTTTGATGACTGCCGACTTCTCACGCCAGATGGCCCAGGCTTCATTGGCATCTGCGGCAGTGAGCACCTTGTGCCCCTGGCTGGTAAGCACATATTCCATGACCTGCCGTACAGAGTCCTCATCATCAACAATTAGAATGGTTGATGCTTCGTCCCCGCCGTTGGTGCTCAGGAGTTTTTTCTCCGGCGTGGGAGATGTTGGCGCCGTTCCGCTGGCGACTGGCAGGCAAATGGAAAACTCCGTGCCGACTTCCAAGACACTCCGGCCGTCGACCCAGCCGCCTTGCATGCGCACCAATCCCTGCACCAGAATCAGAGCGATGTCTGCACCACCTTCTTGATCTGATGAGAGTTTGGACGAGTCAAACAACCCTGCAAGCTCGGCAGGACTCATCCCATTGCCTGTGTCAGAAATCGTCATGACCACATATTCTCCAGGTTTTGCCTCTGCATGCATCTGGCAGGCAGTTGCAGCGTCTGGAATGAACAGCGGCCTGGTTTGAATCATTAATCTACCTCCCATCGGCATGGAATCACGTGCATGAATGATGAGATTGAAAATGATCTGCTCCATGGCGGCCTGATCTGCCATGACACTGGGCAGCTCGGGGCTGTGGCTGATCTGGATCGCGATCTGCTCACCCATGGCTTTCTGCAGCATGGAGGCCTGGCCATCAATGATCTGACTGAGATGCAGCGGAGCTGGCTGCATGTATTCGCGCCTGTTGAAGGACACAAACTGTGAGGTAACGCCCGCAGCACGCTGCGTGGCGAGGATGAGTTCTTTGAGAGTGGAGGTCGGCAGAGTGCTTGAGCCAGCGCCATCCTGATTGAGCTGTGCAACTTCCAGATGGCCCTGAATCACAGTCAGGTAATTGTTAAAAAAGTGCGCCATCGCATCTGCGAAACGCCCCACGGTTTCCAGCCGCTGGTTCCGGCACAGCTGGTCCTCCAACTGCTTGCGGTGGTCCTGCTCAAGCCGGAGCCGGTTGCTGACGTCTTCAAAACGTGAGGCCACCTCCAGCAGCTGGGCATTCAGGCTCAGATTGCGGTGGGAGGTTTGATTCTCAGCACTGTGCCTGACTGAGAGTGTGCGGATGAGCTGGGTTATCTCGAAGGGAACGAGCCGGAATTTGAAGACTAACAGATGTGGATTGGACCCTAAGTCGATCGGGATTTGTTCGAATGACTCCAGCTGCGAAACAGCATGCAACACCACATGCAAGTCACGCTGAAACTGCCATAAGCGATTGATGATGTATCGATAGTCTTTCCCGTAGAAAAGACGGCCATCCATAATAACCAAGGAAAATGGCTTGTGTCCTTGGGCCGCTGCTTCTACCAACGCTAACGCTTCTTTCTCATTCGCAGTGCAGACCACCTCAGGAGCGGAGGCAGCAGATCTAGCTTTGTTGCTGCCATGCTCTGAACCCAAAGAAGCAGAGGAACTGCCACTATGGCTCATGTTTTGCAGTGCGTGGGAAATATGCAGATCTTCCTGCAAGGACCGCTCTTCGGTCACAATCAGAATCCGGCTGCAGGCACTGAGGTTGTGCTGAATGGTATTTAGATACATGTGCAGAATATTAGCCTTGGATTTTTATAAAATTAATAAAAATAGGTTTATTTTCGCTAAATTCCAGATTCACAATAATTCTTTCAAAAAGACCGCCGAATGTGGATTTAGGCCAGACCTAAATAATGAATCAACATTTAGGTGCTAAGCTAGGCGGAATGTGGTTCTCCTAAATGCAGCGACATAATGATTTAAATTATTTAGCCCTACCCATGCATCCAATCGCCCTCGAAATGGAAAATAACTCAGCCGCAATGCTACTACAGGCGCTGAGCAGTCTGTTAAAGGAAGAAGATGCTCAGCGCGTCGATCTCGCACATTTGTTGCACAAAGACATGGCTGGAGGCCTGGTGGCCTGCGCCTCGCTGGGTGAAATGATGCGGCACGAATTGGCAAATGGTGGAGACTCGGCGAGCGTCGGCAAATTGCTGGGCAGCTTGGATGCCACTCTGCGGCAGACGTTGCAACTGGTTCGGGACATGACGGAAAAACAGTTTCCGCCCGTTTTGAAGGCCTTCGGGCTGCATGTCGCACTGCAGCAGCTGGTGCGCAATGTTGGCGAAAATTTTGCCGGCTCTTTGGTGCTCCACATCAGCGGTGATGAGCCGTCATTCGATCTCGCCAGCCGGCTCAATCTGTTTCGAATCATGCAGGCGCTCTTGAAGCATTGCGTGCGTTTTGCCAACACCTCATGGGTGGAGGTGACCTGCCGGGCGTCTGCTGAAAAGCTGGAAATCACGATCGATCACGATGGTGGTGACAGCATCTGGAAGGAGAACATGGCTGGATCTGAACTGGCCGTCATCGAAGCTCGGTGTGCCCTGCTGGGATCCCGCATGCAGGTCATGGGCGCCGGACCGGGCGGCAGTTCGCGAGTTTGCCTCATGGCGCTGCCATCACCTCAGCAGTCCGCAGCATAAACTTCTTTACCGCATTGAACACTCTCATGCAATCTCCCCCGCCTTTCCGCATTCTGGTTGTCGATGATCATGCGCTGGTACGTGAAGCTTTCACGAGCATGCTGAAGGGGGAGTTTCCCCAGGCCACCGTGGTCTCCACCGGCACTTGTGCGGAAGCGATGGTTGAAGCCCGCCTGCACAATTATGAAATCGCCCTTGTCGACATCGAACTGGGAGACCGGTCAGGAATGGAACTGACCACAGAACTACGCACACTGCCCACCCCGCCCAGAATCATCGCTGTTTCGATGCATCAGGAGGAAACGTTTGTCTCGCGCACCATGCAGCTCGGAGCGCGCTCCTATGTGACCAAGGACGCCCCTCCGCATGAGCTGTTTGATGCGATTCGCTGCACCTTGGAGGGACGCAGCTACATTTCCAGAGAGCTGGCGCAAAAGTTTGCAGACCGGTCCATCCGCAAAGGCTCCTCCGGGCAGGTGCATGAGAAACTTTCCAACCGTGAGCTGGAAGTCCTCATGCAGCTGGCCCGCGGCAAAAGCCTCAAGCAGGTGGCGCTGGATCTGTCTCTCAGCCCGCGAACCGTCGCAGTTCACAAGCACAACCTGTGTCGCAAGACCGGGCTGAAAGGGACAGTCGAAATTCTCAGATACTGCCAGTCCAACGGACTGGCTTAACTCAGCCCAACCCAACCATGAATACTCGCGTCGTTTCTTTCATTATTGCCCTGGGTTTGACCTCAGCGGCGGTGCAGGCATCCGAAACCTTCTCCGTGATACCTGACTCCGCCCAGGCGTTGAGCATCGTGGGTGGCAGATATGCCAATCTGAGCGACGCCTCCGCTGTGCGTGTCGCTCCGGCCAACATCCTGAAGATGGAGAAAAGCGAGCTGCTGATCAACACGGCCATGTGGCATTCAGACATTCGCTTTGAGCAGAACGGTGGCCAGAACGTACGGATCAACCGGCCATGGGTGTTTCCCGCGAGCATGTACTTTGTGCAGCCGTTGCTGCCCGGCAGGCTGTCCTTTGGCCTCGGTGTTAGCACCCCATATGGCCTTGCCGCCTACTACCCCAGAGGCATGGGCGGCGGCCTGCGCTATGCGTTGCCCTACGAGGCCAATCTGCTGACGGTGGACATCACCCCGGCTCTCGCGGTGAAGATCACAGATGATCTCGGCTTTGCCGTCGGGCTCGACATCTTGTATGCCGATCTGACGATGAAGCAGTTCTACTCCTGGAACAACATTATACCAGGTTCGGCGGAAGGAGACATCAAGATTCACGGCCAGGGGTGGGGCCTGGGCGCCTATGCAGGCATCAACTGGACCATTGCCAAAAGACATCGCCTTGCAGTGATTGGGCGGCTGCCGGTGAAGGTCAATCTCAGTGGTGACTTCAAAGCCAGCAACATCCCGCCGGCGCTGGTTGGCACCTTCAGCGAATCAAGCAGCTTCAAATCCGACATGACCTTTCCTGCCTCCATCTCCGTCGGCTATGGATTTGACGTGACAGACCGCTTCACCGTGGGTTTTGACTTCAAATGGGCGCAGAATTCCTCCCATGATGTCCTCCCCCTCTTGATCGGCAACAACCAGGCTTTGCTCGGCGGGTCGACCAGCACCGTCTTTGGGTGGAGAAACTCGCTCGATTTTGGCACAGGGATGTCCTATCAGCTGAATGAACACTGGGCACTGCGCGGCGGTTATCTCTATTCAGAAAATTCCCAGCCGCAGAACAGCTACACACCGCTGATCCCTGGCAACGACAGGCATGTCTTCAGCCTGGGCGTGGGCTGGCGGGGCAAAACTCGGGGCGTGGATCTCACCTACTCCTGCGTTTACTATCCCGCCCGTGTCATCAGCGGGGCCGCTTCCAATCCGCCCAACCAGTATGACGGCACCTACAAGCATCAGTGGCAGGTGCTGGCGGTGAGCTTCACGCAGAGGTTTTAATTCAAATATAGTGACACCATGTTTATTCCCCTCGTACGTCTACCGCACCCTCGCTGGGCCAGGCCAGAACACGCGGCGAACTTTTTCCAAAAGGCTTGTGTTGTCATCAGCGAGCAAACCGCTTTAGCAGAGGATTCGTAACATGGAGAACAACGACAACGCACTTCCCAATCTCGCTTCCTCAGGGGAGCGGCTCAGTTTCATCATCTGCCGCAACAGCCAGGGGGCTGAAGTGCGCGGCACGCTTCACCGGCTCACACGCTATCTGGGTGTGTTTGAGGTCTACAATCCCTACAGCATTGTTCAGCTCTCTGAAGTCTTGAATGACTTCCGGATCATGATGAACGACCGCGTGGTTTACACCGGCAGGGCCACCATCGCCAACTTGGTGAACACCGGCATCATGCTCATCTGCGAGGCTTCGCTGTCAGATGAGGGCTGGATCGACATCGACATCCTCTCCCCCTCGCAGAACAAGGGCCGCCTGCTGACCGAGTTTGCCGAGTTCCTCCGTGAGACGGAAAAAAGCTATCGGGTCATGCCCGATTTCAAAATTGTGGTGGCGGACATGCACACCATGCTTTCCGACCTGCGCCGCTGGATGGAGCAGGTGGAGCTGGGCGTGCGATCGCTGCCCACGGGAGATCGCATTCAGGCGGAGCGTGAAGTCCTTCTGCAGATGGAGGAGCCCATCGTTCCCACGGTGTATCCTCTGATGAAACGCTTTGAGGAATCCGCCGCCATCATTCCGCTGGAGCAGCAGCCGGTGCACCGCAGCTACATCAAGCGCCAGCTTCACCCTCTGGTGCTGTGTGCGCCGTTTGTTTACCGGACGTATCACAAGCCGCTGGGTTATGCCGGTGACTATGAGATGGTCAGCATGATGCTGCGTGATCCGTATGAAGGCAGCTCCATCTTTGCGAAGCTGCTCAACAAGCTCTATCTGGACATCCCGCCGGTGATCGCCCACCGCAACCGCATCGTTTACCTGGTCGAGCAGCTCAAGGCTGAGACAACGCGTGCGGCCGGCCAGAATCGTGTCGCCCGCATCTACAACCTGGGTTGCGGCCCGGCTCAGGAGATTCAAAATTTCCTCACCCATGAGCCCATCTCCGACTCGGCAGACTTGCTGCTGCTGGACTTCAATGATGAGACCATCATGCACACAACTCGGTCTCTGGAAGATCTGCGTAACCGACATCGTCGCCGCACCGGCCTGCGCTTTGAGAAAAAATCCGTGCACCAAGTTTTGAAAGAGTCCGGACGTGCGGCGGCCCAGTCCGGCACCTATGACATGGTCTATTGTGCCGGTTTGTTCGACTATCTTTCCGACCGCATCTGCCGGCGTCTTCTAGAAATCTTCTATGATCTGCTCGCACCCGGCGGACTGTTGATCGCCACGAATGTGCACCCCAGCAATCCCTGGCGGAACTGGATGGAGTATCTGGCCGAATGGCATCTCGTGTACCGGGACGAGGAGCAGTTCCTCAAGCTGGCGCCTGATCGTGCGCCCCCAGGGTCCGTTGTAGTGAAACCAGACGCCACGGGCGTGAACATCTTCCTCGAAGTACGCAAACCTCTCGATGCCTGATGCTTCTCCAGTTTTAGCTGGTGGCCTGAAAGGAAACTTTCAGGCCTACGAGCAGGACATCCGAGTCCGCAACTATCAGCTCTGCGGCATTCTCGCCGTCGTGTTCATGCTGGCCGGGAGTTCTTTGGACTGGGTGGTTTTTCAGGAAGAAGGGGTAAAGCGCTTCTTTCCCGCACGTGTTCTTTCCGCCGTGGTCAGCGTCCTTGTCTGGCTGGCTTTGACCACCGCCTGGGGCAAGCGCATGCACCGCCTGCTCGGCCTGCTCATGGCCATGCCCCTCATTGTCGGAATTGCATGGATGATTTACGCCAAAGGGGGGGCTGATTCACCCTACTATGCCGGGCTGAATCTGGTGATGCTGGGAGCCGCAATTCTCATGCGCTGGACTCTGCAGGACAGCATCCTGGTGGTGGTCCTCACGGTGACGTCCTATCTGATGGCGTGCTTTTTCCATGGCCCGATCGTCAATCGCAGCATCTTCTTCAACAATCTTTATTTCCTGTTCGTCACCGGGGTCTTCACCACCGCCGGCACCTGGTTTTACAACAGCATCCGATTCTCTGAGTTCAAGCTGCGTCACGATTTGGACCTCAACCGCGCCGAGCTTGAGGCCAGCAACCAGAAACTGCGTGAGCTTGATGAAGCCAAAAGCCGCTTCTTCGCCAACATCAGCCATGAACTTCGCACGCCGCTGACTCTGCTCATTGCTCCGCTCGAAAGCCTGATCCAGCGTGCTGAATCCACCCGCCCGCCGGAAGAACGGGACCTGATGAACACGATGCATGGCAACTCCATGCGCCTGCTCAAGCTCATCAATGATCTGCTGGATCTGGTGCGCCTCGAATCTGGGCGGGCGCAGGTTCACACCCAGCGGGTGAATGTGAACGATTTCATCAATGGTCTCGCCAATGCCGTCGGCAGTGTCGCGAAAGACAAGCGCATCCATCTGCATGCACATGTGGATGAGGACCTCGGCAGCGTGCTTGCCGATCCGGAGAAGCTGGAGCGCATCTGCCTCAACCTGCTCTTCAACGCCCTGAAATTCACCGCCGCCAATGGTCACGTCAATTTCAGCGCCCTCAAGACAGACGGCTGGCTTGCCATTGAAGTGCGTGACTCCGGCATGGGCATTCCGGCAGATCAACTGCCGCATATTTTCAACCGCTTCTGGCAGGCGGACACCTCATCCCAGCGCAAATTCCAGGGCATGGGCATCGGCCTCGCCCTCGTCAAAGAGCTCGCGGAAGCACAGGGAGGCAATGTCGTGGCCGTCAGTGAAGTCGGCAAGGGCACCACCATGACGGTGAACATTCCTCTGCTCCAAGGCGAGCCGAGCACCACTGAGGATGAGTCGGATGAAACGACCGAGGGGGCAGACGCAGATGCGCCCCAGAACAAAGACTGGATTGCCGAACTCTACCGCCGCGCTGAACTCTTCCCGGCCATGACCTCGCTGCAAGCCACCCTGCGCCCGGTGGAAACAGGTGCTGGACGCAGCCGCAAGCCCATGCTGCTCATTGCTGACGACGAGCCCGACATGCTGCGCTTCCTCAAGAGCCAGCTCAGCGGCTCCTTCGAAATTCTGGAGGCCGTGGACGGGCAGCAGGCCGTGGAAAAAGCCGCGCAGTTCCTCCCGGACATCATTCTCTCCGACATGATGATGCCGGAAAAAGATGGCCTGCAAGTGTGCCGAGAGCTGCGCGAGCGCAGCATCACACGCTCCATCCCCGTGGTCCTGCTCACTGCACGGGCAGACGAAAAAACCAAGATGGAATGCCTTGCCGCCGGAGCCAGCGACTTTCTGGCCAAGCCGTTCTCGCTCACGGAGATCATGGTGCGCCTGAAAAATCTCGTCGATTCGCGTCTGTTCCAGAAGGAACTCGTGGTGCAAAAGCAACAGCTCGAAAACGCGCTTGAGCAGATCAAGGAGACGGAATCCATGCTCGTGCAAAACGAGAAGCTCGCCTCCCTCGGACGCCTGAGCGCCGGCTTGATCCACGAGATCAACAATCCGCTCAACTACGCACGTCAGGGACTGGGCATCATCAGTCGCTCCACCAAATCCCTGCCCGAGGAAGAACGCGCCGACTTTGCAGACACCGTCAAAGATGTGGAGGAAGGGGTGAACCGCGTCATCCAGATCATCTCCGACCTGCGTGGTTTCACCCGCACCACCAACCAGCTCAATCACGCCTTTGACCTGAAGAACGTGGTGAACACCTGCATGCGCTTCTTTGCTCACGTCTGGAAAGACGGCATCCAGCGTGAGGTGGACATTCCCGAGGAACTTGAAATCCGGGGCGACAGCAACCAGTTCGTGCAGGTGCTCATCAATTTCATCCAGAACGCCCTGGATGCCATGTCGACCAAGGAATACCCGGAGGGAGAGTCGGCCTGCATCAGGCTTTCCGCGTTCGCCCGCGGCAACAGAACCATTCTCTCCATCAAGGACAACGGACCCGGCATTCCGCAGGAGATCCGGGACAAAATCTTCGACCCCTTCTTCACCACCAAAGACGTGGGCCAGGGCATGGGGCTTGGACTTTCCATTTGCAACCGCATCATTGCCGACCATGGCGGACGCATTGAAGTACGCAGTCAGCCCGGACAGTTTACCGAGTTCATCCTCGAGCTACCCTCTACCGACAGCACCAACAACAACCACGCCGATACCTAGAAGGACTCCCCCATATGCAAAACCAATACGACCTCAAACGCTATGCCGTTCTCTATGTCGATGATGAAGAGAAGGCGTTGAAGTACTTCGAAAAAACATTCGGAGACGAATTCCGCATCTTCACCGCCATCAGCGCGGCCGAGGGACTCAAGCTCATCGAGCAGCATGGTGAAGACATCGGCGTGCTGCTGTCTGACCAGCGCATGCCTGGAGAAAAAGGAGTGCAGCTGCTTGAACGCGCCCGCCAGCTCCGCCCCCGCCTCGTGCGCATGATGGTCACGGCTTATGCCGACTACGATGTCACGGTGGATGCGGTCAACCTCGGCAGCATCTTCCGCTACATCTCCAAGCCCATCCAGATGGACGATGTGCGCAACACCCTGCACCGCGCCATGGAGTTCTACATCCTCCAGCAGGAGCGCGACGGACTGCTGCAGGAAAAACTCTCCGTTTTGCAGAACCTGCTCATCACCGACCGCGTCATGGGCCTGGGTGTCGTGGCCGCCGGGCTGAACCAGAAGCTGAACCAGCCTCTGCGCGCCGTGCACGCTTTCCTGGACATCACGCCAGGCAGACTCGGTCAGCAGAATTTTGACCTCGACCGTCTGCGTCAGGCCACCTTCTGGCGTGACTTCCACGCGCATGTGGTGCGTCAGGCTGCACGCATCGCCGATCTCCTCGGTGAACTGCAGTCCGCCTCCGGTGCTGAGCACAAGATGGATGCGGCAAACGTTATTCAGGCATTGATTGACCAGCAACGTGCCGCCTTCACAGCCAAGGGCATCGAGCTGAAATTCGAAGCCGCTGGAGCACTCCCAGCCCTTCAGGCCAGCCGTCCTGCGTTTGAAAAAATGCTGCACCTGCTGCTTCAGACGGAGCTGGCGCTGCTTGCCTCCGGCACACAGGTCACCCTCTCTGCCAAAACAGCGGCCGAGGCTGCCGACGCCGGAGCGCTGCATCTCACCCTCACCGACACAGGTCCTGGACTCGCTAGCGATGTGCTGCGCTCCGTGTTTGATCCCTTCTTCACTCACGATGATGTCACCACAGATGGCCCCGGCCTCACCCTCATGGGCGCGTTCTTCCTCGCCTACCATCTCGGTGGCCGCATCACGTCCCAGCGTACTGCCAAGGGCCTCATCCTCGACATCGTCGTGCCAGCTGTGGCTCCGACCCCGGTGGCCGCCGTTGACAGCAGCCGCGAGTTCATCACAAACGTCCTCATGAACGATATCCTCTGGGAGCGTCTGCTGCCGAACGGCTGATCCCCTCAAAAAATACGATATGCCATTCTGCCGCACCGGTGGAATGGCATATTTTTTGCCATTCAAATGCTTGGAGCGCTGCCCGCGAGCGCGAGATTTGGCAGCGGTGAGTGTATGAATCCTCATTGCTCCAAGCGCCTTCCCATCTACCTCTCTCCACCACCATGAACCGACCCACGCTTCACACTCTCGCACTGTCTCTGCTCACCACCGCTGCGCTCGCTGATGGCGCGTTCTACGGCGATCCGCCGGACGCGACGCATCCATGGGCCATCCATGACATGAACCGCCCGCAGCCCGTGCGCGTGGAGCCGGGCACGTTCAGCTCGCAGGAAAAGCCGGGCACACCGCCTTCGGATGCCGTCATCCTCTTCGGCGGGAAGCCGGAGGAGATCGAAAAATGGCAGGCCGACAAAACACCTGCTGAGCCCACCAAGTGGGAAGTCAAAGACGGTGTGCTGCAATGCGTGCCGGGCAGCGGCTACGTCCGCACCAAGGAAGAATTCTCCGACTGCCAGCTCCACATTGAATGGAGCGCCCCTTCCAAGGTCGAGGGCAACAGCCAGGGCCGTGGCAACAGCGGCATCTTCCTCATGGGCCAGGTCGAAGTGCAGGTGCTGGATAATTACAACAACCCCAGCTACCCCGATGGCATGGCTTCATCCATCTACGGCATCAATCCGCCCATGGCGAATCCGCTGCGTGCTCCCGGTGAATGGCAGACCTACGACATCGTCTTCCGCCGCCCGATCTTCAAAGACGGCAAGGAGCTCGACCCAGGCTACATCACCGTTTTCGTGAACGGCGTGCTCACCCAGGACCACACGCCCCTTGAAGGCGGCGGTGGCCACATGCGCCGCTCGTCCCCGAAAGCCTTCCCCGATCAAGGCCCGCTCAAACTGCAGGACCACGGCAATCCGGTGCGCTATCGCAACATCTGGTACCGCCCGCTGCCCAAGCGCGCCATCGACGGCGGTGAGACCAGCCACATGACCGAAGCCGCCACCACGGCCAAGCGCGCGGAGATCGCCAAAAACATCCGCGAATCTGCCGCCAAGCTCGAAGGCATCGAGAAGATGCTGCACTACTTTGAATCCCTCTGCTATGCGGACAATGCCGAAGCCCGTGAGTTTGCCACCGCCACTGTGCGCGATTTCGCCAGCGCGATGAAAGAGGTGCCTCCGGGCAAGATCGAATCCAAGAAGAACGAGATTCTGCAGGTGACCAAGGCGCTGCGCTACCTGACCAAGTTCAAAATCCTGCCGGAGGACATCGACGCCAAGAAGGACTTGGAAGCCATCATCAAGGTGGAGGATTGGGAGCCAAAGCCGAAGAAAAAGTAGCCTTGTTGCATAACAACAGGAAAGCCCTGTTCCGCAGGAACAGGGCTCTGCATTACACCGCGTCAGCCGCCAGGGCGGCATTGCCAATGATGCCGGCTTCGTTGCTGAAGCGCGCGGGCACAATCTGCAGGCGCTCCCAGACCACGGTGCTGAGCATGCTCTGCACCTTGTTTTTGAGCGGCGTGAAGATCAGGTCTCCGGCCTGGGCCACACCGCCACCGATCACGAAGGCATCGGGATTGAGCAGCCAGGCGATGCTGGAGATCGCGGTGCCGAGCCAGTCGGCCACCTCACCCCAGATCTGGCGGGCGATGTCATCCCCCGCCTGCGCCGCATCCGCGATCTTTTTGGGCGTGCAGTCGGCGATGTCCTTCTCGATGCCCGCCTCGGAGTAACGCAGCACGGCGTGCTCGGCGATCTGCTGGTTTCCGGTGTACTTCTCCAGCGCACCCAGATTGCCGTAGTGGCCGGCCTTGCCGTTGTAATCAATGCTCATCTGGCCGATCTCTCCCGCCACGAAGCCGCTGCCACGGAACATCTTGCCATCCAGCACCAGACCACCGCCGATGCCGGTGCCCATCGTGAGGCCGATGACGTTTTTCAGGCCGCGTGCCGCCCCATGACGAAACTCGGCATAGGTCATCGCATTCGCATCATTTTCCACCAGCACGGGCAGCCCGGTCTTTTCGCTGAGGATGGTCTTCAGCGGTACATGCTTCCAGCCGGGGACGTTGGTTAGTTCATGCACAAAACCGTGATCAAAATCCACGAGGCCGGGAACGCCGACGCCGATGGCACAGATGTCAGGATAGGTAATCCGCAGCTTCGCGACACGTGCGGCCATCTCGCCAATGAGCGCGGCAGGTCCATGGAACTGCATGGTGGGGATGGGCTCGTCCGTGACGAGAAGTTCATCGCCACGGCAAACACCGAGTTTCACGGAGGTGCCGCCAAAGTCGATGCCGATGGAAGTTTTGTCAGTTTCAGCCATAACGCGTTCCGCCTCAAAGCGGGGCGCGGAGATTGCCCACCAAACGCAGTCCGTGCAAGGTCAAATCGGGGTCGGTGATGATGTCTTCACCCATGCCGGAGATGATCCATTCTGCGTCCCCACCCGTGGCGACGATGCTGACCTTCTGCCCCCCGAGCTCTTTTTTCAGCGCCTCCAGAATGCCTTTGACCATCCCCCGATACCCAATGGCCGCCCCGGCGAGGATGGCCCCCTCGGTGGACTGGCCGATGGCATTGGCAGGTTCTCGCAGGTCAACCCGAGGAAGCAGAGCGGTCCGTTCGTGCAGGTAATCGGTCATCAGCCGCAGCCCCGGCGCGATCACACCACCGATGTAAAACTTGTCTGCGGAGAGGATGTCAAAGGTCACCGCCGTGCCGAAGTCGATGACGATGCCAGGTGCGCCATGCATGTGTGCCAGTGCGACCGCGTTTGCCAGACGGTCAGGGCCGATGCTCTCGGGTTTCGGGTAGCGAATGCCGATTCCCATGGGAGTATCATACCGCAGCTCGATGAGTTGGTCGCCCAACACTTCACGGAACGCAGGCACCGCTTTCGGCACGACACAGCAAATCACAGCGCTATCAAACTGCCAGCCATGTGTGACCTCCCGCACGGCATCGGGCGAAAGCTCACGCGTGGCATGCTCGCGCCGTTCGAGAATGGATTCACTCGTGGCTAGACCGAACTTGGTGCGACCATTGCCAACATCGATGAGCAACTGCCTCCGGCTCATGGTTTGGCGGTCTCGGCTTCCTTCTTGGCCTCTTCCTTCTTCTCTTCTTTTTTATCCCCTTCCTTGGGGGCTTCGCCAAAGGTGTTCACATTGAACATGCCTTCAGGGGCGCCTTTGGGTTCTGGCGGTTTGGTGCGAAGAGGATCGCCTTCGACGACGAGGGCCTTGGGCGGGTCCTTGACGAATTTCACGCATTGATAGAGGAGATTGTAGTTGTGTCGAAGCGCAGCGGGGTAGGCGATGCGGCCGGGCTCGGTGACGTTTTCCCGGAGAAGCTTGCCCGCGAGGCTGGCAAAGACGTTGCTGCTGAGCTTGGCGGCTTTTTCCACAGTGCCGCCGGCGAGTTCGCCTGCAGCCTTGGCAGCGGAACTGCCACCGCTGCGAAACATCTCGCTGCTAATGCGGCGGGCTTGAATGGAAATGGCGGCCTGGGAGGAAAGAAGGGTGCCGTCTGGCGCAAAGCTCATCTCGATACTGGCATGGTCATCTGAGGAGAACATCCCACGGAGGTGGTCCACCCGCACGGAGATGAAAACGCCGCCATCAGGCGCGGTGGTGACCTCGGGCTTGTAAGTGCGGAAGTCGACCTCCGAGAATTTGTACTCGGCGGCCTTCTTTTTCTCCTTCGTCCACCCGCCAAGACTCTCGCCGAATTTGTCGATGTCCACCTCCACGCCGGCGTGGACAACGCTGGCTGTGAGTAGGAACAAGGCGAAGGGACGGAGATTCATGCGCCAGCACAGTGCTGCAAGAAACAATAGTTTCAACTTCGGGGTATGCGGGCCTGCCGCAGAGCCAGCCTCCTCAGGTCAGCCGGCCGGTGATGTAGGCCTCGGTCTGAGGGTCGCGCGGGTGATGGAAAATGTTCATCGTTTCATCCTCCTCGATCAGACGACCTTTGTAGAAGAACGCGGTGCGGTCGGCAATGCGCTTGGCCTGCTCCATGTTGTGCGTGACGATGACGAACGTGTACTGGCCGCGCAGCTGGTGAATCAGCTCTTCAATGCGCGCGGTGGCGATGGGATCGAGCGCGGCGCAGGGCTCATCCATCAGCAGAATGCGCGGCTGCAGGGCGATGGCGCGGGCAATACACAAACGTTGCTGCTGGCCGCCGGAAAGGCCGGTGGCCACTTCGTGGAGGCGATCCTTCACCTCATCCCACAGGGCGGCGGAGCGCAGGCTGCGTTCGGCGGCTTCTTCAAGGTCATGCCGGTCTTTGATGCCAGCGACACGCAGGCCGTAAACGGCGTTTTCAAAAATGGAGCGCGGGAAGGGATTGTACTTCTGGAAGACCATGCCCACGTTGCGGCGCAGATTGATCACATCGACATCAGACGCATAGAGATCAACGCCGTCGATTTTGATTTTGCCGCTGACAACGCGGGCGGATTCCACCAGGTCGTTGATGCGGTTGATGGAACGCAGCAAGGTGCTCTTGCCGCAGCCGGAGGGGCCGATGAGAGCCGTCACATCCTCGCTGCGCATGTTCAGATCGACGTCAAAGAGCACCTGGTTGTCACCATAGGCATAGTTGAACTTTTCCACCTGAATGAGCGGCTCTGCGGCAGTGGGAGCTGGAGTTTCGGCGACCATTTTTTAACTGAAAGTGCCGCGCAAATAAGACTCGGTGAGCTTTTCGCGCGGATTGGTGAAGAGCTCCTCCGTTGGGGCAAACTCAACCAGTTTGCCAAGATGAAGGAAGGCCGTGTAATCCGAGACGCGCACGGCCTGCTGCATGTTGTGGGTGACGATGACCACCGTGAATTCTTTGGCGAGCTGATGCATCAGCTCTTCAATTTTAAGCGTGGAGATGGGGTCGAGAGCCGAGCAGGGCTCGTCCATCAGCAGCACGTCCGGCACCGTGGCGATGGCACGGGCAATGCACACCCGCTGCTGCTGGCCACCGGAGAGAGCGAGGGCGTTCGCATGGAGTCGATCTTTAAGCTCCTCCCACAGCGCGGCATGCGTCAGCGAGCGTTCGACAGCTTCATCGAGCACGCTTTTGTTTTTCTCACCGTGGATGCGCAGCCCGTAGGCCACGTTTTCGTAGATGCTCTTGGGAAAGGGATTCGACTTCTGGAACACCATGCCGACCTGCTTGCGCAACTGCGTGAGATCAACATCGGCATCATGGATGTTCTTGCCTTTGACGAGCACTTCACCCTTCGTCACACGGGCGCTGGGCACGCGGTCGTTCATGCGGTTGATGCAGCGCAGGAGCGTGCTCTTGCCGCAGCCCGAAGGGCCGATGAGCGCGGTGACGCGGTGGTATTCGACTTTCAGATTGATGTCGAACAGCGCATTGCTGGTACCGTAGCAAAAATCCATGTCGCGCACCTGGACGACAGGCGGCGGTGTGGACTGGGCGGTGGAATCGGCGGACATGAAAGGAGAAGCAATTACCAACGATACTTGGCGCGCAGACGTTTGCGCAGCATCACGGAGCTGGCGGCCAGCGAGGCGACCAGAACGAGGAAAACGAAAACAGACCCGTACTGCGCACGCTCCGCGTACTCGTTCTGCGGGATCTTGGCGGCCAGCGTGTAGATGTGATAGGGCAGGGCCTGCACAGACTCGGTGAAGATGCCGAAGAAGCGCGCCACACTCTGCTCCCAATGCGCAAAGAACGATGCATCCTCCGGCAGCGGCGGCAGGTCCTTCTGCCAGGGCAGCTTGTCTTTGAAGGCCAGCGCAGCGGTGAACATGATCGGGGCCGTTTCACCTGCCGCACGAGCGATGCCAAGGATGCTGGAAGTCAGAATGCCGGGAGTGGCAAAGGGCAGCACGCTGTAGCGGATGGTCTGCCAGCGCGTGGCCCCCAGAGCCATGCTTGTCTCACGAAAGCCCTGCGGCACCGCCTGCAGACACTGCTCGCTCGCAGTGATGATGACGGGCAGGATGACGAAGGCGAGCGTGAAACCACCGGACAGCACGCAGGTGTCCCAGCCTTCAAAGCTGAGCGTGGTGAAGCCAAAAGGGATGGAAAACACGGAACGATCCGCCGGCACATCGACAAACGTCGGTGCGGTCAAAACGAACGCCCCGAGGCCAAACAAACCGAACACGACCGAGGGCACGCCCGCAAGATTCAAGATCGCCAACCGCACCATTTCGAGGAATTTGCCGTGTTTGGCATACTCGCTGAGATAGATCGCACAGGCGACGCCGAGAAAAAGCGCCACACCCACGCTGACAACCACGAGCAGCGCTGTGCCCACGATGGGTCCCAGAATCCCGCCACCGGAGTAGGAGATGGTTGTTTCTGAGCGTATGTTGTGGTTTAGCGCCGCCTTGACCTGATCAGCTTCGTTGGCGTCCACCTCAATTTTGTGGCCCTTGCTGTCCTCGATGACATGCAGTGTGGCAGGCAGGGCCGTGAGAAATTTGGAGTTCACATAGGGCCACTTCGGTTGAAACACCACTGGCACCCCTTTGGCGGCGATGTGCAGCAAAATGCCCAGCGTGATGATGACCAGACTGAAGGTGCCCAGACGCAGCAGCCAGCGCGTGAGAAACTCATGCAAAGCGCGGCGGTTTTGCTTTCCCGCAAACGGATTGGCCGGCGTTGTTGCAGGAGGTGTCATGACTTGAAGAGTTCGAAGCTGCGCACAAACGCGCGGGCACACCAGTTCACCAGCAGGGAGATGACGAATAGTACGATGCCGACCATGAACAACGCCTGCCAGTGGGCGCTGCCGCGCGACACCTCGCCCAGCTCTTGTGCAATGATGCCCGTCAGGGTGTGTGCCGGCTGGAAGATCACACCTGGACCCACGCTGAAGTCGGGAATCGCGATGCGGTTGCCCGCGACGAGAAGCACGACCATTGTTTCTCCGATCACGCGCCCCAGGCCGAGCAGCACCGCAGCGGCGATCCCAGATCTGGCCGCTGGCACGATGACGCAGAAAACCGTCTGCAGCTTGGTGGCACCCAGAGCATCGGAGGCGTCAATGTAGGCGCGCGGCACATTGTTGAGCGAGTCTTCGGCCAGGCTGTACATCGTTGGCACTGCCATCAGGGCCAGTAGGCAAGCCGCATTGAACATGTTGAGCCGCTCTTGGATGGGAAACCCTGGCACCCATTGCAGCCAACTCCATTCGCTGACACCTTTGATCGCATCTCCGAGCAGCGAGATGCCGATGAAACCCAGCACCACGGAAGGGATGGCCTGGATGAATTCGATGACTGGTTTGATGAACTCCTGCTCCCGCGCACTGGCAAACTGGTTGGTATAAATGGCAGCCACCACACTGACCGGCGTAGCAATTAAAACAGCGATCAGCGCAATGAGCACCGACCCAGCCAACAACGGCACAAACCCAAAGAAATCCTGCCATGAACTGTTGGTGATCCAGGCATCGCCAAAGAAGAAGGCGATGATCACATCGAGATAAGTCACCGGTTTCTGAAAATTCCACGCGGCCAGCCCTGCCGCTGCTTCATGCACCCTGGCGAGATGCAGCGGGAGTTGTGCGCGCATTTCCACGAGAAACTCCGTACCCTGTGGCGTGCCTGCCTTTGCAGGTAGCGCGGCAGCAGCCTTCTCTGCGAGCAGGGCATATTCCGCCACTTTGGCGTTGAGTTCAGGAATGCGGGTGGTCAGCGGCGTGATATTCCGGGCAAAATCCACCTTTTCCAGGTGCGGACGCCCGCCTTCGGTGTTTTGGATTTCGGTGACATGCGCCTTGGTTTCACGCGCATGATTCTTCATTTCGTCAATGAGCGCGTGCAGTTTGTCTGGGGCTGCTTCAAAAGCCTCTACCGCATCGACCAGCGGTTTGAAGGCGGTGTGTGCTTCCATGTCCACGCGGATGTAGTCTGCGGACAAGGCTTTCAGCAGAGGTGGCAAATCCGGCACCTCGGGGCTGAGCAGCACCAGTTCCTGCTTCAGTTCCTGAGCTTCAGCGGGGCTGAGGGCTGCTGGCTGCGGCAGCGCTGTGGTGGTGGCAAGAGTGGCCTCATGCAATTCCTGGCGCAGCCTTGCCAGTTCGTCTGGCGCTACAGGAGGGACCTGGGCCAGAGCATCTGTGAGTGCCAGACGTTGCAACCGAGTATCTTCCTCCACTTCGCGCATCTGCTCATAGGCAGCGTCACGGCGGCTCCGGGCCGTTTGGGTGATAGTGTTTGAGGAGGCGCTGGCGGCCCTGCGCAGCTTGCTGCACAACTGCTGATGTTCAGCGAGCGGCCTGTCGAGGATGTCGCAAAACTCCAGCCCCGCACGACGGTAGATTTCGAGCTCGTGCCGGTATGTCGGCAGGAAGTCCATCCCCTCACGCAGGAGGAAGAGCATGATGAGCACCAAGACGACAATGGCCACGCTCGAATTGCCAGCAAAGAACAAACGGATGGCACGCTGTTTTTCCAACCCCAGCACGGAGCGCCGCTGGCTTTTCAGCAGCAAACTGCCCAATGGCTGGCGGCTTGTGGGAACGGGGTCTTTCATCAGGCTAAAGCAGAGGCAAAAAAAATCCGGTGATTGAGACTCGTCTCGTCCTCCTGACAGGGCAAAAGGTCAATCGCACTTTATTTTGCGCGGGATTTTGGCACAAAACCAACTTTGGTTACAATTGCTTCACCAACCGGACTGTAGCAAAAATCGATGAACTGCCGGGTCGTCCCCGTCGGTTCGCCATTGGTGTAAAGGAAGGTGGGACGTGCATAGGGGTACTTTTTCACATCCGCAGTGCTGGGGATCGCCCCTTCGATCGTGACAATCTTAGTTCCTTTGGCGTGCGCATAGGCCAGACCCAGGTAGCCAATGCCATGGGGGTTGGCACCCACCTCAGCGGCAATCTGCTCGTTACCGGCCATTTTCTGGCTGTTGGTGCCGTATTCGCGCTTCTTCATCGCTAGGTCCATGAAGTCTTTGTAGGTGCCGGAGGAGGTGTTGCGCGTGTAGATCGAAATGAGGCCTGGATTGCCGCCCACCTCGCTCCAGTCCCGGATGTCACCGGAGAAAATCTGCAGCACCTCCTTTTTCTTGAGGTCGCTCACCGGATTGTCCTTGTTCACGATGATCACGATCACATCCCAGGCGATCTCGAATTCACGCAAGTCGCGGCCCTTGAGGCGGAACTCTGCGCTTTCGTCAGGCTTCACCTTGCGGCTCGACATGCCGATCTCGGCCGAGTCAGTGAGCAGATTGGTGAATGCCGTGGAGGAGCCTTCGGCAGCAATGTCGAAGCTGACCCGGCCCGCCTGCTTCTTGAATGCCTCTGCCATTTGGGGCAGCAGCTTGGCCCCCAGGGTGTCTGAGCCCCGCAGCCGCAGCGTCGTCTGAGCGGCGGCGGGTACCGTCGTTCCGAGCATCAAAAGCAGTGGGATGAATTGTAAGGACCTCATGAAATGATGCGTCTTGGAAGGTTGATTCTCTCGGGCTTATCCTATAGTCTGGCAAAATTGCACAAACAAGTGACGACGGCGACTCATGGAAACCACCATCCAGCAGATTTTGTATGTCGCAGCGGCCATCATCTTTGCCGTCGCGTGCAAGTCTTTTGACAACCGCTTCATCCAGAAGCTGGGCTGGCTGGCTTTGCTGGGCGCCTCCTATCTCGGCGGCTACTACCTGACCTTCTCGCACATCGGCGGCGCCATCTTTGTCGGTGCCTGGTTCATGCTGCCATGGATGGAAATCGTCTTCCGCGTGCGGCGGCTGCGCTTCCCCATCAAAAGCGAGGTCAAACACCGCTTTCCGCCTTCACGTGAGGTCTTCCCTGAACTCTCCGAGCTCAGCAGCGAGGCGGATGATGACGGATTCACCGAAATCGGTGACACCGGCTGGAAGTTCAGCCAGACGGACTACTTCATGCGGCTCTTCTACCATGCGGAAAAACGCATGCAGGCCGCCATTGCGCTGGCACAGCAGGGAGATTTTGGCTTTTCGTACGTCAGCCTCACTTCGCGCACCACCAGCGGAGTCACCTTCACCACGACGAACTACCCCTTCGCCGCCACGATGAAGCACTCCCCCAAGCAGCGCCTGAACCGCTTCACCCATGCGGGCTCGTTCTCAGACCTGCTGGAGCGCCATGAAAACTTTCTACACGCCGAAGGCATCCGCTCCGAAGACCTGGCGCTGCAGGACACCGAGTACCTCCACGCCTACATCGAGCGCGACATGAGCGTGCTGATTGACCACAACATCACCGCCGGCGTCATCGAACCCACCGGCAACGGCGAATTCCGCTATTCCTGGCGCGGCTGCATCTTCCTCTACTGGCAGGTCGTGAAAGACATGCTGCGGGTGTAGCTCAAGGGCGGGGCATCCACTCGCGCAGCTTGGCCATCGTCAGCGTCGTATGACTGAGCAGGAAGAAGTGATCCGCCTGAGGCACGGTGAATTCCTGCGTAGCTGGTGCAAGCTGTCGCACTTTGGCTATGCGCCGCGCAAAGTCTCCCGACTTCACGAAGTACTCACCTCCCCCGGCGATGAACGCAGCCCTCGCATCACGCGAAAATTTCAGCAGCAGATCCTCAGGCGGATAGGCAGCCATGCAGATCAGGCGGTCAAAGCGTTCCGGGTGCTTTGTGTACACGTCACAGGCACCGAACCCACCTGCTGACAGACCCATCAAAACCGGCTTCAGCACGGGTCGTCCCAGACGCAGGCCCACAGCCTGCACGCACTCCTGCACATACTCGCTGGAAAGGGTGGAGGTGTTGATGCCATGCGCCGGACAGATGATGATGAGATTGCCAAAATGCTCGGCCAGCAAATGCTGATACCAGAGAAAACTGCCGCCATACCCGTGCAGAAACAGCAGCACCGGCGTCCGCGCATCCGCACCGGTGGGCACATGCACCAGCGCCAGCCCTTCCTGCGGATGTTTTTCCGCAAAACAATACGGCAGCACCGAAGCCACACCGGAGTACGCCGGTGATTTGGCGATCAATGCATAACGCTCCGCCACCAAAGGACGCATCATGGCAGCCTGCGCAGGCGTCAGTCCAAGCATCGCTGGTTGTGACAGAGCCAGGGCGACGATCGCAGACTCTGGCAGTGTGGTCAGCGCCAGCCGAAACATTGGCAGGAATTCAGCCTTCGGACGGCTGAATTGAGGCGGCGCTGCTGCGTGCGTGGTCTTCCAGGTGACCCGGATGACCTCATCCGCATGCACTGCCCACGAACCGCAGATCAGGAAAAGGGGCAGCAGCCAGCGCATTCCAAAATTCTACCGCGCCAGCCTGCCACATGACAATCAGGAACTATGACGAGCAGGGCGAATCATCGCACTGGATCACGATCCGGGAGCAGGCTGCGGCTGATTGCGCGCGGCCTCGGCAGCAGCCCTCTGCGCGGCCTCCGCAGCAGCACGCTGAGCTTCTTCCTGAGCACGACGCGTCTGCTCCTCTGCCTGACGCTGAGCCATCTCCTGGGCACGCCGGGCCTGTTCTTCCGCCTGACGCTGGGCCATTTCTTGCGCCCGTTGTGCAGCTTCCTGCTGGGCTCGCATCTGCTGCTCTTCCGCCGCGCGGCGGGCCTGCTCCTGCACACGCTGCATTTCCGCCTCCTGCTGACGACGCGCCTGCTCTTCCGCCTGACGCTGGGCCATGTCTTGCGCCCGTTGTGCAGCTTCCTGCTGGGCCCGCATCTGCTGCTCTTCAGCGGCACGGCGGGCCTGCTCCTGCGCACGTTGCATTTACGCCTCTTGCTGGCGGCGGACCTGATCTTCGGCCTGGCGTTGGGCCGCCATTTCCTGCGCACGGCGTTCGGTTTCTTGCTGCGCCTTCATTTGCTGCTCCTCAGCGGCACGGCGGGTGGCTTCCTCCTGCTGGCGCTGCTGCATGGCTGCGGCTTCAGTCTGCTGGCGAACCCGTTCTGCTTCTGCGGCGGTGGCCTGTTCGGAAGCCATGCGTTCAGCCGTGGCACGCTGCTGCTGCGCTGCCATCTCCTTTTGCTGCTGGGCTGCGGTCGCAGCGGCCAGCTGGTGTGCTTTTTCAGTCTCTGCGGCCGCTTGGTCGGCGGCCATGCGCCGCTGCTGGGCCGCCTGCGCCTCCTGCTGCGCAGCGGTGGCCTGCATGCGGCTTTTTTCCGCTTCGGCATTCGCTGCGGCTTGTTCAGCAGCTCTTTTTTCTGCCATGCCTCGTTCTTGCAACCCCTGCTGCTGGCGCTGCTCCATGGCGGCGGCTCGGGCCTGTTCCCTTGCTGCGTGCATCTGAGCTTTTTCCGCTTCGGTGGCAGTGGTGGCCACCTGCTCGGCCGCCATTTTCTCAGCTGCCACTGGTTCCTGTGAAACAATGGGGACAGCAGGCGGCTGCGGCATGACTGCGGGTGGAGCGGTCACCACGGCAGGTACGGTCCGTTCTGGCTCAACAACAGGCACCACCGGGGCAGCCGAAGGTTCGGGGGCCTTGTTCTCCACCACGGCAGGCATCACGGCGGGTGTTGACGGCGCTGCGGCAGGAGCGCTGTTTTCCACCACTTTGCTCTCAGGCGGCACATTCGGTGCCTGTGGTACCCCCATGCCGGGCTGGCCACGCCGCCTAGGCTCTCTCGCCGCGTCTGCGCCAAGTTCTCCAGCGACAGCGGGACGCATGGTTTCCTGGGCTGGCGAGTTCGTCGCAGGCCGTCCTTCAGGTGAATGCCGACGAGATCCTTGTGGCATGCTCCCCTGCCCCGGTTGCTGTTGCACCGTCGCCGTCTCCACCGGCGGTACTGTTGGAGCCATTGCAGGTTTTTCAGCAGCGCTGGCAGGCCTCATGGTTTCCGGCGGCACAGCGTTCGGCACTGCTGGCGGAGCATTGACGACAGTCGGTGGCTCGACCGGACGCCGGCCAGGAACATGCTGCATGTGCCTGCGCATGGATGGCTGCTGCTGCACCACCGCCGTTTCTTTCTCTTGGGCAATATTCTCACGAATCTCCCTGGCTGCCTGCTGCGGCACGCCTTCAAATCCACCCATCAAAACCGGCTTTTGGATACGCTCTTTGATTTCGGGGCGCCTCATATGGGCACCGGGCGCCACGGGGGGAAGTTCAACCATGGCCACAGGTGCATCCGCGTCTCTCCGCCCATGATGCTGCTGCCGCGTCGGCATTTGGTCGGCGTGCATGGCTTGCACCTGCCGCTGAGGCACCGGCTGACCACAGGCCTGCTCCATCTGGCCACGGGGTGGGCCTCCTTGATGGACAAACGCATGCCCCCGGCTGTGGCTGGGCACGATCTGCGTCACGTTCACGCTGTGCTGGAAGATCGTGGTCTGCCGCGTCACGGGCGCATAGATGTTGATGTAAGTCGGGCTCACAAACTGGGTCGTGTTGATGAAAGTGTAGCTGCTGGGGCCGAGGCCGTAGCGTGAGTCACAGTCGCGATACGCACCGCTGAACACGCCTGTCTCTGGCGGCAGTGGAGCCCAGCCCACGCAATCCCGGCTTTGACGCCACGCGACCCACGCCGGAGCCCAATCGCTGCCCGGCACCCAGATCCAGCCGTAGCGCGCCAGATTCACCCAGCGCCCATAGTGATACGTGGCCCAGCCAAAGGGCTCGTTCGACTGCCACGCCCAGCCAAGCGATGACCAGACCCAGCAGCCATCCACATAGGGCCGCCAGCCCGCCACGGTGATGGTGGGCCGCCAGCAGTAGCCGTAGCCATTCACCTCAAACCAGCGGCCAAAAGGCGCCAGGCGGTCATAGAACAACGAGTAATCAGGCAGCGCCATGGGCTGAGTCACCACATTGGGCTGGGGCGTGACGACGATGCGCTGGGTGATGGCATTGCTCTGCTGCCGTGCCGCATCCGCCTGCACACGCAGCTCGTCATTCTGCCGCGTCAAGGCATCCAGTGAACTGCGCAGTTCCGCATTGTCACGCTCCTTGAGAGACTGCGCCATCTCTGCCAGCTGCTTGTCCATCAAGGCCGTCTTCGTTTCGATCTCCAATGCCTGCCGCTGCAAGGCATCGCGCGCCTCAGCGAGCTGGTTGTCTGTTTCTGCCGCCACAGGTGCGGCAGCCGCAGGCGGCAGGGGTTTGTCACAGCTCGCCAGCGACAAAACGGCTGAAACGACGAAAAGCAGACGAAAAGACGATTTCATAAACATGGGATGTTGCTCTGACTCCCCCGACCCGAATTGTATTCAATTCCTCAGCTACCGCCGACGCTTGACCACCTGCTGCGTCTGCCTCGTCTTCAGCATGAGATCGGCCTCCAGCAGACCACTGAAATGCGTCAGCGGATAGATGATGCTGCGGCGACCGATGATGCTTCCGGGGCTGATCACGCTGTTGCAGCCGATCTCGGCGTAATCGCCCACGACCGCTCCGAATTTTCGCAGCCCGGTGGGAATGACATCCGTTTCGGTCTTCACAGTGACTTCCAGGCGGTCCAGCCGCACATTGGAAAGGATCACGCCGGCGGCCAGATGCGCTTTGTGGCCGAGGATCGAGTCACCCACGTAGTTGTAATGCGGGATCTCGCAGCCGTCGAAGACCACGCAGTTCTTGAACTCGCAGGAGTTCCCGAGCACGCAGCCGTCGCCGATGATTACATTCTCGCGGATGTAGCAGCCTGCACGGATCTGGCAGTTGCGGCCGATCCATGCCGGACCTTTGATCACTGCGCCGGGTTCGATGGTCGTGCCTTCATCAATGAACACATCTTCACCGATGAACGCCCCCGGTGGCACCTGGACACGGATTTCGCGCTGCAAACGGAAGTCCAGATAGGATTCAATCCGCGCCAACGCCGTCCAAACGGGCGAGTCATCCGGAAACAGGATGCCGTGCTTCGTGTGGGTGAGGTCGAGGTAGTCGCGCGCGGGAAACATCCAAAAAAGTTCAAAGTTTCAGGTTTAAAGTTTCAAGTTATCCCAAGGCTTCCTTTCAAGTGAACTTGAAACCTTAAACTAGAAACTTGGAACCCATTTTGGCTAGACCGTCATGATCTCTTTCTCTTTCGACGCCACATGCTGGTCGATTTCAGCGATCTTCTTGTCGGTCATCACCTGGATTTCCTTCTCCATGCGATGGAGGTCGTCCTCGGTGATGTGGCCGTCCTTCTCGCCTTTCTTGATGGTTTCAAGGCTGTCACGGCGGGCGGAACGCACCCGCACGCGGGCGTCTTCACCCAGGGTCTTGCACATCTTCACCATCTGCTCGCGGCGTTCGGTGGAGAGGGAGGGAATGGGCAGGCGGATCACCTTGCCTTCAATGCTGCCGTTCAGGCCCAGGCGTGACTCGCGGATCGCGCGGTCAATGTCCTGCAGCGTGGAGGAATCAAAGGGCTCGATGCGGATCAACCGGGCATCCGGTGTGGTGATCATGGCCAGCTGCTTCAGCTTCATGTGGCTGCCGTAGCTCATCACATGAATGTCCATGTTTTCCACCAGCGTCGGCGAAGCCTTGCCCGTGCGCACGGTGGCAAATTCATGGATGGCGTGCTCCACCGCCTTCGTCATGGCCTCTTCGGCCTCCATCATCGTCAGTTCAGGGTCCATATCAGTATCGGGTTGGAAGTTTGATCAGCCTTTCGCATCGACCATCGTACCGATGTATTCGCCGATGAGCGCGCGGCGGATGTTGTCAGGTTCGTTCATGCTGAAAACGCCGATGGGCATGTTGTTCTCCATGCACAGGGAGAAAGCGGTCGAGTCCATCACCTTGAGCTGGCGTGTCAGGCACTCGTGAAAGCTGACGCGGTCGAATTTGACGGCGTCCGGGTTTTTGTTGGGATCGGAATCGTAGATGCCATCCACCTTCGTGGCCTTGAGCACGATCTCGGCATTGATCTCGCTGGCACGCAGCGCAGCGGTCGTGTCGGTGGAGAAAAACGGATTGCCCGTGCCTGCGGCGAAGATGACCACGCGGCCCAGCTCCAGATGGCGCATGGCTTTGCGGCGGATGAAGGGCTCGGCCACGTTGTCCATCTTGATGGCGCTTTGAACGCGCGTCGGCACGTCCATCGCCTCCAGCATGCTTTGCACCGCGAGCGAATTCATCACCGTGGCCAGCATGCCCATGTAGTCCGCCGTGGCGCGCTCCATGCCTTTGTTGCTGGCGGTCACACCGCGCCAGAAGTTGCCACCGCCCACCACGAGGGCGATTTCGAGGCCGGTTTGATGCGCTGCCTTGATCTGCGCCGCCATGTCTTCGACGATGGGCGGGGAAATATTGTCATGGCTGCCCGGCTCTCTCAGCGCTTCACCGCTGAGTTTGAGCAGAACGCGACGGAATTTTCGAGGGGCGGTGGAGTCGGACATGAAAGATCAGATTATAACTCATAAAGCATGCACGCAGGGGCCTTGCAAAGCTAATTCTGCATGTCACACATCCCGTTATGAAAGACGACCCTTCCATCCCCGCCGACGCACGCTTCGAAACGCGTGCCATTCACGTGGGCCAGGACTACCGCAGCGAGACCGGCGCCGTGATCCCGCCGATCTACATGACTTCGACGTTTGAGACCGGGAATCCCAACAGCTTTGACTACACCCGCTCAGGCAATCCGAACTTCCGCAACCTCCAGACCACGCTCGCCAGCCTGGAGAACGCGAAGCACTGCACCGCCTTCGCCAGCGGCCTCAGCGCCATCTCCGCCATCCTGTTTTCCCTCAAGACCGGCGACACTATTCTCTCCGAGCAGCAGATCTACGGCTGCACCTACCGCATCTTCGAAAAGGTGCTGAAGCGTTTCGGCGTCAAAATCAAATACGCCAACCTCGCCAATCCGGAGAACTACGATCTCATCACGCGGCTCAAGCCTGCGCTGGTGTGGCTGGAATCGCCTACGAATCCGCTGCTGAAAATCTTGGACATCAAGACCATCAGCGAGATCGCGCACAAGGCGGGCAGCATTGTCGCCATGGACAACACCTTTGCCTCCAGCATGCTGCAGCAGCCGCTGGATCTCGGTGCCGATCTTTCCCTCCTCAGCACCACGAAATACACCAACGGCCACAGCGATGCCCTCGGCGGTGCTGTCTGCACCAATTCCGACGAATGGCAGGAAAAGATGATCTTCGCGCAGAAGGCCATCGGCCTGCAGCCCAGCCCCTTTGACACCTGGCTCATCTCCCGCGGTGCCAAAACCGAGGCCATCCGCATGGAGCGCCACTGCTCCAACGCGCTCGAACTGGCCCAGCGCCTGGAAGGGCGCAAAGGCGTCAAGAGCGTCAAATACCCCTTCCTGAAAAGCCACCCTCAGCACAAACTGGCCAAGAAACAGATGACCGCCGGCGGTGGCATGCTCCTCGCCGATTTCGGCCTCAGCTATGCCGACACCCTCGCATTCATCCGTCGCCTGCGCCTCTTCACCCAGGCAGAAAGCCTCGGCGGCATCGAAAGCCTCGTCGCCCATCCCGCCAGCATGACCCATGCCTCCATCCCCAAAGACGCCCGCGAAGCCGCCGGCGTCACCGACGGCCTCGTCCGCTTCTCCGTGGGCATCGAGCACGTGGAGGACCTCTGGAAGGACATTGATGCGGCGCTGAAGAAGAAGTGAAACGTCCAAACTCTAATGCCTCCCGATGCCAAGCCTCTGACCGACGCCCAGCGCCAGGCGCTTTGTCGAATGATGCATCTGGCTTTTGTCGAAATCCGTTCGCTTGGTTCAACAGGGACCGCCCAGGCAGCGGAATTGGCAGACGCCTTCCATAATTTACCAGCTGACATGTGGCGAGAGGACTTTAGCCTTTCATTTATCCGTGACTGCTTTCTGATTAGCTACCATAACAAATATCCGCACGGCAGGTGCTTTGATTATGTCGCTATGGTCAATGAGATCATAGAGATGGATGGCTAAGTAGGAAGGCCAAGGAAAGCGCTAGCACCTTCATCCTTCGCTTGCCGTCTTCCAGCCCTGAAGAAAAGTGCCTCCCCCAATGACCGACCTTTTCACCCACCCTCTCTGCAATGCCGAAGACCTCGGCAAGGCGATCCCTGACCACGACCTCGGCGTGTCCGTATGCCTGCCGCTGTGGGAGCATGTGATCGGTTATGAGGAAGGGGATCAAAATGTGGTCTCAAAGTTCAAATCCGGCTACCCGCGCTTCTGCTGCCCGCCGGCTATCTCCCGGCTGTTTGCTGCGGCCGAAAAAGAATTCGCCGCCGCTGGCGAGCGCTGCCTCGTTTTCCCCCGCGTCGTGCACGCGGAGCGCTGCGTGAAGTTCATCGGCGCCGGCCGCGCAGTCGAATGGACGGCGCATAACCTCGGCGTCGCTGTGTTTCCGGCAGACAGCTACGTGCAGGCCCGCAAGTTCTGGCGCTTCTGCGGCGAATGCGTCAGCACACGCCAGGCCTGCGCCGCCCTTGGCGAACACCAGAGCACCGCCAGCGTGGAAGAAGGCAAGGCCGCCAACCGCACCATCCGCGAGCGCATCGCGCATCTCGCCGGTCAGCAGCCGGAAGACGTCTTTCTCTTCCCGTCCGGCATGGCGGCAAACTTTGCGGTGCATCGCATGCTCACGCAGCTTTTCCCCAGCCGCAAAACAGTGCAGCTCGACTTCCCCTATGTGGACGTGCTGAAGCTGCAGCAATTCTTCGGCACCGGCGTGCATTTCATGCCACTGATCAAGGACAGCGAATACGATGACCTCAGCGCCTTGCTGCAAAGAGAGCCAATCGCGGGCATCTTCTGCGAAGCCCCGAGCAACCCGCTCCTCCGCTGCGTCGATTTCGAACGCCTCCTCGCGATCCGTGCCGCCGCACAACCCGGCGTCCCGATCATCATCGACGATACCATCTCCACCGTCGCGCATGTGAATGCACACCGTGTGGCTGATGTCGTCACGACAAGCCTGACCAAGAGCTTCTCCGGCGTAGGCGATGTTCTCGCTGGCAGCGTGGTGCTGAACCGCAACTCACCGCATCACGCGGCCTTCTCCGCCTTCCTCACGGCCCATGCCGATCACGAACTCTGGCGCGGCGATGCCGTGGCGCTCGAACTCAACAGCCGCGATTTCTCACAGCGCGCCGCCAAGATGAGCCACAACGCGCAGGCTCTCACCGAGCATCTGCGCACGCACCCGAAAGTGGACCGCGTCTGGCACGCCAGCAGCGAAGGCGGACGCGGCTACGAATACATCCGCCGCGAAAACGGCGGCTACGGCTGCCTGTTCTCTTTCACCCTCAAGAACCCCGAGCAGACCAGCCCCAGAGTCTTCGACGCCCTGCGCGTCTCCAAAGGCCCGAGCCTCGGCACCAACTTCACCCTCGCCTGCCCCTACACCCTCCTCGCGCACTACGATGAACTCGACTGGGCTGAGAGCTGCGGCGTCAGCCGCTGGCTCCTCCGCGTGTCGGCCGGCCTGGAAGACACCTCAGACTTGATCGCACGCTTTGACGAAGCCCTCGCGAAGGCCTGATCACTTCCGCGACCGCCACAGGTAGGTCAGGAAATGCCCCAGCCCGCTGAACTTGAACTGCGGATCCACCCAGCGCTCGATCACATAGAACGCGAAGTAATACGCCCGGCAAAATCCCCACACGCACAGCGCCAGCAGCAGCGCCGTGCGCCAGCTCCAGTTCTCCACCAGCAGGATGGCCGCAGACATCAGCCCAATGAGCAGAAACAGCCAGCCCTTGAGCCACATGGCTTTCGTGGAATGCAGGTCCTTCATGGCTCGGTTTTTGGCGGCAGCAGCCTCTCTTTGATCTGTTTGGCTTTTTCGAACACCTTCTGCGCCTTTTCGATTTTTGTCGGAGCCGCAGGCGGTGAAGGTGGTGTTTTTGGAGCCGGCTTCCTCAGCCATCCAAAATAGACCACCAAACCCACCAGCCCTAAAGCCAGCAGCGAATGCAAGCAGCTGCGAATGAGATACCGGGTCTCCTCAGGCAGCCTTTTTTTTCGACGCGGTCCGGCGAACTTCGAACAGCGGCAAAGCCAGAGCACACCGTAAACGATATTCTCCACCACATAGAACAGCAGTTCGAGAAGCCGGATCACCACTTCCGCCAGTAATTCCAGCAACCCAGAAAAGATGTCGCCAGCCGCGTCCATGGAGAGGAAGCGTAAGCCCACGCCTCGCGAAGTCGAACAATTACTTCTTCTCCAGCCTCACATAATCCAGCCCCACCATGTATCCCGGCACCGCATCCGCATGCTTGCCAGAGATCGTGAGGGTAAGCTGATGCTCTCCGGCGCTGAGCTCATGCGTGCCCCAGTCGAGTTCATCACTGTGAATCACTTTGGGTCCATTGAAGCCGTCCCAAGCTGTAGCCACGGGTTTGTCATCCAGCGCCACGTCGATGATGCCGTAGTCGCGCGCCAAAGTAAGCGCCGCTTTCAGCGTGTATTTGCCCTTCTCTTGCACCGGCAGCGCCAGCGTCAGCTTCTGCCCCGGCTTGGCACCCGTCCACCAAAGCTGAGAGCCCCCGCTCCATTCACCCCCGAAGGCACCCATGCCTTGCGGCTTGGCATTGCCGCCCGTTTTGGAAAGAACCTTGAGCCCCTCGCCTTCAATCGCTCCAGGCACTTTCGTCCCGGCTTTAGCCGGTCCAGCAGCCCCACTTTGCAGATACTTCACCAGATCAATGACCTGCTCCGGCTTGAGCGCATCAAACAACCCCTCCGGCATCGTGCTCAGCTTCGACACCTCACGCTTCGCGATGTCCGGCTGCGGCAGGGTGAACTCCACACCGCCCATCATCGTGATCTTTACCGCCACAGGACTTTCCTCCTTGATGACACCGCTCATCACACGCCCGTCCTTCATGGTGAAAAGATTGAGCTGGTAGGCCTTGCCGATCACCGCATTCGGATCGAGCACGTTTTCGAGAAGGTAGTTCAGATCGGCGCGATTGCTGCCCGTGATGTCCGGCCCCACATTCTGCCCTTCGCCAAAAAGCTTGTGACACTGGCCGCAGGTCATGGTGAAAAGCATCTTGCCCTTCGCGAGATCCCCCTTGGCCAAAGCCGCAGGCGTGAGCAGTTCGCGAAACTTCTTTGTCCGCTCGCCCAGGTCGGCTTTCGGCGCGTTCACATCGCCCCAAGCAGATTTGATCAGCGCATTGATCTCCTTGTCATCAAAAGCCGTGAGCTGGCGCACCAGGAACGGCGAAAGCGCCGTGGCAGGCACCGTCTTGGCCTCCACCGCCTGCAGCAGCTCCTTGGAGCCTTCCTTCGTCGAAGCGAGCGTATTGACTGCATCAGGCAGCTCATTCGCAGAAAGCTTCGGCAGCAGCGCCCCCAGCACCTTCGGCGTTCCCGCATCCTTGAGCGAGGCCAGCGCCTGAATGGATTTGCGCCGCAGCGAGGCCGGAGCGTCCTGTGTCAGGATCTGCTGCAAAATCTTCGCCGTGCCCCCGTCGCCAGTCTGAATGAGAACGCCAAGCGCCTTCTCGCGTTCATTCACCGGCGCGCTGGCAAGTGCCAGCCGCTCGCGGAAAGTTTGCAGCGCCTCGGCATCGCCAAACAACGCGCTGAGTTCGGTAACCAGCTGTTCCGTAGTCCCGGCTCCTGAACCATCCGCCTTAAGCTTCGCCGCAGTCGCCGCCCAATCCTTCGGCATGGTCAGCTTGCCCGCACCACGAGCACTGCTCAGAATCATCGCCAGCGTCGCCTCGCGTTTGGCCGAATCCGACTCCTTCGTCAGCTCCGAAAGCATCGAAGCCCGTCCCTCATCATCCGACGACAAACGACGATAAATGAACTCCGTCACCTTCGGCAGCTTCGACACCCGCGCGAGCTCCAGCCCCTCCTTCGGATCAGCCCCGACAAGCGGCTCAATGCCATACCAGATCAGCAACGGAATCATCGGATCATCTTTGTCCTCGCCGTGTTTGAGGAGCGCGGTCGCGAGATCTTTGCGTTTGTCGATGGGCAAACGCTGGAGTGCTGATGCGAGTTCACGGCGAACGATGGGCGAAGTAGCTTTGGCAGCCACTGCTGGGAAGTCCTCGGTCATCAGATCGCCAAAGCTTTGCTTTCCTAGATTCTCTTGGGTCAACTTGATCGCCCACGCCTGGACATTTGAGTCGGCATCTCCCAATAACTGATCAGCGTTGGCGTCGTACCATTGGCCGATCTGCTGAAACATCCACATGACACGCAAGCGCTGCAACGTGTGCGCAGGATTGAGCATGGAATCCGACAACCCCTGCATTTGCGCATCGTACAAAAGAGTCTTGGTAGTGTCGGCCTGGTGATGCTCGGCCAGCACCCTCCTCGCCATGCGCGATTCCCACTCGTTCTCCGTCTGCACCGCGAGCTTCGCCAACGCCTCGTCACTCTCCTTCGCCAGATCTCCCTTCCACGGCTTCCAACCGTCATAACTCACGCGATAGATCCGCCCATTGCTCCGGTCCCAGTTCTCCACCGCATTGCTTCCCCGGTGGCAGATCTGCTCATCGCTCCAGTCGCTGACATACAGCGCACCATCCGGCCCCACCTTCTGCGTCACGGGGATGAAGTGCATGTCATTGGCACGCATGAAGTCACTCCCATGCTTGCCCACATACGTGCTCGCATGCGGGTCCGTGTAGTTCGTCACCAGCCGATGCCCATGGAGGTTGCCGAAGATAAGCTGATTCCGATACGTCGGCGGGAAAAGGCTGCTCTGATAAATGGCGAGACCGCAATGCGCATGGCCACCACCGAGGGCGTTCGTATCGTCGTTCACAATGCCTGCACCCGTGGTTTTGTCGAAAGCGACATCAGGACGCGCACTGCCCGCATAGTGTGCGTGGTCAGCGATGGTCTTGATGTCGTCATACGTGTAAGGATTGAAGTGCTGCCCGGCCTGCCGCTGGTAGCGCCCACCCGGCACGATGTGGTAGAGATGCGGGATGACGCAGGCGGTGACGAAGAACTCGCCATACTGGTCGTAGTCCAGCCCCCAGGGATTGCTGGTGCCCTCGGCGAAGATCTCAAACTCATGCCGCACGGGATGGTAGCGCCAGATCCCGGCATTGATCGGCTTGCGCTGATCCTCCGGCGTGCCCGGCTTGCCGACCTTGCTGTGGGTGAAGACGCCGTGGCAGCCGTACAGCCAGCCGTCCGGGCCCCAGATAAAACTATTCAACGTTTCATGCGTGTCCTGGCTGCCCCAGCCATCGAGGAGAATTTGTGCATTGAAGCTCAAACCAGGAACCGGGTTTATCATGCTTCCGCCAATCGGGTCGGGTCTGTCATCATGATCTCGATCAGGAATGAACATCAAATACGGCGCCGCTCCCACCCATACCCCGCCAAAACCCAACTCGATTCCGCTGACAAGATTCAACCCCTCGCAAAAAATCTTCTTCGTCTCAAAGACCCCATCGCCATCCTTGTCTTCGAGGATCTTGATGCGGTCCTGACCGGCACCCACTTCACGCGGTTTCGGGTAGCTGTTTCCTTCCACCACCCAGATGCGCCCGCGCTCATCAAACGTAAATGCAATGGGCTGCACGAGGTCTGGCTCGCTGGCGATCAGCTCCGCCTTGAATCCACCGGGCAATTGCAGAGCCTTCAACGCTTCCTGCGGAGACTGCCCTTTGGCGTAATCCTTCTGCGGTTTCAGCGCAGGTCCGTACATCTTCTTCGGCGTCAGGTCCGCCGTGGTTTCCTTCCGCTCCTGAGTGAGGATGAAGACACCGGCTTTGTTCCCCACCACGATGTCCGGCAGCTTGTCGCCATTCACATCGCCCACCTGCACATCCACACCCACGCCGCTTTCGGCATCCACGAGATGCGGTACGAAATCGACGCCGCCCTTTCCATCACGTTTGGTCTGATACCAGTAGATCACACGATGGCCGCGCTCATCGGGATCGTGCCCGTTGTGCGCCCAGTAGCGTTTGCCTGTGACGATGTCTTTAATCCCATCGCCATCGATGTCGGCAAGATACGCCGCATGCGGCTGGGAGAAGACGATGCCGTACTCGTTGTCCTGCGGCTGCTCACTGGCCAGCATCACGCGGGTCCAGTTGGGCTTGTCAGGCGCAGGCTTGCTCTGCAAATACACCGCCACGCCGTAGCGATGCGCGGCGAGGCTGGTGAAGACATCGTTCGTGCCATTGCCATCAAAGTCATACGCAAACATCTGCGCCCCACCCCCGACACCAGCCGCGAAGTTGTGCTGCGCCCAAGGAGCCGGACTTGCCAAGTCCGGGTTGGAGTTCGCAACTCCTTGATTCTCCCACCACCGCCGCGCCTCCAGCAGATCCATCTTCCCATCCCCATTCACATCCCCCACCCCCAGCCCATGGGTAAACTTCGCCACCTTCACATCCTCCGTCACCGCCACGAAGGGCCATTTCTCGGTCGGCTTCTCCCAGTTCGGCGCGAACCAGCCAAACTTCCCACCCGTGCTGCACACGATCTCCGGTTTGCCATCCCCCGTGATGTCCGTGAACACAGGCGATTCATTGTCCACCACATCCGCCACGATGTGCATCGGCCAGGGCTTGTCGTCATGCGTGCCCGGGTTCAGGTAGAGCCGCGCTTCTTTACCAGGAAAGCCAAGGATCAGGATGTCATTCCTCTGGTCCACATTGAAATCCTGCACGTAGGCGAAGAAGTTGTCCGAGTAGCCATTGATGCTGAAAATCTTCGGCTCGTAGTAGGCGTGCTTTTTCTCAAACGCCGGCCCCTCCCACCAGAATGGCCCGGCCACCACGTCAGGTTTGCCATCGCCATTGATGTCGCCGATGCCGGCACCTTCGGAATAAAAGTCACCGTGCAGCTGCTGGCGCTTCCAGGTGATCTGGGTCTCCGCATGGAGCTGGGTGGCGGCTAGGAGAAGGAAAAGCAGGCGTTTCATGGTTGGAGAATTGAAACGCTATCAGAAACCCGCACCAACGGACAAGTTTTATGAGCAATCGGCCATCCCGCTGTTTATCCTGCGCCCATGCCGCCCGTCGTCATCCTGAGTGAAGAGCCCATCCAAATCGCCCAAACCGTGTTCAAAGCCGGTGAAGGTGCCGAGGCGCAGTTTCTCGGCGTCGTGCGCGGCATGGAAGACGGCAGAACCATCTCCGGCATCGACTACAGCGCCTACCTGCCCATGGCAGAAAAGACCCTACAGGAACTGGTGGAACGTGGCCAGCGCGAGCACGGCCCGCACCGCGTTTTCATCCAGCACCGCCTCGGCTTCGTGGCCGCAGAGCAGCCGAGCATCGTCATCCGCGTCCGCACCAAGCACAGCGCGGAGTCCTTTGAACTGTGCCACTGGTACCTTAAAGAGATCAAAACCAGCGTTCCCATCTGGAAGCGCGCGGTTTTTGTGGAGTAACCACCCTGCGCTTCACCTCAGTTTTCACGCCCCGCCATAATGCGTGATTTCACCTCTTCCCACGCGGCAAGTGCCTCAGGAGTGGCCTCATGGTCAGCGAGACGCCGATCCAGCAGTTGCAACACCGCAGCCTCGTCCATCACCTCAGCGTCCTCGGCATCGGCGGCGTTCCAAAGCTCCTCGGCCAGCAGCCGCTTGTCCCGGGAACTGAGCTGCTGGACAACGGGCATCGTTTCCAAAATCATGCTTCTAGTTTATCCCCACGCGCACCGCCTGCCAACGTGCAAAATGCTCCTTTCCCTCGTTGCCCGAACTCGTATCCCTTTCAAATTCCCCTCCCCATGCCCACGCCCCCCTTTCACTACCAGGAACTCCTCGAACTCGGCACCGATGACACCGAATACCGTCTGCTGACCAAGGAACACGTCTCCGTGCAGACATTTGGCGAGAAGGAAGTCCTCGTCGTGAATCCCGAGGCTCTCACCCTGCTGGCCAACCAGGCCTTTCACGACATCAATTTCTTCCTGCGCCCCAAGCACCTGAAGCAGGTGGCCGCGATCCTCGACGACCCTGAGGCGAGCGAAAACGACCGCATGGTCGCGCTCACGCTGCTCAAAAACGCCGACGTGGCCTCCGCCGGGCTCCTGCCCTTCTGCCAGGACACCGGCACCGCCATCATCATGGGCAAAAAAGGCCAGCAGGTCTGGACCGGCGGTGGTGACGAAGCCGCGCTCTCCAAGGGCGTCTATCTCGCCTACACCGAGAACAACCTGCGCTACTCCCAAAACGCAGCGCTGAACATGTTCGACGAAAAGAACACCGGCACCAACCTCCCCGCGCAGATCGATCTCTACGCCACCGATGGCGACGCGTACAAATTCCTCTTCATCGCCAAAGGCGGCGGCTCGGCCAACAAGGCCTACCTGTATCAGGAAACCCGCGCCGTGCTGAATCCGAAGAGCATCGTCAAGTTCCTCAGCGACAAGATGGTCTCCCTCGGCACCGCCGCCTGCCCTCCCTACCACCTGACCTTCGTCATCGGCGGCACCTCCGCCGAATCGACGATGAAGCACGTCAAACTGGCCTCCACCAAGTACTACGACAATCTTCCGACCACCGGCAACGAACACGGCCGCGCCTTCCGCGATGTCGAACTCGAAGCCCAGATGCTGCAAGCCGCTCGCGAGTGCGGCATCGGCGCGCAGTTCGGCGGCAAATACTTCGCGCTGGATGTGCGCATCATCCGCCTCCCACGCCACGGCGCCTCCCTGCCCATCGGCATCGGCGTCTCCTGCTCCGCAGACCGTCAGGCCAAAGGCAAGATCACGAAGGATGGTATCTTCATCGAGAAGCTCGAAACCAATCCCCTGCCCTACATTCCCGAGGAGCTGCGCCACCGCAAAGACACCAACGCCGTTCGCATCGACACCAACCGCCCGATGGCGGAAATCCGCGCCGAGCTCAGCAAGTATCCCACCACGACACGCCTGCTCATCAACGGCCCCATCATCGTCGCCCGCGACATCGCCCATGCGAAGCTCAAGGAACTGATCGATTCCGGCAAGCCCCTGCCCGATTACTTCAAGAACCACCCCGTTTACTACGCCGGCCCGGCCAAAACCCCCGCCGGCATGCCCAGCGGCAGCTTCGGTCCCACCACCGCCGGCCGCATGGACAGCTACGTCGATCTCTTCCAAAGCCACGGCGGCAGCATGATCATGATCGCCAAAGGCAACCGCGGCCAGCAGGTCACCGACGCCTGCAAAAAACACGGCGGCTTCTACCTCGGCAGCATCGGCGGCCCCGCCGCCATCCTGGCCAAGGAAAACATCAAGAAGGTCGAAGTCGTCGAGTTCGCCGAACTCGGCATGGAAGCCATCTGGAAGATCGAAGTCGAAGACTTCCCCGCCTTCATCCTCGTCGATGACAAGGGCAACGACTTCTTCCAAACCGTCGGCCCGGGCTGCTCGGTGAAGCATTAAAACAAGCCGATGAAACAAGGCGAGCCAGCTGGGAAATTTGGTGACGTTCTCCTTGGCGGAAGCCGGTTTGTATTTTGGACCCTTGGTCCCGTTGCACTTTGCTTGGCTCTGTTCATGGCCCTCATGGCTTATGTCCGATTCTCGGCAAATGATCTTCAAACAGGCTTTTTGTTTTTGGGCTGCAGCCTGATTGCCTCCTGCCTCTTTCTTGCATTGCTAAACGGGCCACGTTTCTGGTGGGCCGGGAGATTCGTCATGTTGTCCGTATTCAGCGCATACTCTTGGTATTTGCTGGACACGTGGCTGATTCATCCAAAGCCAATCGAGATTGGAGGACCAAGAAGCAGCGCAACACCATGGAATGCCTTGTGCGGCCTGGTGATCATCGGCTTTCCGTGTCTGTGCTACACTTTACGAGGTAGATTCACATGGCGGGAACCGGCCACCGATCAGGAGGCAATGGAAAGCGATACATTGGAAAGTCACGATCATGCATCTTCGCAAGAAGGTCCTAAGGAGCTAGGACGTTGAGTTTTCAGTTCGCGAAGTAGCCGTAACCCGACGTAATTTCAGAGTCATCATCCATGCACAATCCCCTCATCCGCGTCACCATCTGGAACGAATTTGTCCACGAACGGCAAAATCCCACCGTGGCAGCCATTTATCCCAACGGCATTCACGGCGCGCTGGCGGAGGCGCTGTCAAAGCATGGCGACCTCAACGTGCACACCGCCACGCTGGATGAACCGGATCAGGGTCTGCCCCCGGTGGTGCTGGATCAAACCGACGTGCTGCTGTGGTGGGGCCATGCAGCGCATGATCAGGTGAGCGATGAACTCGTCACCCGCGTCCAGGAAAGGGTGCTTGCGGGAATGGGCCTCATCGTCCTGCACTCCGGCCATTTCTCCAAGGTCTTCAAGCGCCTCATGGGCACCAGCTGTGCCCTGTGCTGGCGCGAAGCGGGCGAGCGGGAGCGCGTTTGGAAAATCAATCCAGGCCACCCCATCGCCGCCGGCATCGGCGACTGCATCGAGATCGAGCAATCGGAGATGTATGGCGAACCCTTCGGCATCCCCACACCGGACGAACTGATCTTCGTCTCCTGGTTCCAAGGCGGCGAGGTGATGCGCAGCGGCGCCACATGGACGCGCGGCAGCGGCCGCATCTTCTACTTCAGCCCCGGCCACGAAGTGTATCCCATCTACCACCTGCCGGACGTGCAGCGAGTCATCGCCAACGGCATCCGCTGGGCACGCCCCCAAGGAGCGGCCGCCAACACCCCACGCCATGTGCCGGTGGAACAAGCGCGCGAGAAGCTCGAAGTACGCGGCGGCACCGTGCATGTGGAAGACGGCAAGCTCGCAGGACAATGAGGAGGTCGGGCCTCTGGCCTGACTACGGCCTGGGGCGTCTCGCCTTAGTTTCTGAATCAAGGGCAAGACGCCTCGATCCGCCCCCAGGCCGCAAACCTATCCTCCGTGCACGCCGCTACTGCGCGGCGATGTTCGCCCGCCCGCCCCGCAGCACATACTTCTGAATCTTCCCCGTCGCGGTCTTGGGCAGCTCAGCAATAAACTCAAACCCATGCGGCACTTTGAAGTGGGCCAAATGCTCGCGGCAAAACAGCCTCAGCTCTTCAGGCGTCGTGACCGCGCCGGGTTTAAGCACAATAAATGCCTGCGGCGTCTCCCCCCATTTTTCATGCGGCAGTCCCACAACAGCAGATTCCTGCACGGCAGGATGACGCAGCAGCACGCCCTCCACCTCGACAGACGAAATGTTTTCGCCGCCGCTGATGATGATGTCCTTCCAGCGGTCGCGGATTTCGATGTAGCCATCAGGATGAACAACAGCGGCATCGCCACTGTAAAACCACCCATTGCGGATGGCTTTCGCGGTAGCGGCGGGGTCATTGTAATACCCCTTCATCACGGCATTGCCGCGAATGATGATCTCACCCATGGCCGCACCGTCTTTGGCGACTTCCTGTCCATCATCATCAACCACGCGGACCTCGGCATTCGCAAGGTATTCGACCCCCTGCCGGGCCTTGATGACAGCACGAGCCTGGAGAGTGAGCTGCGCATGCTCAGGGCGCGTCTCACTGATGGTGACGATGGGCGAAACCTCCGTGAGACCATACACGTGGGTGATGTCCCAGCCGAGCTCGCCTTCCATGCGCTCGATGGTAGCGGCGGCAGGTGGCGCGCCAGCAGTGATGACACGAACGCCGCGCGGTGCGTTCTTGCGAAGCACTTCCGGTGCATTGGCCATGCCAATGAGCACGGTCGGAGCAGCGCACAGCAGCGTGACGCCCTCCCGTGAGATCGCTTCGAAAATGAGCCGTGGGTCCGCCTTCGGCAGGCAGACGTGGCGACCACCCACAGCGGTGACGGTCCAGACGAAAGTCCAGCCATTCGCATGAAACATAGGCAGCACCCACAGATAGCGGTCCGCACTGGTGATATGGGTGTGCATCAGATGGCCCATGATGTTGAAGGCCGTATTGCGGTGCGAAACCATGACGCCTTTCGGATTCGCCGTGGTGCCGCTGGTATAATTCAGCGCGATCATCTCCGTCTCGGAGATTTCGGCGGCGATGAAATCCGGCGCGGAGGCTGCCAGCGTGGCCTCGTAGTCGGTCCATCCAGCTTTGCTGCCCGTGAGCGCCAAAAAATGCTCCACACCGGGCACTTGATCGCGAATGGAATCCACCGCGTCTAGGTAGTCGGCATGTACACACACCACGCGGGCACCGCTGTGCTTCAGGATGTAGGCGAAGTCGGCGGCCGTGAGGCGGAAATTAATCGGCACAATGACCGCCCCGATCTGCGGGATGGCATAAAACGCCTCCAGATGAGAGTGCGTGTTCGGCGCGATGGTAGCCACGCGCTCTCGAGGCTTCACCCCGAGTTGTTGCAGAGCCGCCGACCAGCGGTCGCAGCGCTCAAAGAACTCGCGGTAGGTAAAGCGGTGCTCTCCATCGACCACGGCTTCTCGATCAGCATAAAGGCGGCGGGCACGGCGGGCGAAGTCGAGGGGCGAGAGCGGGGTTTCCATGAAATTCGGCCGATCATAGAAAAGCATGCCCCGCAGTGGCGAGCGAAAAACATACACAGTCTTTTCCGCCCGTGCGATGATTCTTGCCACGACTTTGCCGCCAAGGTGGCTTAAAGTCGCATAACCATGACTGACATTGACCCTGAAACACTCGCCGTCCGCATCCGCCAGTCACTTGGCTGCAGCAAGGATCTGGCTGCAGACTACGTGAAGGGCATCAGCAATCCCCCCGAGATCATCCACGGCAAAATCGTCGTGCGTGATCCCGAAGGGCGTATTGTAGCTCGTGTCCCGGAAAGCGTGCTGGCTTAAGCCGGACGGGATTCGATCCGAGCGACCATTTCGCGCACGTGCCAGGCTTTGTAGGCCCGTGGCTTCAAGATGGCGAGGCTGCGGACAAACGAGCCCCACTTGAGGACGCGGATGGTCACGCGGCGCGTGCCCCAGTTGTTCATCATGCCGAACGTCGGCTTGTAGAGATCAATGGTCTTCGTGCCCACGAGGGCGGAACCGTAATCATCGACGACATAGATCGAGGGATCTCCCAGAATCTGGAACACTGTGCCCACCGGGTAGATGGACCAGTCTGCAGCAGCGCTGCGGATCTGACCATGCTTGAGCGGGGTACCGACTGCGGTGCGGGCACCGTATTCGATATGGTCGCTTTCGTCGTGAGTGTAGGCGGTTGTCTTGACGCCTGCAATGACCTGGCCTGGAGTGCCAGCTGGGGTTGTGGTTGAGCTTTTAACTTCTTCCGCGGCAGCGGAGACGCACATAGCAGCGAGGCACAGGAGGGTGGTTGGATTCAATCTGTCGGTTGGTTGTTGGGTCACGCTCTTCCGGATGGGGGGCCCGGGTCGAGGGGCGCGCATGGTGACGAGTTCGACACCCCTGTCAACGCGCTGGTTTGTAGCCGGGACAGGCCAAATACCTAGCTTAAGACGACCCTAAGGCCTGATTTAGAGCCACAACGTCACTTTAAACGGAGAACTGCCCCGTAAGCCTCCGCCCCGCCGGGCGATGACAAAGTCTGACCGCCGAATGTCGCAGGTGCGACACAAGACCCTGAAATAATTAGCCTGCCAGAGGGGTGCCAGGCCATGCAATAGGCATTGTCCCCCTTGATTCCGCCAGTTTGGACGAGCCATTCGAGGCCACCTTGGGCATCAAAAGCAGCCGTGAAAATGTCGGTGGCTCCTTGGGTTTTGAGCGTCTGTGCGGCGAAGGTGGCGGTGTCAGAAAACTCGCCTGTGACGAAGCAGCGTCCTGTGTTGTCGGTAGCGACGCCGAGGCAGTAGTCGGTGGCTGGACCTTGAAGGACATGGCTCCAAACAAGTTTGCCTTCGGGGCTGTAGTGCGCAAGCACGCCATCGTTGTCCTTGTCGCCGGTGGTGTGCACGGGGCCGCCATTGAGAACGCCTTTGAACATGCCTGCACACCAGGTGCGACCTTTGGCATCGACGGTGATTTCATGGAAGCCTGCACTGGGCACCCCAGGCATGGCGGCTGCCCAGACGCCTTCGCCTGAGGAAGTAAGTTTCAGCACAATGCCGGCTTGAGATTTGGCATCCAAGGTCACTGCATCCATCGTGCCCGTGCCGCCGCCGCTACCTCCTATATAGATGGAGTCATTGGCATCGACACCAAGGCCGTGGCCGCTGCCGGAGAATTTGCCACCAGTTGCCTTCACCCACTTCAGTTTGCCATCGGAGTCATATTTGGCGCAGAAGATGGGGCGGGTGGTGCTGCCGGCGTTGACGGTGACATCGCCGAACTTGGCTTCACCTGCAATGGCACCGGTAACGACGATGTCGCCCTTGGAATCGACCACGATTCCGTGGCCATAATCGTAGCCTTTTCCACCGGCGGTTTTGATCCAAAGCAGCGTTCCGCTTGTGTCGTATTTCGCAATGAAGATGTCATAATCACCCGCATTCGGCAGTGTCTGGCCGTTGGCCTGGGCATCGGTGCTTTGATAATGACCGGTGACGTAGGCATTGCCCGCCGCATCCGTCGCGACGCCGTAGCCGCGGTCCACCAAGCTGCCGCCGAGACTGCGCACCCAGAGGAACTTTCCCTCCGGGGAGACTTTGGCGAGGAAGAAATCCATGCCGCCGAGTCCGGTGCGCTTTTGGTCGCCAAAGGTGCCGTCATCGGTTGCTTCACCCGCGAGGAAGACATTGCCTTCACGGTCAAAGGTGACCGCACGGGTTTTGTCATTCTTGGCTCCGCCACCTGCGGCGACCCACTCGAAGGTGGGGGTGGCGGCGTGAAGGGAGGTAGCGAGGAGGAGGCAGAGCGTGCGCATGGGCTTACTGGATGGGGGAGAAGTCTGTGGCCTTCATGTAGATGCTCTTCACGCCTTCGGCCTGGGGCTGGATGGTCAGAGGACCGCCGTTGGCTTCCTCGCTGGCGGCTTTGGCTTTCACCCAGACTGGATCAGCACGGAAGGCGGTGAAGGAGGCGAGCCCGGCTTCCTTGCTGTCGTGAGCGAGGATGTAGATCAGCTTATGAGTGGCACCTTTATCGGCATCAGTAGGGGTCCAGTAGGCGAGGTTGGTCATGCCGTGCTTGGTGAAGAGCTTCACGGTGTGATCGCGAAAGCGGGCGAGCAAGGCGTCGAGCTTTCCTTCCGGCGTGGTGTAGGTGCGCATTTCGAACACACGTGGATTGCTGCCTTTGGCAATGGCCAGCGGCGGAGAAAAATCCGTAGGTTTCATGAAGATCGACTCCGGTGCTTTGGCGAGAATCTTGCCCCCCTCTTCACTGGCCTTGCGGGCGGCCTGCCATGCGGGATCTGCACCGAAGGCTTTGAAGCTTTCCTTGGCGGCTTCACGGCTCTTGTGTTCAAGCACATAGATCAGCGTGGTGTCAGAGCCGTTCTCCTTATCCACCGGCACCCAGTAGCCGACATTGCCCATGCCATGCTTTTCAAAGAGCTTGCAGGTGTGATCGCGGAAGCGGGCGAGGAGGGCGTCAAGCTTCCCCTCGTTGCAGGTGTAGATGCGCAGTTCGTAAACCCGGCTGTCATCGGCTGCGTGGATCAACGGGGCGAAAAGACTGCCGAGGGCAAGGGCGAGAAAGGTGAGGCGCTTCATGAGAGATGAACATACGCCTTGGAAGTGAATGCTTATCAAGAAGCCGCTGTTCGTCCTTGAGGCCCTGCCAGTTTTTTTGGTCTTTTAAACCCGCAGGCGTCCTGCTCTAATAATCTACTATGATGAAAACTTATCGCGTCTTCAGGATACTGCTGATTTTCGTTGCATTGACAGCTCCGGCCACTGCCCACCTTGGCGAGAGCAAGACGGAGATTGCGAGACGGTTGGGAAAGGGAAAGACCTACCGGTCCCGTGGCGGCTGGGAACAGCGCGAGTATCCGAAGGGTGGAATGACGACGTATGTCGTGTTTGCCAATGACAAATCCATCTGGGAGCTCACCAAGCGGGATGCCAAGAAGATCAGTGAGAGCGACATCCAGGCCCTGCTGAAAGACGCCGCTACTCCGGGGCATCCATTCATCTGGCATGCGGATCAAAAATGCTATTTAAGCGACGGGGGAAAGGTGAAAGCGCTGAGGCAGCCGCGGCATGACGACTTCTTTTCGATCTTGAATGTCGAGGCGGTCACGGCACTTGAAGATGTGTCCCAATTCGGGTGCCTGGGGAAGACAGCCGATGAAGTGGCCCAACGGTATGGGCCGGGCGCTGTCCATCAACCTCGCGCAGGAATGGAACAACGTGAGTATGGAAAGAACGGTTACACCATCCAGGTCGTGTTCAAGAACGGGCGCTCCGTTTGGGAACTTTTTAAGCGCGAGGACAAGGACGTCACAGAGGAGGATATTGTGAAGATTCTGACGGCTGCTGGAGGCGGCTTCCTTTGGGATGACCAGGCGAAATGCTTTTTCCGAGACGGCAAACGATTTCAAGCACAGCTCGAGCCCGGCCATCCGGATTTCTTTTCCATGAAGGACAATGACGCCATTGCGCGCTGAGTTTCCATTGCTCAGACCAATGCTAGCAGGGCTTCAATTTGCCGCTGCGAGGATGCCTGCTGCCTTGTGCAGGGTCTCTTCGTACTCGTGCTGGGGGATGGAGTCGGCGACGATGCCGGAGCCGACGTGGAAGGTGATTTGGTTGTCCTTTTGCACGGCGGTGCGGATGGCGATGTTCCACTGGCTGCGACCATCGAAACCGAACCAGCCGATGGCGCCGGTGTAGAGGCCGCGGGCATGGGGTTCGAGTTCGGTGATGATTTCGCTGGCGCGTTTTTTGGGTGCGCCGGTGATGCTGCCGCCAGGGAAGCAGGCGCGGAAGGCGTCGACGTGATCGACATGCGGGCGCAGGATGCCGGTGACGGTGGAGACGAGGTGAAACACCTGGGCGAAGCTTTCCACGCGCCAGAGTTCTGGGACGGCGACGCTGCCGAATTCGCAGACCTGGCCGAGGTCGTTGCGTTCGAGGTCGGTGATCATGAGGAGTTCGGCGCGTTCTTTGGCCGAGGTGGTGAGCTCGCGCACGGCGGCGGTGTCGCGGGCGGGATCGTTGGCAAAGCGCGGGCGCGTACCTTTGATAGGCCGTGTGGCGATGCGTGAGCACTGCATGCGGAGGAAAAGTTCGGGGGAGGCGGACAGCACGGTGGTGCCGGCCAGCTGCATGAAGGCGGCATGCGGCGCGGGGGAAACGGCGCGGAGTTTTAAATAGAGGGCCAGCGCATCGGCGCCCTGCGGCCAGGCGGCGCGCCAGGGGTAGGAAAGGTTCACCTGGTAGATGTCTCCGGCGGCGATGTAGTGCTGGGCACGCTCGACACTGTGAATGAAGTCTGCGCTGCTGACGCCGGGTGTGAAATGAAGGCGTGGGGCGGCGGTGGGAGGCTGGTGGGTGGAGGGCTGCCATTTGAAATCGCCGAACTCGAACCATTTTGCGGTGTCATGATGATAAACGAGGCCGTGCGGGTAGATGCCGAAGACGAAATGGCCGTCATAACCGACCCAGCCATACAAACCGCCTGCCGAAGCCCGGGGAATGCGCAGTGCGGTGCGTACTTTTTCCCAGTCCCGGTCGATGTGGCCCCGCAACACGGCGACGGGCTCGGCGGTAAGAACGGAGACCGCGCCGGGTGCCGCCAGAGACGAATCCATCCACACCAAGCCCTCGCGATGGCACAGTTGTGCCGCGATTTCGGCGGGTGTGAAGGAAAATGCACACGGCCGGTAGTGCGGTGACGTTTCAATGGCATGAGAAAACAACGGCAGGGTGTGACCTTCCGGCATTTTGAACGAAGAACCCTGAAACATTGACACTAGGAGGCCCAAATCGTACCATGAGCGTCTTTTTCAGCAACTTGTGACTCCTCCATCCACCATTCTATCTTCCGAGCGTGATCGTTCTTCAGCGGTTGCGATGGGAACGCTGTGCTTACTGGCGGTGGTGCAGATGAGTCTGGCCTTCAAACTTCTCACAGCCCACCCTTCTTCTGCGTCGGGACCGAGCCCCATGGCAGCCGCGCCGATTCTGACTGCACCTGCGCCCAGCATGGTGCCGGAGATCGGCCAGATCGCTCTGCCACCGAGTGCCGCCACTGCTCCACCACTGCCGGGGTCGTTCATGCCAGCACCGGCTCCTGCGCCCCCCGTTTCGAATGCTCCGCCACCGATTGGCTCATTCGACAAAATCGGAGCTGCGGCGCCCATGCCCGCCCCTTCGTACATTCCTCAGACGCCGCCCGTCTCCGTAGCGCCGGTTGTACCATCGGCACCTGCTCCTGCCATGCCTGGGACTCCACAGGATTTCGCACCTCCGTCAGCGTCTGGCACACAGGCTGCAGGGTTTAAGACGACTGCACCGCCTGGACCCAACTCCAAACCAGACGCCGCCACGGCACTGCTGCGTGATGTGAACTACGTCATCACGGCGGCCCAGGAGCTCCGTGGTCTGAGTGACATGCAGGGAACTTTGGAACTGCTGCGCAAAGCGGATGAACTGACGCCTGATCATCCGGCAATCATTGCGGAGATGGCGCAGACCTACGAACAGATGGGGATCACGGCCAAGGCGACAGACGCGTGGCGGCGCATTCAGCTTCTCGGAGCCACGAAGGCGAGCAGTTATTTTGAACTTGCCTCACGCCGGCTGGGCGCGGGTTCGGCGGGGGTGGCAGCACCCGCGCTTTCGGCTCCCTCCGGTGCGGACGGCGAAAAGTTTCTGCGCCTCGGCGCCTGCCGGGCCACCCGTGATTTCTCGGTCCCCACCGGCGAACGCTACGTGCTGCATGTTCCCATCTCTCGTGCGGGCAACCGTCCGATCAATTCGCAGGAGCTGAATCTTGAGGTGTTCTTTTTTGACCGCGTGAACAACGAACGAGTGGCGCTGACCATCGCCCCTGAACCGGTTGATGCCTGGCAGACCGCCCCGGTGGACTGGAACGGCACCGGCGAGGAGCTGCTGGATGTTGTTTATCACCTGCCTGCACTTTCCGCCGCCGAAATCCAGCAGCATGGACGCCGTTCGTACTACGGGTACATGCTCCGGCTCTACTACAACAACAAACTCCAGGATGTGGCTGCCGAGCCCCGCGATCTCCTGGAGTTCGGATCCACACCCGGCGCTGCTCCTGCGGGTGTGAATCCGCTGCTCCCGCCGATGGGAAAATGATCGCCACTGACATGCCCGCATGACTCTTTTGTTTGTCGATTCCAACGCCGCGCTGCGCGGCAACCGAACCATCTGGCTCAGGGACAACCTCCCTGGGTACACCGTGGTTGATTTTGCCAGCCCGTCCCTGGCGGCTGCGTGGGTGGCGAAAGCCGACTCACTCGATATTCTGGTGACCGAGGCGATATTTGAAACGCAGGAAACCGGCTTTGCGCTGCGCGACACGGTGCGCGCCCGCTTTCCGCAAACGCGGGTGCTCTTCAGCACGCGCTATGACCTGACTGGATTTGAAGACCAGATCGCCGACGGCCTGGTGATCAAGGATGCACCGTACACGCCGGAGAAACTGCTGGATTGCGTGCGGGCGCTGCTGACGCTGCCGGTGGAGTCCAACGAACCGCCACCGGTCATGGTGCCTGGCACCGTGCTGGGGAACTATCAGGTGCTGGAGCGGCTCTACATTGAAAGGGAGTCTGAAACGTACCGCGCGCTGCAAATCACGGTACAAAGGCCGGTGGCGCTGGTGCTGCTGAAGCCGGAGTTTCTGAAGCAGCCGGACGTGGTGGCGAAGTTCAAGGAACGTGAACGAGTGAAGGCCTCGCTGATGCACCCGCGCATCGCCCCGCTGTATGAGGCGGGTGAGACGAACGGCTGGTTGTTTTACACCCGCGAACTGCCACGCGGCCGCAGTTTGTCGGAGATCGAGCTGACGGATGAAATGCTGACCGAGCGCCGCCTTGCGGAGGTTTTGTTCGGAGTGGCGGAGGCGATGCAGTTTGCCACGGAGCGTGGTTACCATCATCGCAGCATTTCGCCGAGGGACATCTACATTGATGCGGACCATCAGGCGAGCATCGTGAATTTCTTCCGCCCGTCCGTGGCCAAAAAGCGTGATCCGCAGGCGGATGTGAAGGCTTTTCTGGACCTGATGCGCCCCATCGCCGCAGAAGGCAAATCCCGTGGACTGCTGCAATCGCTGGCTGACGCCAACCACGACTGGAACGGACTGCTGAACGCGCTCGATGATGTGCGTGACGACATGCGTGAGCGCAGCATCGTGCGCAAGATCGAGGCGGAGACCCTGCCTGTAAACGTCAACGGCAACAAACCCTGGTGGGTCTGGGTGATGATCGTCTTCATTCTGGCCGTCGTTGCAGGACTTGGTGCCTTGATGAACGGCAACAACACTCTGCCAACTGCCAATGCCTCAGCGCTTCCCATCGAGATGGTGAAGATCCCTGCCGGCACTTTCACTTATCAAAAGAACGATCACATCAATCTGCCGGAATTTTGGATCAGCAAAAATGAAGTGACCATCGGCCAGTATGCGGACTTTCTGAAGGCTCTGAAAAAAACGCCGACGGCAGCCTTTGATCATTCCCTGCAACCGAAGACCAAAACGAGCCATGAGCCTGTGAAGTGGGGCCAGTATTATGCGGCTGCCAAAGCGGGCACCACCTTCAACGGTGAGAGCATCACGCTCAACACACCGGTCTCCCAGGTGGACTGGTGGGATGCGTATGCCTTTGCCAAATGGAACGGCCAGCGCCTGCCTACGGAGCAGGAATGGGAAAAAGCAGCCCGTGGTGAACGCGGCCTGATCTACCCGTGGGGCAACAAGCCCAACAACAAAGCAGCCAATCTGGGCGATGATTACGATGCTTCGCCGAAAGGCAAAGGTGGCAAGATCGACGGGTACAATCTCTGGGCGCCGATCACACGCGTCACGCAAGACGTCAGCCCCTACGGTGTGTGTGACATGGCCGGCAACGTCAGTGAATGGACTGCGGGCGAGACGCAGTCTGGGGAATGGCCCTCGCACCCGGATTACATCGACATCAAGGTGCCTGTGGTGCGTGGCGGACACTTTGGCCTGAAGAGCAACGACCAGTTGCTCACCGACAGACGCTTTCCTGAATCCGCGAACGAGGCTACACTCGCGCGCGGCTTCCGCACCGCCAGCAGCACAGCCCCCGCTGCCAGCAACGCTCCTCCAGCCAAACCGAAATCTTGAAGCTTATGAACCGCATCCTCCTTCTCTTGATCCTCTGCCTGTGCTGCGGCCAGGCCCGTGCCCAATATGTCACGAATTTGACCCTGCTGAAAAATCAGTTCCTCACGGGCGAGCCGGTGGTGGCCGTGGTGAGTGTCACCAACCGTTCCGGTGCGGATGTGATCGTGGGAGGCCATGGCGCACCTGACTGGCTGCAGTTTGAGATCACCCAGTCCACCGGGCAGCGGCTGGCTCCTGTGGGCATCGGTTCCGAGGAGCCCATCACTCTGCCTGCAGGCGGCACGACGAAGCACACGGTGGAAATTTCCGGCGGCTATTCCACCTCCAGTCTCGGGACCTTCACCATTCTGGCGAACGTGCTGCACCCCATCTCCGGGCAGTACTTCATGTCCAATAAACTGCGCATGACCATCACGGACTCCAAGCCGAACATGTTTGACCAGCCGTTTGGCGTGCCGCAAGGCTTCGATGGCGCCGGGCGTCAGCGCCGCTACCAGGTCATCCTGTTTCGCGAGCTCGATGACTTGCAGCTATACTGCCGCATCACGGATGACCGCAGCGGGGCCTACATCGCCACGTTCCTGCTGGGGCCTGCGATGATGGCGGTGCAGCCGCAGATCAGCATCGATGTACATAACAAGCTGCACATCTTGTTCCTGGCGATGCCGCACGTTTTCTGCCACGTGGTGGTGAACCCGGATGGCAAGGTGCACCAGCGCACGTACTACAAAGATCCGGAAGGCAACCGACCTTCCCTGGTGATGACCCAGGGCGGCGCGCAGGTGGTCGGTGGAGAGTCTTTTGACCCCGGTGCGCCGGCTCCGAAAAAGAAAGCTCTGCGCAAAGCCTCCGAACGTCCTTCACCGGAAAAAGGCGAGGTGCCGAAAGCGAAGAAATAACGCTAGGACCCAAGGCTCTGCGGGCGTTATGCATGCCCATGCATTTTCGTTTCTCCCTCTGCCTTGCCCTTACTCTGACACTGAACGCCCTGCACGCTGCCGACCCCAAACCGGCGGCGAAGGCCAGTGCCAACGGCCCGAAGTGGAAAAAGCTCACGCCGCAGACTCCAGCCGGATTCACGCTGAAGACGATCGAAGTCGCCAAGTATCCTGAGCACACCGTGGAGCTGTATGTTTATGTGCCTGATGCGGCGGGAACATGGCCCTGCATTCTGGACATTCATGGCGGGGGCTGGAAGGCCCGGCAGGTGGAGGCTGACAAGCCGATGATGGAGCGCCTGGCGCAACGCGGCTTCGTGACCGCGCTGGTGAGCTACCGACTCTCCACCGAAGCGAAATACCCGGCGGCGCTGCATGACTGCAAAGCCGCGCTGCGCTGCCTGCGGGCGCATGCCAAGGAGCTCAAAATTGACCCTGAACGCATCGGCTGCATGGGCGGCTCCGCCGGCGGGCATCTCTCCGGCTTGACGGCGATGACGACGGGTCTGCCCGAGTTTGAAGGCGAAAGTCCGTTCAAGGATCAATCCAGCGGCGTCAAAGCCTGCATCGTAATGGCGGCAACGCAGAACCTTGTGGACTCCAACTCTTTCCAAAAGAACGAGAGCGCGATCCTCTTCTTTGGCGGCAATGCGCTGGAAAAGCCGGAGATTTACAAAGAGGCCTCACCCATCAATCACGTGCGCGCCGGGGTGCCGCCGACCATTTTCATCGAAGGTGAAAAAGACACGCTCAAAGTGGGCCGTGCGGAGATGATGGAGAAGCTGAAGGCGCTAGGCATTGAAACCGCCGCGCATACGCTCAAGGACGCGCCGCATCCGTTCTGGATGAGCGATCCGTGGTGCGCGGAGACGGTGGACATCGCCGCGGCTTTCTTCAAGAAGCACCTCGGCGAGCGCGTCCAATGATCGTGCCGATGCAGGGCATGATGTAACCAGCAGTTGAACCCCTGGATAAAGGCAAGCGCCGTTCTGCTGATGCCTGATCCTTGACGCTCGGCACCCGAACGGTAGCAATGCCGATGAGCATCTCGCACCGTATTCTGGGGACAGCTGGCAGGGATAACGCTCTGCTGGTACAGGTGGATAGCGGCCAGGCCGTCGAACACCTCCTGCTCGATTGCGGCGAAGGGTGCGTTTCGGAACTGCCATTTGCCGACATTCAGGCCATTGATCATCTCTTCTTTTCGCACCTGCATATGGATCATGTGGGAGGATTTGACTCGTTCTTCCGCTGCACCTTCAACCGTCAGACCAAGCCAAACCGGATCTGGGGGCCGCCGGAAACCATCCGTATTCTGCAACACCGCTGCCAAGGGTTCTTGTGGAACCTGCATGAGGAGATGTCGGCGACCTTGCGTATCTCCGACATCCATCCCCATCAGATCCGCACGGCCCGTTTGGAGCTGCGTGAGGCCTTCGCGGTCGCGCATGACGAAGGGGCGCAGCCGTATGTCCGGACCATCTGGGAGGGTGCTGGATGCACCGTGGATGCTGTCACGATGGACCACCGGACCCCCACGCTGGCCTACATCGTCCGCGAGAAGGCGCGGCGGAACATCGACACCTCCCGGCTGCCGTCCTTGGGCTTGCGGCCGGGGCCTTGGCTGAAGCAGTTGAAGGAGTCATCGAGCAGCGCCGAGGTGGTGGTCATCGACGGTGCCACGCACTCGATGGCCGAGCTCCGGGAGCGGTTGATCGTCGAGACGCCAGGGGACTCGATCGCCTATCTGACCGATTTCATGCTGGATGAAGCGGCGATGGGTCGCTTGACCGACGCCTTGCGTGGCTGCCGGGTGATGATCTGCGAAGGGCAGTATCGTCACGCGGACATGGAGCTGGCCAGGAAAAACTTCCACATGACCACCGTCCTTGCTGCGACCCTGGCGCAACGGGCTCAGGTCGAGGAGCTGGTGCTGTTCCACTTGTCTGATCGATACGAGCGCGCCGACTGGCTGGAGATGTTGCAGGAAGCCCGGCAGATCTTTCCGAAGACCAGCTACCCGCCGCACTGGAGCCTGGACTTGAGCGCCGAGCCAACCACTGCAGCAGACCGGGACCGCTGACTGTCTTCCAACGTAAGCTAGCGCCCGGCTGTGCTGGCCGCAGCGCTTTATCCTTATGCTCTACAAGAGCGGTCTCGGGAACTACTTTGCCTTCGGCAGGGCCTGAACGAGCAGATTGTAGAACTCGTTTTCCTCGTGGGTTTCGCCGTCGCTTTTGAGGATGTTTTTGACCACGCCGAGCACTTCCTTTTGCGCGGTCTTGGTGGTGAAGGCCTGCGCCTTCTCGTTGATGTAATCGAACATGGCGTCGTCGCTCTCGGCCGCCTCACGGGCACGGGCCAGGGACTCTTCGATGAAGAGGCTCTTTGGGTACTCCGAATCCCAGCCTTCAGCGACAAAGGCGGACTCCAGCAGACGATCTTCGGTCAGTGAGATGTGCGCGTCGGCATAGATGGAGAGACTGAGAATGTCGAACAGGGCTTCGCGTTGGGGTTGGTTCATGATGGCCTATTTTGCAAACATGCTGCTGCTGATCAAGCGCACACTTCATCCCACTGAAATCTTCAGTGTCTGGAAGGCTCCTGGCTGTGACCCCGCATGAACCCGGAGCATGCAATAGAGGCGGAGCGGAAGGCGCAAAAGGTTGAACCATCAGGGGATTGACGCATGTGGCACACTCACCGTGATGGTGAACCTGCCCATTGAATACTCTGACAAGCCGGTGACGCCCTTTGGCGGCATGGCGCT
>CALRWM010000022.1:0-84150 GCA_943371875.1 Prosthecobacter debontii | reverse complement strand
CTGGAACATTCGCCCGGAACCGGCTAAAGCCGGGACTACAATACCCAGAGGCAATCCCCCACACTTACCGCATGACATCCCGCCCTGAGCACCGACCCTTCGCCCCACTTTGTACCCATCCTAAATGCGCCGCCTCGATCAACTGCTCTCTGCCCTAGGTTACTGTTCACGCCGGGAGGCGATGGCCTTTGTCAAAGAGGGCCGGGTGAAGCTGGGCGGTGTGGTGGTGAAGCGTTCAGATCAACGCGTGGATTCCGCGCTGATCACGGTGGATGACGAACCGCTCGAAGCGCCCGACGGCTTGCTGGCCATGCTGCACAAGCCGGTGGGTTACTCATGCACGCACAGCGAGGAGGAAGGGCAGAACATCTATGAGCTGCTGCCCTCCCACTGGCCGGAGCGCAATCCGGCGGTGACGAGTGTGGGACGTCTCGACAAAGACACGAGCGGGCTGCTGCTGGTGACGGACATCGGCAGCCTTGTGCATCGCTACACCTCGCCAAAATCAGACATCGAGAAGACGTATCTCGTGGAAGTGGATCGTGAACTCGATGCTTCGCTCATCGACACCTTTGCCAAAGGCGATCTCATGCTCCGCAGTGAGGAGAAACCCTGCCTGCCTGCGAAATTGGAAATCGTTTCCAGCCAAAGCGCGCGTCTCACCATCACGGAAGGCCGCTACCATCAAGTGCGCCGCATGTTTGCCAGCCAGGGCTGGCATGTGGAAAATCTGCACCGCGAACGCTTCGGCCCGTATGTACTCGGTGATCTTGCGGAGGGTGAGTGGCAGATGCTTTCGCTGGACCAAGTGGTGCGCTGAGTTCGTTCACGGCAGTCTTTAAATGCTGCATGGTTTTCTTGTGTCGGGATTCGACCGCTATTGCGGTTCGCAAAACTCATTTCCTGTTAGCCAGCTGTTTCTTGCTCGAAGGTCATGGGCTTCCTTCTTCGCTCTCCTGCGTCGAGCTACGAAGGACACGTCGACGGCGGCTGGTTGAGGACGGTCAGCCCTACCTGCGCTGTGCATGCGAGCGCCCGGCGCGAGGGCGGCTTGTCCTCAAGCCGCCGTCGAGCGTCTCCACGCTCGCTTTCCGAAAATCCGTTTTGTAAAACGCTATATGCGCGAACCAGCAGCGCGGATAAAAAACAGCGCCCAAGAAACCTTGGACGCTGTGTGAGAGAAGCTGGAATGGCTAAGCCGGATCAATGATGATGGCCGCCCATATGACCGCCACCGCCGAAGCTGCGACCACTACTACCAAAGCTGTGGCTGCTGCTGCCACCGAAGCTATGACCACCACCTAAGCCGCCAGGAGAGCCACGATGCATGGTATGGCCGGTGAAGGGAGAGCCGCCAATGTTATGGCTGGCAAAACTGTGATTGCCGAATGAGGAGCCGCCGAAGCCACGCCCCAAGGACGACAGACCGCTGCTACCCAAGAACGGAGAGCTGTAGCTACCTCTGTTGTATCCCACATTCCCAATGTTGCCGAAGCTACCGAAGGAGCGGAATGGGCTGGAGTAGTAGCTACGATTGTAATTGCTATAAGAATAGGGTCTGGAATAGCCGCCATAGTAACCACCGAGGCCACCCAAACCGAGCAGGGGGCTCGAATAGTAGTTATTGTTGTAGTAGCTGCGGCCATAGCCGCCATAGCCACCACCGTACCCTCCGTAGCCATAGCCGGGATACCCGTACATATCGCAAGAGGAGAGTGATAGAGCAGCGAAGACTGCGCCGCACAGGAGGACAAGTTTCGTTTTCATGACATAGAGTTCGACGCTGCTCATCGGGATGTATTCAGAAATATATTCACATTCCTTGAAAACCAACCCCGACCGGATGTTGAACGCAGCCTGCAGCCGTGGATGTTGACTGCTTTTCCCAAGCCATTTTCACATGTCCGCCGAATCCGTCACCTCCGCCATCCTGTTCACGCTCACGCCCGAAGCCGCCCGGGTGATGGGTTGTTTGATCGAAAAAGAAATCACGCTGCCGGATTATTATCCGATGACGCTGAACGCGCTGGTCACCGCCTGCAATCAGACCACGAACCGTGACCCCATCGTACGCTATGATGAACGCACTGTGCTGCGGGCGCTGGAGTCGATGAAAACCCACGGCTATGTTTTTGAAGTGAACATCGTGGGTGGCCGCACCCTGAAGTACCGGCACAACTTGAAGGGCAAGCTGCAAGGTCTGGACCGCCCCCACATGGCGCTGCTGTGCATGCTGATGCTGCGTGGATCACAGACTGCTGGCGAGCTGCGCCAGCGCACCGAACGCTTGTTTGAATTCCCGGACATGCCCAGCGTGGAGAACGCGCTGGCCGAACTGATCGGCTACAACGAAGGCCCGCTGGTGCAGTGCATTCCCGCAGGCCCGGGGCAGCGCGTGGCGCAGTTCATGCATCTGCTCTGTGGTGAGGTGGCAGGCGCAGCTGCTGCGACACTCTCCGCCCATGCACCGGCGGCGCCGATGGTGGAAGACTCATCCGATGCTGACTGGCGTGCGAAGATGGAGGCGGAGATCACACTGCTGAAGGCACAGGTGTCGCGGCTGCAGACACTGATCGGCGCGGTGAAGTAACCCTCACTCCAGCCGCATCAGGCTGCCGATGCGGTACGCACCGCCGAGCAGGCGCTTGTTGTCATTGGCTGCATTGGTGGTGTCGAGGTAGAGGATGTGCGGGAAGTCATTGAGCTCGATGACATGCGTGGTGTCCTTCACGCTCTTGAAGGCGTCATTGAGATCATTGAGATCTTTAATGGCCTTGCCGTTCACCTTGTTGACCACCTGTCCGCCGAGTTTGTCATAGCCCTGGGCGCTTGGAGTGGGCAGTACGAGGCTGAGGAAGACGAGCTTTTTGCGGCCTTCCTCCTCATACTTGTCAGGATGGGAGGCGACGCGAGAGAGGCGCAGAATGGCACCCCCGCGCTGCTCTTCGCCAAAGGCGTCCAGATACGGATGTGACAGCTCCTGAAACAGCAGCCCGCCCATCAGCACGTAGCGCGGGCCTTTGTCGAACAGGTAGGGCAGGACGAGAAAGTCATCCGGCTTGCGGCGGGTGAGCTCTCCCTTGAGCGTGACTTCCTTGCCTTCGCGAATCACTTGGATCTCGACCTTGTCACCCACATAGGCACGGCCGCGCACCAGATGGCTGGAGCTGAGGGCGCCGAACTGCGGGTCCTTGTAGTCTCCGCGTGAATCAATGACGAACCCATTGATGGCCACCAGGATATCGCCCTTCTTCATGCCGGCCTTTTCAGCCGAGCCGCCCTTCATGACCAGGCTGATGAGCACGCCCGGGGCATCGGCCTTGAGTCCGAGGAAATCGCGAAACTGCTCGTCCAACGTGGTCTGGAGTTCCATGCCGAGGCTGGGGAAGCCTTCATAGCTGCCGTCCGCCACATCTTTGAGAAAGTGCTCGATGATCGGCGCAGGCAGAATGGTGGTGACCTGGTTCTTGGAGTCGTAGCTCAGCAGCAGTCCGACGAGCTTGCCGCTTTTCACCACAGGAAGGGTGAAGCTGTTGGCCTCGCTGCGAACGATGTTGTTGGCCTCATAGACAAGGAAGCCGGAGCCTTCGACATTGTAGCGACGGGTCATCACCTTGCTGATTCTCAGCTCACTTTTGATCAGCTCACCGACGCGGCCGGTCTGCAGAATGTCCACCTTGTCATCAATGCGCGTGCTGCTGTCCACCGCCATGGGTTTGAGACCGGCAAAGAACGCCTTTTGCTTGTCGGAGGGCGCTGATTCCAGCAGGGCCAGATTGGCTTCGTAATCCACCGCCACAACCTTGGCTGAAATTTTCTGGCCTTTCTCCGGCAGTTCGAGCTCGACGTAAGTGGCGTCCGCCACCATCTGTCCGGTGACGAGCACGCGGTTGCCAGCAAGCACGACACCAAGTCCACGCCGGCTCGAAGGTGATTCCTTCTGCCAGGGCAGGTGCAGGCTGTAGGGCTGGGAGGTGGCGTTCACCCTCACGAGTGAGTTGTTTTGCACGACCTGCTGCGGAGCAGAGCCCGCCTCTGCTACTGCGGGGGCGCGCTTCTTTTTGGGGGCTTCTGTCTCGGGTGTCTGAGCCGACAAAGTGGCGGCACCGAGTGCGAGAAAAAGGAAAATCGGGGAGAGCTTCATGGATGCGTCTAGGCTGAAAGGTTCTAAGTCGGATCACGCGGCTATTCGTCGCCAAGATAGGAGTCTTCCAGAATGTTGTAGGTCTCCATGATGCGTTTGTGGGCGGCCTCGGCGAGTTCACGCTTGAGCACCAGCGGGCGGTTTTTTTCCAGCAGAATGATCTCGATGAACGGCTTGTCCTTTTTGGCCAGGGCAGTCTCCACATCCTTGAGTGTTTTGATTTTCAGGCCGTTGATTTCATCCACGATGCTGTGGGCATACGGAGTGATCCAGGTGTTCACTTCATCCGGCAGAACATTCGTCAGCACGACGGGCTCAGGACGCTCCACGTAGAGCTTGTCGGTCAGGAAGTTGTCGAAGACGTAGTTCACCGTGTCGTCGCGCATTTGATGGGCATCCATCAGGTTGCGGTCCAGTGGCTGAAACACGAGTCCGGCATTGACGATGTAGCGCGGGCGCTGGTTGTACTGAGCGCCGAGGCGGACATAGGGATCAAAGCGTTTCAAAGTCACCGTAGACTCCAGCTTTTTGCCATCGCGCATGTACTTTAGCTTGATGGTGTCGCCGGCGAACTTGCGCTCGACGATTTCATTCATGTCCATTAGCTCGCCTTCGAAGCGCACGAGGCCGTTGTTCATCACCGGATTGTCATCAATGCTCAAAATGACGTCACCAATTTTCAGCAGATCGCCCACGCTGCCCTGAGGCTCGACATCTCCCACCATCACGCCGACACCATCGCTGCTGGTGCCGAGCGCCTTGGCCTGGGCTGGATTTTCAATGGGGAAATCACTGGCGGCGAGGTCCACATAGTGATCGTAGCGACCGTCTTCGATGTCCTTGAGGAAGCGCTTGATCACCGGCACCGGGATCATGTAGCCGACGTTTTGCGCCACGCGGCCGCTGAAGCCCTGAAAGGCCACACCGACGACTTTGCCCTCCTGCATCACCGGACCGCCGGAGTTGCCGGGATTGATGGCGGCATCCACCTGAATCGCGAGATGGGAGTCCACGCTGGTATGGCTGTAAGGGCGGAAGTCGATGCGTGAAACCACGCCGCGTGTCACGGAGATGCGGTCACCGCCGATGGGATAGCCGATGGCGATCACCTCGGTGTTGAGCTGCGGAATGCCGCCGAAGTCGAGCGGCTTGAGCTTTTCAAAGTGGCTGCTGTCCTCGGCTTCGATCAAGGCGAGGTCACAGTCATGCGCGATGTGAACGATTCTGGCCGGATGCGGCTCGGGATCATTGGTGGTGCGGATCAGAATGCGCGTGGCATTGCTGACGACGTGCGCATTGGTCAGAAAACGGTTTTTGCCAATGAGGAATCCGGTGCCGCTGCCGCCGCTGGGCTGGCCGGCGTTCCACGGCTCACGGTAGTCGGGAACCAGCACTGAAACATCGATGTTAACGATGCCTTCCCATGCCCCTGATTTGACGTCGATGGCCTGAGTCGCCGGGGACGGTGCCGGGGCGGGTTGCGCGCAGAGGGCTGAAGGAAGCAGAGCCAGGGCGAAAAGAGACAGAAGCGGTCGGGTGTTCATGCGGGTGACGTGAAGTCACAAACATACGCGGCCCGCCGCTTCTAACACAAGTTTGCTGATGAAATAATCGCCATGCAGGCGGGCGCTTACTTCTTCGCGGCCTTTTTCTTCGCTTCGTTGAGCTTCTTGAGGTCTTCCACGCGCTTGGCGTTCTGGGCCTCGGCGTTGTTCGGATTGGAAGGGTCGGTGATCATCGGGAAGTCATCCGTGCGGAACGGCGTCACGGGCAGGCCTTCGGCGGAAAAGACATTGCAGACCGGATTGTCTGCCCAGGCGTAGCGCACGGCCACGGGTTTGGTGGTGCCCTCGGCGCTCACTTCGATCTGGTTGGTGCCTTTCTTCGAGCCACCGATGATGCTGGCCTTGGCCCAGACCCACTTCTTGTCCTCACCGCAGATCATGAAGCCTTTGACCTCATCCGTGTCGATCGTACGCAGGCCCTGCGGAGCGAAGTCAAAAGTCAGCAGCGCTTTGCCACCGTCAAACTTCGCATCTTTGATCTCAGGGCTGCGGTAGGGCAGCTTCTGGCCGTAATCGTTCACCAGAGCCCAGCGGGCGAGGCGCTCGGCCACGTCGCGCTTGTTTTTCGGATGGATGTCGTTTGCTTCACCGAGGTCGGTGATGACGCACTGGCCGGTTTTGGGCAGCTTGCTCATCGTGCGAGTCTGGGCTTCGCGCAGCTCTGCCCAGTCGCTTTCCACCGGCTCAGTCTGGTAGGGCTTGAAGTCGGCCAGCTGCACCCAGTAGAAGGGGAAATCTCCCTGCTGCCATTCTTTGCGCCAATGCTCGATCATGAAGGGAAACAGCTCACCGTATTCCTTCGCGCGGCTGGCGTTGGATTCGCCCTGGTACCAGATGACTCCTTTGATGCCGTAGCCAATCGTCGGGTGCAGCACGCCTGCATAGAGATTGCCCGGGCGATGCTGGCCGGTCATGGGATTCTGCGGCGCGCGTGGTGGCTGGACTGTGAACAATGTCTTGGCTTTGGCGGCTTCTGTGCGGGCTTTGGCCCAGGCATCCACTTTGGCTTTGTGATCGGCCACCTGCTTGTCGAAGGCTTCCTTCGTGAAGGTGGACTCCGTCTGTTTCCAGCGGGCGATGATGGAGGCAAAGCGAGGGTCTTTTTCCAGCACATCACGTTTCACCCAGGCTTCGCAGGCGCTGCCGCCCCAGGCATTGTCAATGAGACCGACAGGCACGCCGAGCATCTCATGCAGCACGCGGCCGAAGTGATAGCCCACGGCGGTGAACTGGCCGGCATTGGTCGGGGAGCATTCTTCCCACTGGCCTTTGAAGTCGTCCTGGATCTCCTGCGTACCGACCTGCGGCACGGAAATGAGGCGGATCTGCGGGAACTTCGCCTGCGCGATGTCGAGGTCCGCATCCCAGACGCTGGAAAGATTGAACCCCATGTTGGACTGGCCGGAGCAGATCCACACCTCACCCACGAGCACGTTTTTCAGCTCCTTGGTGCTGCTGCCCTTGATGGTTATCGTCGCTGGCTTTGCATTCGCCGGCACTGCATCCAGCTTCACGGTCCATTTGCCATCCGCGCCAGTCTTGGCGGTCTTGGTTTGGCCGGCAAAGGTCACGGTGACCTCGGTGCCAGGGGCGTCCCAGCCCCAGACGGGATTCGCCTGCTTCTGCTGCAGCACCATGTTGTCGCCAATGATGGCGGGGAGTTTCAATTCCGCACGGGCGGAGACGGCAAGGAGGGTGAGAAGGCAGAGGATGCGCATGGGCTGGAAAAAAGCTGGGCGTTGGGAACGCTGCGTGCAGGCAAATCATTGCAGACGGATGCAAGGATTGTAATGCGGTGCGTGTGCACTGTGTGTTAGCTTTTCACGTCATTCGGTTGCCTCTGCTGCCGCGTTCTTTATGCCAAAAGCCCGTTCCGACCAAATTCTTCTCATTTTCATATTCGCAATCTCATCGGTGTTTATGAACTGGCTGTGGCTGCATGGGGTTATTGATGCCCACTCCATCAAAAATAAGGGCACACCTGCCATAGCCATCGCACTCGAATTAAAAGGCGTGCGGTATGGAGGCAAAGCTGGCAATTATCATCGCTACCTGTTGGAACTGAACGGGCACCGTTTTGAAAAAGAGTTGCTTAACATCGGGCTCGAACTTGGAAAACGTTATGCTGTTCTCATATCACCAACCGATCCCGATGAATTCGTGATTGGTACCCCGCAAGACTCAACCCTGAGAATCTACTCGAGTCAGGTGGGTGGCGGATTGTGGGGATGGCTTGTGGTTCTTATTCTTCCTATCATGGGAGTGGGGTCTGTGATTATGTCGGCATGGAGCATTGCCGCGCTGCGAGCTCAGACACAGCTCAAATACATCGCCCTTCCTTTCAAAAGATATTAAATAGCGCTCGCCTCATCCACTGATCTTTCCACTGCGGACCACCTTCACCCTGTGCTAGCTTTTCGCGTGATTCGTTTCGCCCTTGCCGCCGCACTTCTGCTCACCCTCGCCGCCTGCGGCAAGTCGCGGCCGCGTGCAGATCTCGTCTTTATCAACGGCGCCGAGCCGGAGAGCATTGATCCGCACGTCGTGACCGATCAGGTTGGCATGCGCATTGCCTCCGCCTTGTTTGAAGGTCTCTGCCGCATTGATGAGACGGGGAAGCCGCAGCCCGGCATGGCCGAACGCTGGGAGATGACGCCGGATCGCAAGACCTACACCTTTCATCTGCGCCCGAATACGACGTGGAGCGATGGTGCACCGCTCACCACGCAGGACTTCCTCTATTCGTGGAAGCGCGTGCTGACGCCCGAGTTCGGCGCCGACTACGCCAGCCAGCTTTACGTCATCAAAAACGCCCGTGCGTACCACGAAGGGACGCTCAAGGACTTCACGCAGGTGGGAGTCACGGCGCTGGATGACCGCACACTGCGCGTCGAACTCGAAAACCCCACGCCTTACTTCATCGACCTCTGTGCTTTCACCGCGTTCTATCCGGTGCCGCAGCGCGTCATTGAAAAGCACGGCACGGCGTGGATCAAACCGGGATCGCTGATCGGCAACGGCTCCTACACGCTGGAAGACTGGCTGCTGGACGACCGCATCGTGCTGCGCCGCAACGAGCGCTACTGGGACGCCGCCAATGTGCCGATGAAGAGCATCGAAATCCTGCCCATCTCGGAGCCGAACACGGCGATCAATTACTTCCTCACGGGCCAGGCGGATCTCATCATGGACAAGGGCATGGTGCCCACCTCGCTGACCGTCAAACTCAAGCAGCAGTCCTACTTCCACACGGGGCCCTTTCTCGGCAGCTACTTCACCCGCTTCAACGTCAACCGCGCGCCGTTTGACAATCCGAAGATCCGACTGGCCTTCTCGCTGGCGATTGATCGCAAGCGTGTGACCGAAAAAATCACCCAGCTGGGCGAGCGCAACGCCTTCAGCCTCACACCGCCCGGTGCCGGACAAAACTACCAGCCACCGCCCGGCCCTGAGTTTGATCCTGAACGCGCGCGCAAGCTTCTCGCAGAAGCGGGGTATCCCGGTGGCAAAGGTTTCCCGCGCGTGGAGTACCTCTACTTTCCCAAACCCGTCGAACGCAACATCGCCGTGGAACTGCAGGCGATGTGGCAGGAGCACCTGGGAGTCAGCGTGGATCTGGCGAAGCAGGAATGGAAGATCTACCTCGCGTCGATGAAGGAGAAAAACTACCACCTCTGCCGCAGCAGCTGGGTGGGCGACTACAACGATCCCGGCACGTTTTTGGAGATGTTTCTTTCATCCAGCGGCAACAACCGCACCGGCTTCGCCAACGCTTCATACGATGCCCTGATCGCAGCAGCCGCTCGCGAAGCTGATTTGAATCAGCGCAACGTGCTGTTCCAGCAGGCTGAAAAGCTTCTCGTCACTGACGAGGCCGTCATCATCCCGATCTACCACTACGTCGGCGTCCAGTTTTTCCATGCCGACCGCCTTACAGGCGTGCAGGCGAACTTGATCGATGATCATCCCTTCCGCTGCATGCGGTGGAAAAAGTAGTCAGGCCATGGTCCTCAAATCCCAGGCAAAAGTTCGCGCACGCTGACCTTGAGATCCGCAATCGTCGTGCAGACCACTTCGGCATCGCCCTTGTAAGTTGCGTGCTGCGTGTAATCACCTTCCCAAGGATTCAAAAAAACGTGCAGCTCCAGCGAGTTCACATCCAGCACCCAGTATTCCGCGATCTCTGCTTTGGCATAGGTGTGGCGCTTGGCGTTTAGATCGAATTCCAGTGAGGTGTCAGACACCTCAATGATGAGCAGCACATCATCAGGATCAGGATGCGAAAGTGCATAAGCATCCTTGCGCGGCTTGACCACCGCAATGTCCGGCTGCGGTTCGTTGTGGCGGTTGATGCGGATGGGATGCTGACAGCGCACGCGGCAGGAGCTTCCTACTTTGCGACGGATCACATCCTCTGCTTCATCGGTAAATCCAGCGTGCAGAGGTCCGGGCGGCATCATAAAGACAATCTCTCCTTCGATGAGTTCCATTCGCTGCGTGTCGGCCGGGTCACGCGTTTCATAATGCCGGTACAACTCCTCCACCGTCGTGCGGTGGCGCATGGAGGCGGGCGGCTCAGGCAATGGAGACAAGACAGCCATATGGGATTCTATGAGACGAATGGTCTGAATGCAAGTCTCTACGCGCCTTCTACTTCGCCACCGCCGCCACGGCGATGCCGAGTTCCACGGTGGGCTCAGCAGCGTCATTCATCGGCGGTTCCGTGGGCGAGCCATTGGTGGATTTGAGATCGTTGCCCACGGACCAGATCAGACCGCGTGCGAGGCTGTATTGCAGCGGAGCGCCGGTGTAGGGATCGACAGGCACGTCGAGGAGGAAGTTGAAAGTGCGCAGTTGTTCGAGGTTGGCGGGCACTGATTTTTTCTCTGCAATGCAGCGACGTACGGCGAACAAGGTGATGATCAAATTTCCGCGGGTGCGCACCTTCCCAAGTTCAGCGGGCAGGGGTGTGTAGGTCTTCATGCGCTGATGGTAGTAGGCAAGCCCGGCGGAGTTTGGCTGATAGGAAGCTCCGGAGGCAGTGACGTCTTTCAGCCGCACTTCGGTGGTGTGGGCCAGAGGTGCCTGCACTTCCGTTTTCATCTGCCGGAAGGCCATGGCGAAATGCTGCAGGGTTTCATAAGGTTTGAAAAACAAGCGGCCCGGGCGATGCAGCTGAACGCCGCCGGGCATGGTGTCGAGATTCTCGCCGCTCTTCGGGCCGAGGATGAGTTTTTTCTCGTGCACGTAGAAGGCATTCATCGCGCCCTCCAGCACGTCTGCCGTGGGCTGGCAGACATTGAACTGGCGCTGAAACTGCCGCAGCGCGGCCTCTGGCAGCTTGGTCTGCCGCAGCAGATCGGCCAGGGTTTGGGCGGCGAGTGTCTGTGCCTCCAGCGCGCGCTGGTAGCAGGTGGGCCAGGCCCAGATTTGCTCCAGCCGCCAGCCGAGTTCCGCGAGATCGATGGCCGCAGTAAACGCCGCTTCTTCCTGCATGCGGCGGGAGAGATAGGCGGCCTCCGCCTGCTTGAGCACCAGCACCTGATGCCAGCGCGGATTCTCGCATGGGTCCGCAGCATGCCATGCGGCGTGTGTGGGATGCCAGTCGGCGTCCTCCAGCAGATCACGCAGATTCTCGAGAGCGGTGGCATTGGACTGCACGAAGCGTGAGAGCGTCGGGGTGTCCCACAACCACGGCGGTTTGCCTGAGAGCTGTGTGTTTTCGAAAGGGACCAGCGCATTCAAAAACTTGCGCAGCTTGTCGGGTGTTTGAATCACAGCCGCCTGATCGACCGGCCGGTTCAAGAGCAGGTCCGTATCCAGGCCCGGAGCCTGATCGTCCACGTAGAGCCAGGCGATGAAGACCAACGCCAGCAAGCCCATGCTCAAAATGGCCAGCGTGGACCAGGAGGCCTCGCGCTCAACCGAGGGTGTGGGCCGAGGCTTTGTGACAAGCCGGGAAGGGGGTGCCTGGCGCGGTGCGGCGGGCACTTTTTCCACCACCACTGGCGGCGGTGTTTCCACCGGCGACTTGGGTACGGCCTTGGGCTCTTGTGGCGCAGGCTTCTTTTTCTCCTCGAGGTAGCGTCTCTTTTTTCCGGGTGGCGCATCCAGCCACTCCAGATCCAGCTCCCAGGGGGACGCCCATGCGCCGCCCGCTTCTCCGCGGTGCGCTGGCTTGTCTTCGGGTGTTTCTGGCGGCGTATGGGGCCGGATCATGCGCGGCAGTATGAATGCAGTCGCGCCCCACGGCAACGGGCGTCATGACTTCAGTGTCCGACTCTCAGCGCCAGGCCATGAAACGATAGGCCCCAAACGGATGACTGCTCACCCGTGTCTGCCAGGTGGCATCCAGTGCGAGGGCATCCCGTAGCTCGTCACCCCGAAATCCCGCACGGATGCTCGCCTGCATGTCATGGCGCTGGACATGATTGAGTTCCGCCAGCTCACAAAACAATCTGCCTGAGAGGCTGTGAATCCAGTGACGAGCAGGCTCGGCAGCGATGATCAACCGTGTCACGGGAGACAGCCGCGAACCCAGCAGGCGCAGTTGATCCGTGGTGAAATGATGCAGAAACAAATTCGCGATCACGATTTCTGTGTCTGGCAGCGCCTGCGCCAAAACATCGCCCCGCGTCCAGTGCGCCTCTCCGGGCCAGAGCTCCGGCCTGGGTGCCAGATCAAAAGCATGCAGCGCCGCCACGTTGCAACAGCCTGCTTCCACGAGCCGCAATGAAAGCGCTCCATCCCCCGCACCCAGCTCCGTGATGCGCCAGCCGTCTTCGCGATGACGGCGAACCAAGCGTTCAATCCAGCGATGATTGCCCATGATGCCATTGACCTGCAGCATTTCCTCACGCGCACGGATGGCGTCGGGGTCATCAGGTGGCAGCGTATCGAGCAGTTCGGGCTGGAAGACACGCTCTTTCATGGCTTCAGCTTGCCGGGGTCAAGGCTGCGAGAAAATCAGCGTCACATTCGAACCGCCGAAGCCGCTGGAGTTGCTCATCGCGACACGTGGAGCCTGATCTATCGGACTGGTGAGGATGTCCACGCCTTCACAGGCGGGATCCAGCTGCTGGATCTTGGCGGAGATCGGCATGAAGCCTTCTTTTAAAGCCAGACAGCAGATGCCCGCCTCCAAAGCTCCTGCCAGGCAGAGCCCGTGACCGGTGAGCGCCTTGGTGCTGCTGACCTTCGGTCTGGCACCACCAGTGAAGACGGTTTTCAGCGCGCTCAGCTCGGCGATGTCGCCCGCATTCGTCGCGGTGCCGTGCGCATTGATGTAATCAATCGCCACAGCCTCCAGATTGGCGTCTTGCAGTGCATTGGTCATCGCACGCGCCAGTCCGCTGCCGCTTGGGTCCGGTGCCACCACATCGTAACCATCCGAGCCCTGGCCCCAGCCTGAGACCTCGGCGTAAACCGTGGCACCACGTGCGGCGGCATGTTCAGCCTCTTCGAGCACGAGCGTCACACCGCCACCGGTGGTGATGAAGCCATCGCGGCCTGCATCAAACGGACGCGGAGACAAAGCAGGATCGCTTTGAGAGCTCAAGGCCCGCAGCGAAGCAAACGGCAAAACGGTGTGCAGCAGCTGGGCGTCCTCGGCACCCACCACAAACATGGTTTTCTGCCGGCCCATTCGGATCATGTCACAGGCGTGCCCGAGGGCGTGCGAGGAGGAGGCGCAGGCGCTGTTGAACGCCAGGGTCGCGCCTTGGATCTTAAACAAAGCCGTGAGATTGAGGTGCAGCGAATTCGGCATGCCGGTGATGACCGTGGGTGCTGAGGTGCGTGCTGGCCCGCGTTTGATCACCGAATCCATCGCCAGATACGTCATCCAAGGTGAACCGGCCGAAGCACAATACAAACCGGTCTGCGGATCTGAAACCTGCGTGGGTTCGAGTCTGGCATCAGCGATGGCCTCCTGCATGGAAGCATAGGCAAACACGGCATTGGGAACCATGGTGCGCAGCTGCGCACGGGACAGTTTCACCTGTTCGGGAAAGGTCCAGTCGAGCGGATCAGATGTGGGGAATTCGAAGCCCTTTACCGTGCCTGCGAGCTTCACGCGGTCATTCGCGGCGGCCAGTTCAGGAACAAACTCAATGCCAGACCGGCCTTCGCGCAGGCTTTCCGTCACCGCCGCACGGTTGTTGCCGATGCTGGAGATGAATCCCAGCCCGGTGACGACCACCCGCTTCATGAGACGCCCGCGCCGAATTTGGAACGAAGGAATTTCTTCAGATCACCCAGGGTGATAATGCCGCTCAATTCTTCCGTAGCGATCGTCAGGCCGAGCACTTCCTCCGCCGTCATCACCACTTCGATCATGCCAAAGGAATCCATGCCGATGTCATCGATCAGCTTCATGTCATCTGTGACCGATGCCACACCATCTGGCCGCGGATTCGCCGCATCACGTGCCAGCACGCCGAGAATGATGGCGTCCAGCTCGTCGAGGTTCTTGGTTTCTTCAAAGCGCAGCGCGGCGGCCAACGTCTCCTCACTGCAACGTTTGAGGGATTTGGTGATTTCCTGTTTTCGGTCGTCGCTCACGGGCATGGCTGTGTTTAGTCAATTATGGTGATGGATCAACGCTTTTCAGCACGCATGGCACCTAGGCAGCCGTGGCAGCCAGCGCCATCCCTTACATTCTGGGGCTAATATAGGGTCTACAGGCTATGAATGGCACCCTCTTTCGCCTTTCGTTCCGCAAAACTCCGGCCACACGGGCTGAGTCCAAAGGGCCTGAGTTCAGATCCGCCGCGGCTGCAGACTGGCCAAAGGGACCCGTTTGAGGGTGTTGAACGGGATCGTGAGCATCGCATAAAACGATCCCATGTATCTGGTGACAGGTTTCTGGCAGAGCAGGAACTTCAAAAGGACATCACGCAGCAGTGAAAGCGTTTTGCCACGCCAGGTGCCAAGCCACATGCCCCACTCGGCGCGGATGATGGCTGCGGTGGCCGCCTTGCGGCGGAAGCGGTTGTAGGCTGGCAGCCATTCCAGCGGATCGGCCTGGCAAAGAATGGCGGCGAGGAACTCTGCGTCTGCAAAGCCGGTGTTCATGCCCTGGCCGCCGATGGGGCTCATGCCGTGCGCGGCGTCACCGCAGAGGATGATGCGCCCCTCGTAGTAGCGGTCACAGTTGAATTTGCGCGGTGTGAAGGCGCTTTCACTGAGCTGATCGGCGGCAGGAACTTCGATGCCGGTGCGCCTTTTGATCAGCTCGCTGACAAACCCCCGTGGTGGATGATCCTGATGCGTTTCAGTCTGCACAATCCAGCGCCGCTGGCCACCGGGCAGCGGAAAAGACTCCACCGCACCCGTCTCGGTGAAAAACAGGTGCGCCTCATCACCAAAACCGCTGCGGTCGGTGAAATCGCCCATGGCAAAATGGCAGTCATAGTCATGCCCCGGTGCCCGCATGCCGATGAACTCACGCACGCGACTGCGGCTGCCATCACACGCGATCACGAAGCGTGCCGTGAGCGTATGTTCACCGGTTTGCACGCTGCAATGATCCTCCAACTGCCTCACATCGCTGACTTCACAGCCAAGCTCGAAGTGCTCCTGCCCCAGATGCTTCTGCAGGATCGCAATGGTGATGGCCTGGGGAAGTGAAAGAATGAAGCGGTGCGCGTCCGGAATCTCCCGAAACGAAACACAACCCAGCCGGCCACGCTGGCCATGCACAAGGCAGTCGCGCACTTGCACGCCCCTGGCGACGAACTCGGCGGCGAGACCCAGCTTGTCCAGAATCTGCAATGAGGGAGGCGTGATGCCGATGGCCGCCGAGTACGCCATGGGCTCTGCACGCCGCTCCAGCACGCGGAGGCGCAACCCCTGCTGCTTCAGCAGACAGGCCAGCAACAAGCCCACAGGCCCGCCACCCACGATGATCACATCGTAGTCGGTGATGCCCGCCGGACATTCGGTGCTCGGTCTCATGCCACGACTTCTGCCAGCGCGGCAGGCTGGGTTTTCTGGGCCACCGAGATCGCGGCACCGCAGCGTTCCAGCACCGCCGTTTCCACCGTGAGTCCCGGACCAAAGGCAATGGCGCAGGTCATGGCGCGCTCGGTTTCTGCTTCTTCGAGGAAACCTTTGAGTACAAACAGCACCGTCGGGCTGCTCATGTTACCGTAATCGCGCAGCACGCTGCGGGACATTTCCAGAGCCGTGGCGGGCAGGGCGAGCTGCTCTTCGATCTGGTCGAGAATCGCACGGCCTCCCGGATGCACCGCCCATTCGTCGATGTCCGCCGGCGTGAGCCCGCGCTTGTCGAGGATGCCGCCGACCATCGCACGGATGTTGCTGCCAATAAGTTCGGGCACATAGGCCGAAAGCACCATGTTGAAACCATGGTCGCCAATGTCCCAGGCCATGTGCGCTTCGCTGGAAGGCACCAGCGCCGACTGAAAGCCATGCACCCGGTAATAGGGCCGGTCATGCGCCGGTTCGCGTGCGCTGACGATGGCCGCAGCAGCGCCGTCCGCAAACAGTGCATTGGCCACGATGCTCTCCGGTTTGTCACTGACCTGCAGATGCAGGGAGCAGAGTTCAAGACACATCACCAGCACCACGGCCTGCGGATTGGCCTCACAAAATTGAGCTGCCATACGCAGCGCCGGAAAGGCGGCGTAGCAGCCCATGAACCCGACGGTGTAGCGCTCGACGTTTTCATTGAGCCCCACGTCACGGATGATGTGGTAGTCCGGCCCCGGATTGGCAAAGCCGGTGCAGGAGGCAAAGACCACATGCGTGATGTCGCTCTTGGCAAACTGCGGGCATTCCGCCAGGGTCTTGTGCGCGAGCTTTACCGCGAGTTCGCGCGAAGCCTTGGCATAAAGCGTGTTGCGCTGGCCGGTGGTGGGAGAGTTGATGGAACCATCCGGCAATGTGTAAAACAGCGCGCCGTCATCCTTCATGAAGTCATCGCTGGCGCTGTAGCGCGTCTCGATGCCCGTGCGGTCATAGATCATGTCCACCAGACGTTTGGCCCGCGGCTCGGACACCCAGCTCTTCATGCGCTCACGCGTGAACTCGTTGCTGTAGATGAAGTCCGGCGTCTCGGTGGAGATGTGATGAATGAAAGCGGGCATGAATCAGGAAGGATTACGTTTCAGGGAGACGAAGGAGTGCACCTTGATCGTATCGCCCGCACGGATGAAGAACAGCATAGAGAGGACCTTGATGTCGCTCTTTTTAAGCGAGACATCGAAATTCAGATCAAAGCAGGTCTTGTCGCAGTTGCCGGAGTCCGCCAGCGCGGAGCGAAGGATGCAAGCCGACAGCTCATGGTGGTGCCATCATAACCCAGCGAGGGGACTTGGAACGTTAATTCCATCCTGAAACGCATTTCCACCGGTCGAGTCAGCACGGCAACGGCTTCGTGAATGACATTCCGGGCCATGCTGCTAACGATTTGCCATGCCCGCCACCCGTCGCTGGAAATCCCCCGCTTTGCGCCTCTGGCGCGTGGCGCTGCTGGCTCTGGCGGTCCTGGCCATCCGGCGCTCACACTCGCCTGCGGCGGTGGCGTTGACGGTGGACCGCGTGCGAGATTTTTTTCCTGCCGCAACGGCTCTAACTCCTCAAAACGGCATGCAGGCGGTGAAGGATGCCTCGGGCATCACGCTCGGCCATGTCATGCAGACTTCGCCGGAAGCGGATGACATCATCGGCTACTCCGGGCCCACGAACACGCTCATCGCGCTGGACTCACGAGGCAAAGTCCTGGGGCTGCGCATCCTGAGCAGCGGCGACACGACGGATCATCTGGCCGAGGTGGTGCGCGAACGTTCTTTCTTCAAGCAGTTCACGGGAAAGAAGGCTGCAGAGCTTTCGAGCCTGCTGCCGCAGGCCGTTTCCGGGGCGACGCTGACGAGCAGCGCGATTGCTGAAGGGGTGCTGCGCCGCCTGGGCAAAAGCGCGACGACCTCGCTGCGGTTTCCTGACGCGATCACGCTGGAGGAAGTCAAGAAGCTCGAACCTCGGGCGGCGAAACTGCGCGAATCCAAGCAGCATCCGGGTTCACAGGAAGTGCTGGATGAGAAAGGTGCAGTGATCGCGCTGGCGGTACGCACGGCTCCGGCCTCGGATGGAACGGTCGGCTACAAAGGGCCGACCGACACCTTCATGCTGATGGATGCTGGCGGCACGACGCTGCGCGGCATCGCGCTGCGGCGAAGTTATGACACGGAGCAGTATGTGGGCTACGTCACCGGCGATCCGGCATTCTTGAAAACGTTTGATGGCATGACGACGGAGAAGATCGCGCACATCGACTTCAATGCTGCCGGGGTGGAAGGTGTATCCGGCGCTACGCAGACGAGCTACGGTGTCGCCGAAGGGGTGCGGGTGCGTGCTGAGTCCCTGCTCCATGAGCAGGAGGCCCGCAGCAGCTGGTGGCAGCAGATCCGCTGGCGCTGGCAGGACAGCGGCCATGTGGCGATCCTGCTGGCGGCTTTGGTGATGGCCTTCACCCCGCTGCGGGGCCGGGCATGGTGCCGGCATTTGCATCACGTACTGTTGGTGGTCTATGGCGGCTTCATTGCGGGTGAGATGCTATCGCAAGGACTGCTCGCAGGCTGGGCGACGCATGGAACCCCTTGGAAAAACGCCCATGGGCTGGTGCTGCTGGCTGCCGTGGCGCTGCTGGGGCCGGTGTTTACCAGCAAGCAGCTCTACTGCCACCACATCTGCCCGCACGGTGCGTTGCAGCAGCTCCTCGTCCGCCGGCTGCCGTGGCAGTGGTCGCCCTCGAAAGCGGTCGACAAGCTGCTGTCCAAACTGCCCTTCGTGCTGCTTGCGCTGGTGTTGTTCAGCGTGGCCTTTGCGCTTCCAGTCGAACTGAACGCGCTGGAGCCCTTTGATGCGTATCTGTTTCGCGTGGCTGGCTGGGCGAGCATCGGGATCGCCATCGGCGGCCTGCTGGTGTCGCTCTTCACCCCGCTGGCGTACTGCCGCTACGGCTGCCCGACGGGGGCGTTGTTCAAACTGCTGCGCTTCACGGGTGATGGAGATCGCTTCGGCGCACGCGATTGGATAGCCGCGCTGTGTGTGACGTTCGTTCTTCTCTTGGCTCCGGGCTGAAACCGGACTACCAACCCAACTGACATGCCCCTCATTCCCCAATTAGAGTCCAAATTCGGCCGCTTCGCCATTCCCAACCTGGTGCAGATCATCGCCGCGTTTCAACTGCTGGTGCTCTTCATGGTCATGGTGATGTCGCCGGAGGGTGCGGCGGCGTATTTGCAGTTTCTTGAGCTGAATCCGATCCGGGTGATGCACGGCGAGGTCTGGCGGCTGGTCACCCATGTGTTCATCCCCGGCAATTTTTCCCTCATCTGGGCGCTGATCGGCGCGATGTTCATGATGTGGATTGGCCGCGGTTTGGAAGCGGCGTGGGGAGCGTTTCGGGTCAATCTCTACATCATCGGCTGGATGGTTGCCGTCACCTTGGGAGCGCTGCTGTTTCACTGGCCTGCCTCGGGAATGTTTCTCTTCCAGACCCTGCTGTTCGCCTTTGCAAGCCTGTTTCCGAATGAGGAAATCTACATCTACTTCATTCTGCCGATCAAAATGAAGTGGGTGGCGGCTTTGACTGCAGGTATGACGGCCTTTCTGGTGGTGCGCGAGCCCGCACTGCTGTTTCCGGTGCTGGTGGGACACCTGAATTTTTTCATCGCGTTCGGTCCCGCGTTCCTCAGCGAACGTGCACGCATGGCCCAGATCGCCTCACGCCGTGGCAAGTTTGAATCTGCCCAGCTCCCGCAGGGCACCTTTTTCCACCAATGCTCGGTCTGCAAAAAGACGGAGCTGGATGATGCGCAGCTGGAATTCCGGGTGCTGGACTCCGGCGATGAAATCTGCAGCACCTGCCGTGCGAAACGGACCGGAGGATAGAAGCCATGGAGGACAAGTTCGCCGCCGAGTTTCTGGAGTTCATGGAGGTGGAGCGTCGCTCCTCGGACCGCACGCTGGCGAATTACGAACTGGCCCTGCGGCAGTTCCGTGAATGGCGCACGCCGTTCAAAGGATGGAGCGAACTCACCGCCGATGACTTCCGCGCGTTCCTGTTTGATCTGATGAAGCGCGAACGCGGGCGGGCGACGATCCGGCTGCAGTTCGCGGCACTGCGCAGCTTTTTCAAATGGCTGACGCGCCGGCGCGGCTGGAAAGCCAATCCGCTGCTGGAGGTGCAGCTGCCCAAGCGGGAAAAAAAGCTGCCCGTGGTGCTCACGGTGACGCAGGTGGAGGCCATGCTGGCGCTGCCGCTGAGCCTGGAAAAATCCAAGCGTGATGCTGTATGGGCACCGGAGCGTGACACAGCGATCCTGGAGCTGTTTTACAGCACCGGCATGCGTCTGAGCGAACTGGTGGGTCTGAACGTGGCGGACATCGACACCTACACCGAAACCGTGCGCGTTTTCGGCAAGGGGAAGAAGGAGCGGCTCTGCCCGGTGGGCTCCAAAGCACTGGAGGCTGTGCAGCGCTACCGTGCGAAGGCCGGTGTGCATGATGGAGCGTTGTTTCTCAGCAAGCTGCGCACCCGCATCACGGCACAGTCCGTGGACGATGTGATCATGAAATACTGGCGTGCCTCCGGCCTGCCGGTCCACCTCACCCCGCACAAGCTGCGTCACAGCTTTGCCACGCATCTGCTGAACAACGGCGCGGACCTGCGCAGCGTGCAGGAGCTGCTGGGACATGCGAGCCTTTCGACCACGCAGATCTACACGCATGTCTCCACGCAGCGCATGAAGGAAGTCTATGAGGCCGCGCACCCGCGGGCGTGAGTTGAGAGATTGAAAACAGCCAGGAGTCGGTTTAAGGTGCCCGTACTCTCATGACCTCTTTGCTTGAAGTTGAATTCCCGGTCACCTTGACATTGCACGCGAAGAGCCGTGCAGACGTGGAACAACGCAGCCGCTTCCTGCTGGCGCTGAAGTACTTCGAACTCGGAGAAGTCAGTTCAGGACAGGCCGCAACCATGTGCGGCATGGGCCGGGTGGCCTTCCTCGCCGAATGCAGCCGCTGTGGAGTTCCGGTAAGCGAACTGGACGGTGATGATCTCGAACGGGAATTCGACGATGGCTGATTTCTTTGCTCATCCCATTGTCTGCAACACCGGCCCGCTCATTGCGCTGAGCCGTGCCAACCTCGGGCATTTACTGTCAAAGCTGTTTCCGCGCGTGATGACCACACATGCAGTGGTCGCCGAACTCACCGCCAAAGATGCGGGTGACGCCGCCGAGATCCGGCAAACTCTCGCTCATGTCGAAATCGTGGAGGCATCAACACCCGACCCTCTGCTCGTCACCGAGTTGGATGCCGGTGAGGCATCCGTCATTCAGGCGGCGCGGGATCATGGCATCACCGGTGTCTTGATTGACGAACGCCGGGCTCGACGTATCGCAAGAGAGGCCTATCATCTGGAAGTGCGGGGCACCTGCGCAGTGTTCCTGCGTGCGAAGCGTGAAGGATTGCTCCCAAGCATCAGACCCGTGTTGGAGAATCTTGTCGCCAAAGGCTACTTCATTGGCCCTCAACTCATGACGGAATGCCTGCGCCTGGCAGCGGAATAGCGTAATGGGCGTCATTTTTCTGCCTGCCGCCGTTCTCCGCGCCGGACCTTCAGGCACTCAGAAAACGGCAGCATGCTGCAATGATCACTTCTTCGATACCCAGGTCGCCACCGGTGTGGCGGTATGCGCAGGCGCTTCATCCATGGCAAAGGTGATGCAGAGGCTTTGCGGACCTTTGGCACCATCGACCGAAGCCTTGAGCACGTGGACGTTGGCTTTCACCAAGTCACGGGATTGTTCACTGGCGGGTTCTGGTGGTACGCCTGCACTGAAGGTGGCCGAGGCGGGTGAGACAATCGTAGCGACGAGGGTTTTGCCACCGAGGGTGAGCTTGGCCGTGGTGCCGTTGGGGGTGATCTCCGCCATGGTGTGCATGCTCCAGGTGATGTTGCCCGTGTTTTTCATGATGAGGTCATCCTGCACCACAATGTAGGGCTTCTCCCCGCGCACGACCATGATGCCCCGATGGACATCTTTTGCCGGTTTGGAATAGGCCTTGGTCATGTCCACCACGGCGAGGCCGCGTTCCGGTGTGGAAGCACCGAGCAGCACCGCTGCTTTGGCGTCGAGTTCCTGCTGATTGCCGTCAATGACGAGGGTGTTCTGACCCAGCGTGTTTTCGAGGTAGAGAGCAAAGCGTTTGGTGCGGTCCGCGCCGGGTTTGACTTCAAAGCCGGGGGCTTTGTCCATTTCAGCACCGAGCTCGATGCCCCAGCGCTGCCCGCCGGCCTCCATCACAAAGCTGCCGATGTCGAGCTGCGCCGTCGTGTCTTCATTTTCGCCGCCTTTGACGGCGACGAAGTAATCCGTCTTCTCCCAGCCGGAGCGTGAGGTGGCCACAAAGCCGCCGGGCTGCGCGTAGTCCATCGAGTCTGCCGTGCCATCTCCGGCGGCGTGAGGGTTGTAATAGATGAAGTTGCCGACCTGGCCAAAATAGGCGGAAGTCACCGGCTGTTTGCCAGCCGCGGCTACGGCACGGAGGCCGGGATTCCCCGCGATGCCACTCAGCCAGGTGGCGACCCACGGACGGGTGGATGCAGCACCTTTGGAGTCGCCGAAATTGAAAGTCTGACCGCTGGGGCCCATCATGTGCATGCGGGCGGTGTTGAACTGCGGAATGCCTTCCAGCAGGCTGATGTTAAGATCGCGTCCGGAAGCGGCCTTGAGGGACTCGGAGAGCATGGCCACATAGTCCATCACCGTTTCACCAGCCTGAAGACCTTCGGGCCAGACACCTGCTGGAGCAAAACGGACGATGCCTTTGCCAAAGACCTTGGCAGCCGCGTCCGCCGCTTTTTTGGCGATGGAAGGGTCCTCATCCACGAGGCAGATGGCGGAGAGCAGCAGAGCGGAGGCTGCCGCCATCTGCTTGCTGTCTGGAAGGAGTTTGCCCACATCTGGTTTCGCCTGGGGTTTCGCGGGTGCCTTTGCTGGCGCCTTCGACTTCGTTCCCGTCTGGCCGCCGGAGGTGCCTTTGGCGCTCTCAGGGATTTCTTCGCCCTCAAGATGTGCGATGAGGGCCCCGATGCCTTTCTCCGCGATGTAGGTGCGGATGACAGCAGCCTGTTCGGCGTTCAATCCGGCACGGAACCAGTCATAACCCAGCGAAGTAGCCACCACCAGGTCGGTCAAATTGTCCACAAGATCAGGGTGCCAGTCGCGGAAGGTCACTTTGTCTGTCAGGGCGATGAGTTCACGTGCGCCGCGCTCCTGCCATTTGAGGTCTCCATCGCCGAAATGCAGAGATCCGAGCAGGCCCATGCGGTAAACGGCCTTCGGGCCTTCCCCGCCGGTCTCGCCGTTGATACGGGTCAGCTCCGGGTCATTCAACAGATCCTCCCCGGAGGCTTTCATGGCTTCCATGATTTTCGCCAGCACAGGATCCGCTGCGATCTGCCCTTTCAGCGCCGCCCAGCCAGCGGCGTTGTGAATCAGGCGCGGCCGCACTTTGGCGATGCCGCTGAGGTAATCATTGGCCGAGGGGGCTTTGAATTTCGCCACAGGGACCACCGCGATCACGGGCCGATCAGGGGCAGGCTTTTTCACGACAGCGGCAGTTTTGGCACCTGCCTTGGGCGTTGCAGCGGGCGGAGTGGCGGGGGGTGTCCCGGCTGGAGTCGCAGGCATCGCCACTGCGGGAGCGGCCGCAGGGGCGGCCTGCATCGCGGCATAGCGCCCCTTGGCGTATTCAAAGTCAGCCGGGCTCAGAGTGGCAATGGCCACGTCAAACTCCCGCCCGTCCTTCGTCTTGATCTTCAGCGTCTTGGCAACGGCATCGACCGAAATCAGGGTGGCCTCCACCGTTTTGCCGGAGGTGTTCGTCCAGGTGTGGAATTCTTCTGCGAGCTGCGCACTGGCGCTGGCAGCGAACAGGCAGACGGAAGCAAGAGAGAGGAAACGCGAGGCGGTTTTCATGACGGAAGGGTTGAGAATGACGCTAAAGCAGCGGGTGGGAGCACCTAGGTCAAGCATAAACGCAGCTTGAATGCCCGAGTTTGGCGGAAAGACGCGTGCCCAACCAATTAATTACCGGTCACCAGCGCGAGACGAAAGCGCCCGTCATACTGGCCGCCGGCATGCAGCCGGCAGCAATGCAGGCAGGCGGTGGGGCGGCGGAACTTGCGCACGCGCTGCACCTTGGTGTGGCAGGCGGGGCAGGCGTAGGTCAGCTTGCGCTCAACTTCATTGCGCGGCAGGGGCAGGCGGTGCTGTGCCTTTTCACCGGCGATGCCGAGATCCGCACAGGCCTGACGCCATTCGCGGCCATGCGGCTCGATGCGCTTTCGGCCGCTGCGATGGTAGGCGATCAAATGAGCCAGCTCATGCTTCAGGGTGCGCTCCACCTGGCCTTCAAACTCACGCAGCTTTGGGTTCAGCTCAATGGCCCAGCCCGGATAGCGTGCATAGCCTGCCGTGCTGCGCAGGCGCGCATTCCACGCCACGGTGACGAGTTTGGCTCCGCCCGGCAGATCCAGAGCTAGCAGCATGGCCCGCGTCTGCTCCTCCAGTTCCGCATCGCGGCCATCAGGGATGGTTTCGTCCGCTGAGGCCTCCGCCGGTTCTGGCGGGGGCGTCAGGTCACGCACCTTGCGAAACGGCACCCAGTGCGGCAGGGCGGAAAAATCAAAATTGAGCTGGGAGAGATCGAACATGCTCACTTCTTCTTTTTGACCTGAACCTTGTGTTCCTGCTCACCCAGAGCGTAGAGCATGTCGGGGGCCACGGACTCGAGGATGAATACGTTTGCGCCGATGGTGCTGCGCGCACCAATGATCGTGTCGCCGCCGACGATCGTCGCATTGGCATACACGGTGACGTGGTCTTCCAGCGTGGGGTGGCGCTTCTTGCCGCGCAGCGCCTGCCCGGCGGCGAGGGAGCGTGCGACGAGGCCGACGCCTTGATACAGCTTCACGTGATTTCCCAGCGTCGCGGTCTCACCGATGACCACGCCAGTGCCGTGGTCGATGAAGAAATGCGAGCCGATCTCCGCGCCGGGGTGAATGTCGATGCCGGTGCGGCTGTGCGCCCACTCCGTCATCATGCGCGGGATCACCGGCACGTTCTTCAGGTAGAGCACATGGGCCGTGCGCTGAATCGCGATGGCTTCGAGTCCGGGATAGGCGAGGATGATTTCCTCAAAGCCACGCGCTGCAGGATCGCCGGCATAGGCGGCCTCGACATCCATTTTCAGCAAGGCACGCACTTCGGCCAGTCTCATCAAGAAACTGCACACCACATCAGCGGCTTCCGCATCGCGGTTTTCAGGGTTGCCATTGAGGCGCAGGCTGCGGCGCACCTCCACATTCAGGCGCTCACGGATGCTGGCCACGAGTTCATTGGTCATCAGCTCCAGCTCCTGGGAAGACACGGCTTCATCCGAAAAGAAGCCGGGAAAGAGCAGATGCAGAAGATCCTCGCAGAGCGTGGCGATGGCGCGTTTGGACGGCAGATTGCCGCAATCGACATGGTTGATCCCGCCCACCTCGTGATACGAGGTCATCAGGCTGGAAACGATTTCATTTTGGCGGCAATCCATGTGTGCACTCAGCGATACCGTGCTGTGATCTGGATTCAAGCGCGGGGGTGAGATGATTGCTGTGAATAACTCAGGGTTTGCAGCTTCGTCTGGCAAATCAACGCAAGCTGATCCATGCTGACCCATCATGCTCATCCGCAGTGCCAGCCGCCTGAAACTTGGAAAGCCGAGTGAAGATATCACGGAGCTGCTGAACCGCATGACGCCGATCATGCTGCGCTCCTGGGTGGAATACATTTCCATTCCTCGCCATTTCGAATTTAATGCCACGGCCAACCGCACAACGGGCGACTGGATTGCCAAAGAACTGGGCGGCTGGGGCTACCAAGTGAGTTTTCAAGGCCGCTACCGCAATGTCATCGCCGAGCCACCCATCACGGGAGGCGAGGTCATCGTGGTCGGAGCGCACTACGACAGCGTGCCGGAAACTCCCGGGGCTGATGACAATGGCAGCGCCGTGGCGGCAATGCTGGGATGTGCCAAACTTTGCGCGGAGTTTCTCCCAGATTTGCCCGTGGTGTTTGTGGCCTTCAACTGCGAAGAGGACGGCCTGCTCGGCAGCAGCGACTGGGTGGAGCGCTTTTTGCCCACGGCAGGTTATCGCGTCGCATGCGCGCATGTTTTGGAAATGGTGGGTTATGCCAGCAGCCTGCCTGGCTCACAGAAAGTTCCTCCCGGACTGCCCCTCAAAATGCCAGATCGCGGCGACTTCATCGGATTGCTCACCAATCGCAAGGGTGCAGGCGCGATGAAGCAGGCGCTGCAAACCATCCGAACAGAACGCCCCCAGCTGCCTGCCTATGGCGTCGAAGTGCTGCTGGGTGTGGAAAAATACTTCCCTGTGCTGCACCGCAGTGATCATGCCCCGTTTTGGAAAGCCGGCATTCCTTCCATCATGTGGACGGACACATCCGAGTTTCGCAACCCTCACTATCATCAGGCATCCGATCAGCCGGACACGCTCAATTACGAATTCCTAACGCAGGTCACGCAGGCACTCACGGCATGTGTGCTGGAACAGGTGAAGCAGATCGAAATGGGAGCATGAGAACCAGCCTGCAAAACTGGCAGTCCTTCTGGCATCGTCTCGGCCTGACCACTGACGGTGCCACATGGCATGCTCGCCTCATCACCGCCCACTCCGAAGCGCAGCGTGCCTACCACACGCTCCAGCATCTCGACGAATGTTTGTGCATTTTGGATCAAGCCAGAGCAACGGGCTTGATCGCGAGACCGGACCTCATCGAGATGGCCCTTTGGTTTCATGATGCGGTGTATGACCCTCAGGGCAGCGAGAACGAAGAACTCAGCGCGCAGATGGCACTGGAGGCACTCGGCGGTCATCCAACGGCGCAGGAGGTGGCGCGTCTCATCCTGCTGACGAAATCACACCAGCCGGGAGACGGGCCGGATGATGCGTGGATTATCGACATTGATCTCGCGATCTTTGCGCAGCCCATGGAGCGTGTGCTGGAATATGAGCGGCAGATACGTGCGGAGTATGTGTGGGTACCGCAGGCGGTGTATGCGGAGAAGCGCGCGGAGATTCTGACTGGCTTTTTGAAGCGCGAGCACATCTACCTCACCGCATGGGCACGTGAGCGGCTTGAATCGCAGGCGCGGGCGAACCTGCGTGTGTTGATCGACTCGATTTAAACGCGGAGTTTTCCACCGCCAGCATTGCGGGCGGAGCGACGCCGTTCTAGAGACAGGAGTCGTGCTTCCATCTCTCAACCAGCTCAAACTCCCCGATCCGTGGCAGCACCAGGCGGTGAATTTGCTGCGTTCGGGCTGTGATGTGGTCGTCAGCGCGCCGACGGGGGCAGGGAAGACCTACATCTTTGAGCTGCTGCATCAGGGGCGCCATTTGCAGGGTCCGGCAATCTACACGGTGCCGACACGGGCGCTGGCGAATGACAAGTACGCCGAGTGGAAAGAAGCGAAGTGGAATGTGGGCATCGCCACGGGGGACATCGCGGAGAATGTGGATGCGCCTGTGGTCGTGGCCACGCTGGAGACGCAGATCGAGCGGCTGGTGCGCGGCGAAGGTCCGGCGCTGCTGGTGATTGATGAATATCAGATGATCTCGGATCACTCCCGTGGTGCGAACTACGAGGCGGCCATCGCGCTAGCGCCACAGGACACGCGACTGCTGCTGCTGAGCGGCTCTGTGGCGAACCCCGAAGATGTGGCAGCTTGGCTGGTGAGTCTGGGCCGCAAAGCAGAAGTGGTCATGACGCGTGAACGGCCCGTGCCTCTGGAAGAGGTGCCGATGGAGACGCTGCCGCAACGACAGCGGCAGTTTGAGAATTACTGGCCGCGCTTTGCTGCGGCGGTGATGATCGCCGATCTTGCACCGTTGCTGATTTTTGCACCGCGCCGCAAGGAAGCGGAGTCGATTGCACGAAGACTCGCCGCTGATCTGCCGATGGGTGATCCGCTGGATCTCACGGCGGAGCAACGTGCTGTGTGCGGCAAGGACCTGGCGACGCTGCTGGAGAAACGCGTGGCTTTTCATCACAGCGGGCTGTCGTATGGCGCACGCGCGGGTGTGATCGAGCCGCTGGCGAAAGCGGGGCAGCTTCGTGTCATCGCAGCGACGATGGGTCTCGCGGCGGGCATCAATTTCTCCGTGCGCAGCGTGCATGTGGCCGGCACGACGTTTCACGATGGCAAGAGCGAGCACAAACTCGCGCCGGATGAACTGCTGCAGATGTATGGCCGCGCCGGAAGACGCGGGCTGGATGACAAGGGCCATGTGATCACCAGCCGTGACAGTCCTTCCATCTTTGATGCGCGGCCTGCACGGCTGCACCGCAGCACCCTGCTGGCATGGCCGATCTTCTTGCGCGTGATGAAGCACGCCGCGCTGCGGGAGGAGAATCCTTTCGAGGCCGCGACGCGCTTTGCCGGAAGGTTGTTTGCCAAAGTACCACCGCTGCTCGGGCTGGAGGAGCTGGAGCCGAATGTGGTGCATCCGCAGCATGAAAATGCGAAGGCGCTCTTTGGATTGGAAGCCACGGAGAAGCAGGTATTGAATTCGTATGGCGAATGGGAGCGCAAGCACCGCCATGCGCTGCAACGCGTGCCCCTGAGCCGTGTGCATGCAGTGCTGAGTGTTCCGGCTTTCGCCGCGAAGTTTGCGCACGGCATCGGTCGCGTGGGAAAAATCCGCCGCGAAAAGGAAGTGACCTACGGCGTCGAGATCAGTCTCGGCACGCCGGTGGGAGATGACGTGAAGCCGACGAAGTCGATTCGTCGTTTGCTCAAGCTGCCGCGCAACGCAGAAACGATACCGCTGGAGGAAATTACCGTGCTGCATGCCGGTGAGCTTGCGAACGTCATCCTCTCACATGGGGAAGATGTCATCAAGGATGTGGCCCCTGAATTCATCGGCACGGTCACGAAAGAGAACCTGGTCTTTGCGTGCTTCGATCTCGCGCCCATTGAGGTGATGGCCTATGAGGATGGTCATGGCAGGCTGCTCTTCGCGCCGCAGGAACGCAGCATTGTGGTGCAGAACGCAACGGGGGTTCACATGGCCGAAACGGCGACGACTGACCGCGAGCCGCGCGGTGGATCGCCGATTCATGCATGGCGCACGCTGGGCCTGATCGATGCCGGGGGCGTGCCGACGAGGCGTGGTGAAATCTTCAGCTTCTTCCAGCATGGTGAGGGGCTGGCGATTGTGGCGGCGCTGGAGGACGAAAGCTATCCTGCGGATGATCTGGTGCATCACCTGGCGAATCTGCGCAGCGGCTCCAAGTTTGATCTGCCGCTGGACTGCGGTTCCGAACGCCTCGCGGCGGTGTGTCGCGGCACGTATGGGTTTGTGAATCACCACGGCTACCTCGACAACGGTCTGCCGGATGATTATGGAGAAGGCGCGGCGGAGTTGCTTGATGCGCTGCTGCATCCGGAGCAGCCCGGTGCGCAGGATTTGAAAGCGGGCATCGCGGAAGGGGACATATCACGCGCGTATGTGGAGTGGCTCAGTCTTTTGAGGCACATCACGCATGCGCCGGATCATCCATGGCGGAGGTGGAGGGAGTTGAAGGAAGCTGCGAAGCAGACGCTGAAGCACCACACCAAGACGCTGAGGCATTTCTTCCATCTGGACCTGCCGCCGCTGACGAACAAGCAGAGGCATGGCAAGACTCGGCATTATTTGATGGTGAAGTGAGGTGAGGGCTGGGGTTTGGTGCCGCTGGGTTTGCGGACGTTTCTTGCATACCTCCGGCATGCGACCTTGGGCAGAAGATGTGGTTTCCATGGTCCAGGGGTGGCGCTCGCTGCGCGAGCTTACCCCTGGCTACCTTCTTTGATCCCTCCGGGATCAAGAATCACACACCTTCTCTCGTGCGTTGAATTGTACCTATTCCCGTTCATTCGTGACGAATGAATGCAGAAGCCATGCTTCAATTGAAACAGCAGCTTGTGAGAATGAGCGCAAAACAGCGGCTGGAGGTGTCGGCTTTTCTTCACCGGCTCAAACAAGACTCTCCCGCATGGAAAAAGGAAATGTCTCGGCGCATGGCAGAGATGGATGCCGGCAAAAAATTTCAACTGCGCCGCTGATGCCACCATTCATCGAAAATCCAAACCCACGCATTGCCATCATCGGTTCCGGCGCAGTCGGCTGCTACTATGGCGGGCGGCTGGCGCAGCATGGGAATGACGTGCATTTTTTGGTGCGCTCGGATTATGAGCAGGTGAAGCAGCACGGGCTCAAGATCAGCAGCCCTCTCGGTGATTTCACTTTGCCGCGGGTGCACTGCCACCGCAGCACGGCGGAGATCGGGGAGTGCGATCTGGTGATCATCGCGATGAAGGCCACGGCGAATGAGGTGTTGCTCTCTTTGCTGCCGCCGCTGCTGCACAAAAAGACGATGATCCTGACGCTGCAAAACGGACTGGGCAGCGATGATTTTCTGGCGCGGCACTTCGGCTCTGCACATGTGCTGGGCGGACTGTGCTTTGTGTGCATCAACCGCATCGCTCCGGGGGTGATTCATCACATCGCGCAGGGGCAGATTGCTCTAGGCGAGCACAGTGGTGCGCCGCAGGTGCGCACGGAGACGCTGGCGGCGGAGTTCCGGCGCTGTGGCATCGAGTGCCAGGTGGAGCCCAGTTTGATTGCTGCGCGGTGGAAGAAGCTGGTGTGGAATATTCCCTTCAACGGACTGTCGATTGCTGCAGGTGGGAAGGACACGGCGGCGATTTTGGCTGACCCGGTTTTGGAGCAGCGGGTGCGTGATTTGATGCGTGAGATCATCGAAACGGCAGAGCGGCTGGGGCATGCGATTCCGCTTTCGCTGATTGATGACATGATTGAGCGAACGCGTACCATGTCTGCTTACAAGCCAAGCAGCCTCATTGATTTTCTTGCGGGCAGCGAGGTGGAGCTGGAGGCGATCTGGGGTGAGCCGGTGCGCCAGGCGAAGGCGGCAGGGATTGAGATGCCGCAGGTGGAGGGGTTGTATCAGGAGTTGAAGCAATGCATTGCCGCCAGATAGTGGTGTGAACCATGTCACTCATCGCTCTACAAAACGCCCGTCCTGAAACTGCCATCGTGCTGGGTTCCGGCCTTGGAGCTGTGGCGGATGCGTTTGGAATCGAAAGTGAAGTCGCGTATGCCGAGGTGCCGGGGTTGAGTGCCTCCACGGTGCCGGGGCACGCGGGGCGGTTTGTTTTGGCGCAGCATCACGGCAAGCCAATCCTGCTCGCACAGGGGCGGCGGCATTTGTATGAGGGACTCACGGCGCATGAGGTCACAGCGAGCATCCGCTTCATGCATGAGATCGGCGTGAAGCGCGTGGTGCTCACGAATGCGGCGGGGGCGATCCATGAGAATTTTCATGTGGGTGGGTTGATGCTCATCACAGATCATATCAATCTTCAGGGCACCACGCCGCTACTGGGTGGGCCGAACTTCCATGACATGAGCGAGGTGTATTCGCGGGCTTGGTGCGAGAAGTTTCACGCGGCGAGTTTGGAGATCGGTTTGAAGCTGCACGCGGGCGTGTATGCCGGGCTGCTGGGACCGCAGTATGAAACCCCGGCGGAAATTCGCATGCTGCGCACGCTGGGTGCGGATGCGGTAGGCATGTCCACGGTGGCGGAGGCGATTCAGGCGCGTGCTTTGGGAATAGAGGTGGCAGGCATTTCCATGCTCACCAATTGGGCTGCCGGTTTGCGGGCGCAGACACTGCATCACGCGGAGGTGGTGGAGGTCGGGAAGACGGCGGGGATGTATCTGGCGCGGTTGTTGAAGGCGGCGGTGTGAGTGCCCCACTTATTCAATGCGGTTGCATGCGATGTATCGCAGAAACTCCATCCAAGAGCCAGCAACCTTCTGGCCATCATCAAGCACGACTGGATAAACTGAGCCTTCGTAGGAAGCCACGTAAAACTCATAGACCGGCATCTCATCAAGCGACTTGGTCGCATTGAGGTCGATGCAGAAACTGTCTCCTCCAGAACTGGAGGCTATGGGAACCAATCCAAGAGGATGCAGATGTTCTGCTGGTGAGGACTCGATCTCCACTTTGATCGCCGCCACATCATGGAAGGCAATGTCCGATGGATTTTGCGCAGGCCATGCAAAGCAAAAGAACTCGATCAAAGCCTTGGGGACTTTCAGCGTCTTCAGCTCTTTGGCTTCATCTTTGTCGATGGCCGAAAACTCGAATCCACCTGCTTCCAACTCGGCAAGATCTTCCGCATAGCGTGCCTTTAACGCCTTCAGTTTTGGAGAAAGCCTAGGTCCACCCGTTGCTCTCAAAACGAGCGGGTGGTTTTCCATGCCTTTAATGTCCGCCCCGTGTTTTACCAAAAGACGTACCAGTTCCAGATTTTTGGAATAAAACGCGGCTTTATCAACAGCGCCACGTCCTGCAACATCTTTGACGTTCGGATCGCCTCCGGATTCAAGGTAGCTCCTGCATTCAGCAAGCTTCCCCAGACGACAATTCATCAGGAAGTCTCGCTCATCTTGCAGAGTCATGACCGGGAATGATCAGCAGCACCCGTTCGCCTTCTCCATCTCACAGGCGTGCTCTTCGGTGCAGCAGGGCATGAGGGGGCGGCCTTCGGTGGCTTCGGGGGCTTCCATTTCGGGATTGGGGGCCTGGGGGGCGAGGCCGAGGTCGCGGAGGAGTTTCATGTCCTCGTTGGCGCGCGGGTTGGCGGCGGTGAGGAGTTTGTCGCCGTAGAAGATGGAATTGGCTCCGGCGAAGTAGGCGAGGGCCTGGGCTTCGCGGCTCAGATTGGTGCGGCCGGCGCTGAGGCGCACTTTGGCCTTCGGCACGGCGATGCGGGTGACGGCGATCATGCGGATGAAGGCGAAGGAATCGACGACTTCATTGTCGCCCATGGGGGTGCCTTTGATGGGCATGAGGGCGTTGATCGGGATGCTCTCGGGCTGGGGATTGAAATTGGAGATGACTTCCAGCATCTTCAGGCGGTCTTCGATGGTCTCGCCGAGGCCGAGGATGCCGCCGCAGCAGACGGACATGCCGGCATCCTGCGCGTGGCGGATGGTTCGCAGGCGGTCGTCAAAGGTGTGGGTGCTGACGATGTTTGGGTAATGCTCCGGGGAGGTGTCCACGTTGTGGTTGTAGGCGGTGACGCCGGCTTCCTTGAGATCGGTGGCCTCGTCCGCGCCGAGCTCGCCGAGGGTGACGCAGACTTCCATGCCGAGCTTGGAAACGTCGCGCACGATGTCGAGCACCTGGTCGAATTTCTGGGTGCCTTTGCGCACGCCTTTCCAGGCGGCACCCATGCAGAAGCGGGTGGAACCGTTGGCACGGGCGGCGAGGGCGCGCTCCATGACCTGCTCCTTGGGCATGAGATTTTCCTTCTGCAGGCCGGTGCTGTAGCGGGCGCTCTGGGCGCAGTAGCCGCAGTCTTCGCTGCAACCGCCGGTCTTGATGCTGAGAAGGGTGCAGAGCTGCACTTCGTTGCCGGTCCAATGCTCGTCATGCACAGCGCGGGCCTGCTTGAGGAGATCGAAAAAGGGCTGGTGATAGATGCGGTGAAGTTCGGCGAAAGTCATGGCGGATGGTGGCAGCCCCGATAGTGGGCGAAAATGGGCCGGATGCACGGGGAAAGTACGGCACTGCAAGGGTCGCGTCCTCGTTCGTGTGCAAGAGAGACCTGCCAAGGGCCGATTTGATCTCACCATCATGAACCGCCGCACTTTTTTCCACCAAACGTCTGCGCTCGCCGCTGTCTCCGCTCTTCCAAAACTCTACGCTGCGGATGAGGCCGGGAGGAAAGTCAAAGTGGCCGTGGTGGCGCTGGGGCGTGGCATGCAGCATGTGCAGGCCCTGCTCAAAATTCCGGGCGTGGAGATCGCCTACCTGGCGGAAGTGGACCCGAAGCGCCTTGAATTGGGCCTCAAGGTCGTCAATGACATGCAGAAGGTGTCCTGCGTGGGTGTGAAGGATTTCCGCACCATCTTGGATGACAAGACGCTGGATGCCGTCTTCATCGCCACGCCGAATTTCTGGCACACCCCCGCCGCACTGCTGTGCATGCAGGCTGGCAAGCATGTGTATGTGGAGAAACCCGGCAGCCAGAACGCGCATGAGGCGGAGATGATTGTAGCGGCTTCGAAGAAATACGATCGCCTGGTGCAGATGGGAAATCAGCGCCGCACCTGGATGAAGGAAGCGATCGAGGCGCTGCACGGCGGTGCCATCGGTACTGTCCGCTTTGGCCGTGGCTTCTACTACAACACGCGCAAATCCGTGGCCACAAACGAGAAGCCCGCGTCACCGGACATCGACTACAACCTCTGGCAGGGCCCGGTGCCGGATGATGCAAAGCATGATTTCAAATCGATGGCGCACTATGACTGGCACTGGTTCTGGCATTGGGGCAATGGCGAGCTCGGCAACAACGGCATCCACACGCTGGACATCCTGCGCTGGGGCCTCAAGGGCGAGTATCCGCTGCGCACCACCTACAACGGCGGCCGCTACTTTTACAATGACGCGCAGGAAACGCCGGACACCGGCACGGCGGTGTATGATTTCGGCCACGCCGGCTGCGAGTGGGTGCAAAGCAGCTCCCACGCACGTGCGGCGGAGAAGCCGCTGGCGGAAGTCATGTTCTATGGCGACAACGGCACCATGGCGATCGCACGTGATTCCTGGATCAACTACGACCTGAAGGGCGTCGAAATGAGCAAGGGCAAAGGCGCTGGTGGCGGCGATCCCGCGCACATGGGCAATTTCATCGAGGCCATCCGTGGCAATGCGAAGCTGAACAGCCCCATCGAAGAAGGCCAGAAGAGCACCATGATGTGCCACCTGGGCAACATGGCCTACCGCACGAATACGGTGGTGAAGTGTGATCCGAAGACCGGGAAGGTGCTGGATAACGCGGAGGCAATGAAGCTCTGGGGACGCGACGGTGGCTACCGCAAGGGGTGGGAGCCGAAGATTTGAAGTACGATGGGCACTCTTGCCCGTCGATCAGCGCTCTCGCAGGCATGCTTGACTCACGCCTGCCCCAAACCCGCCTGAACATGGCAGAATCTGCCGGGAAGGCGCATGTGCACGGCAGCGGCGCGCCGTCTGTCCTTGAATCTCTCACACTCGGCGGTGCTGAGGAATGATGGACTAGGAGTGTCTGTTCATTCGATGACGAGACGGCTTGCGTGAGCGCTGATCGACAGGCAGGAGTGTCTGTCGTACTACCGGAACACCACGTCCACGCCCATGGCGCTTTCTTTGGCGAAGCCGGGAATCCAATGGGGCTTTCGCAGGGCGATGACGCGGTAGATCATTGATAGCACATGCAGGATAAGCAGGCGGTCGATGAGGCGGTAACCACGGCGGCGGCGCATAAGAAGATTGATGGCCCAGCCGAGGTAGCGGGGCTGCAGCCAGAAGGGTTTGAAGTCAATCTTCACGCGATAGCGCGCACGCAGGCCGCGCTTGGTGTATTTCGCCTTATAGGCGCGCTTGGTTTCACGGAGATGCGCCTCCTTGTCCGGGGTGAAGTCGGTGAAGTAGTACTCACGCGCCAGAGCCAGCAGGCGGAAGGTGTCGCACATGTATTCGAGGTCGGCCACGGGAACACCGGCGCGCGGTGCCAGGGCGATCATCTGCTCCAGCCGGTCCATGCAGCGGGCGGCACTGCGCAGGGCCGCCTCCGGCTCCTGCACAAAGTGGAGCAGCAGCTTTTTGACGCTGTGATTGATGAAGATGTTCCCCCAATAGACCTGGAGCAGCGGCGGGATGCGCACGCGGCGGAAGAAGAGTTTTTGCTGCGCGAATTCTTCGACGTAGAGGAGCTCGCGGATCACCTCGTCGGAGTAGCGGAGGAGTTCGATCAGGGCGTCGGCATCGCCCAAGGCGCGCTCTTTGGCAAAGGCGCGCACTGCGTCTTCCACAGGCATGCCGTCTTTGATGATGCGGATGGTGACGAAGGTGTTGAGGTCGATCCAGATGGCTTCGGGGTCGATGAGCGCGATGCGGCGGAAGGGCACCCAGCCGCCGGTCTGGCACCAGACCATGCAGCCGATGACGTTCTTCGCGTGCTTCAGCTCATGCGCGTAGCGTTCGTACTCCCAGCCGGTGAAGCTCGGGTACTCACCGCAGCCTTCGTACTCGCGCCGTGTTTGCAGCTCAACGATCTTCGCCACGTCGGTGCGGAAGAAGTTCGAGTTCAACGGCAGGTAGCGGAAGAAATCGGACTCGCCGTATTTCATGGAGATGACGAGAGCCGGGCTGGTGAGGCCTTCAAACACACTGGTGAAGGTGCGGCGATGCCACATCAGATCGCCGATGCGATAAGCACCCACGGTCCAAGTGCGGAAGATGAGGCGGCGGGAATGCTTCTCGCACACAGGCAGCAGATCGAGCAGGAGCTGGCGCGCCTGCGCGGGTTTTTGGATGACGAGCTCGCTGCGGAATTCGTCATGCACGCCTTTGCCATCGGCTTCGCCAATGCGCAGGATGATGCCTGCCACCTGCGGGAAGCTGGTAAAGAAGCCGTCGAGCAATTCGGCAAGGTAGTCGTTCACGCCACGCTTCGCTTCGGTCATGCGCCGCCGCAGTTCCGGCGTGTAGGTCATGACGTCCATCGTCAGGTGCACCTGCAGGCCGCGTGTGGTGAAGATCTCGAAGCAGCGCGCGAATTCCTCGCGATAGAGGGCGATGCGCTCGCGCAGCTCCGGCTCGAGCCAGGCGTGATCCGCCAAGTGCGTCACATCATCGAGTGAGATGGCGTTGAAGCCCCAGGCCGCGGCTTGATCGGCGAAGCGCGTGACATCCTCCCGCACCTGTGCCCACCAGGCATCCGCAGCGGCGTCACGAACCTTTGGCAAATGATGCCAGGGGATCTTGGACCAGTTGATCGTACGCACGTCATGCCCGCGAAAAAACGGACCGATGGCGTCGATGAGGTGGAGAGGTTGCAAGCGCCGCGAATGAAGCACGCAGGGGCGGGATGCAAGTGACGATGTACGGTGGGGAGCGGGATGAGGGTCAGGTGCTGAACGGACTGGCAGCCTGTATCACGATGGACTCACCCCCTTTGGCCTTTGCGGCGGCTTGGGAGAACTCACGAGGAGGAGGCTCAGCACCAGGCCGATGAGGCCTCCCAGCAAAGCGCCGCCACCGGCACCCACAACGATGGACAAACGCCAGTCTTCGACATACTCGGTGGCGGGAGTGGCACGTTCCTGGATGGCAATCTGTGTGGGATCTATCCCGAGGAAAGCACCCGTGAACAACTCCAGTTGCTCGAACTGTTTCTGATGTGGCCCTTGCTCCAACGCCTGTATTTCAGTGGTCCTCACCAACTCTGCAGCATCGGACAAATAGGAATGCACTCTGGCTTCAAGAGCCCGGACGTTTTGGTCGAGGTGGGTGGTATGATCTGGTGCTGCCTTCCAGCCATGTTCCGACCCGGGCTGCCCTGGCACGTCTTTCAGTGGGAGCTGGAGAGTTTCCAGATAGGGAGCCACCACTTCCTGGTCCGCCCCACGGCTGGCGGCTTCCACCCTGGAGAGGAACTTTTCCAGGATGACCGCAGTCGGCTCCATTTCATGCGAACGCGCACTTTTTTGAAGGAAGGCATGGAGGGCTTTGTTAGCCGCCACCTCTACTGCACTCATCCTCCAGGCAATGAACTCACCCATCAAGGCATCGAGAAAAACTTTTGTCCCGCGTGGCTCCGAACCCGTAGCTAGAACATTGAGAATCGCGCTTCCCCTGGTTCGGGTGACTTGAATTTTGATCTGCGTTTTTTTTAGCTCGGGATTTGAAACCGACAATCGCTCCCAAGCCCGTCGTTTCAGTTCTTCAGATTCCAGACTTTCCACCATGTTCGTGTAAAACTCCGCAGGCAGATCCAGCCACTCATAAGCGCCTGCATAGATGGTGTTGCCTCTGACAAGCTTTGCAAGCGAGCGGAACTCCATGGGTTTGCCGGTGAGGCGCAGGGCTTGAAGGGCGGTGCCGATGCCGGCGCCAATGAGAGCACAGACCAGAATGATGATTAGGCGGGGGCGGATGCGTGAGGAACTCATGTATAAATCAATTGAGTCCCGATCTGGCAGAATGGAGGCCGGTGGCCAGTTAAATCCGGGGACTACGACGCAGAAACATCGTTTCTAGGTTTGTTCAAAAAATCCCTCTGAGTTCCAACGAAAAAGCCCAAGCCTTTCGGCTTGGGCTGATTCGGAACTGCACACGGTGTGTGTGGACCACTTCGCGATGGGCGGTTACTTCGCCTCGGGCTTGATCTTGCCTTTCTCTTCGAGCTTGTGCTTGAACTTCTCGGTCTTGGGATCGACGACGGCGCGGACGTAGCCTTGGTTGGGGTGAAGGGCTTTGAAGTTCTGGTGGTAGTCTTCGGCGGGGTAGAATTTCTTGAGCGGGGCGATCTCGGTGGCGATGGGGTCTTTCCACTTCTTCTGCACTTCGATCTTGGAGGCTTCAGCAATCTTGTGCTGCTCTTCGCTGGTGTAGTAGATGGCGGAGCGGTACTGGCTGCCGTAGTCGTTGCCCTGGAAGGCGGTGCCTTTGGGCATGAACTTGCCGTGGTGCTCGCCGTCTTCCTTGGTCACGCTGGTGGGGTCATGCGCGTCCCAGAAGAGGTCGATGATTTCCTTGTAGGTGACGACCGTGGGATCGAACTCGACCTTGATGACTTCGGCGTGGCCGGTCTCGCCGGTGCAGACGTCTTCATAGGTGGGGTTTTCGGTTTTGCCGCCGGCATAGCCGCTGACGACATTCTTGACGCCTTTGACGAGGAGGTACTGAGCCTCGACGCACCAGAAGCAGCCACCACCGATGATGGCGGTTTCGGTTTTGGCGGCGTCAGCGGCAGAGGAGGTCGGGGCGAGGGAGGCCATGAGAAAGAGAGTGAGGAGGGTGAGCGCGGTTTTCATGGGATAGATACGAACGAGTTGGGTCGGGGAGTCAATCATCCGTCCTGTGAGAGGCGAAACTTTCGGCGGAATTCCCGAAAAGGGGATGAATGGCCGCAAAGCGTCGCAAAAAAGGGGCAAAAAACCAGAGCAGCGGAGTCTGATACTTTTTTGCGTTTCCCGGCGGCCATCTCTACTCTGCTCTCATGGATGAACTTTCGACTCTCTGCGCCCGGGTGGGCGAAACCAAGCTGCGCGAGATGGTGACGGCGTTTTACCGGCGGGTGCGGGTGGATGATGTGATCGGCACGATGTATCCGCCGGATGACTGGGAGAATGCGGAGAAGCGCCTGGCGGATTTCATCGTGTATCGTTTCGGCGGGCCGCAGACCTACATCGAGGAGCGCGGGCATCCGCGGCTGCGCGGCAGGCACATGCCGTTTTCCATCGGGGAAGCGGAGCGCGACCGCTGGATGAAACTGATGGGTGAGGCGATGACCGAAGTGGCGGTGCCGGACCCTGAGGCCCCTATCATCGGGACGTTCTTTGCGCAGGTGGCGGACATGATGCGGAATCGTCCGGGATGAATCGCTGCTTGTCAGGCGGGGCTGTCGCAGGATGATAGCCACCCCATGGAAAAGACCCCAGTTCTCATTCTCGCTCCGTTGCCAGATTTCCTCATGCTGCCGCTGCTGGCGGCGCATGTATGTCATGATTACTTCCATGCGGAGGACAAGGCGGCGCTGCTGGCCCAGGTGGGTGCGGAGATCCGCGGCATCGTGATGGCCGGGGGCAGTGTGTCGCCTGTGGCATTGCTGGAGCAGCTGCCGAAGCTGGAAATCATCAGTGTGTTTGGCGTGGGGTATGACGGGGTGCCGGTGGACTGGTGCAAAGCGCATGGCATCCGCGTGACGAACACGCCAGATGTGCTGACGGAAGACGTGGCGGACACGGCAAGCGCGCTGGTTTTGATGACGAGCCGGAAGCTGATCGCGGCGAATCGTTTTCTGCATGTGGGTGCGTGGACGATGGGTGCCTTCCCGCTGGCGCATGCGCTGCATGGCAAGCTGGCGGGCATCGTGGGTCTGGGGCGCATTGGCAAGGCGATTGCGCATCGGCTTGAGGCGCATGGCATGCGCATCGCCTATCATGGTCGCACGAAACAGGAGGTGAGCTGGGAGTATGTGGACTCGCTGGTCGCACTTGCGCAGAAGGTGGATTTTCTGGTGGTGGCCTGCCCCGGCGGCGCGGCGACGAAGCACCTGATCAACGCGGAGGTGCTGGCCGCACTGGGCACCAAGGGCACGCTGATCAACATCGCGCGCGGTTCGGTGGTGGATGAGGTGGCGCTGATCGCGGCGCTGCAAAACGGCACCATTCGCGGTGCGGGGCTGGATGTGTTTGAAAATGAACCTCAGGTGCCGGAGGCGCTGATGCAGTGCGAGAACGCGGTGCTGCTGCCACACCTGGGCAGCGGAACGCATGAGACGCGTGCGGAGATGGCCCGGCTGGTGGTGGAGAATCTGGCGGCGCACTTCAGCGGCGCAGCGCTGCTGACGCCTGTGTGCTGAGGTGTTCTTCGTAGGATTGCCTGGTCGTTTTGGCAGATTGCCTGCTTGCCCTTCAAGCTTGAGCCACTATTAAACTTCATGGGCAAAATCATTCTCGGAGCAGTTCTCACCGCCATGGCCGTCTTCGGCTGGGAGGCGGTGTCGTGGACAGCCCTCGGCTGGCATCAAAATGGATTCCGGGCGTTTCGTGATGAATCCAAGGTGGCCGAAGTGATCAAGGCCAACGTGACCTCCGGCCATGGCATCTATCTGCTGCCTGCCATGGGTGAAGCGCCAAAAATCGCCACTGCGGAAGAAAAGAAAGCCTTCCAAGCAGAGCAGCAGAAAGCGATGAAGGACGGCCCCTACGTCTATGCCATCGTTCGTCCGGGCAAAGGCGATTACAGCATGGGGATGAACATGACATTGAGTTTCATCCGCTGCCTGATCTGCGCCTTTTTGATTGCGGCGCTGCTTTCCCAGACAGCGTTGTTTTATCCGGCGCGCATTGCCTTCGTGGCGGCGGCAGGACTATTCGCCGGCCTGACCGCCGACCTGCCGATGTGGATCTGGTTTGAAAATCCGGGCCGCGATGCGGTGGTGAACATCGCCGATCACTTGATCGCCTGGATCCTCGGCGGTGCCGTGCTGGGCATCTTTGTGGGCAAGGACCCGGTGGCGGAACGCTGAGGCAGGTGCGGAAGTGCCATTTCGCTCTTCGTTCTTTAAAGATGGGTTGGGTTTACAGACATTGATCGGAATGCCGAATGAGTTAATCCGAATGACTAAAAAATGACGAAGCACCAATGACGAAGTTTGCAGCCTGAGGCGCGGCGATTACCTTCTTCGACCGCATGCGAGGTGTCGATGCACGTGCGGCGAGTTCGTACCAGCCCTTCGGATTTCGGCCTTATTTCGCCATTCGGATTTACTCATTCGGCATTTATTTGCAGCCGCTGGTCTTCAGGACGGCCTGCGCCACCTCTTCGGGTGTGACAAGGGTCATGCAGTTGTAGTGGCCGAAGGGGCACTCGCGCTCAAAGCAGGGGCTGCACTCGATCTTGTGCTGGATCACGGTGTGGCGGTCTCCGAGCGGGCCGGTTTCAATCGGGCAGGTGGAGCCGAAGATGCTCACGGTGGGGATGCCGAGGGCTGCGGCCAGATGCATCGTACCGGTGTCATTGGTGAGCAGCAGCTGGCAGCCGCGCAGTTTGGCGATGAGCTCGGAGAGGCGCGTTTTTCCCACGAGGTTTTCATGGGGGGCCTGAAGCATGGCGGAGAGCTTTTCGCCCATCTCCTTTTCCCCAGGGGCGCCAAACAACTGCCAGCGGAACTGCCCATGCTGCGCGGAGATTTGATTCACCACGGCGGCAAAGCGCTCCAGGGGCCAGCGCTTGGCGGGACCGTACTCGGCACCCGCACAAACGCCGACGCGGATGGTGCCGTCGTTCGAAACCGGCGCTGTACCAGAGTCCCACAGGCCGGGCTGATCAATGTCCGCGCCGATGCCCTGGGCAATCGCCAGATAACGATGCGCGTGATGAACCTTGCCGGTTGAGTTCACCGGTTCACGGATGATCTGATTGAGCAGTTTGACGCGGAACGAACCTTTGAAGCCGACGCGCCGGGGAATGTCTGCGAGCCAGATTTCCAGGGTGCTGCGGGTGGAGTTGGTGCAGAACACGGCGGCGTCAAACTCCACGCCCGTGGCCTTGATGCGTCTGGCCACGGCGAAGAGCCCTTCTTTGGCGGGTTTGCCGATGTAGCGCGAGACTTCAGGCATGGAGAGCCAGAGCTCCTCCAGCTTGTCCGGGCCGAGAATGGTGATTTTCACATCGGGCCGGCCGCGTTTGATGGCGCGCACCATGGGGAAGGCCATGCAGGCGTCTCCGAGCCAGTTGGGGCTGCGAATGAGGATCTCAAGCGGCTGCAGGCGGCTCATGTCGTAGTCCGGGGGAAAGACCACGCCACGACGGGAACTGGCCAGAAGGAAGTGCGGCTTGGGCAGCTTCCACCGGTTGTGCACCCAGAACCAGTTGGTGGGCTGCTCCCGGATCAATTGCTCAGCGGCCAGGTTGATGGCCACGGTGAGGCCCTGGGCGGTGGGCACTGCTTCGGCAGACTTGACCTCGGGCGCGCAGACGAGGCGCCAGCGGGCGGGGCCATCGTCATAGACCATCATGGGCAGCACCACCGCACGAGTGCGGATGGCCATGAGCGCCGCAATGGTGGTGGTGGAGGCCAGCCGGTCAAAGAAGGGGCACCACATGCCGTGATCTCCCGCATGCTGATCCACCAGGACGCCAACCTGCCCGGTTTCACGGATGAACTTCATGGGCGCATTGAACCCGGCCTGGCGGTCAAACAAGACGTAGCCCAGCTTTTCACGGCGGCGGCGCACGTGGGCATTGAGCCAGGGATTGCGCAGCGGCTGGAAAATGGCACCGGTTTTGTGCCCGCGCACATACAAGGACGGCGTCTGGGTGAGAACCTCCCAGCAGCTGATGTGCAGCACCAGATTCACGATGGGTTTCCCTTGGTCAAATGCCGCCTGCGCATGTTCGATGCCTTCGGCGCGCACGTGGTGGCGCAGGGCTGCCTCCGTCATGAGGGGTATTTTGAACCCGCACAGGATGTTGGCGTACATGCTTTTGGTGTGCTCGCGCGCCAGGCTGCGCCGCTCGGCCTCACTTTTCTCATGGCCAAAGGCGATGCGCAGATTGTGCAGGACGAGCTTGCGGTATTTGCGGCTGAGAAAGTAGGCCACGGTGCCAAAGGCACGACCAGCGTACCAGACCACCGTGATGGGCAGCAGCCACAGCACCCCCTCGATGCACCGGAACAGGGCGTAGAGCAACCACTGCACGGCGCGCTTTGAAAAGGGGGAGGAATTTTTGGCGCGGCCCATGCGGTTCTTTATGCCGCAACGCTTCCGGGCACGCAACCGTTCATGCGAGATCAACGTGGGCGGCTTCGTTTGGCGTGGCATGCACCGCTTTTTTCTCCTGCTCCTGACCTGCTGCCCGCTGCTGCATGCAGCCGCCGCGAAGCCTAACATCGTTTTCATCATGGCGGATGATCTCGGCTGGGCGGATGTGGCGTTTCATGCGGGAACGGCCCCCACTCCCACGCTGGACAAACTGGCCCGGGAGGGCCTGGAGCTCACGCATCATTATGCCGCACCCGTATGCAGCCCCACGCGCACCGGGCTGATGACCGGGCGCTGCTGGAGCCGCTTTGGCGTCACGACCCCGCAGAGTGCGCGGGCGCTGCCGTGGGATACGGTGACGCTGCCGCGCGCGCTGAAATCCATGGGCTACGAGACCTGCCTCACGGGCAAGTGGCATCTCGGTTCGAAACCCGCGTGGGGACCGAATCACTTTGGCTTTGATCACAGCTACGGCTCGCTCGGCGGCGGTGTCGGGCCTTGGGATCACCATTACAAGAAAGGCGAGTTCACCGAGACGTGGCATCGCGATGAAAAGCTCATCACGGAACCCGGGCATGTGACGGACTTGATCACGAAGGAGGCCTGTGACTGGCTGGCGGCGCGGAAGGACGCGCCGTTTTTCCTCTATGTGCCGCTGACGGCGGTGCATCTGCCCGTGAAGGAACCGGAGGAGTGGCTGGCCAAAGTACCTGCGGGCATCACCGGTGCGGTGGCCCGGCAATACGCGGCCTGCATCATGCACATGGATGCGGCGGTGGGGCAGATCGTGGCGGCGCTGGAGAAGAACGGGAAGCGCGATAGCACGCTGCTTGTCTTCACCAGCGACAACGGCGGCAGCACCGCTGAGAACAACGGTCAGGCCTATCCCGCTGATGATTATGCCGCTGGCCCGCTGCCGGGAAACAACCTGCCGCTGCGCGATGAGAAGGGCAGCGTCTATGAAGGTGGCACGCGTGTGCCCTGCCTCCTGAACTGGCCCGGCACGCTGAAACCCGGCACGCACGACGCGCCGGTGCAGATCATCGACTGGATGCCCACTTTCTGCGCTCTGGCGGGATTCAAACCGGCCAAGGATCTGAAATGGGACGGGGTGAACCTTTGGCCGCAACTGTCCGAAGAAGCGCCACCGCCGCCGCGCACGCTTTACACCGTGGGCCCCAACTTCAAGTCACGGGCCCTGCGCTGCGACCCCTGGAAGCTTGTGGTGCAGGGCACTGCGGGGAAAGAAAAATTCGAGCTCTATGACATCATCTCCGATCCGAATGAAACCAAGGACCAGGCCGTGCAGCAACCTGATGCGCTGGCCACGATGAAGGAGCGGCTGAGGGTCATGGCACGGGCGGACCGCGATGCAGTGGCGAAGGATTAAAGTAGTCCCGAGCTTTAGCTCGTTCCGGAGTTCTGGGAGAGGCGGCGCTTTCCAGGGCGAGCTAAAGCTCACGACTACTTTATAAAAAAAACGGGCGGTGTTTGCACACCGCCCATTGGAAAGATCACTGTCTTGAGAAATCCTATTTCTCCACCCAGCGGACGGCTTCCATGAGCAGTTCGCGAGCAGAGGCGAGGCCGAGCTTCTGGCGGATGTTGGCCTTGTGGGCGTCCACCGTCTTGGCACTGAGGGCCAGCTTTTCGGCGATGCTGTGGGAGTCGAAGCCGCGGCCCACCATCTCGAAGATTTCGAGCTGACGGTCGCTGAGCATGCGGGCGGGTTCGCCACGGGAACCGCCGCGAGGGCCGCCACCGGAGACGATGCTGCCGAGCAGGGAAGCGCTGAAGAAGAAGGAACCAGCGGCCACCTGACGGAGACCCTGAAGCACGCGGGTGCTCGGTTCACCCTTCATCACATAGCCCATGGCACCGGCGCGCAGGCAGCGCTCAGCATACACGTTCTCATCGTGCATCGAGTACACGAGGATCTGCATGTTTGGATGGCTGGCACGCAGCTTTTTGATGAGGTCCACACCGCTGCGGTCCTTCAAGGTGATGTCGAGCACGACTACGTCGGGCTTGAGTTTGGCGATCTGCTGGAGAGCGGTATTGGCGTCTTCAGCGCTGCCGATGACCTGCATGTCTTCCTGCTGGTCGATTAGTTTCTTAAGCCCTTCGATAACGATAGGGTGGTCGTCGAGTATATAGATTTTGCTTTTCACGGTTCAACTAGAAGACTCATTTTCAAAAGAATGTCAAGCCGACGTTCTTAAGAAACTTTGACCGTGGAATGCACTCCATTGCATTTCAATGTTTGAGAGCATGGTCATTTAACCCAAAATACCCCTTCGATACAACCTCGAAGCAGGGTTTCAGGGCTTAAAAAGCCACCCCAAGATTCCCTTTTAGTGGCCGTGATGCAGACACATGCCATGAAACACCGCATCCATTCCGACGATATCGCGATTGGTTTTCAGATCGCTCCCATGATCGATGTCGTCTTTGTCATCATGCTGTTTTTCATGGTGATGACGAGTTCCGTGAAGGTGGAGCGTGAGCTGGTCACGAAACTCCCAAGCCCAGATGATCCCGCACAAGTCGTGCAATTTCCCGCTGAGGAGATCACCATTGGCATTCTCGAGGACGGCACGGTCACGCTGAACGAAGCGGCCTTTGATTCCCCCAAAGACAAAAGGATGCCAACGCTGACCCGCACACTGCAGCGGCTGGCGGATTCTTCCGCGCGGCTGAAGCAGATGCTGCTGGTGACGATTCAGGCCGAAGAGGAGGCGAGCTACGAGCGCATCATCGATGTGCTCAACACGCTGAATAAAGCTCAGATCCAAAATGTGACCTTCACGGTCGGCAACGACCCGCTTTGATCTCCGCCGACAGGCTTCTGCCACAGCCCGCGTTCTTTGCGCATGTCTCGCTGCTTTCTCTTCCTGCTGCTTTCAGCCAGCGCCTTCGCCCAGCTCGCCAACAGTCCGCCGGTGCCCCTGTGGCTTGCGGCACCCGAGAGCGGCACGACTTTCACCCAGACCGTGAAACACGAGGGCAAGCTGCTCAAAGCGGTGCTGCTCACCGCCAGCGATGGCGCGGTGGAGATCGTGCTCGATGGCCAGAGCATCGCCACCGTCAAAGCCTCCGAGACCGCAACCGGCACGGACCTCACGCAGCAGCTGGGTGATGGCAAAGCGCATCTGCTCGGGCTGCGTGTGCCGGGCAAAGCGAAAACCGCCGCGCGGCTGGAACTCAATGGAGACCTCGCTGCGGTGCGCTGGATCGCCACAGATGCTGCGTGGCAAAACGCGGTGGTAATGGGAGCGACTGATGCCGATCCGGCCACGAATCCCTTCGACTTGAAGAAGACCTTCGATGCCTACAACTCCTGGCAGCTTGCCAAACCGGGCGCGCAGAATCAGGCGACTGATCCCGCCACGCTCACTTTGCCGCCGGGGTTCAAAGCGGAGCTGATCCGCTCCGCGCAACCGGGTGAAGACTCCTGGGTTTCGATGGCGTTTGATCCGCAGGGCCGCATCACGCTGGGCAAAGAAAAGAAGGGCCTCATTCGCCTCACGCTCAGCGGCAGCGGGGATCAAAAGGTGGAAGTCATCGACGATCAACTGCTGGAATGCCGGGGCCTGCTCTACGCGCACGGCTCGCTCTTCGCGAACGCGAACAACTCGAAGGCGCTCTACCGCCTCACCGACACGAATGGCGACGGCACCTTTGACGAACGCAAAGAACTCGTACGCACCGAAGGCGGCGTGGGTCATGGCCGCAATCACATCAAGCTCGGCCCCGATGGCGACATCTACGTGGCGCATGGCAACAACGTGCTGCTGCCGAAGAACCTTGATCCAAACTCGCCGCTGAAAAACTACGCCAATGATCAGCTCATCCCGAACCCGTGGGACAGCAGCATGTTTGACGGGAACGTGGAGCTCCCTGCGGGACACATCCTGCGGGTGAAGCCGGATGGCAGCAAAGTCACGCTCCTCGCAGGTGGTTTGCGCAACCCGCTGGACATTGCATTCAATGACAAGGGTGACTTGTTTACTTTCGATGCTGACATGGAGCGGGATGTGGGAACCCCGTGGTACATGCCCACGCGAGTATTGCAGATTCTTCCCGGCGGTGACTACGGTTGGCGTCGGGGCACGGGGCGTTTCCCCGCGTGGTATGCGGACACGCTGCCGAGTGTGATCGATATTGGACTGTCGTCACCTACGGGGATCTTTTTTGGTTATGAGGCCAGGTTTCCAGCGAAGTATCAAAACGCGCTCTTTCTTCTCGATTGGAGTTACGGACGGATCATTGCGGTGCATTTCATCTCGAATGGAGCTTGGAGCCAAGCGGTACAGGAAAACTTCATCAGCGGCAGGCCCTTGAATGTGACGGATGGGTGTGTCGGTCCAGACGGAGCCATGTGGTTCATCACCGGTGGCCGAGGAACCCAGAGCGGACTGTATCGTGTGGCATACACAGGTGCCGACATTCAAAAAGCTCAGCCAGCTGCGCCAGTGAAGGGTAACCTCCATACAGAAGCAATGACCAAGGCCAAGGAGAGGTTGAATGGATCAATGCGTGCGTCGAGTGAGCCAAAGCCAGACCTGGATTTTATCTGGCGAAGTCTCTATGGTTGGTCGACTCCCACCGAAATTCGGTTTGCAGCCCGACTCGCCCTCGAGCGCATTCCGGCAGGCCAATGGAGACAACGGGCGTTGAGTGAAAATGATAAAGACGCGACGATGGCCGCTCTGCTGGCGCTGGCCCGTGTGGGAACGGCGGAAGATTTGTCACCCATCCTGCAACGGATCATGACGTTCTGCCGAGACGAAGGTTTTTCGTTGGCTGCGCTTCGCACCATCAGCGTTGCCTGTGCGCAACTCGGGAGGCCGGGCGATGAAGATCAACGCAGGCTGCTGAGCCATGCCGAACGCTTCTATCCGATCTTTGCACAGGGAGAGCTTGCTGCGGACCCGACCCCGCAAAATCGCGAACTCTGCCGCCTGCTGGTCTATTTGAAATCCCCCACGGTCATCGCGAAGACGATGCCGCTGCTCAAGGCGGCCACGACTTCGGAGGACCTGTTGTTTTATCCCTTCATGCTGCGCTATCTCAAAGACGGCTGGACGCTGGAGCAGCGAAAGATCGCATTTGAGGCGCTGAACAAGGCGGAGAAGATGAACGGAGCCTCGACCTTCTTCAAAGCGATCAGCGACACGCGCAGCGAACTGGCGGCGGCGCTGAAGCCGGAGGAGGCCACGCAGCTCGCGGCGGTGATCTCACCGGCGAAGCCTGCGGTGCTTTCCGCGCATGCGCTGCCGGGGCATTCGTTCAAGAACTGGACGCTGGAAGACCTGGCTCCGCTGCTGGCGAAGATGGATGCCAAGACACGCAGCCGCGACAGCGCGAAGGATGCGCTCATTCGTGCGCAGTGTGTGTTCTGCCATAAAGTGAGCAACGACCCCACGCTGCCCGCAGGCGTGTTTGGGCCGGATCTGGTGCAGGTGTCCGCACGCTTCAACCGCCGCGATCTGCTGGATCACATCTTGAACCCCTCCAAATTCATCGACGAAAAATTCCGCTACGTGACGGTGAAAACGAGCGATGGCAAAACGATCACCGGCAGTCTGGAGAGCGAGGACGACGAGCGCGTGGTGCTGCGGCCGAATCCGCTCGCTCCCGAGAAGAGCGAAATCGCCAAGGCGATGATCAAGGAGCGCAGCGTGTCGGAGATTTCACCGATGCCTCCGGGCTTGCTCAATTCGCTGAAGGCGGAGCAGATTCTCGATCTGCTGGCGTGGTTTGAGAATTTGAAGTGAGGGGGCTGAGTGTGTCGGAGATGGATTTGAGAATCACACAATATAACAAGGCGGCGGCTTTTTCATGCAGTGCCCGCGAAGCGCAAGCACTGGGGTAGTGCGGGCAATCTTGCCCGCGTAGCAGGCGGCTTCTCGGGCAAGATTGCCCGAGCTACCATGGCTTCGCACACGTCCCTGCCACGTGCCCGCCTTCAGCGCAGCACAGTTGACACTGCGCGTCGTGTCACCATACTCGTGCCATGTCCTCCCGCTCCAATGCATCGCTGCTGCCGCGAATCGCGCGGCTGGTGATCGTGGGGACGATCTGTCTGTCGCTCGGTCTGCACTGGGCCTTGCTGCAGGGAGTCGCATGGGCGGGGATGCTGGTCTCCTTTGCCAGCGAAGGTACGGTGATGGAGGCGGTGCAGAAAACCTTCGATGGGCAGCATGGCTGCCCGCTTTGCAAAAAAGTGAAGGAAGGCCAGTCCAACCGCAAGCAGCCACAGCAGGCGGGACAGTCCATGCAGAAAATCACCGCTGTGCTGGTGGAGATGACGACCCTGACCGCGCCTGCAGGAAACACTTTCTCATTCGTGCCGCTGCACGAAACGTTGGTGCAACGCACCGAACTGCCGGAAACGCCGCCGCCACGACGCGGGCTGGTTTGAACTTGTAGAGCGGCTTTCCCAAGCCGCCGATCCGTCTCTGCGCGGGGCTGATGCCCTGCCTCATGATCTCTACAGATCATGCCATCCTTTCTGGTGAACAGTGTTTCGCGGCGCAAGCCGTGTTTCCATCAGACGCCTACGTCCAGCCGGTTTCTGGGCGGGGGCGAAAATTTCCTGTCCCTAGTTTGCGCTGGGGGCTTGAAAGCCCAACACCACCGACAAACGCACACCCAACACCACACATGAAGAAGACAGTACTCGCCCTCCTGTTCGCTGCCATCAGCATCGGCTCTGCCGCCGCTGACGATGCCATCAAGGACGTCATGAAGAAATACCACAAGCCCGAAGACGCCCTTTGCAAAAAGGTCGGCAAAGGGGAAGCCACCAGCGCTGACCTCAGCGCACTGCTCACAGCCTACGAAGCCATGAAGGGGGCCACGCCGCCGAAGGGCGACAAGGCCGTCTGGGCGGAGAAGTGCGATGCGCTCATCGCCGCCGTGAAGAAGGTTCAGGCCAAGGACGCTTCCAGTGTCAGTGACTTCAAAAAAGCCGTGAACTGCAAAGCCTGCCACGATGGCTTCAAAGGCAAATAATCACCGCGCCTGATATCCAGGAGGCTCCGCAGACTGTCTGCGGAGCCTCCTTGGATCAAAGCCGCTCCCCCAGCATGCTCCGCCGCACCGCACGATTCCTCATTGTTGCCGCCCTGATGTTTTCCATCGGGCTGCACTGGGTCGTGCTGCAATCCGCCGCCTGGGCGGGCATGCTCGTCACTTACACAGTGCAGGAGGGTTCCCTGCTTACTGGCATGAGCCAGACCTTTGACAACGAGCACCCCTGCCCGCTCTGCAGCGCCATCAAACAGGGCAGGCAGTCCGAAAAGAAGGACACCAAGCAGACAGATCTGAAAAAGAAGCTCGACCTCACTCTTGGCACTTTCAGCAGGGTCGTCCTCACTCCGCCTGCGCCAACACTCTCTCCGCTGCCAGATTATCCGCCTGGCATCGCTCGCAGCACCAAGCCGCCCAGCCCGCCGCCACGATGCGGCGAAATCTAACATTCTCGTTGGTTGAGGCACCGCGGACGCATCGTGCGTCCATGCACCGTTCAGCATGTTGATGCCGGTGCGTCTGTCGCGTGCTGCCCGCGCAAGTCTGCCGAATCCAGGCGGCTCCGTCATGCCTTCAGGCATCCAGGCGGAGTTCCGTCCCCATTTTCCAATTCTCCATTTTCACTCCTTTACTATGCTATCTCATTTCTCCTTTTCTCGTCTGGCCTGCGGCCTGGCAGCTCTGCTCCTGCCTGTGCTTGCTGGCAGCGCTTTTGCTCAAACGCCTGCGCCCACACCCAAGTCCACATCTACACCCGCAGACCTTGCACGCCAGGAATCCAAGGAACTGCCGGAAATCATCATCACCGCGCAGCCGGACCCTTACCTGTCTCCGTATGCCAACACGACCACGCGCTCGGAGATTCCGCTGCGGCAGCTGCCGCAATCCGCGCAGGTCATCACGCGAAAGCTGATGGACAACCAGCTCTCCCAGCACCCGGGGGATGTGGTGAAAAACTTCAGCGGCGTGGTGGGCACAGACTGGCGCGAGATGAACAACATCCAGTATTTCATCCGGGGATTTCAGTCCGCGCCGTATCTGGACAGCTTCCAGCTCTACTATCCCGGCCCTGCCACTGAAACCCTGATCAACACAGAGCGCGTGGAAGTCGTCAAAGGCCCCACCGGCACGATGTTCGGCGGAGCTGCCGGCGGCCCGCTGGGCGGCCTGCTGAACTTCGTTTCCAAACGCCCTGAAAAAGAAGCGCACTACATGATGGGCATGAACGCAGGCACCTGGGGCGCCTACGGCAACATCTGGGACATCAACCAGCCGCTGGACAAAGAGGGCCGCGTGCTCTTCCGCATCACCGGTGACATTCGCGAGATTCGGGATGTGAACTCCTATATCAAAGGGCACCTCACCAGCTTCTTCCCCACGCTGGCCATCGCTCTCACCGATGACACCACGCTGACTCTGCGCGGGCGCTACACCGACCGCTCGCAGACGGACTACAGCGGCCTGCCCGCCAGCGGCACGGTGAACCCCGGCACCTACAACTTCGGCCGTTACGACATCTTCCGCGCCGAAGGCCAGCCCGCGACCTCCAACAAGAACCGCACCCTGAGCGCCGAACTGAAGCACAGTTTCAACAGCGACTGGAACTTCATCCTCGAAGCGAACTACATGGACTGGAACTTCGACCAGTCTTCCGTCTGGCCGAGCTTTGTCGCCGCGCCGATCGGCACGATCTACCCGGTGGATTCAGCCGCATTGGTGCAGCAGCTGCGCTCCTTGGCTTTCAATGCGCGGGTGAATGGCAAGTTTAATACCGGAGCCATCAAGCACACCCTGACCGTGGGCATGGACTATGACCACACCATGGACCCGGGTGTGATGTACTACAATCCGGCCTTCGGCGCGGTCGATGTCAGCAATCCGTCCTCCACCTATCCGACCTGGGCAGGCAACGGCTTCGCTCTCATCGACCAGCACAACGACTACCAGACCATCGCCGGTTTTCTCCAGGACCAGATCACATTTGCGGAGAAGTTTCATCTCATGGGGTCCGTGCGCTACAGCAACCTCAGGGTCCATGATGTGGAAAAGGTGCAAGGCATCGACGCAATCTTGAACGAGCACCGCGTCACCGGCAGGGCGGGAGTTTCGGTGGATGTGACAAGCTGGATGACCGCCTTTGCGGGTTGGGGCCAGGGATTTCAGGCACCGGTTGGCATTGCCCTCGCGGGTGCCAAGAAAGTCATTGAGGGAGAGCAGTGGGAGGTGGGCTTTAAATTTGAGGTCAACAAAAAGCTGCAGGGCTCGCTGGCGTGGTTTCATAACGAGCGCACGAACGTGGCCGTGCCCATCCCCGGCAGTCTGCTCAGCACGCAGTCCGGCAAGCAGCGGGCCCAGGGCATCGAAGCAGACCTCGTCTGGCAGCTTGCCTCCGAGTTCACCGTGCTGATGAACTATGCCTACCAGGACGCCAGAGTCGTCTCAGACACGGCGCTGCCTACGGGCAACCGCCTGGCGCGCATCCCGCAGCACTCGGGCCGCGTCGCGGTGCGGTATGACCGCAAGGAAGGTTTCTTCAAAGGCTTCGGCGCAGGTCTGGGAGTCACGATGGCCACCTCCCGTCCGGGTGACAACGCCAACACCTTTTCCACTCCGGCTTACGCGACGGTGGATGCGCAGCTCAGCTACACCCGGGGTCCGGCGTCAGTTTCGCTCGGCATCCAGAACCTCTTCGATGCGCGCTACTACCAGCCCTTTGCTTTCTTCAACGGCTCCGTGGCGCCCAACGCGCCCTTCAACGTGTTCTGCCAGGCCACGGTGCGCTTTTAATTTCAACGCCTGAACTCCATGAACACCGAGCGTCGTGAATTTCTACGTCAACTCACCTGCGTGCTGCCCGGCCTGGCCGCGCTGGCACAAACTACCAGCGTCCAGGCTGCCACAGAGACACCCAAGCCAGATCATGACATGTCCGCCATGCCTCCCGGCTGGACTGGCCATGAAGTGATCGTGCAGGTGCTTTACCCACAGTTTACGGCGCTCGATCTCATCGGCCCGCATCACTTTTTGTCTTCCCTGATGGGAGCCAAAGTGCTGCTGGCCGCCAGGAGCCTGGAGCCCGTCAGTTCCGACGCGGGTGTGAAGATCGTGCCCGACATCACCTTTGCCGACTGTCCGGCGGCGCTGGATCTGCTCTGTGTGCCCGGTGGCTCGACAGGCACGCTGGCCGCCATGCAGGATGCGGAAACGATGGCTTTCATCCGCAAGGCCGGAGCGGCGGCGAAGGTCGTCTCCTCCGTCTGCACCGGTTCACTCATCCTCGGTGCCGCCGGCCTGCTGAAAGGCAGGAAGGCAACCTCCCACTGGCTGGTCAAAGATCTGCTGCCTCTCTTCGGTGCCACGGCTTCCGAGGACCGCGTGGTGGAAGATGGCAAGGTCATCACGGCTGCCGGTGTCACTGCCGGCATGGACTTTGGCCTGCACATGTCCCTGAAATGGCGGGACCGTGAATACACGGACTGTTTGGCTTTGCTGGCCGAGTACGACCCGCACCCGCCCACCACGGCGGGAGACCCTGCCAAAGCGCCTGCCAAGTCCAGACAGCTCGTGGCGGACATGTTCACAGGCTTTCGCCAGAAGGTGGAAGCCATCAGCAAAGGCGGCTGAAGCACGAGCCCCGGTCACCCTCATCCAATCAACCTATCCCCAAAAAATCCAAACAAACCCCACCCCATCATTCATGAAATCATCCCTCAAACACCTCCTCGCAGCCGCTTGCGTGCTGCCCTTCACTTCTCTCATCCACGCTCAGGAAGCGGCTCCTTCGGCGGAGTCGCTTGCACGCGGTCAGACCGTTTACATGCAGGTCTGCTTCGCGTGCCATCAACCCACCGGTCTGGGCCTGCCGGGCATGTTCCCTCCGCTGGCCAGCTCTGACTGGGTGGCGGCGAAAAAGCCGGACCGCATCATCCGCATGGTGCTGCATGGCTTCACCGGACCCATCACTCTCAATGGCAAACCCTTCACCTCTCCCGCACCGCTGATGCCGCCGCAGGGCGCGGCACTGAGCGACACACAGATCGCCGATGTGCTGAGCTACGTGCGCAACAGCTTTGGCAACAAGGCGGGTGCCGTCACGCCCGCAGAGGTTGCTGCCATCCGCGAGGCTGAGAAGGCTCGCAGCGCGATGTGGACGGAGGCTGAGATCCTCAAAATCCCCACCGAATAACACGATGCCGGATTCACTTCCTGAGTCTCCATCTCCGAGCATTCGCTACACCTCCGCCGGTGCTGAACATCGCGTCAGCACCGGCTCCTGGGTGCGCATGGGACTGGGCATCGGCATGGCCATCGCGGGTGTGCTTGTCATGGGGCATTATGCCCGGCAGGCGCTCCCGCAGACACCGCTGCCGGTGGTCACGCAAATCAAAGGCGACCTCGAGGCCACCGAGCGCAGCGGGCAGACGGTGAAACTTTCCGCGCTGCGCGGAAAAATCACCGTCATGGCCTGCCTGTACACCGTGTGTCCGCATGGATGCGCGGCGGTGGTGGCGCAGATGCAGAAGCTCAATGCGGCCTACCGCACGCGGCCGGATTTCCATCTGGTCTCGCTTGCCGTGGCGCCGGAGCGCGACACCTCGGGCTTCCTCAAGGCCTACGCCGAAGGCGTGGGTGCCAGGCCCGAAGATCCCTGGTGGTTCGTCACCGGTGAGCAGCAGCGCATCTGGGACTACATGACCTACGACCTGCAGCTGCAGCATCCCTTGCCCATCCCAGAGGAAAAGCGCATCAATCCGCTGGACCTCTATGAGCACGACCTGCGCATGGTCCTCATCGACCGCAAGGGCCGCGTGCGCGGCTACTACGCCGTCTTCCACCCTCAAGCCGAGATCGCCACTCTCATGACTGAAAAGCTCAGCCGTGACGTGCAGCGCCTTCTCGACAACCCCGCTGAATAATCAACACACCCAACAACCAAACCTATGAAACACATCCTCACACTCATTCTCAGTCTCATCACCATCGCCTCATGCACCGCCGGAGATCCGGTGACATTCGTCTATCAGGGAGAAGTCGCGGGCATCATGTGCATCCACTGCACCAACAAGGTCGAAGCCGCGATGAAGAAGCTGCCCGACGTACAGAGCGTCAAAATCACGCGCAATGAAAAAGGCGGCCTGCCCAAGCTCGAAATCATCGCCACCAACGCGAGGATCACCCTTGAAGACGCCGTGAAGGCGCTGGGAGACGATGCGAAGATGTATGACATCCGCAGCCTGAAGCTGCTCAAGGCGAAGTAACCCCGTGCTTGTCTTGACACGGATACTCCCGCTTCCATAATCGCCCCGCATGTTTCCCGCCGCATCTGCACCTCCACGTCCCTGGCTGCGCCACGCGCAGCGCGGAACGGTGCTGCTGCTGTGCCTGGCGCTGGGTCTGCAATGGGCGCTGCTGCAAGGCATCGCGTGGACGGGGATGTTCATCAGCTTCGCGCGTGAAGGATCGGTGATCGAGGCGGTGGAGAAGACCTTTGACGGGCAGCATGCCTGCGAGCTTTGCAAAAAGGTGAAGGAGGGGACGCAGGACTCCAACAACCACGAACAAGGCGCGCAGGAAGAGGGTGCCGGGAAAGGGCTGGCTGCGGTGCTCACGAGCACCGTGGTGCTGGTTCCTCCCGCTGGAGACACGATTTCATTCGCGATGATTCGCGAAAGGATGGTGAAACGAAACGAGATGCCGGAGACGCCACCGCCACGACGCGGGCTGGTCTGAACAAGCAGAGCGGTTTTCCAAAACCGCTTCTCTCCTCCACACGCCGGGCTTGGAAGTCCGGCCTCCACCCATTCGCATGCCGCCTTCCGCGCGGCTGCCTGTCTCCCGCATCCATCCATGAAACCATTCTCTTTTCTCTTTTTATTCTCTCTGACCGGCGCTGCGCTCGCGCAGCCTGCCACCCAAACCAAACCCCTGACGACTGAACTCAAGGAAGTCATCATCACGGCGAAAAAAGATTCGCCTTCACTCACGGTTCCAAGCCTGGAACTCCGCAAGGAACAGATCGCTGCATCCACGCCCGGCGGCGCTGGTGTGGTGGATGCGGACTTTTACAAACGCGGCCGTGCCTCCACGCTGAAGGACGCGCTGGACTTCGCGCCCGGCGTGCTGATTCAATCGCGCTTCGGTGCGGAGGAGTCGCGCCTTTCCATCCGTGGCTCCGGCCTGCAGCGCACCTTTCATGGTCGCGGCATCTGGTTGATGCAGGACGGCATGCCGCTGAACCTGGCGGACGGCGGCTTTGACATGCAGGCCATCGAACCGCTGACGGCGAACTACATCGAGGTCTTTCGTGGTGCGAACGCGCTGCAGTACGGCTCCTCCACACTTGGGGGTGCGATCAACTTCATCTCCAACACGGGCTACACCGCGCCTGCCAGCCAGGCACGCGTGGAGGTCGGCAGCTTCAACACCTACCGCGCGCAGATTTCCTCCGGCTTTGTGAGCGGCAAGACGGATGTGTACGTGAGCATCACCGCCTCCCACACGGACGGATTCCGTGACTGGAGCAAGCAGGAGAGCTTCCGCGTCTTTGCCAACGTGGGCACCAAGATCAGCCCGAACCTGGAGAACCGCTTCTACGTCACCTATGTGGACAGCAACTCGCAGCTTCCCGGCAACCTCACCAAGGCGCAGATGCAGGCCAATCCGCAGCAGGCCGCACCGGGTTCCTTCCTCCCCACCGTGCCTGGAGGTGCAGGCTACCAGGAGCGCAACTACCGGCTCCTCCGCCTGGCGGACAAGCTGACTTACAGCGACGGGGACAACACCCTGACCCTGTCCACCTTCTGGTCATGGAAGGATCTGAATCATCCGATCTTCCAGGTCATCGATCAGCTCAGCAACGACCTCGGCTTTGACCTGCGCTACGAGCACAAGGGCAGGCTGCTGGGACACGAAAACACCCTCACCGTGGGCACGGGCTTCATGTACGGCGGGACGAATGACAACCGCTTCACCAACATCAATGGCACACGCGGCGCGCAGGTGGCCGCCTACCGCCTGCAGGCCACGAACTTCAACTTCTACTTCCAGGATCAGCTGCACCTCACGGACAAGCTCTCCTTCATTGCCGGAGCCCAGGTGGCCTATGCCTCGCGTGAGCTGGATGAACTGCAGTCCTTTCCCGGAAACACCATCAACAACAGCGACCGCCTCGAAGCCTGGGGCTTCAGTCCAAAACTCGGTCTGCTCTACGAAGTGGACCCCAAGACACAGATCTATTTCAACGCGAGCCGCAGCTTCGAACCGCCCACCCTGGGCGAGGCCACACCCGCCGGCACGGGCCTGCTGCAGTTGAAGCCGCAGACCGCCACCACGCTGGAGATCGGCACGCGCGGCCAGCGCGACCGTGTGTCCTGGGACTTCAGCTACTACTACGCCTGGGTGGAGCGCGAGCTCCTCGGCCTCGGCTCCCCCATCCTCACCCCCACGACCACGGTCAATGCCGGCAGCACCATTCATCAGGGCGTCGAGTTCGCGCTGAATGCGGACCTGCTGCGCGGTCTCGCGACCTCCTCTGACCGGCTGGTGCTGAACCAGAACTTCCTCTGGAACAACTTCCACTTCAACAAGAGCGCCGCCTATGGCAACCGCCTGCTGCCGGGCTACTCGCCCGTGTACTACCGCGCGCAGCTTCTGTATGAGCATCCCAGCGGCTTTTATGCCGGCCCCACCCTGGAGTGGTCTCCCTTCCGCTTTGCCGCCGATCTGGCGCGCACCACCTTTGCAGACCCTTACGCCCTGCTGGGCCTGAAGTTCGGCTATCGCACCAAGAAGGGCCTGTCCTTCTACGTTGAGGCGCGCAACCTCACCGACGAAAACTACAGCCCCACCGTCAACGTGGTGACCAATGCCACCACCACCCCCGCCGTCTTCCTCCCCGGCGACGGCCGCGCCTTCTACGGCGGCATCGAGTGGAAGTGGTGATCGACTGACAACTCCGGGCGCAGAGTGGTGGCGAGCTGCTCTGCGCCTTCTTTTTCCTACCGGCTGCCAGCAAAGAACGAAACGACTTCACGGAGTTGATGTTCCGCCCCTCACCCGGCCTCTCACCGAAAAATGCTCAGAGCGATGAAGTCTGGGGCGGGGAGAGGGGATTCGCGTTGGAATGCTTCGAAAACTCACTCGGAGTCGCAACGCGAACCTCCTCTCCCCGCCCCAGGCATGACAGCTCAGAAGTTACTTCGGGGAGAGGCCGGGTGAGGGGCGTTCCAAAGCCTCCATGAGCTATTGCTGTTTTTCCCACGGACCTGAATAGTCACAAACATCCATTACCTTCCAACTTCCTTCCCCTTCCTCCCTCCCCCATGAACTCCCGCCTCATCCGCAAACTCCACCGCTGGCTCGGCCTGCTCTTCAGTCTCTCCGTGCTCATCGCCTCCGGCAGCGGGGTTCTGCACAACGTCATGACGCGCACCCAGGCCCCACCTCCGCAGGCGAAGCCCTCCGGCGGCGGCATGGATGTGAACGCGATCAAAGTCAGCGTCGCAGAAGCTGTGGCCAAACTGCCCGAAGACAAACCCGAGGTGCAGGCGGTGAACCTGCGCGGCATCGGCGGCCAGCCCTGGTACCAGATTTACACCAAGACCTCCCGCGCACCGCAGTACGTCAGCGCCGTGGATGGCAGAGTGGACTCCACGATGGATGAAGCCTACGCCGCCGAGATCGCGAAAAACTTCCTCGCCGGAGCCGAGGTGAAAAAGACGGACTTCCTCACCGCCTTCAACACCGAGTACATCAACATCTTCCGCATCCTGCCCGTGTATCGTTTCGATACCGGCGATACGCTGGACACCCGCGTCTATGTCTCCACCACCACCGGCAGCGTGACGCGCCACACCGACAAGCAGCGCCAGTTTGAAGCCACCGTCTTCACGAACTTCCACAAGCTCGGCTTCATCCCCAACAAGGACACCCGCGACCTCGTGCTCACCGTGGTGACCTTCGGCATCTTCCTCGTCGCCTGCCTCGGCATCGCGCTTTTCTTTGCCACCCGGCCCAAGAAACGATGAGTTACAAACGAAGTGTGTTTTTGGCCTTCCTGTTTTTCAGGGGATCGGTTAAACACACCTATTGCTTATGAAAAACATTCTGATCCTCGCCACCTTCGCGCTCTGCCTCACCACCGCGCGTGCAGACTTGACCGCCCCCCATCAGGCAGCCATCGAAAAACTGCTGACCGTCCTGCAGGTGCAAAAGCAGTTTGAGTCCAATCTCATCCTGGGGTTTGAGGCTGGCATGGGCAGCAGCTCCGACCAGATCAAAGCCATGCCTCAGGAGCAGCAGGATAAATTTGCCAAAGGCATCGAAAAGGTCAAAGCCGTCATGCTCGAGCAGATGGGCTGGGCTAAGCTCAAGCCCCAGATCATCGCGATCTATGGCAAAAATTTCACCGAACAGGAGGCGAAGGACGTCACTGCACTCATGGAATCGCCCGCCGGCCAGATGCTACTGGGCAAGCAGATCACCGTGGCTGCCGACTTGATGAAGGAGACCCAGGAGAAGATGAAAGTTTTGCAGCCGCAGATCATGCAAATCATCCAAACTGAGATGACCAAATAATAGACGCGTCTGGCCTCGTACGTTTATTCCGCCATGATCTCACGCCTGCTTTCCTTTCCTGCCGTCACCCTGCTGTCCCTTGCCAGCGCCAGCCTGCTGCACGCACAGGCCCCCACGGCGGAGCTAGTCTCCGTGGAAAAAATCTCGGACAAGGCCCCGCACAACGGCGCCACCGACCTCACGCGGTTTCAGAACCTCTTCTACTGCTGCTTCCGTGAGGCCGACTCCGCCACCAAAGGCGAGGGCGTCATCCACACCCTCATCTCCTCCAATGGCAAGGTCTGGGTGGACAACGTCACCATCAACGAACCCGGCGTGGATCTGCGCGATCCCAAGCTCATCGTCACGCCGGATGAAAAGCGCCTCTACCTGCTCTGCGGCGGCCAGTCGGAGACGCTGGGCCGCCAGACCCGCTACGCCACCTCCATGGACGGCAAGGTCTGGACCCCGCTGCAAAAGCTCCTGGCCAAAGGCGACTGGCTCTGGCGCGTCTCCATCAATCCGGCGGACAAACGCTTCTACGGCGCCAGCTTCAATATCCATCCCAGCTCCGGCGGCCCTGCGCCCGAGAAGGAGTGGTCGCTGAAAACCTACGCCAGCACGGACGGCTCCGTGTGGCAGCTCTCCTCCCTCATGAACGTGCCCGGCCAGCCCGGAGAAACCACCCTGCGCTTCCTCAAAGACGGCACCGCCCTCGCCCTCATCGCACGTCAGGGTGGCGACCGCAAAGGCGTGATTGGCACGGCCAAGGCCCCGTATCGCGAATGGACCTACGCCGCCACCGGCCTGCCCCTCGGCGGCCCGAACTTCATCGAGCTGCCCGATGGCAAGCTCATCGCCGGCTCCCGTGGTTTCGGTGCCACCCCCGGCGCCCACATGGTCCTCTTCGCCATGACCCCCACCAGCCTCACCCCCATCCTCGAACTCCCCAGCGGCGGCGACTGCAGCTACCCCGGCCTCTACTGGCACGACGACCTCCTGCACGTGACCTATTACTCAAGCCACGAAGGCAAGCCCGCGATCTATTATGCGCGGGTGAAGGTGAAGTAGAGGATGGGGGGGAAGTGACGACGGCCCGGCTCAGATCCCCTCTCGACAACCGCACTCGAAAACATTACTTTTCGGCCATGAGCCAAACGCTGGATCACATCAAGCAGGAGATCAAAACGCTCCGGCCTGCCGAGCGTTTTGATTTGTGGCGCGATCTCGGCCAGGAGTTCGACCCACCAGCGGCCGAGGGTGACGACGAAGCATCCGTCGAAGCCGAGTGGGACACCGAAATTGATGCCCGTGTGAAGGACATTGAAGAAGGCCGTGTGGAGCTCGTCTCCACTGACGAAGTGATTGCTCGCATTCGAGCCAAGCTTGCAGCTCGTCGCGCCGGTCTTACTCCCGCAACATGAAGCCGTCGGCTATGCATCCTGCTGCCGAGCGGGAATTGGATGAAGTTATCGACCACTACGCGGCGATTGATTCTGATCTGGCCGATGCCTTCGTGGATTGCTTCGAGTCCTACAAGACCCGAATGACTCAACACCCTCTGCATTTCAGCAGACGCAAAGGACTCGTACACCGGGCCAATCTGGCACCGCAGTTCGGCGAATATTATCTGCCGTTCATGATCTGGCAGGATCGCGTGGTCATCCTCGCCGTCGCGCACGCCAAGCGCCGCCCGTACTACTGGCGAAAGCGCATCGACGAATCGAAAGAAATGTTCTGATCCAAACTTCCGCGTGATGACGATCCGGCCTCTCCAGGCACGAAGACCTCCTGCACGTGACGTATTATTCGAGCCACGAGGGCATGGCGGCGATCTATGATGCGAAGGCGAGGCCGAGTGGGCCAACGAGTCAGGAATGCAAACGAGGCGGAGGCAGTTCCTCGCCGATAAAGGCAGAGACAGCCTGCTGCATCTCCGGCGTATAGGCACCCTTGACGCGTCCTGGAAAGGCCCGGACCAGCTGGGAGACGGCATGCGCAAACTGCCTGGGCATGTGCTGATTGTGCAGCTTGCGAAAGTAGAGCGGATTTGGCAGTGACTCCCATGCATTGGTTTCATGCGGGGAGAACCCCGTGCGAACGAGCCCCTTCAATCCATTGTGATGCCAGGCAATCGTTCGGGTGTCGTGATCCACGACCTCGAGAAGTACATTATCCAGCGGATCCGTATCGCTGTAATCCAACAATATCAGAGGAGCGCTTTGCGGCGTAAAAGCCGACAGCATGGCCACAGGATTGAAGACAAAACCCGGAAAATAAAACACCTTTTCCGGATCATGGATCCATATGGACCACTCAAGACACAGCTCCAAGCTGAAGCCGTCATCCGGAGGTATCGTTCCAGAACCCTGAGTTTTCAGAGACGCTTCAAAGCGGAGGCTGGCAACAAACGGCGGTGGTTTCACGACATGGAGCTCGGTTGGTATGCGAAAGCCTCGGTTCAGGCAGCCGCAGGCGCAAGAACCACCGATGGAGGCATACATGCCAGACAACCTGCTGACTGCATCCGTTTTGTTCCTCGTTGGGAGGTAGTTTTGACAGGGCTTTGACTTGATCGCTGACTTGGTCGGTCGCAGCGGCTTCTGGCTCAAGACGGCTGGCCTTTTTCCTGCAGCTCACTTCATTCTACGGCTGCCTCGAAGCGTGCTCTCTCAGCCCTTCATAGGGCGACTCGGGTTCGTGATTCGAGTTGGGTGAGCGTGGCGTGAGCAGAGAGACCTCAATGCCCACTTCCTTGTCCTCGTGATGGATGCGCAGATAAACGGTGTCGTCTCCGCTGCCCCAGACGGCGACTCTCTCCCCAATGGCAAAGAGGGGATAGGAATCCTGCATCCAGTGCCCATCAAAGGTGGGTGCGCCGAGAATGGCGATCAGCTCGCCGCGCCTCTTTTCAAAGTAGTTCTCATAGGCCGCATAGACGGAATCAAACTGGCTGCCATCATCCCAAAATCCTCGGGACACGGCAAACAGCACGTCTGTTTCAGGCGCTTTGCGCAGGCTGCTGATGGCATCTGCGGCGGAGATGGGATTGTAAAAATCGTTGTGGGGAAGAGGCATGGGGGAGCGGAGCAGAAGGACGATGCCCACCAGGCACACGATGCCAAGGATCATCCAAAAAAGGGGATGGTTACTCATTCATTCCAAGGTCCGCGAGAGTTGGAAAAAAGCTGCTGGAAAAAGAGGCCGCGATGTCCGGCCCATTTTCCCCCGCCCACCGCGTGGCAGGGTGAAACTTCACCAATTTCTCCAATTTCTCCGGGGGGGTATGCCAGCACGCACCGCGTGCTGCGGTGCGTGCTGGGTGGGCATCACATCACTCCCAGGTGAAGGTGTAAAGGCTGCGCCTGCCCACCTTGGAGTGGATGCGGCACTGGCCTTTCTCGATGAGCCGGGGAAGGATCTCCCCGTAGAGGCGGGAGGCGGTCAGGGCGCCCTGGCGGCCTCCATGGGCGGCGTAGCGGCGGGTGAGATCCGTCCGCGTGTAGTCCGCGCTGCGCTGCCCGGGGTGGTCTCCGCTGATCTGCGCCAGCAGCCACTCGGCGGCGTCCTCCATCTCGCAGCGGCGGCTGCTGGCCTCCAGCTCCACCAGGGAGTCGAGGCAGGCGTTTTGGTGCGCCTCCGCCAGCTCCAGCATATCCGGGGTGATGACATAGGGGTCCACGTCGTTGTCCCTGGCCCAGCGGCAGGCCTGGAAGATGACGGCCAGCTTCAGGCAGCGGGCGGGGCTTTCATTCAGGCTGGAGAGCAGGCTCTCATCTCCGTTGGTATATCCTGGTATTTTCTCGCAGCGCTCGCGGTTGCGGGCCTGCAGGCCGCGCCAGTACTCCCAGGCCTCCGGCGTGAAGCTCTGCCGGCCGATCACTCCCTTAAGGTGGGTCAGCTCATCAAACAGACCTGCCAGGCGGCTGATCTCCGGGCCATCCAGGGTTTCAGGCCAGTCGATGTAGCGCGCTCTTTCTCGGGTGAGGTAGAAGCCGAAGCGCCGCCGCAGCCCGCTGCCGGCCTCCAGCTGGTTCATCTGCGCCACCCCAAAGGTGGAACCGATGCAGAGGCTCAGCGTGGCCTGCGGGATGCTGCGCTGGGCGTCGCCGTCGTGCAGCTTGCGCTCCCGCAGGTAGTTCTGGGACCAGGGTGCGCCATCATACAGCTTCAGGTACCGGGCCGACACCTCCCGCCCGTGGGCGCTGGTCTCCCAGGTGCGCAGGAGGGTGTTCCCCTCGTCTTCAAACTGCAGCCGGTGGGGCTGCTGCTCAAAGGAGTCAAACAGCGCGGAGTCGCTGGCATTGCCATACAGCAGGTCATCACTCATGAGGATCTGACGCGCGATCTTTTCCGCCGGGGCGAAGGTGGTGCCCTTGCGCAGCCCGGCGGGGGTGGTGATGAAATTGTAGATCGTCAGCGGCTTGGTGCCGGCAAAGTCCAGCGTGACATGCGGCGTGAGGAGTCTGCCACACAGGGCCAGGATGGGCGCGACGATGAGGCCGTCCGGCAGCTCTGACACTTGACGTACAAAATCCCGGTAGTCGGCCAGGATGGAATCCTCCGGGATCGGGTGCTCGCGGGTACGCCCCCCCGGAGAAATTGGAGAAATTGGAGAAGTTTCCCCGTCCGCAGGCTCTGACTGCTCCCACTCAGGCGCAGAAGATGTGGAAGTCTCTCCGCCGCTTGGCGCGGGTGTGGGTTTCGGCTTGTCTGTAGGCGGCTGGGGCTGGCCGGATGGCGGGCGCTGAAGCCGCAGCTTCCACGCCGCGCGTTCTGCAAGTTCTTCCTCGGTAGGGATAAAAGGGGTAACCATAAAAATAGAAAGGGTAGGGTGAAGGGTTCAGCGTTTGCGGCGGGCCTGGGTGCGGGAGCGCGGCGCGGGTGCCGGCCGGTTGCGGATTTCCTCCATCCGCTGGTCCACCTCCTCATCTGTGAGCATCTCCACTTCTGGAATGGTGCCGGGCGGGGCTTTGGCCGCACGCGCCAGCGCCTCCTCCACCGTCTGCGCCACGGGCGGGCCGGCATACGGATCATACGTGTGCCGCCACACGGGCCTGCGGCGGCCGGGCTTGGAGATAACCAAACTGGCCAGTTGATCGGAGGTGAGGACAAACTGGCTGAGTGGCGGACGGGGAGTCTTGTTTGGAGGTGTGGTCATAGTGATGTTTGGTTGTTCTTGGTTTCTGGTTTGTTGTTCCTGGTTCTTAGACATCGGTATTTAATGGTTGTTCGTGGTATCATGCGGGCGCGCCGGTGCATGGAAAAGCACGGAGACCGCGTGCGGTTGAGCGTGGTGGGCCGGAAGCCGCCGGCGGCTTCAGCGTCTTGCGCGGGTTGCGATGCCGGAGTTCTTCACTGCCGCTTCGCTGTCATCTCTGCTGCAGGCCGCGTTCTTCACACCGGCCCTTCTTCAGGAATGGAGACAGACTTGGGCCCCATTTTCGAAAGTCAACCAAGATTGCTGAGAAAAAACGCATTTCATCTCAGCAAGCGTTGCATCATGGTATGAACTGCCAGATTCGGGGCGGGCGGTTTTCCCGAACGACCAGGTTGGTCAAAGCAGTGCTTGAGATGTGTTTCATCCCTGCGCGAACTCCTCAAAGGGAAGTGGAACAGGGGACAGCAGGCAGGAAATCCCGTCCTCGTGCTGCTTCACATGCCATACGATGACTCCTTCTGGCGGCACCCGCAATCCAAGAGGGAAGACAAATGGAGGCAGCCACAAGAGTGATAACCTGCCAGTACCCTCCCAATGAGCTTCATTCATGAATCGGCTTTTGACAGCCGTCTCAAGCTTCCCTCTACGAGCAGTGTCAGCAATCACACGTGCAGGCGAGAGCAGGAAATGAAGATTGTCGATCCACTCGTAGCCATAGAGATGAAATCCAGCTACCGCCTCCACCGAGTACGGCAACAACTCGCTCAAGTCTTTCGAATAAGCATCAAACTCTGGATGGATCATGATTGAAGCGTCCGGTTCATTTTGTCTTGATCATGAAAGTTCATCCGCGGGCATTGATATGCGTTTGTTAACTCAGTTCGATCAAGCACGGAGCCTTGCCTTGGCAGTCGGTTCCAGCTCCCACACCAGCGCTCTGCCAGTGCCCTTGCGCCGCACCAGCCCGATCTCTTCTTCCAGCCTGCGCGTCCATTCCGGACAAGCACGCTCATAGGGCAGGGCGAGCGTCTCCCGCAGCTCCACCCACGTCGCGCCCTGGCGTTTGCGTTTCAGGTGCTGCTGGATGGCGGCTTTGAACTCGACGTAGTGCATGAGGGAGAAACAGCTAGGTCATGGGCACGCCATCAATCGCATAAAACTGCGCCACCGCAGCGCCTTCGCGCAGAGCCCTGGCGCGTTGATACTCCTCCGAATGGAAGAACTGCTTGGCGGCATCGAAGGTGGGGAATTCAAGAATGACAACGCGGTCGGTCTCTTCGGGTCCTTCGAGGGTCATGGATTCACCACCCCGCGCAATGAAACGCCCGCCGTACTGCGCGATGATGCCGGGGGTCTGCTTCATGTACTCGGAGTAGCGGGGCCAGTCGGTGACCTGCACGCGTCCGATGATGTAGGCTGCCATGGATTCAGTGAGTTTGGGTGTTGGTACGCAGCGAAGCTAGGCGAAAGGGAGCTGGGCATGCAAGGCTGAAAAGCCGTCATTCCATCGTGTCTCCCGACATCGACTGCATCGCTTCCGGGAGCAGCCGCATGCCGGTGTGCCATTTTTTGAAATCCAGCTTCTCCTTTTTGCCGTCGTTCTTCAGGATCAGATCGATCTGGTCGAAGTCCGCCCTTTCCCCGAGTTCAAACAGCTCCTCGGGAGAGATGGGCTTGCCACGGTAGGTCATGGTATCCCGCCCAGTCTGGGTGTCGTGATCAAACACCACCTTCTTGTGCACGCAGGAAGTCGCAAAGAGAAGCAGGACGGCACACAGCGATGCGCACGGTCCATAGTTCGGGGACTGAGGGTGCATTGTAAACGCTGATCGACGGACAAGAGTGTCCATCGTACTACACCAGATCCGCACGCGTGAACGCAGCGACGACGGGGTAGCCCTTGGCCTCGATGGTTTCGCGGCCGCCTTCGGAGCGATCCACGAGGATCAAGGCGAAGGCGACTTTGCCGCCTTCCTCCTCGATGGCTTCGATGGCCTTCAAGGTGGAGCCGCCGGTGGTGATGACGTCATCGACGACGACGACGGGCTGTGTGGTGATGAAGTTCCCTTCGATGCGTTTGCCACGGCCGTGGCCCTTGGGTTCCTTGCGCACCACGAAAGCCTGCACGGGCGGTGTGTCGCCAGCGATGCTGGAGCTCATGGCCACCGCGAGCGTGATCGGGTCCGCACCCATGGTCAGGCCGCCGAGGGAGCCGATGCTGAGGCCGCGCTTTGCTTCCTCTTCACGCAGCAGCGCATGCAGCACGCGACCCACGAGCACCGCGCCCCGGGAGTCCAGCGTGGTCACGCGGCAGTCCACGTAGAGATCGCTCTCCTTGCCGGAGGCGAGGGTGAATTTGCCGGTCTTGATGGACTTGGCTTTGAGAATTTGCAGGAGTTCTTCGCGGTCTTGCTGGAGGGACATGGGAGTTGGATGCTAGTGGCTGGTTGGCTCGATGCTGGATTCTTCAGCGGCGGTTTCGTCGTCGCTGGCGGAGAGGGTTTCTTCTTCGGGTTCTGCTTCTGCCGTAGGCTCTGTCTCGGCCATCGCATCGTCGGCGTCAGCGTCAACTTCTTCTTCGGCGGGTTCAAGCTCAGGCTCTGTCTCGGCCATCGCTTCATCGGCGTCAGCTTCTGCGGCGGGTGCTGCATCAACAGTAGAGGCGGTGTCCTCCGCCTTCGACGCTTCATCATCCGGCTTCGGAACCACACCATCCACGGTGAGCGTCACGCCCACGGCCTTCGCTGCGTCGGCGGCAGGGCCACCGAAGGCCAGAAGGGTGGCCACTTCGTCCTGCATGTCGGCCATTTCGCTGAGCTTCAGTTCGGGATCGCGCACGATGAAGATTTCACCGGTCTTTTTGTTTTCGTAGAAGAGCATCTTGGCGCCTTCCACTTCCTTCTCGGCGGTCTGGTGGAGCTGGCGTTTCCGCTCGAGCATGAGGGCGAGGATGTAGCGCGCGTTTTCGGTGCGCGGATCTCCTTCTTCGATGAAGCGCTGCAGCAGGGCCTGTGCACCTTCCTTGGGGGTGATCTCGGGCTTCGCTTCGGCGAGGACTCTGGAATAGATCGTTTTCCAGGCGGCGACGGGCTTGCGCTGCTCCACCTCCTGCGCCCACGCCTCGGCGCAGATGTCGCGCCTCACGTAGCCATTTTCCTCAGGATCGAAGTAGATGGTCGTGTGGAAGCTCTCGCCGTCCTCAAACTGACGGCCAGTGACGGCGCAGGTGTGTGCGCGGCTGCGAATGGACCAATTTTGCTGCATCAGCGATTTTTAAGTTTCTGGTTCAAAATATCAAGCGGCAGGGGCGTTGGGCAACGCCGTGCCACCACTGCGATTGCGCGGGCGGACGATCTTGGGCTTGAGCTTGGAGAGACGCAGTTTGAAACTTGGCAGGTCGCGGTTTTGCGAGCGGTAATGGAACAGAACGAGGCCAAGGGTGCCAAACAGCAGATGTGGAATCCACACGGTGAACCAGGGCGGCAGGTGCCCGCCTTTGCCGAGATTGAGGCAGAGATTGTTCATGAACATGTAGATGAAGAAGATGAACACGCTGCCTGCAATGCCACCCACCGAGCCCCGGCGTGAGTAGGCCACACCGAGCGGAGCGGCCACAAGCACCAGCGCCATGGCCTGCCAGGGCATGGCGAAACGCTGCCAGAAGTGCGTGAGAAAGGGCGCGAGCTTGTCATCCGCCGCCTTCGAATGGGCGCTCAGGTAGGAGACAAGTTCCGGTACGCTCATGAAATCAGGCCGCAGCGCATAGCTCACGAGGCTCCACGGCGTCTCCTCGATTTCCGGCACTTCCAGAACGCTTTGACCGTCTTTGTTCACGGGAAAGGGCCGGATGGACGCAAGGTGGCCGTCTTGATAGATCATCTCCTCGCCGTCAAAAAAGCGCCAGCCGGCGCGGGGGGACCAGCCGGCGGTGGACGCTTTAATGGTGCGCGAGCGGCGGCCTTGGGCATCCACCTCACGGATTTGCACTCCATGCATGCGCTCATGCCCGCTGCGCAGGGAAAAGGGAAAGGTGGCCACATACCAGGTGCGGTGGGTCTGCTCATCATGAAACATGATGGCGAAGGCCATGATGGAATCCGCCGCATGCACGCTCATGCCGCGAACTTTCGCATCGCGATTGCCTTCGGCACGCGGTCCCCAGTAGTAGCTGGCCGCCATGTTCAGCAGGCAGGCGTACACGCTGCAGACAAAGATCGGGCGCAGCACCCGCAGCAGGCTCTGACCAGTGCCCAGCATGGAGATGAGCTCGTTGGCCTTCGACATGCGGGTGAGAGAATACAGCACCGCCAGCAGCAGAGCCACCGGCAGGATCTGAGTGTACACAAAGGGGATCATCCCCATATAGAAGGTGATCACCCGTACCACGCCGATTTTGGATTCCTGAAAGTCCTTCAGGTTGTCCAGCAGATCCATGATGATCCACAGGGTGAAGAAGGACACGAAGCAGAACACCAGCGGATGCAGGAAGGTGCGCAGCGTGTAGCGCTCCAGGATGCCGATGCGCCGGTAGTATTGCAGGGCAAAGGGAACCGAGAGGAACACCAGCGCGATGAACACGAGCTTGAAGGCAAAGGCCACCGGCGCCGGCGGCTCGCCAATTTCCGTCATGTGCGAATGCGCGATGTAATCGACCAGATCACTCGCGATGGACCACACGGCCATGGAGACGGAGGCGATGCTGACCGGCAGCATCAGGCGGCGCAGATCGCCCCAGCGCCGCCAGATCACGATCAACAGCACCGGGATGCCCAGCCTGACCCACAGATTGAGATAGGGCAGCACTCTGGAGAGCACCAGGATGCTCTCCGGCACATCCATCTGCGCCACCTGCGCCTGCTGCAGCGCGGCATCCACCGCGTCATCCGGGTGCGTGCGGTGCCAGCCCATCATCATGGAGATGATCAGCAGGGTGATGGCCACGGCAAACGACCCCCTTCCCAAATAGGGGAGTTCACGCGCCTTTTGCCAGGCCTGGATCACACGTTGCTGCCACTTCATGCCGTCAAGAGAGCCCTGAGAGTCGGTTAGAGCCGCCGATGCGTCAAGGGTGCACGGCCACCGGACAAAAAGAAGCCCGGAGTTTTGAGCTCCGGGCTTCGAATTTTAAGACTGGTTGCAGGGACCAGATCAGTTCACATCCAGGCACACGCCTTCGGTCGTGCTGCGGGCGAAAATTTTGCCATTGGCGAGGATCGGGTAGCTCCAGACTTTGCCATCGAGCACGTCTTTACGGGCCACTTCCTTGTATTTGTCCGGGCTGGCCTCAACGACAACGATTTCGCCCTTGTCGCTGGTGGCGATGATTTTGTCTCCTGCGAGGATGACCTGGCCGGGGCCGAAGCCTTTTTCCGCCCATTTGTCTTCGCCCGTGCGGATGTCCACGCAGGCCAGGGGGCCGGCGCCGTATTCCTTGAAGCTGAACATGCCGTAGAGGTAGCCGTCTTTGACGACCGGCGTGCTCCAGTGGTTGAAGCACTGGTTTTCACGGCGCCAGATCTGCGTCGCCTCAAGCTTGCCGCCGCTCTTGCTGATCTTGAACGCACCGGCACCCACGCCATAACCGGCGGAGCAGTACACGATGTCTTCAAACACCACCGGGGAGGCGGCGGTGCTCACTTTGTAAGGGAAGGGCGCGCGCCAGATCACGCTGCCTTTTTGAGGGTCAACGGCGACGAGGCCGGTCTGAGTGAAAAAGATGGCCTGGTGCACGCCGAGAATGTCTGCCAGCACGGGGGTGGCGTGGGTCATCTTGTCGTCTTCACCCTTCCACACGATCTTGCCGGTGTTCTTGTTCAGGCCGATAAGCGCCTGACCTGCACCGCCGCCCGCGAGGAGCAGCACGTCCCCGTCGATCACGGGAGAAGCGGCGTTTTCCCATTTGATCTGCACGCCGGCGTTGTCCTTCATCACGTCGTGATTCCAGACTTGCTTGCCGGAGGCGGCGTCGAAGCAGAAGACACCGAGCATGGAGTCGATGACATAAACTTTGCCAGCATTGACCACGGGGGTGGAGCGGGAACCGTCGCCGCCTTTGTTGTCAGGCGTGCCGGAGTCACCGCCGCCGGTGTATTTGGGAACGATGCTGAGCGGCTTGCTCCACAGTTGCTTGCCGGTCTTTTCATCGAGGCAGACGATGGTTTCACCGCTGTTGCCGTCGGTTTCACCCGTGACGAGCGTGTACACCTTGCCACCGGACTCAGCAAAGGAGCTGAAGCCGAGATTGGTGGGTGATTTCCAGACTTCCTTGAGGCTCCACGTGGCATTGGCCAGGGCGGGGACGATGCCATTGCCGGAAGGACCCCGGAAGGTGCCCCAGTCGGTGGATTCAGCAGAGAAGGCGGTCGTGGCCAGTGCCAGACCGAGTACGGTGGTGAGATGAGTGCGTGTCATGGGAAAGAAATGGAACGAGTGACGCCGTGGGGCTCTTTCGGTACAACGCAGCCCGCACAGCATCCGCTTGCACGATTCGGCGTTACTCCGTGGGCCTGCGGGAGCGCGGCTCGCGCGTCACGGTGTCGCCGGTGCCTGAGCTGGTGACGAAGGGACCGTCCGCCATCGGTGCGGTCTTGGTGAAGCCGACGTCGGGCATGTCGCTGGGCTTGCCTTCGAGCGGGAAGTCTTTGCGCAGCGGGAAGAACGGATAGCCTTCCCACATGAGGATGCGGCGCATGTCGGGATGGCCGCTGAACTTGATGCCCATCATGTCGTACACCTCGCGCTCATGCCAGTCGGCGGTGGGCCAGATGTCGCTGACGGTGGGAACTTCCACGTCCTCGGCCACAGCGGCGCGCACACGCAGGTGCTGCAGATGGCCGTAGCCATAGAGGTGATACACCATCTCAAAGCGCGGCTCCTTGCCCATGTAATCGAGGCTGCAAATATCGACGAGGTAGTCGAAATTCAGTTCATCGCGGCAGTACGCGAGCAGCGGCTTGGCGTTGGTGAGCTTGACGACGAGCGTGTGTTCGCCACGAAACTCCTTCGTTTCCAGCACGGCATCGCCGAATTTCTGCTTCAAGGCTTCAACCATTTGGGCGGCAGTCATGGTCGTAAAAAATTAAGCGGTGAGTTCGGCGAGGAGTTCCTTCTTCTGCTCGGTGAAGGAGTGCTCGGTTTCGATCTTGCGCTGCAGACGCATCATGCCTTCAAGCAAGGCTTCCGGGCGTGGAGGGCAGCCGGAGATGTAAACGTCCACCGGAATGAGCTGGTCGATGCCCTGGAGCACCGCGTAGCTGCGATACATGCCGCCGCTGGAGGCGCAGGCGCCCATGGCGATGCACCACTTCGGCTCCGGCATCTGGTCCCACACGCGCTTCACCGCGAGGGCCATCTTGTAAGTCACGGTGCCGGCCACGATCATCACATCGGCCTGGCGGGGGGAGAAACGCATCACTTCCGCACCGAAGCGGCTCAGGTCATAACGGCTGCAGGCGGCGGCCATCATTTCGATGGCGCAGCAGGCAAGGCCCATCGGCATCGGCCACATGGAGTTCTTGCGCATCCAGTTGATGGCGGCGTCCATCTTGGTGAAGATGATATTGCCTTCGACTTTCGAGTCGTAAGCAGCAACGGAGGTATCAGCGGGAGCGACCATGGGAGTCAGAGGGATTTTGGGACCGTGAGAATTACGCCCCCTGCGCAGGGGCGGCAATAGGATTGTGAATTTTTTCACAAGGGGGGAGGCGGAGTATTTGTGAACGTCAGCACCCCGGAGCCGTCTACAGTCCTCCCTCCCTATGCCACGCTGGATTGCCATGAACATTCCCGAAACCGTAGAATTTTAGACATGCAGCGGCTTTCCACACTCGCACATCTGATGGGTTGTCTTGGGCTCTGTGCGGCTTCTCTGGTGTCTGCGTTTGCCCAAGATCCAGGCTTCAGGGTTCCGCAGTCGTCCAGACCTGCGCTGAAAAAACAGTTGGATCATGCCTCAGCAGCGGAGGCGCTGAAAAACATGGGTTCACTAGACAATGCCTATCGCCTGAGTTTGGGTGACATGATCAGTATTGACGTTCTAGAGGATACGCATGGGGCTCTTCAAGTTCGGGTTTCACCGTCTGGCGAGGCCTTCGCCCCCTACCTTGGGCAAGTCACTGCCGCAGGGTTAACCGCGAAGGAGCTGGCTTTTCAATTGAAGGGCAGGCTCGCAGAAGAGAATTTTTTCCCCGATGCCCATGTGATTGTGTCCTTGGACAAATTCGCTGCAGATGCCCCTCCAGGATCAGGCGACTGCACCGTAGAATTCGTCGTTGTTTTTGGTGCAGTCGCCAAGACAGGCAAATACGACTACCCTCCTTTCGAAGATCTCACCGTTTCTGACCTGATTGCCCGAGCGGGGGGTCTTACCTCCAGCAATAGAAACCCGAAGATTTACATTTACCGCAGGACACCTCAGGGGCAGAAACGCATCCTCGTCAACACTCAGGCAGCACTGGGTAAAAAGCACGGCGAGTACGATCTCATCCTGCGCATCGACGATATCGTCATCGTGACAAAAGAGGGGCTCTAACGAGTTATCGCTCCAAAGTGCCAAATGCCAGCCCAATTGTGCCACGCTTTGGCACTTTGGCACAGTTTGGCACAATTATTGACTCATTGTCTCTCGGCTCACTTTTCACCTAAGTCACTCGCAATCAGTCTATTGGGACTCTAAAAACCCACTTGGCACGCATCTAGCCAAGTAAGAAGCACCAAAACCCTCAGTATCTCTTTCCCCCCAACCCCAAAATCATGAGCAAAATCCTCGGCATTGACCTCGGCACCACCAACTCCTGCATGGCCGTCCTTGAAGGCGGCAAAGCAACGGTGCTCGAAAACAGCGAAGGCGCACGCACGACCCCTTCCATCGTCGCCTTCACCAAGAGCGGCGAACGCGTCGTCGGTCAGGCTGCCAAGCGCCAGGCCGTGACCAATCCCCGCAACACCGTCTTCTCCGTGAAGCGTCTCATGGGCCGCAAGTTTGTGGAACTCACCGAAGCCGACAAGCGCATGCCCTACAAGATCGTGGCTGCCGCCAATGGCGACGCCCACGTGCAGGTCGAAGTCGGCGGCGAAACGAAAGTTTACAGCCCCCAGGAAGTCAGCGCGATGATCCTCGCCAAGCTGAAGGCCGACGCGGAAGCCAAGCTCGGCGAAACGATCACGGAAGCCGTCATCACCGTCCCCGCTTACTTCAACGACAGCCAGCGCAACGCCACCAAGGCCGCAGGCGAAATCGCCGGCCTGAACGTGCGCCGCATCATCAATGAGCCGACCGCAGCCGCCCTGGCCTACGGCCTCGACAGCAAGTCGGACGAAAAAGTCGCCGTGTATGACCTTGGCGGTGGTACCTTCGACATCTCCGTGCTGGAAATCGGCGACGGCGTCTTCGAAGTGCTCGCCACGGACGGCGACACCCACCTCGGTGGTGACGACTGGGACAACACCCTCATCACCTGGATCGTCAACGAATTCAAAACCGACAGCGGCATCGACCTCAGCGGCCAGCCTGACGCGCTTCAGCGCATCAAGGAAGAAGCTGAAAAGGCCAAGATCGCCCTCAGCTCCAGCCAGAGCTACGACCTGAATCTCCCCTTCATCACCGCTGACGCCTCCGGGCCGAAGCACATCATGAAGACCCTCACCCGCGCCAAGATGGAGCAGCTCACAGACAGCCTGTTCGAGCGCACCATCAAGCCTGTGAAGGACTGCCTTGCCGCCGCCAAACTCGACGCCAGCAAGATCGACGAACTCGTGCTCGTGGGTGGTATGACCCGCATGCCGAAGGTCGTTGAGACCGCGAAGAAACTCGCCGGCAAAGACCCGCATCAGGGCGTGAACCCGGACGAAGTCGTCGCCATCGGCGCAGCCATCCAGGGCGGCGTGCTCAAGGGCGACGTCAAAGACGTGCTCCTCCTCGACGTGACCCCGCTCACCCTCTCCATCGAGACGGCAGGCGGCGTGGCCACCCCGATGATCCCGCGCAACACCACCATTCCGAAGAAGCACAGCCAGGTGTTCTCCACCTACAGCGACAACCAGCCCGGCGTGGAAATCGTCGTCCTGCAGGGCGAGCGCCCGATGTCCCGCGACAACAAGACGCTCGGCACCTTCAAGCTCGACGGCATCCCACCAGCCCCACGCGGCGTGCCACAGGTCGAAGTGACCTTTGACATCGACGCCAACGGCATCCTGCACGTCAGCGCCAAGGAAAAAGTCAGCGGCAAAGAGCAGAAGATCTCCATCCAGGGCAGCTCCGGCCTCAGCCAGGAAGAGATCGAAAAAGCCAAGCGCGATGCTGAAGAGCACGCCGACGAAGACCTTAAGCGTAAGGAAGCCGTCGAAGTGAAGAACAAGGCGGAAGGCCTCAGCTTCGAGATCGAGAAACAGCTCAAGGAATGGGAAGAAAAAGTCCCCGCCGACCAGCTCGCCCCGATCAAGGACAAGCTCACCTCCCTGAAGTCCGCCGTCGAATCCGGTGACACCGACAAGATGAAGGCCCAGACCGAAGAACTCGAAAAACTCTTCGCCGCCGCCTATCAAGCCGCTGCCGCCGCAGGCGCAACCGGAGCCCCCGGTGGCATGCCCGACATGAGCGGCATGGGTGGCGCAGCCCCTGAGGCTGGTGCTTCGGAAACGAAGTCCCAGGACAAGGGCAAGGTCGTCGATGCTGACTTCGAAGTCGTGGACAAGGACAAGTAATCCAGTCCTTCGAGTCTTCTCCTGAGTTCCTATGGCTGGTGCTATTACATTGATCTCGAAAATCCTTCCAGGGTCGCCGCAACACGGCGTCCTGAAAGGACGCGAGATATTAGCCGGTGGTGAAACCACCGGTTCGTATCGCATGCCCTCGGTTCTCTCCCGTGGCGCACCGGCAGGTGCGCGAGAAGCGTCCGCAGTCGGCACGTCGCCGGTTCGCGGCTGCTTCTCGCGCCCCTCCAGGGCGCTGCCTTTTTCCAAGATGGGAAATCGCGTGGGTCCGGTGGTTGCACCACCGGCTAATATCTCTTGTGCCTCCGGCACGAAGACCACCTCCAACCCCACCCTTCAGCCACGATGAGTTTGGAAGCGCTCAAGGAACTGTCTGCACTCGATGGGGAGGCCAAGGGCCTCCTCGCGAGGCATGATGAGCTCCTGCTGAAGATGCGCCGCACTTTTCTCAACAAGATCGTGGAATGCTTCTCCGGGCTGACCGAGGCCGAGGGCTTCCGCATCACGCGTGATCCCATGGGTGCCACCGCCCGGCTATCTGAGACGGAGCTGATGATCAGCTGCACGGATCCCTCCCACACACTGGTGGACTCCCAGGCGAAGTATTCGGTGACCTGCTCGCTGGCCCAGAACCGCGCCTATGGCATCCTGCTGTGCCGCCAGCCGCTGGTGCAGTTCACGAATCAAAGCGCCGACACGAACGACCAGATCACGAACAAGAAGCTGGAGATCGAGTATCTGAAGTCGCTGATCGAAAACCAAAGCGGTGATCAGTGGTTTGTCATGGGCCGCATGGAAAACACCTCCGACATGCGCGGCATGACCGGCGTGCTGGGCTCTCCCTATGAGTCCTTCCAATCATTCGACCTCGCTGTGAAAACGGCGCTGCGTGAAATCTCCAACGCAGCCATCGCCCCCCGCGCCGCATGAAGACGAACACCCTTCTCATCATGACGGCACTGGCACTCGCCTCCTGCGGCAAATCGCCCGAGGCTGCCAAGACTTCTGAACCACCTGTGGCTCCGAAGCCTGTGGCTGTTTCTGACTCGAAGATCGAGGCAGAAATTTCCAATGCCCTGACGCCAGAGACGAACGCCTCCCCCGCAGACACTGCTTTAAAGAGCGAAGCGGACAGCATCATCGCACAGTATCCCGGCAAGACCGCCACCGAGCTGCTGAACACGCCGGAAGTGAAGGACAAGCTGGCCGTGGCGATGAAAAAACTCGCTGCTGATCCCGTGCTGCTGAAGCGCGTGAACTCCACCGTGGATCTCGCCGCACAAATCAAAGGCCTTGAAGGTGCTGCGAAGCTTGACCTGGACATGAAAGGCTACGATCAGGCACGCACCTCACGCATGCTGCAGTCCGTGCTCTCCGAAGAGCCGCAGCGCATCGTGGACTTCCTCGTCAGTGAAATCGGCGAGGCAGCCCCGGATCTCAGCTATGGCGGCCTGGAGCGCGCTCCGAACGGCGTCGCCATCGTCCCCAACACCCTTCCGGCGCCAGCCGCTGCGGCACCGCCCACCGACCCCGAATGAATTTCCGCCCGGCCAGCCGGCACACCAACCCGTGTGACAGCAGGCCGGGCAGACAACCCGAACCAAACCAGAACCAGAAACCCTCAAAGCACAAACCAGACCAACTATGGCCACCTCCATCACACCCCTCGGACGCCGCGTCCTCGTCAAGCGTTCCACCAGCGAAGAAAAGACCGCCGGCGGCATCTTCCTTCCCGACACCGCCAAAGAAAAGCCACAGGAAGCTGAAGTGCTCGCCCTTGGCACCGGCAAGGACGACGAAGGCAAAGACGTGTCCACCCTCTTCACCGTGAAGAAGGGCGACAAGGTCCTCATCTCCAAGTACGGCGGCACAGAAGTGAAGCTCGACGGCGAAGACGTCCTCATCATCAACGAAACCGACATCCTCGGCATCATCGGCTAATCCCCCCCTCAAACCCCACCTCAACTCACACTACTTAAACAGTTATGGCTAAACAACTCTACTTCGACGAAGCCGCCCGTCAGGCACTCCTCCGCGGCGTCACCAAGCTGGCTCGCGCCGTCAAGGCCACTCTCGGCCCTGCAGGTCGCAACGTCATCCTTGAAAAGAAATTCGGCAGCCCAACGATCACCAAGGACGGCGTCACCGTCGCCAAGGAAATCGAGCTTCCAGATGCTTATGAAAACATGGGCGCCCAGCTCATCAAGGAAGTCTCCTCCAAGACCTCCGACATCGCTGGTGACGGCACCACGACCGCAACGGTCCTGGCTGAAGCCATCTACGCAGAAGGTCTCCGCAACGTGACCGCCGGCGCCAACCCGATCTCGCTTCAGCGCGGCATCATGAAGGCCACAGAGGCCATCGTGGCCAAGCTCAAGGAAATCTCCACACCGGTCAAGGACAGCAAGGAAGTGGCCCAGGTCGCAACCGTGTCCGCCAACTGGGACTCCAGCATCGGCAACATCATCGCCGAAGCCATGGACAAAGTGGGCAAGGAAGGCACCATCACCGTCGAAGAAGCCAAGTCCATCGAAACGACCCTCGAAGTCGTCGAAGGGATGCAGTTCGACAAGGGCTACCTCTCCCCTTACTTCGTCACCAATCCGGAGACGATGGAGTGCAACCTTGAGAACGCCTACATCCTCATCAACGAGAAGAAGGTCAGCAATCTGAAGGACATGCTCCCTCTGCTTGAGAAGGTCGCCCGCTCCGGCAAGCCCCTCCTCATCATCGCTGAAGACGTCGAAGGTGAAGCCCTTGCCACCCTCGTGGTGAACAAGCTGCGCGGCACCCTCAACATCGTGGCCGTCAAGGCTCCTGGCTTCGGCGACCGCCGCAAAGCCATGCTCGAAGACATCGCCATCCTCACCGGCGGCCGCTGCATCACCGAAGACCTTGGCATCAAGCTTGAGAACATCGAGCTCGCTGACCTTGGCCGTGCCAAGCGCATCACCATCGGCAAGGAAAACACCGTCATCGTCGAAGGCGAAGGCGGCAGCGAAGCCATTGCAGGCCGCGTTTCCCAGATCAAGAACCAGATCAACGAAACCACCAGCGACTACGACCGTGAGAAGCTCCAGGAGCGTCTTGCCAAGCTCGCCGGCGGCGTCGCCGTCATCAACGTCGGTGCTGCCACCGAAACTGAGATGAAGGAAAAGAAGGCCCGCGTCGAAGACGCCCTGCACGCCACCCGTGCAGCCGTCGAAGAAGGCATCGTTCCTGGGGGCGGCGTCGCCCTCATCCGTGCTCAGGCTTCCATCGGTGATCTCGGCCTTACCGGCGACGAGAAGACTGGTGCTGAAATCGTCGCACGTGCCATCGAAGCTCCTCTCCGTCAGCTTGCTGCCAACGCAGGCATCGAAGGCGCGCTCGTCGTTGCTGAAGTCAAGAAAGGCACCGGCAACCACGGCTACAACGTCGCCACCGGCGTGTATGAAGACCTCATCAAGGCAGGTGTCGTTGACCCAGCCAAGGTGACCCGCAGCGCTCTCCAGAACGCAGCCTCCATCTCCGGCCTCCTCCTCACCACCGAATGTCTGATCTCCGACATTCCGAAGGAAGAAGCTGCTGACGCAGGCGGCCACGGCCACGACCACGGCGGCATGATGTAATTTTTGACCGCTGCGTGACCCAACCCACGCGGCGAATCAAAACCCAAAACCCCCACGCGGCCCGGAAGTGATTCCGGGCCGTTATTTTTTGTACTCGTCTTGGAACGATAATTTCGTAGATGTCCGTCGTCTCATTTCCTATCACGATGAAAATCCACAACGCCCTTCGCCATCTCTCCGTTCTCGCCGTTGCACTGGTGCTTGCCAGCTGCGCCACCCACACGCCGCGTGCCGTCTTCGTCACGCCTCTCACGGCGGTCATCAGCCAGGGAGACGGCGTCACCACGCAAGTGAGCAGCACGGACGCCCGCATGTCTGAAGAAGAACGCCAGATGCTCGGAGACCGGATCACCCAGGCGGTGCAGACTCTGGCACAGCCCGGCTCGGGAACGCCAGGCCGCTATGAACTCGTGGTCAACATCACCCGCTACACCAAAGGCAGCGGCTTCGTACGCACCGCGATGCCCGGCATGGGACAGATGCATCTGGATGGTGTGGTGACGGTTTATCAGATGCCGAAGCGGGTGCCCGTCGGTCAGTTCATCATCAACAAAGCCTTCGCCATCGGCGGCCTTTACAGCCTGGCGGTGAACATGAACACCATTGCCAACACCTACGCCCAGGCCGTGGCGAAGACGGTGTGCCAGGTGCGATAGGAGATGGTTGTGCAATCACGAATGAGTAAATCCGAATGACTAAAGAATGACGAAGCACTAACTTGCAGTGCGGTGAATTCATTGGCCGGAATGCAGCGTGTTTAGTTTAGAACGCGTTGGGAGTTCACTTCGAGCTTCGTCATTGGTCATTATTTCGTCATTCGGATTTACTCATTCGTCATTTGGCTGGTTCCATGCCCGGGCGATTTTTCGCGTAAAGCTAAAATCTACCGCGAGGACGCATGCGCTCCGGCGTTCCCATCGTGCCATGATCCGACCCTTCGTCCTGCTCCTTGCCGCCTGCGTACTCTCCACCGCCGCCGCAGGCCAGCCCAATCTCATTTTCATTCTCAGCGACGACCTCGCGCAGGGCGATCTGGGCTGCTACGGGCAGAAGCTGATCCAGACGCCCAACCTCGACCGCATGGCGAAGGAGGGCACGCGCTACCTGCAGGCCTACAGCGGCACGAGTGTGTGCGCGCCTTCGCGCTCGTCGCTGATGACCGGTCTGCACACCGGGCACTGCCCGATCCGTGCGAATCGCGAGATCGGCGCGGAAGGGCAGAAGCCGCTGCCAGCGGGCACGATCACCGTGGCGCAGATTTTGCATGATGCGGGCTATGCCACCGCCTGCATGGGGAAGTGGGGCATGGGCATGTTCGACACCACGGGCAGCCCGCTGAAGATGGGCTTTGACCACTTCTACGGCTACAACTGCCAGCGCCACGCGCACAGCTACTTCCCCACCTACCTCTACAACAACGACCAGCGCTTCGACCTCCCCGGCAACACTGGTAAAGGCGTGGGCAAAACCTACGCGCAGCAGTTGATCTCTGATGAAGTCGTGCGCTGGGTGCGCGAGCACAAGTCCGGCCCCTTCTTTCTGTATTACTCGATCACGCTGCCGCACGGCAACTTCGAGATCGACGACCAGGGTCTCTACAAGGACAAGCCGTGGACCGAGACGCAGAAGAACTACGCCGCCATGGTCACACGCCTGGACCGCGATGTGGGCCGCCTGCTCGACACACTCAAAGAGTGCGGCATTGATGACAACACGCTCGTGATGACCGCAGGTGACAACGGCTCGTCATTTGATCCCAAGTCCGAAATGGGCAAACTTTTTGAGCAGGCCTCCAACGGCCTGCGTGGCTACAAGCGCGGCCTGTATGAAGGTGCGCTGCGGCAGGCCGCACTGGCCCGCTGGCCCGGCCAAGTGCCTGCGGGGCGTGTGACGGATGAACCCTGGGCGTTCTGGGATTTCCTGCCCACCGCCGCCGAACTGGCGGGCGCAAAGATTCCCGCCGCCTGCAAGACCGACGGCCTCTCGCTGGTTCCATTCCTCAAAGGCGGCCCGGCACCGCAGCGCGATCACTTTTACTGGGAACTGCACGAAGGGGCCTCACTGCAGGCAGTACGCTTTGGCGACTGGAAAGCCGTGCGCAACGGCCCGGAGAGCCCCATCGAACTCTATGATCTCAAGGCCGATGCGGCAGAGGCGCATGACCTCGCCAAGGAGAAGCCCGACCTCGCAGCCCAAGCTGCTGCACTGATGGAATCCTCCCGCACGGCTGATCCCGACTGGCCGCTGGTTCAGAAGCGGGCAGGGAAGGGTAAGAAGAAGAAACCCTGAAGAGGCACAGTGCCCATTGTGCTATTTTTGCCTCCTTCTGTTCTTGAGTATTTGTGCCTCCTATGGGCCTTTTGGAAGGTAGAGACGAATTCCATGTGCGCTTTCCTAAAGATCCATTTACAGTGCTTCCAAACTTAAAAATTTAAGGAGCTAAAAGGGTAATATTTTGAAATTCTATAGGATTGAGAGTGAAGAAGACTTGATTATTTATGAAAATTTTAATATGTTTGACTTTGAATGAGCTTCCAAACATCCAACGCCACTCTGCCGCCCGGCCTGCCTGTTCGTTCGGGAGACCTTTTCGCCAATGAGCTGGCCGCGCTGGTGCAGGACATTCAGCGCACCCGGGAGTGGTTTAACCATCGGCTCGATGCCCAGCTCGCCTGCTTGAAGCAGCTCTGTGCCGCCACGCATGCGGAGGAGTCGAAGTGCACCCATTCGATGGCTACTCTGTTTGAGGCACCGCGTCCCGTGACGCTGCCGTCTGCGGTGGAACCAACTCCCTCAACGGTCACATCGGCTCCCGCAGCAGCAGCACCGGCTCCTGCTTTGCCACCACCTCAGGTGCCCGCGAGGGCGGTCTCAAGCGTGCATCAGGCGATCATCCTGCCGCCGACTTTGACGGCCACGCTCGACCCGCAGCTCGAACAAGCGACGCTACATGAACTGAACAACGCCCTGACGCGCGCGTTTTCAGAAATCTCCGCCCGTGGCGGAATGATCAGCTGATTTTTGCCTTCGCATAATATCAGCAAAGATTCTTTGGCAAACTCTGCCCACAAGGCAACGTACTAAAGTGCTCCTCATGAATACCATTATCACTGACCCTGCCACTGCATCCCGGCGCGAATTTCTCAAAACCACCACGAAGACCGCTGCGGGTCTGTCCGTGCTCTCCGGCATCAGCCTTCCGTATGTGCACGCTGAAGGTGCTGGCAGTGATGAAATCCGCACGGCTTTGATCGGTTGCGGTGGCCGTGGCACCGGTGCTGCGAGCAATGCCATGGGCATCCAGAAGCGTGTGACACGCCTCGTGGCGATGGCGGACGTTTCCGAAAAGCGTCTCAAGGGCAGCTTTGAAGCGCTGAGCGCCAAGCACCCCGACCGCATGTCCGTGTCCGAGGACAACAAGTTCATCGGCTTTGATGCTTACAAGAACGCCATCGACACTCTGCGCAAAGGTGACGTGGCCATCTTCACCACGCCGGTGGCCTTCCGCTGGGTGCACTTCAAATACGCCATCGAGAAGGGCGTGAACATCTTCATGGAAAAGCCGATCTGCACCGACGGCCCCACCGCGCGCCGTCTGCTGGCGCTGAATGAAGAGGCCAAGAAGAAGAATCTCAAAGTCGGCGTGGGCCTCATGTGCCGCCACTGCCGCGTGCGTGGCGAACTCTTCAACCGCATTCAGGACGGCGAGATCGGCAATCTCCTCATGATGCGCGCCTACCGCATGCAGGGCCCGGTGGGTTCTGCCTTCACCCTTCCGCGTGATCCGAAAGTGGACCCGAGCGAACTGCAGTGGCAGATCCAGCGCTTCCACAGCTTCCTCTGGGCGAGCGGCGGCGGCTTCAGTGACTTCAACATCCACAACATCGACGAAGCCTGCTGGATGAAGAACGACTGGCCGGTGGAAGTCCAGGCCAGCGGTGGCCGCAGCGACCGTGGCGATTACATTGATCAAAACTTCGACCACTACAGCTGCGAGTACACCTTCAAAGACGGCGCCAAGCTCTTCCTCGAAGGCCGCACCGCCATCGGCACGCACAACCAGTTCGCCACCCAGGTGCATGGCACCAAGGGCAGCGCGATCGTCTCCACCGCCGGTCACTTCCCCTCCAAGGCGATGACTTTCAACAGCCAGAAGATGCAGCGTTCCAACATCATCTGGCGCGGCAAGCAGCCAGAGCCGAATCCGTATGACCTCGAGTGGCAGGACCTCATCGACGCCATCGTTGCCGACAAGCCTTACAATGAAGTGGAGCGTGGCATCAAGTCCAGCGTCACCACCGCCATGGGCCGTGCCGCCGCGCACACCGGCCAGGTCGTTCGCTACGATGACTACATCAACAGCGCGTTCGAGTTCGCGCCAGGCGTGGACAAGCTGACCAACGACGGTCCTGCACCGCTCATCGCTGATGCGAACGGCAAGTACCCTGTGCCACAGCCTGGTATCCTCAAAGACCGCGAGTACGCCATGGAGCCGCAGGCCAATCCCTTCCCCCTCATCCCCATGCCTCCAGCTCCTGCCGAGGAGCCGCTGTCTCCGCCAGAACGGCCGAAGGCCGCTGCGAAGAAGAAAGAAGCCAAGAAGGCCTGAGACTGAGGAACACTCCGTCTGCTCAACCGCCGCCCTTCACGGGGCGGCGGTTTTTTATGGCCTGAAGATGCATCCGCCCCCCCATGTCGAGTCTTGGCCCTCATTAAACCCGGATCATGCAGTAGAGTAGGTCAGAGGAGCGACGAGGGAGTCGATTTTGTGGAAGATGGCGTCCATCCAGGGGCGTTTTTTGCGCGGCAGTGAGAGATTGAGCACCGCTTTGCGTGCGTGCTGGCTGATCCAGCCGCCTATT
>CALRWM010000021.1:0-85841 GCA_943371875.1 Prosthecobacter debontii | reverse complement strand
GCCTCCTGGCACAAGGTCAAAACGCTCAACTGGCACCACTTCGAAGCATTGTTCCTGCCGCCTTACAGCCCGGACTTCAACCCTATTGAGCGGCTGTGGCTGCGCCTGAAGGCCGACTTCTTTGCCGACTGGATCGCACGAAGCGGCGCGGAGCTCGAAGACCGTCTTTGCCATGCCCTCAACCACTTCATGTCATCGGCCACTCAGACCGCCTCCATCTGCTCGATCCGGAAATGAGTTTTGCGATTTGCTATACCATGGGGACAGGAACCTCCATCGTGGATCTCCAGAGTGTCGTGATGACCGGTGCAGCCAGCATCGACACTGGAGCAGGCAGCGATATTATCCTCATCGACAACGCGCCCAGCGTGGCAGGTTCTCCACCTTCGGGGCCGCACTGACCATCAATATGGGGGCCGGTGACGACTCTCTCTTCGCGGGTTCCTACCCCAATGACGTCAATGCAGGCAACACCTTCAATGGAAATGTGACCATTGATGGTGGTGCAGGCAGCGACTCTGCCTTGATCAAGAATCCTTCTGCTCCATCCGGGGCGACGCGCAACAACACCTTCAATGGCACCATCACCCTGCCTAATGTGGAAGTTCTGGGCTAGCATCTTGGTTTGATCTTTGCTTCGCGGCTGCCCGGTGACGGGCAGCCGTTTTTTTTCAGTCATTTGCAGATACACTGTGTCTGAATGCATACACTTTTCAAAGCCCGTGAGTATCGATTGAGCTTTGTGACTTGAATTCCAACCATGCGTAACATTCGCTATGAAGATCGAAAACCTCTTGGCGAGATATTTAGACAGAAAGCGGAAGAAATAGCGGCAATATCGTTGGCATTGCAGTGGCAAAATGTGTGGAAATGCCTGTGCTCCGATTGAGAAATCGCTGGTTCCCTTCCTCAATGGCGAAGCCGATGGACCCAAGCGTCGAATGAATATCACCAGCCATTTTTCAGTCCTGGCCGTCTCGAGTTCTGATTCGCCCGTGTTATCTAGACCCAGTATCTCCCATGGAAGATTAAGGCGATTCAATAGGAACCCCGATCACATTCACAAACTCACCGCACCTGGGCAATGAACGGAGACAATATTTCACGCTGGGCGACATTCAACGATAGCCCACAGCCTTAAATGGCCAAAACGGAAATCAGGCGCTGCAAGGCTTTTCCTTGCGAGGGCATTTCAGGCTGTCTTATCAATCACCCGCCATTTTTGCAGCCCATTTGGCCCCCACTAATTAACTTCTTTTTGGTCTAAAAGGCGTGGCGCAGCTCGCGCCAGCGCATTCCACACCAAACGGTCTGGACGCAAGTGCTCCTCATAATATTGGCGGCATGAACCCATGAGCATCCAGCAGGCCATCACCTGCATGAAGCGCAGCCGTCGGCATCTACCCAAAAGCGTCAAGGACCGGGCTGTCGACTACACGCTGACGATCTGGCCCTTGACTCATTTCCCCCTACGAAGAACCCCAAAAGTCTTTCGTGCCACTCGCCCTGCATAAGTCAGTTTAGTGACTCTTGGGGGCAAGCTACTTGCCGAAAGTCCGGAAAAAACGCGCCCGCAGCATGCGAGCAAAATCGTATTGCGAGCAGGTGCAAGACTATGAGTTATGGTCAAGCCAGAGTATACACGCGACGCTCCGATTCGGTCCATCAATCTGCACAACTCAGGCAAAGTCCATTCGCGCACATGATGCGGATTGGAGGGAGGACCATTGTCAAACCATCCGTTTTTAAGACTGCGCTCCGGAGTAGAGATGAGTGCAAGAGGGCAGACCTCAAGCATCGATATGATTCCCTTAAGAAGAGGAAGTGGATTGACCAGGTGCTCAATCACATCCGAACAGATTAAAACCGCGTCTTTCAAGATGGTTGGTGAAAGGTCCAACCCATAACCATTCTCAAAATTTGCTTCTATCCATTGTCCAAAAGGATAATTCGAACGGCAGTCGATGATATTAGGGCCAAAATCGACTCCAATCACATCGAATTCAGGATGAAAACCGGCAAGTTTTCTTGCCGAACCACAACCCAAATCAATAATTCTGGAACAACCGAGTTCACGCGCAGCAATTTTTGCCACCTCATATATTTCCGGCTGATAAACTTTAGGCACACCACCTGCTTGTTCATTCTCTACGGATGGCAATTCGCGATAGTATTCGGGGGCTGCCCTTGCCCTGTAGGAGGGTTTGATGCAAAACAATTCAGACATGACTATTAAAGGATTATTTCAAAAGTAATACACAGATAAGAAGACTTGTCAAAGCATACATCTTTCCAACGGGACTCCAGAATGACAGCATGTCTTGAGTAAATGAATGTCCTTCCTTCAAGCTACCATGCAACTGATAAAAATCAATCAACATAAGTGGTGGCAAACCCGACCCTAGCATAGCTAGTTTGATAGAATTCATACATATAAATGCTAGCCCAAGCAATCCAAGCACAATATATTATCTAGGCGATAAGCCTCATTTCTAGAATACTCATCATCTTTTGAGCAAACTGCGAGAGACTCGAAGAGGTAGCTGCACTTAGGCGATGATTGAAAACCCTTCTTGTCCGTATTGAAGCCAGTCGATGACGGCAGCAAACTCAGCGAGTGAGAGGAAAAGTGTGGCGAGTTTGACTCGCCGAGTGCTAGGGCAAGCCCCAAGTTCCAGACGACAGAAATAGTTCTCAATGCGATAGCGTTACCATTAAAGCTTGCGGCTGACTTTACGCTGGATTCCGCGTCTGGCTCTATGTGGAATACCATGGGTTGCTCCTAGCTGTTGTAGTTGCTGACGCAGCTTGTCACTGTCGCCAACCAAGCATAACCCTGCAGGGCTTCCCAGCGATGGGAGAACATGGTGTCCTTCATAAGCCTGCCCCTCGACGAGCAGCAGGTTCACCGCAAGGTCGCGTCTGTCAGTGAGGGCCATGATCTTGGTGCTACGGCCTCCACTTGTCTTGCCCATGGCTTGCTTGTCTGCACCACCCGCAGGATTGGTGGCACACTGATGAACAACCATATGCATGCCACCGACCAGCCTGATCCAGCTTCTGGTTTTGCGCAAGACCATGGTTAGCATGCGCGTCCAGAAACCTTCGCGAGCCCACTGCCGATACCAGCCATAGATGGTTCGCCAAGGACCGAAATCGGGCAGTGCCCGCATTGCGCAGCCGGTAAAACAAGCCTTCAAGCACAAGGTCCAGCGACACTCAAGGACGGCCGCCAATGTTTAAAACACCATTTTTTTGCTGCCTGTTGAGCGGCCCCCACCACGCAAAGCGTTGTGTTCTCATCGATTATTACTCCTACCAAAAACGCTCTCTTTGGGCAATTGGGCGTTTTTAATAAACGCCTAGATCATGGCCTGAAGTTTTGCGCGAACTCCCAAGTCCATCCAAAAAAAGTCCAAGTCCCAGACTACGGCGTCCATCAGCCATCATGGACGGACGCACCTTGCAGTCCTCGCCTAAAGAGGCCGGGCCGGCTATGATGGCCAAAAGCGCCGCAAAGGTAGCAAGGTGCACAATGCTGTGGACACTCTGGAGCATTTTCTGGCAATGAAAGTGAAGGCGGCCGACAAGGGGGAGCGCGCGCAGGTTGGCTAGCTTGCAGAGCACATCCAACAGGCCGCCGGAGAGAATGTGTAACTGGCTTATGTGGACCAAGGTTTACACTGGCGAAGAGCCGGCGCTGCAGGCACAGGCACTGTCACATGCGATACGACTGGAAGTGGTCAAACTCTCGGAAGCCAAGAAGGGCTTTGTGCTACAGCCCAAGCGCTGGGTGGTGAAACGTAGTTTTGGCTGGGCGGCGCGTTTCAAGCGCATCTCAAGGGACTACGAGCGTCTGGCTTCGACTCTGACTGGCATGCACTGGCTGGCCTCGAGGCCCTCATGCCCTCATCTTTATTCGATAAAAGTTAATAACAGACTCTAGTTAACTTCCACTTAATCTAAAAGATGCGGCATCGCTCGCGCCAGCGCATTCCACACCAAACGGTCTGGACGCAAGTGTTCCACATAATACTGGCGGCATGAACCCATCAGCGAAGTGCGCAGGGTCACTTCCCGGATGAGTTTTTCAGCTTGTGCCGTACACTCGTCAACCGTGGCAAACGATAGATAGTGTGAACCTTCGGAAAAACCGCCTGGAACAACGTTCTCGAGACGCTCTGAAATGATAGCCCTACCCATGGCGACATATTCAGCCATTTTCCAACCGATGGAGCCATGAAGGCCGGTAGTGGTGATGCAGATTGGATGATTCTGGACAAAATTAATGTAACGCCATTTTGCTACATCGCCAGAGTGGATAAGAATGTCAGGACAAAGCTCACGGGCAAGAGGGGTATCCGCAACACCACCAAAAAAGTTTTCTCCCAAGGCATTTCGCAAGCTGCGCACGCAATTTGCACGTGTTTCATTAATTTGCATGAAATGTGCCCTCTTTTCTGGTGTCCTCTCCTGGTTGTCGTCAGGATCCCAAAGTCTAGTCATGAAAAGAACCTTGGGAGGGATGTCCTGCATACCTACCTCAAAGCGTTTGCTGGACAGTGAAGTCCTGCGTCCCACTGGAAGGTGACGCCAAAACTCCCGAAATCTCCCAAAACCAGAACCCATTCGCAGGTGACGCCAGGCGGCAAAGCGGTCAAAGCCAGCACTTTCCACGTTGTAGTGCAGGCCGGTAGGAAACACTCGAGCCAACGCCGGATCGCCAAGAGAGGCCAATGAGAGGCTGCGTTTGAAATAAAAATCACTATGGCGGAGTCCCGACTCATCAATCTCCTGACTGTCGTGAAAATCGAAATACAGCCGCTTACCAGCACACTCGACCATGGCGTGCTCAAAATGCGCCTTTTTCAGGTGCTGTGGCGTGCTGGGATCACGAGCGGACGGCTGCCAGAATTTTTGATTCAGTTTGATCCATCCCATCCGGTTCAGGTCGCACAGACCTGTGAACAACTGGTTGAGGTGTTTTGCATCAGAAGGATAATGGAGCGTGCACTCAACAGCTCGGGCCGGTTGTGCGAAAGGTAAAGATGCCTCTAAATTCATTGGTTTTGATTTGATCGCCACAAGGAGGGTGGGAGGAGTCCGATGCACGCCAACTCTTGATTCATAACGCAATTCATGGTGTCAAAATCCAAAACCAATTTTGACGATCACGTGCTTCTCCTCTTGTTTCTGAATCTTAAGCGGTCGGTTTTGTAGAGCCGTTTTCAGTCGCTCCTCTTTTTTTTGCTGCCATGGAGTTCCACCACCAACACGTCAATTGAGTCAATCCAGCTGCAATCTTCTTCAAATTTGCGCGGTCGCAGCTTGATTTTAGTGCGCGTTGGTTTGAGGGATAGCAAAACCTCACGCTGGTGAAAAGCACGAGCCCAGAGAAATCGGATAGCATCAAAGCCCCCTGCAAGACGGATCAGAGTCGACAAAGCTGAGAGGCGACCAGAAATAGGCTTGTTAGAGAGGCCTCTAGAGAATGGCTGATCCATGCGTCATCTATCATCGACCGCTGAAGCCGTGCAACGATTTTTTTATAAGCAGCCTTCAACGCAGAATGACCTTTTCGTGCTGATACAGCATGTTGGTTGTGCGTCCAGCCAAAGCACGGAGAAGTCGTGCTTCCTTGTCTTGCCCATGGAGTTCCAAAACCAGCACTGCGGCGTGGTCAATCCAAGACAAGTCCGTCTGCTCCAGCAATGGCCATTCAGCTCCCTCAATGTCGAGCTTGAGTACATCACAGGGATCATCCTCAGAAATCAATTCGTCAATTGGAATGGCGGGGCAAGTTACAGCACCCTCGCTTTCCAACGATTCCCGAGTCTGGAAAGACCAAGAGCGTCCGTCTTCGGGAGCCTGACCAATGGCGAGCTTTGCGCTCCGCGGCCAGATGGCCGCCCTTAACGGCTGCACACGAGGAAAGGCCGATGTGTTGCGCACCAGCAGATCATAGTTAGCGGGCTCAGGTTCGACGGCTATTATAGTAGCCTCAGGAAAGTGGCTGGCAAACTGGATGGCGGTTAGTCCGATGTTTGCCCCACCATCAATAATTCGGCCAGGACACGACACCAAGGCGCGCACATCACAGCCACCGCTGACAAAGGTCTGCAATAAGACGTCAAAGTCGCTGTTTCTAGGCCGCAGGGTGATCTGGCATGGCGGGTCTTTCAGATGAAGAGTAACCTCATCGAACCCACGCAGACGCGCCAAAGTGAAGCGTAGCGCGTCACTCCATGATGTGAGCTGCGCGAGAAGTCGAAAGGCTCGAAGTTTCTGGCCGATGGATGCAAAAAAAGAGGTCATGGGTGTTGTGGTAGTAGGCAAGGCTCCCCCCCCATGCGGCAGGAAGCCCAACGGATGGCCATACGAAGAGTAAAGTAAGTCGAGCGTAGACGGCTTTGCAAGGAACGGCGACGCATAAACCGGGCCAGCAAGCGGGCGTCTTCCTGGGCATGAAACACACGCGGGGCGTCAAGCTGGCCTCGAGCCAATGGTGACCCATGAAGACGATGTTTGTAAAAGCTACTCATCGGCAGAAAGCGGTTTTCGTGAACTTCAAGGCCGACAGCTGCGGCCGCAAGCCCGATCGCAAATCCTTCAGACCACGCCAGACCATGGAAATCCATGAAGCGCCCCAGCCGCCCCCAGCATTCCACAAATTGCCTGAGGATATCTTCCGGTCCGTGCAAAGCGTAAATTGACTCCTGAATGAATGTAACCTTGTCCAAAGAAATGCCCAGTTCATGGGCCGCACGCTCCAAACAGCGTCGTTGGCGGGCGGTGGATGCAAACCGCTTTCGCGTCGAGGCAGCCGCGTCCTCTTCACGCAAATGTTCCAAAACAGGCTGCGTGATAAAGGCATTGACCCCTGTCCTGAGTTCAAGCTTGGAAGGCAGGTTCTCCACCAGCCGGCTGTTAGCATCAATCACCACGACCGTGGCATGGCAGGCATCTAGGCCGGCGCGAACAAGCAAACGTTTGTCGTGATAGCGGCGCAGTGCCCCTTCAGGCAGGTAAGTTAGCGTACGCAGATTAGGCCTCGAAACCACGTTCTCAGGCCGATCAACAAGCATCAAAAGCGGAAAATGACCAGCAAACACCGAGAAATCAAGTGCTAGGCGTTCTGCATGGCACCGATAATCCCGTCCAAACGCGAGCGTGGCAAAACACACGCTGGCACCATCGACACTGGATTTTAAAACTGCGGATGACATTGTCTTAAGGACGCTTCGTTGCCCCAGCCCTGCGTCAAGTCAATCGAATTCCCCGCCACCGTGCAACACAGATGACCATAGAAGCGAGAGCCAGACTGATCACTCACTGGCGTTGCCAAAGCCGACCGTCGCACGAAGGCGTCCAAAAATGAAACGACGGTCAGGCCTGTTGAGAATCAAGAGAAACCCGGTCATAAGGTACACGGCCCCGAGACCACAGGCCCCGAGCCCGATCTCCATGTAAGTGCGCGGATGATAAATCTCCAGCCACCACAAGGATGCAGGAGCGAGCAGCACTCCATAAACGAGCAAAGGCCGGAACACGGCGTGCCAAAGATATTTGCCCGCAGAAACAGGCAGCGCACCTGCTATCAAAAGCGGCATACCAACAACTCCCTGAAGTACAAGTTCAACCATGGTGCCCCATACCACCCCTGTCAGACCGATCCGTTGCACCAAGATCACACTGACCACCATATTAATGACCGATGTGGCCAGGTACTGTAGAACCAAGCGACCGTGTTTGTTGAGCGCAGGAAGAAGAGAGTAGGCCGGGTATTGCATCACTGTGAGTGCGATACCAGGCACCAGCACGCGCAGGACTTCACCCGCCGGTTTAAGGTCTGTGCCCAGCCATCGGATAATAAAGGACGGCCCGAGCACAAACAGAAGCAAGCAGCCCGTCAAGCCCGCCCACGCGCTCAAACGCAATACCTTGAGAAGATCATCGGTCAATTCCTCAGATGATTTCCGCCCGGCGGCAGCGGTAAAACCTGCCACAAGGTGGCTGCCAAACAAGGAGTTGGAAATATCCATGGCCAGATTTGGCAGTCTAACTCCGACTGCGTATTGGGTCACCGCAGGCAGAGAAAGAAAAACCGCCAGAATTTGAGTGTCAATCCTCTCTCGCAACAGCTGCGCTACGGTGGCGGCCACATTCTTTCCCGCAAATCCCATGATCTCACGCTTTTTGGAATGCTCCATAACCAAAGGCTGGATCTGGGGGATCAGCCGACGCCCTCTGATATAAAAAACCATTTGTTCACCGATAAGCAGACTCACGTGCAGCACCATTATCCTATTCAACGTGATTCCCGAAGCAGTTAACCAAATCAAACCTGCCGCAAAGCCCACGACTCTGGTTGAACCAGCCAAAATGATGGTTTGATAGTGCAGGTGTCCTTTCAGCAAAGCCGGATAAATGCGCGAGCGAATCACGAAACCCTGAGCGAGTCCAAGAACCAGAAACATCAGAGCTGCATTGTTTTGACGTGCAGCCGGCCACGCCAATTGCAAAATGATGCTCCCAACTGCAGCCAGCGAGCAAACTCCCCAGCCCATACGTCGATAATGTTTTCGGAAAAAATCAATCAATGAGGCAGTTTCGTCTGCGCATTGACGGCTGACGGAGGATGAGAAGTAGCGGGCCGCCGTGTTGCTCATGCCGAGGTCAAGCATTTCAAGCAAACCGACCCAAGCCACCAAAAGCACCCAAAGACCATAATTTTCCTGACCTAGCCCGCCGATTAAAAGCGGTGAGACGATGAACACCGAAAGACTGCGTAGTACGTGGTCCATCATGCCAAGCATGGATGTGGACCAAAGTGTATGCTTCAGCGGACGCGAATTGGTGGGGGCTGACATGAAGAATTGTTGTCAAAAACTCACAGCATTTTTTTCCGCCTGCGAAAGGAACTCTTTCCCAAACACCCGAGGGAACCTCTCATGAAGTTCACGGTAGGCGGGAAACAGGTCCGCAGCCTCTTCTCGTCGGGCATGGGCAGGATAAGGGCGCCAGTGAGGCAAGGCGAGATCACGCGTCCACGGCAGTCCGCGTTCAACACTGCTCTGATTCATCAGACGGTTGAGTTTCGTGTGGGACTGAAAACAAGAGATATGCTCACGTGCCCAGGCTGCGGGTTGCTGCGTGACGGCCATTTCATGCAACTGCATCAGATCCTCCGGCAAGTGCCCGGGTCTCAAGCGCAACCCGGTGCATTGATTGACATAGGCCAGAGGTCCCACATGTGCATCTGCACGAATGCCCACTGAGCAACCAGCGAACATCGCTTCTACGAACGCCACACAGCAGCCTTCTCGTCGGCTGAAGATCAGCGCCACCCTTGCTTGAGACTGCAGCCGGGTTACTTCATCAATCGGCAAGGACTGATGAATCTCCAACGACTGAGGCACACCGAGTGCGAGAGCCTGACGGCGAATAAACTCACAGTCACGCCCGCCTTCGGCTTGCCCCACAAGAACCACACGCAAATTGGCCGGCATGCGTGACAAAGCGTGGAAAAAATCCCAGTGCCTTTTGAACTCGCCCCAGTTGGCAATCATGAGAAAGTCGATGGACCGCTTCTCGGAAGAAGGTGGGTAAAGGTCGGGATTGATCCAATCGCAGCCTAGGCTTTCCAGAAGTCGCACTCGCGGATGCAATCCTGCAATCTTGGGCACTTCTTGAAGATTGCAGGCCTGCACAAACACCGGTCCTTGGGTCTGTGACAAGATCAATCCCAGCGCTGCATAGTCCGTGGGTGACCAGCTTGTGGACAGCACCAAATCGTAGTGGGCGTCGAGCCAAGCAAATTCATCAGGGTTCAGTCCAAGCACCAAGCGTGCCCAGTTGTATTCAAAAAGCATCAAGAGCACTCCCTTTTCACCGTGGCTACCAGGGGCCTTGAGCAGCACCGAACGCGTCAGCCCGGGCTCACGGCGCAATGGTTCGCCATAGCGTGGATGGGAGGCGAGGATGACGTCTTCCCAGAACTTTTCCCGAGGCGGTCTGTCGATCCAAGGCCGTACAACGCTATTTAAGTGGCGGTCAAGACCAGCATGTTCACTAAAACCTAAAGCCCGGCACGCGAGCACGGCCGCCCGTTTCCGCGAAGACATCCGAGACTTCACCGCGAGACGGCATGCATTTAAGTGCCTCAGAGTACGCGAGTAACGAATATTGTCCTTCAGCCGCAGAAGTATGAGCGAGCGGAGACGATTAAGGAAATTCATGCCAGCAAGAGTTGGTTGCACATGCCAAATTTCACCCACATACAGATGAGCCCCTCAAAGCCGTAAAAGAAGCCTCTCATTTATTTTATTGGCAGATTGGTGCGGAATTGCTGGATGAAGATGACAGCTGCTTTCGAATCAAGGCAACCAAAAGGCTGGTCAAGGCCCGTGGCCGAGTGAGGAATGGTATAACGGTCTGGCGGCTGGAAATCCAAGGCGCAGTCGCGATGGACTGTATCATCCTCCACGCTGCCATGTCAAACTGGCCCGCCTCAGCAAACATCAGGGCCGACTGGTACCAGCAGACCGCTGCTGCTGCGCGCAAGTCTCCTGAAGTAAGCGCCAAGTCACTGTTGGATGCGGCTCTGGCGATCACTTGGCGAATGCACTCGGTCTGTTGATGCGCAGCGCGCGACATGTTGCTCCCGTGGTCACGCTTCCAAAGAATGATTTTATCCAGTTTTGCCACTCGATGGCGTGCAGCCACACGGATCCACATGTCACGGTCTTCCGAGGCCCGAAGTCCGCTTTCAAAGCCGCCTATTTCGAGCAGCACACCCCTGTCCGCCAGAACGGCTGGCGCAAAGCGGTTTCTCAGCACGAGATCGCGTGCTGAGAACTCCTGAATCTGCCCCCCCTCGCGTTGAGCTTGAGGTCCTTTGGGATGCAAATGGGCATCCACCACCTGCTCACGGCCAGCCAGGACAGCCAGTCTTTGAGAATCCTGGTGCCATGCGTCCCACAACGCCTTGACCGCACCAGGCAGTAGAACGTCATCTGCATCCAAAAACACCACGAGATCATGCGCTGCGTTCCGCATGCCCTGATTGCGAGTGGCAGACAAACCGGCATTTGCCTGCCGAATGTAGCGTATGTCACTTCCAAACCCGGCAGCCACCTGGGGAGTCTCATCAGTCGAGCCATCATCCATCACGAGAATGTCCACCGGGAATCCGTCTTGTCTCTGCTGAATGGCCGAGGCAACGGCATCAGCGAGGTAGTGGGCGTAATTGTAACAGGGTATGATGATGGATATCATGTAGATCTGACAGTCAAATGCGCAATCTTGGACCGCACACATGCGCGTGGCAAGCAAGGCAGCCCATTCTGCATGGCAATATCCTCTCCGCCAGCGGTAGATTGAAACGAAACGTATGACAAATAGTTTTGCAGCCATAATAGAACAGCGGCAGAGTTTGTCGCTCTTCAAAAATGACCAGTTTCCCCACCAGCATCCGCCTGCTTCAAATTGTGGACAGCCTTCATCCAGGCGGAATGGAAAACATCATGGTGCGGGTCTGCAACCATCTTCAGGAAAGAGGCTCCGATGTCACTGTTTGCTGCCTAAGCAGCAGCGGTCCTTTCGCTGAAAGGCTTCACCCTGACGTGAGGGTTAAAGCGCTCCAAAAGCCGGCGGGTTTTTCAGTGAAAGTCGTCGCAGAACTGGGAAAGCTAATCCGCGAGGGTAATTTTGATGTGGTTCACACCCATCACTTAGGAGGTCTTATTTATTCCGCGTTAGCAAGGGGCCCAAGCAGGCGTCCTCGCATTATCCACTCGGAACACATTTTGTGGGGCAAAGCAGACTTAAGTTGGAAACGCCAGTGGCAACGCAAACTCCTTTACCGTGCTTGTGCCTGCGTTTTCACCGTCGCAAACCAGCAACTGAAGCAGATGAGGTTGCTGGGACATCGGCATCCATGGCAGACGACGCTCATCAATGGTGTCGATGCCGGACATTTTCGACCGCCGACAGCGACCAAGGCAGAACTGCGGCAGAAACTTGGCCTTGATCCCCAGGGGATGTGGTTCATTAAAGTGGCGCGTTTTGGCGACACCAAACGGCATGCAGATCTTATAACCGCGTTTGAGCAAGCCCACCGCTTGGACCCTAAAATCCGCCTTTTGCTGGTTGGAGATGGAGGTGCTGAAAAGGATAGTGTCCTGCGGCAAATGGAGCAAAGCACGGCTTGCAATGCCATCCGCTGGGTCGGCTTCCAACAGGATCCACTTCCTTATTACCAGGCAGCAGACGTCCTCGTCGTGGCTTCATCTTTTGAAGGTTTGCCAAATGCGGTGCTGGAGGGAATGGCCTGCGGCCTGCCTGTTCTGGCCAATGAGACATGCGGCGCGCGGGAGGTGGCCCAAGACGGCGAGCACGGATGGATCAGGGATTATTCAGCGGTGGACAAGTTGAAACAGGCGCTGATTGAAGCTGCGGAATCCGGCATTCAAAGACTTTTTGAAACAGGTGACGCAGGTCGTAAACACGTGTGCCAACGTTTCTCCTTGGACGTGATGCTGGCAAAATATGACCTGTTATATTCAGCCGTTGCCGCCGGGCGCATCGTTAATTTAGAACCAGTCCCTACTGGCACTGCTGCTTCCGTATGCTAAAAAAAGCAAACCATGGAACAAGGAAATCATAACGCTGAATTCGACGCCTACGCCGCCAATTATGACGCGGCCTTGAACCAAGGTCTTTCAATGACCGGGGAGTCGAAGGAGTACTACGCCTCTGGACGCGTGCAATGGATGAGCCGGCGACTCGCTGACCACAAAATGCCAACCGCAACTTGCCTCGACTTTGGCTGCGGCACGGGCACCTCGGCAACTTTTCTCAGAGATGGCCTCGGAGCACTCCACTACACGGGCTTCGACCCATCAGCAGACTCAATTAAACAAGCCAGACAAACAGTCGAATGGCCCGCAGCAGTCTTCACCGCTGAAGCCGAGGCAGTTCCCGCTGAGAGCTTTGACCTCGCCTTCTGCAATGGTGTGTTTCATCACATCCCACGTGCAGAGCGTCTCGCTGCAGTCCGTATGGTCTGGAAGAGCCTGAAGCCCGGCGGAATCTTCGCCTTTTGGGAGAACAACCGCTGGAACCCCGCTGTGCACTGGGTCATGAGCCGGGTGCCTTTTGACAAGGATGCTGACATGCTGTTTCCGTTTCAAGCACGGCGTCTTCTTCGGGAGGGCGGCCTCAACATCCTTGGGACCGACTATTTGTTTGTCTTCCCAGGACTGCTTGCCTCACTCAGACCCTTGGAACCAGCCTTGTGCAAGCTTCCGCTCGGTGGCCAGTATCTCGTTCTGGCTCAAAAACCTCTTTCATAGCCCATGGACGTCACCCCCATGACGCAAAACATTGTGCGCCGACGCTACACCTGGCTGGTACTGCTGATAAGCCTGGCTTTGAATCTGGGATTCATTGCCACACGGGGGGGCTTGACCTCCGACCTAGGAGGAGATCCGGACGAAGCGGCTCATGCGGTGACCTCTTTGATGGTTCGTGACTATTTGGCAGGAGGCTTGGGTCGTTCTCCGATGGCTTTCGCCAACCAATACTATGCCGACTTTCCCAAAGTTGCCCTGGGGCACTATCCCCCGGGCTTTTATCTCCTGGCGGGTGTGTGGCTGCTGCCATGGGCTTCCGTCCAAAGTCTGCTCATTTTGCAATGTCTTCTAACTGCCAGCCTGGCTGCGCTCACCTACCGCCAGGCTTCTAAGCTAATGTCGATACCTGCGGCATTCGTGGCAGGATTGTTGATATCGCTGCTGCCGGTCAGTCTCAAACAAAACCTGTTGATCATGTCGGACACGCTGTTGGTCCTTCTCTCCGTTTTGGCGGCTGTTTCCTGGAAGGATTACCTCAACCGTCCTTCGCTGCACCGGGCGGCGGGATTCGGATTGCTGGCCGCAGCAGCCATTCTGACCAAAGGGTCGGCCATGGCGCTTTGCATCATCCCACCACTGACAACTATGCTCTGCAGTCAATGGCGGCTGCTCAAAACGGTGTCATGGTGGTTCTCCGCATTACCCGTCGCAGTCTTGGCCGGTCCATGGATGCTGTATTCGGCCAAAATCACCGCCGAGGGAATGATTCATGTGCCGCTTCGTGAGTTTGCACCGGAAGCATTGGTCTTCTATGGGTGCGAACTGCCGCGAATGCTTGGCATTTTGCTGACGCTGCTCGCAATCGCTGGCATTGCTTTGCTTTTGAAGACAAGTCGTTCTCAAGGCCGTGATTCGGCACTGTCTGCAGCCTTTTGTTCCATGTTGGCAGGAACAGTGCTGATCATACTTCTAGTTCCAGCGGGGCTTGCAGGCAGATATCTGCTTCCTGCATTGCCCGCACTGCTGGTAGGCGCGATGCTGGCGGCTGATCGATTAAGTCTTCGATTGCGCCAATACCGCTCATTTGGACTGGCTGCGGTTTTTGCAGTTGCTCTTGGCGGGCTCGCAGAACTCCCATCAAAAGAAGTGCATGGTTTTGGATCGGCAGTCAGCAAGTCTCTTCCAGACTACGTGAGCAAACTGGCAATCCATTGGCTGATCGCGTCCGATCCACGAGGCGAGGGGGCGGTCATCGCAGCGGCAGCTTTTGCCTGCCCACAGCGCAGCCCGTCACTGCTCAGAGTCTATCGCGGCAGCAAGGAACTGGCTTCCAGCGACTGGATGGGACGTGGATACCAACCAGCTTTTGTGAACAATGACCAGTTGCTGGATCATCTCGACAAAATGAAGATCACCCGGGTTTTCGTCGATCTATCCACGCCTCCGGACCGCCAGCAGCCTCACGAGCGCCAGTTGCTCTCATCCATGCAAACGGCAAATAATCGCTGGCACCTTGACTTTGAGCAACCAGTCACCCGTCGGCCAGGGCAAACGGGAGTACTCCGCGTGTATCAGCGAATACCCCCACCCACTGCGAGCGCACAGAATTAATCGCTACTCTCTTATGGCGTTGTTTGACTGTCGAGACTCCTGCACGGAAGATCTGCCTCACTTTTTCCCGATCACTCTCCCAATATGAATGTATCAGTTTTCGGACTCGGCTACGTCGGCGCAGTCACCTCTGCATGCCTGGCAGAACAAGGACACCGTGTCATCGGCGTGGATCTGCATGCCGCCAAGGTGGAGGCCTTTGGCCGAGGGCAGTCGCCCATTGTCGAACCGGAGATCGACGATCTGCTCAAGCAGGCGACTGTTGAGAATCGCCTAGGGGCCACCCTGGACGTCCGCCAGGCCGTGGAGACGACGGATGTCAGCATCGTCTGTGTGGGAACCCCTTCCCTGCCCTCCGGCAAGCTGAACCTCGACTACGTCCAAAAGGTCACCGCTCAGATCGTTGAAGCCATCAGAGACTCAGAGAAGACACATATTCTGCTCTATCGTAGCACAATGCTGCCCGGCAGCACACGCGCGCTCGTCACCGGCATGCTGGCGGACGTGGTGGCATCCGGCCAGGTGCGCGTCTACTACTGCCCCGAGTTTCTGCGGGAAGGCACAGCCGTGCGGGATTTCCGCGAACCTTCCCTGGTTGTCATCGGCACCCACGATGGTGCTGTACCAGTGGATGATGCTGTGTGCGAAATCATGGGAGGCAACCCGTCCGTCCTGGCGTGGGAAGGCGCGGAAATGATCAAGTACTCCTGCAACTACTTCCATGCTCTGAAGGTGGGCTTTGCCAATGAGATTGGCCGTCTTTGCAAGCATCTGGGCGAGGATGGCACCCGCGTCATGGACGTGCTTTGTGCCGACACGCGGCTGAACATCTCCCGCTATTATATGAAGCCAGGCAACCCCTTTGGCGGCTCCTGCCTGCCCAAGGACGTCTCCGCGCTGAAATCTTTCGCTCGTCAGGAAAACCTCAGCCTGCCCCTCCTCGAAAATACTGCAGCCACCAATGCCGCTCATCAGGAGCTATTCGTGAGCCTGATTGAGGGCAAGGCGAAGCGCCGCATCGGCTTCCTCGGGCTCGCATTCAAAGCGAACACTGATGATCTGCGCGGCAGCCCGTTGGTGGCGGCAGCTGAGACGCTGCTCGGGCGCGGCTACGAGCTCCGCATCTACGATCCGCACATCAATCTCTCCCGCCTCATCGGTGCCAACGAACAGCAGATTCAGGCCCGCATGCCGCATCTCGCGCAGCTTTTAAAGCAGGACGCCGAGGAGGTGCTCCAATCAAGTGAGGTCATCGTAGTTTCCCAGAAATGCGTCCCCTTTGAAACACTGGAAAAGTTGGCCCGTCCGGATCAGGTTCTGATCGATGTTCATGGCTGGAGGGAGTTATCAGCCCTTTCCTGGCAGTATGAGGGGATCTGCTGGTAACCTTACACCTGGAGTCCACTCACGAACTGACCAAACTCCACAGCCTTGGCCTGCCAGGTTTCTGACTCGATAAAGCGCTGAGTTCCTGGCATGTCGAATGAGAGCTGGCCTTCAGAGGCTGCGACCACAGCCTTCACGAATGCGTTGCTGTCCTTGGCGACATGGACAAATTGAGAGAGCCCTTCAGCCTCTGGAAGCGCTGTGGAGACCACAGGACGTGCACATGCCAGATACTCTTTGATTTTGAGCGGACTGCAGCTGCGCGCTAGTTCAGTCAGCACAAAAGGAATGATGAACAAATTGGTGGTGTTCAGACTCTCCGGCAGATCTTCATAGGACATGGCGGGCTCAACATGAATATTCGCCACACCAGCAAGTTTGTGGAGAGGGATCGTGGCTTGACCGATGAGCCGGATGGCTGCCTTGGGTAATTGGCGGGCTGTCTCCACAATGAGGTCGAGATCGACCCGCTCATCAATCATTCCAAAATACACAATTTCAAAATGCCCGGTGGATTGCTGCGGCTGAGAACGAGAAAAATGAACCGGATTCACCCCCTGGTTCAAGGTGTAAACGGGCTTGCCGGATCGTTTCAGTTGAGCAGCCAGAAGGTCCGAGACAGCCACGATGGCATTCACACGCTCCATCAGAGTACGCTCCATCTGCAAAATGTGCTGCTGATTCATTCCCGGCCAGAGGGCATACTGGTCCGCGCAGTAGTAAATGCTCAGCGTCTCTCCCAGCCTGCCGATAAAATCCACCTGTGACGGCGTGGTGACGACGAGCATGTGCTTTTGAAAATGTAGTTGTCGTGTGGCTTTCCCCACACTTCGGCGCACCAGCCAGGCATTGAGATGTCTGACGAACTTAATGCTCGTGAACGGTAGAGTTAGTGGGCAGATGACTGTCAAGCCATGGGGGCCCGAGGCAAAACGACGACGCCGTCCAGAAACGAAATCAACGATTTTCTGGACCGAACGCCAGAGATCACGCCTGTTCCACTGCGGCACACGCAGTCCCACAGTTTCCACCCAAAGCACCGGACTGTAGCCCAAAAACTCACTGAAGAGGTGCTGACTGACTGAAGGATGTCTGCCCCAGTCAGGCCCGAAAACCACCCATTGGTAACCCGCGAGGGGATGCTGACTGGTTTTGGATTCGTCTGACATCAAAGAAGTCTAATTTTTGATCTTTCGGCTGCTCGGTGTCCTCCACTGGCTGGGCAAACACTTATAAATAATAATCGCCCCGGCCTTGAAAAAAAGCCAGCCACAATCCACCGCCCCAAGCAATCCAAAATGAACTATTTTGAAGCGCACAAGGCCTGGTGCATACCACCAGACTTTCGGGCTAACAAAGCCTAGTGCAATTTTCATCCATGAAAGACGAGCGTCAGCCCAAGACCAATAAGTTGCCGTATCATTGCGGTCGGCCGCACCTATGGCCGAAGGGACCAGAAGAACAGGAATACCAACCTGGTGGGCACGAAGTGTGAAATCGACATCTGCAAAGTTATGTTTGATCCAGCGCCCCTCAGGGAGCCCAATTCGAGCACAGACCGATGCAGGAATAGCCACCATATTTCCATGCAGCCATTCCACTGGCAGCGGAGGTTCCGACGGATCTGGAACCAAAGCAGAATGTCGCGGCCACCGATGCTCAATAAAGCCCCCTGAATACACAAAAGCTCCATCTGAAGTCCGGCAGATTCCACCACAAACTGCCTTTCTATCCATGGCCAGGTGAACCAGCCGCTCCAAGCTGCCTTGGTCCGGCAGACTGTCGTCATTCAGCCAGCACACGCACTCGGCCCCGGCAGCAAGCGCCGTTTCCATGCCCAGCCGGATGGCACCGGCCCACCAGAGGCTGCCGTCACCATTCACGGTGTGAACCCATGGAAAGTCCTCTCTGAGCATTTCGGGAGTTCCATCAATGCTCCCATCATCAATGACCAGCACCTTGGCCCAGGCACGAATACCAAGCTCCTCCAGATGCGCCAGACAACGCTTCGTGACAACCCGCCGGTTGTGGACGGGAACAAGGATCCAAACCATGTGCTGCGCATTTACAATGAGAGGAGGAGCCAGCATCAGGCCCAAATACGAGCTTGCCTGTCTTGCCGCAAGCAAGGATTGATAAAGCGCCCATGACTCTTCTTGAACGCGCGATTCATCATCCTCCATGGGAGCGCTTCAAACCCTGATGTTCAAACACGATCCACTTGCCCAACCTCGCAAACTTTTTCGTCCTGTATGATCAGACCTCTGCAGCAAAGCAAATTTTCTGCATGGCCGCCGCGATGGCCGCCGGTGGTATTTGTGTGACGCAGAAAGGCTCGGAGTGAATACAGTTCCAATCGCATTGGTAACATCTCAGGGGATGATTGAGCCAGATCTGAAGCGCACTGCTGCGCCAGGGAGCAAACATATCATAATGCCCCCCTCCCAGCAGAAAGACTCCTGGCTTGTTCATAGCAGTAACAAGGTGGGCTGGAGCTGAATCAGGTGCCAGGACCAGCCGCGAATTCGCCAGCAGCCTCAGCAAATCCATAAACAAGGTAGGAATGTGCCAGGTAACACTGTACAAACCAGCATCGGCCAAAGCCAGGCGCCAGGGCCCGGTATCAGTTCCTGGTGCCACGCAGAAATGCACAGGCATTGGTCTCTTCTCCAAAAACAGACGTAGCGCTTCCACGAGCAATGCAGGGGGATACTCTCGGATTTTGGTGCCTGCCTGCGGGCAGACGAGCAGCATGTCGCCGCCCCTCGACGTAAGGGAAGAAATGGCAGGCATGACTTCGGTCATCTTGACCTCCCCACCAACAGCTGATCCCACCACACGGCGATGTGCCTCCAGTTCAAGGCAAACATCCTCACGGGTTAACGGATAAGGCGTCTGCGTCACCGCAGGAAAAGTCAGGCCCAGAGAACCCCTCGGCTTGTTCCAGGCAGACGCATGGCAGCTCTGCGGGCGGATCAAACGGGCAATTGCGTGCAGGTAGTCCGAGGGCTGATGGCGGAGGCAGACCAACGAATCCACCGACAATGAGCGAAGCTGCGCCGCATGATGCCAAAGGAAGCGCAGAAAGTCAGGCCAGAAGCGCCCACAAAAAGCAGGCAGCACAAGCAGGTCCGTCTTGGGCAACTCCGCGCGAAACAAGGGCTCCGCAATAGGCGAGACAATGAGCAGCACATCCTCCTCCGCCAAGGTTCCGACCAAATGCTTCACCGCCCCCAAGGACAACACGGCATCGCCCAGTCGGTCAAGTTTGAGAATGGCCAGACGGTAGTGGCGCCGCGGCAGCCTCGCCGATGAACCGGCCATACTGGCCATCAGCAGCGCAAGTTGGTAGGACCAGACCCTCAATGTGGCGATCATGTGCCTCGTACTTTCATTGATTTGACCGCATGCTGAAGCCATTCCTGAACCGACCAGGATGCCGTGTGAGCCAAGTCGTTAAGGCGCTCCTGTGGCACTGTTTTCGATGTTCGGATGGCTTCGATTAACGACGCCGTGTCGCTCAAGGATCCAACTGAAGGGATCCCGAGTTGCCGGCTAAGACCAGTTAGTTTGTCGTTCCGCGAGATGACAACAGCCCTGGCGCCGCTCCATGCAGCCATCAGCGCACCGTGATAGCGGCTGCTGATGAGCACCTCAGGCACACACCATGACTGTAACAATTCATCCATGTTTTTCGCATCTTGATTAGGTTCTGACATCTGCAGTCCAGCCCGCATGGCGATGGGCAGTTCCTGCCACAAAGCTTTCTCAGACCAATGGAGGCATCTGGATTCCTGCACCAGCCAAAGACAACTCAGGGCTGTTTGCTGGTTGAGCAGGACCGATAAGGCTTCCACCGAAAATAAAGACCGGTCCTCGAAGTGCATAAGGTAACCCATGGAGCCCATCCTGAGCGGGCTCGTGCGCTGAGCAAAAAGGATGTTAGCCATGTCCGATCCCACGGATGTCTTACCCCCCGCTGCCTCGGCCAGCAAGTACGCAGACATTTCGTCCCGCGCCCAAAAGTGGACTGCCGACTTGATCAATCGCTTGTATTTTGGCCTCTGCAGCGCTTTGACGTTTCCCACCCCCACACCCAGGAAATACATGGGTTTGCTCAGGCACTCACAGATTTCACGCTCCATGTCCAGATGCTGCTCAAGCCAGTCGCCACTGTCCATCTGAAATGGCGTATCACCCAATCCAAGCCAGCAATCGGCGTCTTTGATGGCTCTCCATCGATCAGACAGAGTATAGCCTAACCACTCGACCTCTGGATGCAGCTTAGCGAGCCGTTCGCGGTTAGAAGGCACACAGCAGGTGAAGTGAACCGACAGTTCTGCCCGACGCATCTCGATGATAAAACCTGCGAGCATGAAATCATCCCCCACATTGCCCGCCCCCCAAAAATGATGTCCAATGTGAACGGTTAGCGAAGCTCCGCTGCGGCAAGCTTTGTTTGCAGGCCGCGACAGCTTGAACGCAGCCAGCCTGAACAGAAGTCCGCATCTGTTTGCGAATGACCTGAGATGTGACCGAACACTTATCATGATTGAGACCGCACATAATTGCGCAACTGTCTGGCGAAGAACTGCTGCGCATAAAGCAGAACACGCGATCAGTTACTCGGAGAACACCCTTGTGCAACGAGAAGGCGTTGTTTCATCCAACTGCCAAATCGTGGGGATATCTGCTTAAATCCATCCTCGCCACAGGTAGACATAATGGCCGATGATCTCGTGCATCCAACAGGCAAAAATCTCAAACCCATGATGGCTGGGCCAATGCAACCATTGGAGGTCTCCCAGATGATTGAGGCTGCTGAGGTAGTTGCAGGGAACAGGAATCGCCTGGACGCCGGCCTTGCTGAAGGTGGCCACGGCACGCGGCATGTGGCTCGCGCTGGTGACGAGAAGAAGTCGCTTCAATCCACGCTGCTTCATCAGTGCCGCGACCTTCAGAGCCTCATCATGCGTGTCACTGCATACTCCGATGCTGTGCAATTGTATTTTGAGGGGGACATGAGCTGCGAGGTAGTCACGAACCGCATCCGCCTCAGAAAACGTTTGTCCCTGATGCGGATATCCGCCACCTCCAAGGATCAGAAGTGGAGCCTTCCCAGCTGCCGCAAGAGTGAGAGCGGTGCTCAATCGGTCAGCTCCAATTTTCAGATGAAATCCCGTGGGCTCAGACAAGGAAGGTTCAACGCCGCCACCGAGGCATAGAATCGCATCCGCAGCGGGAAGCTGGTTCAGTTGGACCTTTGGGATCTGGTTTTCCAGACCTGCAAGGAGTAAGGAGGCTATAGGGGTGCATGAAATAACCGTGAGCAGCACCCAGGATGTGGCGGGCATCCACAATTGGCCACCACGGCGATTCCAAAGCAGCCTAAGCAGCCAGATTCCCAGCAGGAGCCAGATTATACACAAGGGCTGAGTAAATTGAAGGATGGTTTTTAAAAGCGCGTTCACTCGGAAGAGTAGGATTGCAACAGGTTGTTCTGCAACCACAGCAGTAAAAAAATGTTCATCATGGATGTCGTCTTCGGTGCAGCTGTTTAAAGCCTTTCATCTCCTCGGCATTATGGCAATTGCCCGGCTTTCACTTCGCGGTTATCTCAGAAACACTCCTCTTTTCATAGGTTATCCAGCTTGAAGCGTCTATCCCAGCGTTCTTTGGTTCTGTCTTCCCTGATTGTTGGGCTGGGCGTCTTCGTACTGCTGCCGCTGCCAGAGGGGTGGTCCGCAAGCTGGCGAGGAGAGTGCCTCAACCGCATGCATGTTCCCATGATGGGAATTTGCTGTGTGGTGTTGGAGGGCTTGTTCCGCACCGCTGCCGGCAGGAACAAGCGCAGCGTATTGTCGGCTGCCATATCAGCGATCCTTCTGGCCGCCATGGTCGAAGTCCTCCAGCCCTGGTTTCACCGAACTGCGGACATCGGGGATTTCATGTGGGGCCTTGCAGGAATTGTCGCCGGAACCTCATGGAATATTGCTTTCCTTTTTCCAACGATGTTGCTCCGAGTGATCGCACGCGTTCTGGCCATGGTCATCCTTGTATCGCCTCCTCTCGCATGTGCGACGCAGGTGATGATGGCAAGACAGGCTGCTGAGAAACGGTTTCCTGTCCTGACTGATTTCACCGAAGAATCAGGAGGCTTTTTTTGGTCCATGGAACCTGCTGAAGATTCCTACAGCCAGCAAATCAAGCGGCATGGCCGAATGATCCTGGAACGCACCGGCCAAAAAGCGGCCAGCGCGCATCTAGACACCCTCGATCGTGACTGGACGCACTTCGATCACCTTGAGATTGACGGTACCTTGGAGGCTTCGGCGGCAGTCGAAGTGGGATTGCGCCTAGACTTAAACAGCGCAACAGGGCCACGACTTCGAGCCGGAGCGTGGATGCAGCCTGGCCACCACCGAATCCAAATTCAATGGCCCAGCTCCGATCTGCCCCATCATGTACACCAGTTGGTTGTCTTTCTGGCGGCAGGAGAGCCTGCGGCATCTCTGCAAATCCATCAACTTCGCTTGGTGCCGCGTGAGGACCTGACTGAGAAGCTCAAGCCAGGAGCAACCCGTCAATAAATCAGCCTGGGCATGAGAGGCTTCCCCGCATCTGCGGGGAATGACTGCGCGGCATGAACTGCGATATTTGAGAATCCCTATTACTCTTCGCATGTACATCATTCGCAATAAAGGCATTGAAGATCACCTCACCCCCAAACACGGAGCTGATTTCCGTGCAGGTAATGCTGCAATTTTGAAATCCATCTCAGTGCCAGTTTCATATCGATCCGATGACACTCCACCCGCTGTCAATCTGACCGAATCGAAAGCCTCATGGGCTGGATCTGATGCCTTCGAGTTCCGCTGGACATCACTCGCAGCATGAACAGGGCAAGTTCCAGCTCCTTGGACTACGGACATGTCAGCATGCGGGACTTCGCACGGGTGTTTCCGTTCTATTTTGCCTGGGATGCCAATGACATCATCACGGAGTCCGGCGCCTCTCTGCTTAAAATTTGCCCGCGAGCAGTGCCCGGAGCGCGCTTGCAGGATGTCTTCCATTCACAGAGCCCCGAAGGAGAATTTTGTGATGCCCATGCACGCGCCAATCCGGAACGCCTCTTTCTACTCGAAGACCGCAGACAAAAGGTAATTTTGCGTGGGCAGGTCATGCTGCTCGACCGTCCTCGGCGCGGCATCATGCTTGCCTCCCCCTGGCTTACGGAGCCGGACCAGGCCCATCAGATGGGCCTGACGACGCATGACTTTGCCGTGCATGATCAGACCCTGGATCTGTTGCAGGTGCTGCAGATGCAGCGCAAAGTGACCACGGACTTGCAACGCCTGGCCAGCCAGCTCACAGAGCAGCGCATCCAAATGCGCGAACAGGAGGAACAATCCCACAAGCTGGCACTTGTCGCGGCAAGAACAGACAACGCAGTGATCGTCACGGATGCAGCAGGACACATTGAGTGGGTGAATGAAGGATTTACCCGCATGACCGGCTGGCAGTTGGAGGAAGTCATTGGACGCCAGCCCGGAGACTTTTTGCGCTGTCCTGAGGCAGATCCTGGCGCGGACAACTTCATGAACCAGTGCCTGCAGCAGCAACGCGGGTTCCGCGTGGAGATGCTCAATTTTCACCGCTCCGGCCGGAAATACTGGTCCTCCATCGAAATCCAGCCGATTCGCAATGAAGCAGGCGAAGTCGTCAACTTCATGTCCATCGAAAGCGATGTCACCCAGCGGCGGCAGGCAGATCAGCGTCGTGCGTTGCAGTTCTCCACCAGTCGCACACTGGCCGAGGCGGATTCTGTTCGCCAGGCTGCGGCAAAGGTCATTCAGCTTATCTGCAACCAGCTCGGCTGGATCGCAGGATCGCTATGGATGCTGGACGCAGATCAGCAGAACCTGCATCTGGCGGAGATCTGGCATTCACCGCTCAAAGACATCACTGGCTTTGTGGAACTCTCACGGTCTTTGACCTTCAAAGCTGGCCAAGGGTTGCCGGGCATCGTCTTGCATAGCGGACAGCCCCAGTGGATTCGTGATGTGGCCGAACACGCCGAGTGCCCGCGTTCTGGAATGGCCAAGAAATGCCATTTGCACGGTGCGATCGCGTTTCCCATCGTGGCACAGGGAGACATTCTCGGAGTCCTTGAATTGTTCAGCTGTGATGCACACGCCCCGGAGGAATCTCTGCTGGAAGCATTCTCCGGCATCGGCAATCAGCTGGGCCAGTTCATCGTGCGCAAGTGTGTGGAGCAAAATCTGGTGAGTGCCAAGGAGGCCGCAGAGAGTGCCAATCGCGCCAAGAGCGAGTTCCTGGCCACCATGAGCCACGAAATCCGCACCCCGATGAACGGCATCATCGGCATGTCATCCTTGCTGCTCGATACGCAATTGGATTCCAGGCAGCATGAAATGGTGGATGCCGTGCGGCAAAGCGGTGAAGCGCTCATGACCATCATCGAAGACATCCTCGATTTTTCCAAAATTGAGGCACGCAGACTGGATCTTGTCGATGAAACCTGCCGCTTGGATTCCATCGTCGATGGCGTCGTAGGTCTGCTGCAGCACAAAGCCATCTCACGCGGCGTTGAACTGAAAGTGGAAATCGATCCCAAAGTGCCTCTCGCGCTCAAAGGTGATCCTGGGCGCCTTCGCCAGATTCTGATGAATCTCGTCGGCAACGGCATCAAATTCACCGATCGTGGCAGCATCTGCATTCAGGTCAGTCGCGTGGCCGTTCCAGAAGGCGGACCAGAACAGATCGAGATCAGCGTCATCGACAGCGGCATCGGCATGAATGAGGAGCAGCAACGCAAGCTCTTCCAGGCATTCTCACAAGTGGACAGCTCCACGACCCGACGCTTCGGCGGCACAGGTCTGGGCCTTGCCATCAGCAAACGCCTCGTGGAACTGATGGGAGGCTCCATCGGCGTGGTCAGCACGCCGGGTCTCGGCTCACGCTTCTGGTTCAAGCTGCCAGTGCGTGAAGACTCTGAGGCTGAAAAGCAGGCTGAAAATGAACTCAATGCGAAATCTCATGAGGAGTTGCTCCAGCCATCTTGCGCCTACAAACCGCGTCTCCTGGTCGTCGAAGACAATGAAGTCAATCTGCGCATGGCCATCATGATGCTGGAAAAGCACGGCTTCAGCGCCGACGTGGCCCGTGATGGAGAACAGGCCGTCGATCAATTCGCCGCCCGCGCCTATGACGCCATCCTGATGGACTGCCACATGCCTCACATGGACGGCCACGAGGCGACGCGTGCCATTCGTGAAATCGAAGCCAGCACACACTGGCAGCGCCCGCGCTGCCGCATCATCGCCATGACGGCGAACGTCATGGATGGCGAGCGTGAGCGCTGCTTCGAAGCAGGCATGGACGACTATATCTCCAAGCCGTTGCGAGCCAAGGCTCTCACCGAGGCTCTTGCAAGGATTCATGTTCTAGAACCAGCCAAAGAGCCGGAGAACATCAGCGGCTGGACCGAAGAAGAAGTCAGCACCGCCAAAGATGCCGTCAAATTGCTGGCGGATGAATTGAGTGTCGAAGACACGGCAGAATTGATCGAGAACTGGCTCAAAGACACGCCGGAACGCATCACGGATCTTGAAAAGCTCGCAGCGGGCCAGGATCAGCCCGCGCTGCGGCGCACCGCACATTCCTTGAAAGGCAGCAGTTCACTGTTCGGCCTCACTCATATTCACTCCCTGTGCCGCGATCTCGAGCACCTGGCCGAATCCGAAATCCGTGCCGACCAGCCCTATCTAGTGGCGCAGATCAGGCGCGGATTTGCGACCGCCGAACCCTCCTTGCGCGAGGAACTGACCCATCTCCGCACCACCACTGTCACTTCATGAAAATTCTATACGTACACGAACGGTTTGGCGCCCTGGCCGGCGCTGAAGCAAATGCCTTCATCACCGCTCAGGAACTGGGTGGACGAGGTCATCACACCGGCATCCTGCACGGACCAGGAACTGGCAAAAATGAAGACGGCTGGAGCCGTGTCTTCACCGAACGCTTTGCACTGACTGGTGACAGCGCCGCCCAAACTCGTGCGGCCCTCGCTGCGTTCCAGCCTGACGCAGTCTATGTGCACAAAATGGCAGATCTCGAAGTGATCCAGACACTGGTGGACAGCGGACTGCCCCTCGTTCGCATGGTGCATGATCACGACATCTACTGCATGCGCAGCTACAAGTATCATTACTTCTCTCGCAAAATCTGCACTCGTGCCGCCTCCCTCTACTGCGTGTTTGGCTGCGGGGCCTGTGTCGTTAAAAACAACAGCGGCGGCTTCCCGCTCAAATGGGTCAGCTATCGCGCCAAGCAGCGCGAGATCGCTCTAAACCGTCGCTTTCACCGCATGGCGGTGGTCACAGAATACATGCGCGATGAACTGCTTCACAACGGCTTCGACGCCGAACGCATTGAAATTCATGCCCCAGTGCCTCGCATGGGCGACCCCGACCTGCGCAGCACCTTCAGCGACCGCAATCTCATTCTCTACGCCGGCCAGATCATTCGTGGCAAAGGGGTGGACGTGCTGCTGGAAGCACTCGCCCGGGTAAAGTCCAAGTTTGAGTGCATCATCCTCGGTGATGGCAATCACAAGTCCTACTGCGAAGAACTGAGCCGGAAACTTGGCCTTGAAGACCGTGTTCATTTCAAAGGCTTCATTCCACAGGAGGAATTGAAGGCCTACTACCGCGAATGCAGCGTCGTCGCACTCAGCAGTGTGTGGCCGGAGCCGATCGCTACCATCGGCCTCGAAGTCATGCGTTACGCACTGCCAGTCGTGGCGTTTGATGCCGGTGGCATCAAGGACTGGCTCAAAGACGGATTCAACGGCCATCTCATTCCATGGATGAATCGAGACGCATTTGCCGCCGGACTCGATGACCTGCTGCAAAACAAAACACGGGCAAAACAACTCGGTGAAAACGGCCTCCGGCTTGTCAGCGCACGCTACGATTTCCCCGCCTACATCGCAGGTCTTGAGACGATGTTTGAGCGGGCCATCGGCGAATCAAGCCGGTGTGCACCTCACAGTCCCCCACTTGAGGGGGGTTACAGTTCTAAGCCCGCCATTACAGTTCCTGCGTAATGAAAAAAACGTCCGTTCCCGATGAACCCCAAGTACGGCGCATCCTCAAGGCCCAGAGCCGGTTGGGGCGCCTGAGAATGCGCTTTGCCATGCGTTTCAAACGCTGCATGTGGCTCGCAGTCGTCAACGGCACACACGCCGTCAAAAGGCTGTTCGACGTCTTGATCAGCATCATCGCTTTGATCCTTGCCGCACCGTTGATGACCGTCATCGCCTTGCTCATCCGCCGGGATGGCGGGCCGGTTTTTTTCAAACAGCGGCGTATCGGATTCAATGGCCGTGATTTCGAAATGTTGAAGTTCCGTTCCATGTGCATTGATGCTGAGGCCAGGCTGAACCAGCTCCTCGCCCAAAACGAAAAATCTCAGGGCATCACCTTCAAGATGAAGAACGACCCGCGCGTCACCCCCATCGGACGCTTCATTCGCAAGGCGTCCATCGACGAACTGCCCCAGTTCCTCAATGTGCTCAGGGGAGACATGTCCATCGTCGGGCCTCGTCCGTGCCTGCCACGTGAGGCGGCGCTTTATTCCAGCGCCGACCGCCGCCGTCTCCATGCCAAGCCTGGCATCACCTGCCTGTGGCAGGTCGGCGAGCGCGAGGGCCGCTTCTGGGAAATCGGCGACCGCAACAACATCGACTTCGGCGAGCAGGTCTCCCTCGATGTGCGCTACATCGAAAGCCACTCCTTCCTCCGGGATCTCTGGATCCTGCTCAAAACCATTCCAGCCATCGTGTTGGGCAAAGGCATGTAACCATGGACGTTTTTATCATCTGCCCGGATTATCGTAAATGCGCCGGCTTTGCCCGCCGTATTCGCCCTCTCGCACTCTGGCCCGTATTGGGCCGCACTTTGCTGGATCTCTGGCTGGAGCATCTCGCCGCTGCTGGAGTCAAGCACGCCACTATTCTGGCTGCCGACCGGCCGCAGGAGATTCGTCATGCCGTGGATCAAGGCGGACGCTGGGGATTGTCCATCACCGTTCTTTCCGTCAAACGCGAGCCCAGCATTGAGGAAACGCGGTTGCGTTTCACGGGCAAAGACTCGTTGGGAATAGCTCCCAACATCATCACGCTGGACACCCTTCCGTCGATGCCGCACAAGCCGCTGTGGGAGAGCTCCTCCGCTTTGTTCGAAATCATGCTGGGCAATCTGCGTGGCACCCCGCCCGAATCACACCTGACCATGCGCGAGATCGCACCAGAGGTGCATGTCAGCACACGGGCGCGCATTGCAGCCACGGCAAAAATCGAAGGCCCGGTCTGGATCGGCCCGCAGGTCATCGTCGGAGACAATGCACAGATTCTCGCAGGCACGGTCATCGAAGAAGCCGCTTACATTGACCGCAACGCCATTGTCAGTGAGAGCTGGGTGGGTCCGAACACTTATGTGGGCGCCCTGACCAATGTTCACAACTCCTTTGCATGGGGTGGCGGCATCGAAAACTGGAGCAAGGGCTCGTTCCTGGAGGTGACGGATGACTTTCTGCTCGCCAACCTCACTCATCAGCCTTTTGGGGGTGTTCGCAGCGGCTGGCTTACCCGCATTGCCGGGCTCTTGCTAATGCTGCTGACTTCTCCGCTGGCGCTGCTGTATGCACTTTGGACCCGCATTGTGAAATGGCAGTCTGCCTTGGAGAGCCGGCAGGTCGTGCTGCCTCCACCGAACAAGCAGGACCGCTTCAGCCCCAGCACGCGGCTATATTCCCTCACATCCGCACCAGGTTTATTTTCCCGCTGGCCGGAGCTCTGGGCCGTCTGGCGTGGCGACATGCATCTGGTGGGCAATCGTCCCCTCTCCCAGGCACGCGCGGCGCTGCTGACCAACGAATTTGAACGCATGTGGTTCGACGCCCCCGCAGGCGTCTTCTCCTACGCCGACATCATGAACGACGGCATGCACAGCACTGACAACGACACCGCGCACAGCGCATGCTACGCCATTCATCGCAGCCTGCGGCTGAACATCCGCATCCTCATGCACTGCCTGCCTCGCTTTTTATTGCCTCTGTCCCGCAAGGACCATGGCATTCCCACCAACACCTCAACCCAAACCTGCACCTAAGCCATGACACTCACCGCATCCGCCCAGCTCACCGCCCCTGCCGAACTCTGCGCCGCCACCGCACGCCTCTGGCGCGACCGCCTTGATCTTGAGATCAAACCCGGGCATGAAGAAGTCTGCATTGATTTGTCCAAGACACGGTTCATCGACAGCTCCGGCCTCGGTGTCCTGCTGACACTGAACAAAAACCTCCGCGCCCGTGGAGCCAGCTTGAAACTGATCAATCCTTCATCCGCCGTCTGCCAGTTGATCGAGCTGACAAGACTTCATCGCGTTTTCGAAATGATCCACGATTAATCGCTCATGTCGGTTCCTCAGCAGCAATTCGATGGCTTTCGGCTCGATTTTCCAGCGACCCTGGATGATGCGCGCAATGCCGTTCGCTCGGTCATTGAGTGGCTGGCAGATCAGCAGATCCTGCCGGACGAGTGCCAGCAATGGGAACTGGTGCTGGCAGAAGCAGCGAACAATGCAGTGAATTACGCCACCCCCGAACAGTCTCTGCTCACGGTCCGCATCGAAGCAGCGCTGTCCACGCACGACATCGAAGTACGCATCACCGATCACACCAGCGGCTTTGACTGGCCTGACCACGTGGAGCTGCCGGAAGACGATGAATGCGATCATGGACGCGGCCTCTTCATCATCAGTTCTCTCACCGATCACGTCTCCTACCTTCGTGGCAAGGGGCACAACGTGCTCTGTCTGAGGTCGCAGCGCAAATCCACCCCAAAGCCCCAAGAGGACACCGAGGCGACTCTCGAACTCATGACCGCCGAGGTCGCCTCATGTTACGAAACGCTTGCCAACATCTTCCGGCTCATCGCCGAAGCTGGCAATGATGTGGAACCCGTCGCACTCGCCTCGCGCTGGCTTGAAGAACTGCGTGAACTTGCAGGCGCAGATTTTTTGGTGCTGCGCATGGCAGGCACCGAAGCTGGCAGGCTCCCCATCGTAGGCGGTGTGCCATCAGCCATCGCCTGGGACCCGCTGCTGGAAATTCGCAACCACGATGCCGTTGAAACCCGTGCTGCCGTCACTCGTCAGGATCAATGGTTTGACGAAAGCACCACCTTTTCCACTACCGATCCGCTGCGAAAAGCAGGCGAACATATCAGCGGACTTTCGCATCCGCTCGAAAGCGGTGGAGATCTCGCCGGTGTGCTTACTGTAGGCGTTTTCAAACCTCGCTGGGAACCATCTGCACGTGATTTGAATGTGGTGCGCAGCCTTGGCGATTTTCTCGGTGCTCTGCTGCATGGTTTGCACCGGCGCGATGAGGCCAATCAGTCCCGCCTCATGAAACGTGAGCTGCAGATCGCCGCTGACATTCAGCGCTCCCTGCTTCCGGCTGAGTTGCCCCAGACACCTTTCGTCCACTGTGCGGCCCACCTGGCCACTGGGGGGGAAGTAGGTGGAGACTATCTGGATGCCATCCTCCTGCCGGACGGCAGCCTTTTGTTTGTCGTGGCTGATGTCATGGGAAAAGGAGTCCCGGCCGCATTGTTTGCCACTGCCTTTCACAGCCTGCTGCATTCTCATCTCGATCTGGCTTCGCAGCCATCACGTCTCATGCGACGCCTGAACAAGGCGATGTTTGCCGAGCTGGATCGGGCCGACATGTTCATCACAGCACAGCTCGTTCATATCAGCGCAGACGGCCTCACGCTGCAGGTCTGTGGTGCCGGACATGCTCCGCTTCTCCTCAGTGGTGGCAGTCAAATTCAAGAGGTCTGCGCCGACGGCCCGCCGCTCGGTGTCACCGCTGATGCCGACTATCAGGATTTCTCGGTCAGCCTCGCCTCATACACCCATGTGCTCCTGCACACGGATGGCTTGAGTGACGTGGTTTCCGGTGGCGGCATTCTAAGTCGTGATGAACTCCACACCTGGCTTCGGGGCGTGGCAGCGGCGGCCTCAGATGCCGGCACTTCACGCGACAGCCTGCACCGTCTGCACCGCAGTGCGGTCGATGCCGCAAGCCAGCAGGACGATGCCACCTTTATGATTATCACTCGTGGTGCGCAGACGCTCACCGCCAACACCCAAAACTCACTGTCTCATGCCAAAGGATAGACCCATACTCGTCGTCGATGACGAGCCACACATGCGCCGCGTGGCCGAACTCAGCATGAAGCCGCTCGGTCACCCCATCCTGCTTGCTGGAGACGGTCAGGAAGCAGTGAACCTGGCCAGGAGCCACCAGCCCTGCGTCATTCTGCTTGATCACATCATGCCGGTGATGGACGGCAAGGCCGCCCTGCAGGAATTGAAGTCCGATCCCTCGACACGTGACATCCCCGTCATCATTCTCAGCTCCAGGGGTCAGCTTGCAGTGGGCCAGTATCAGGGATTTGAGACCGCCACGATGTTTGTCTCCAAGCCTTTCAGCCCCGCCCTGCTCCGCCGTGAAGTCGAGCGGTTGATCTTAGCCTCCGAGCCTCTGGAACCTCAACTTACCACCGTATGAAACAACGCCTGGATCTTTTCATCATGATCGACGCCTGCGGGTGGGAAATCATCAAGGACCGCCCTCAGTTTCTGCGCACATTGGCGCCGCATCGTCGCAAGCTCGAAAGTGTCTTCGGCTACAGCAGCACCTGCGTTCCTAGCATCCTCAGCGGCCGCTGGCCAGATGAGCATCACAACTGGTGCTACTTCATCCACGATCCAAAGAACTCCCCCTTCCGCAGCCTGAGCTGGCTCCGCTGGCTCCCCAAAGCGCTGACCAGCCGCCGCATCGTTCGGCGCTATCTCACCAAGATTGTCAAATCGACGTTGGGGTTCAAAGGCTACTTCGATCTCTACAACATTCCCTTCCATCTCATCCACCTGTTTGACTTCACCGAGAAGAAAAGCCCGCTGCAGCCACGTGGCATGAACCGCGGCCCCAATGTGTTTGATCTTCTGGTTGAGAAAAGCGTGCCTTATTTTGTCACCGAGCCCAATTTAAGCGAAGAAATCAATCGTGATCGGCTGATCGCCAATATCGAAGACGAAAGCATCGACTTCGCCTTTCAGTATTGGGCCGGTTTGGATGGCTTGCTGCATCGTGTGGGCAATCAATCGCCCGAGATTGATACTAAGCTTGCTGAATACGAAACCTGGATAACCCAGACCATGACGGTGGCTCAAAAGCACTATCGTGAGGTCAACCTCCACGTCTTCAGCGACCACGGCATGGCAAACTGCGATCAGCATTTGGATCTCCGCAGCAAAATCGACGCGCTGGGTCTGCGCATCGGCACCGACTACAACGTGGTCTATGACAGCACCATGGCCCGCTTCTGGTTTTTCAGCGACGCGGCACGTCAGAAGATCCCCCTCGTTTTGCAAGGCGTGCCGGAAGGCCGCATCATGCCAGATGAAGAGCTGAAGCGTTTCCGCGCTCATTTTGCAGACGGACGTTTTGGGGAACTCATCTTCCTCGTCCAGGAGGGCGTGCTGATTGTCCCCAGCCATATGGGCGAGCGCCCCATCCGTGCCATGCATGGCTACCATCCGTATGATCCCCAGAGCTACGCGACGCTCTTTAGCAACAATTCCAATGTCCCCGCCGACGTCACGCACATTCCGCATATCCATCGCCTGATGGAAAAAGCCCTGGAACGACCGGACGTGAAATGTGCTGAGACTTCCATCCACGCCCTGGCAGCCTGACATCAGCAGACCCAGGCACAGTACTATCGAAAAAGTTGGATGGGTTCCAAAAATCCATGCTTGCCACTTCGTGGCTAAATCCTGCGGCCGTCGGCAGCCATCCGCATCATCATTGCTGTTGCTCCCAACCTCCGGCTGAGGCTCATCAAGGAGCTGATACAGCAGGCTCATGCCCATGAATGACGCAAGTCCATCGTGCATGAGAACACCCAGTTCTCCCTCCGCTGAGCCTGTGTTATACCATTCCCCGCAGCTGCGGGGATTGTTGAGCGAAGGACTCGCCGCGAGATTTTTAGCCTCACGATGACCTACGACACCGTCAAACAAAACATTTGGAGCAACGCTATCTCCAACTACCTGCGCACTTTTGTCGGCATCGTTGTCGGACTGGTTACTTTTCGGTTGTTATACCAGGCTCTTCCGCGCGAATCGTTTGGTTTTTGGTCTCTGCTCTGGAGCGTTTTCGGTTACGGCATCTTGCTAGATTTTGGCTTTGGCTTTGCCGCACAAAAACGTGTCGCCGAACTCTCGGTCACAGGTGAATGGCACAAGCTCAGCCAGGTGCTGAGCACCATCTTGTTCTTCTACCTCGGCGTGGCCGCTCTCATGGCCGCAACCGTGGCGCTCGGAGCCGATGGCATCGTGCGCGCGTTTGGAGTGTCCGCCGCCAATCATGCTGAGTTTCGCATCGTGCTGATCGTGTTCTTCGCCGCCATCGGACTAGCGTTCCCTCTGGGCATATTCCCGGAAATTCTGCGGGGTCAGCAGCGCATCAGCACCGTCAACAACATCATCACCACCGCCATGCTCATGCGCATGGCCGTCATTGCCTGGGCAGTTTACGCAGGCTGGGGCCTCCTGGCCATCATGCTCACGGCATTGTTTTTTGCCCTGGCACCAGACCTTGTATCCGCCTTTTTCGCCCTGCGCCACATGCCAGAGGTGAAGCTGCGGCCGCGCTTTTTTTCAAAGTCCATCATGCGTGAAACGATGGGCTTCTCCATCTTTGCCTACATCAGCACGGCCACCAATATCGTCTTGGGAAAAACAGACCAGCTCGTGCTCGGAGCCACTCTTTCCATCGGTGCCGTGGCCATCTATCAGGCCGGGGCCAAAGTCGCCGAAGTATTTGCTCAGTTCACCAAGCAGTTGCAGGACACCCTGTCCCCCGCTGCGGCGCATCTTCATGCCACCGGCGACCACTCTGCGCTTCGCGATCTGCTGCAGCGCGGCACGCGATGGAGCGCCATCATCGCCACACCGTTGTATGTTCTCTGCGCCTTTGAGCTGGAGCCCCTGCTCAAAGTCCTCACGGGAGACAAGCACATCGCCACTGAAACCTGGCAGGTCGCCCAGGTGCTGCTGCTCTGGTTCTACAGTTCGGCTCTCACTCATAGCGTCAGCAAACGCATCTACATGATGTCCGGCCATGAGCGTCGCCTCATGTGGCTGGGCCTTGGAGAGGCGGCGGTGAATCTCGCATTGAGCATTACCCTGGCGCTGATATTTAAAAACGTGGTCAGCGTGGCTGTGGGTTCGCTCATTCCTACCCTCTTCTTCGGCTGGTGCCTGCTCTGGCCCTGGGTGGCCCGGGATGTGAGCCTCCATCCATGGCAGCTGTTCCGTGAAACAGTGCTGCCAAGCTGGATTGCCTGCATTCCATCCGCACTCATTTTGGGCGCTCCGCTTGTGTTCCCAGACCTGCAGATCGAGAACACTTGGTTGCGCATTCTCCTCATGGGAAGCGCAGGCGGGCTCACTTCGCTCCTGTGCGTGTGGTCTGGGACGTTGACTCCTTCAGAGCGCCAGGCACTCCGCTCACGCTTTCCCGCTCCCTTCAGAAAAAATCCACCCTCGCTCCAGGCCGCTTGATCCTCCCCATGCAAGCATCACACATTCTCCGCAAATACGATCCCGCCCAATGGGGCGGCACCGAGACTGCCGTGCAACGCCTTGTTCAAGGCCTGCAAATGCACGGCATTTCGTCCATGGTGCATGCTCCACAAAACGCCAGTCACAGCGATATTGATCCTCTGCGCGATGCAGGAGCCAAAATTCAGCGCTATCGTGCTTTCGTCCCCGTGCTTGGGATTTCCGCCGCACAACGCGATGCGCTGGTTTCATGGGGCGGCAATCTGTTTTCGTTTGAGCTCTTCCGGCAGCTGCGGGCCAGTCGTTCACAGGTGATGCACTCACATGCACTCAATCGAATCGCTGGCATCAGCCTTATGGCAGCAAGAACACGCGGCGTCCCTCATGTGATCACCCTGCACGGAGGTGCGCTCGACATTCCTGATGAAGTGAATGCCCAGCTCACCGCTCCAATGAAAGGCGGCTTCGAGTGGGGCAAGGCCCTCGGCGCGCTCGTGCGCAGCCGCCATGTGCTGCAAAACACGGATGCCGTCTTCACCTGCAATCCACGCGAAGCCGCCCTGCTCCAGGAAAAATACCCCCGGCAGCGCATCATCGTTCAGCCACACTCGGTTCCCGCCGCCCAATACGCGGTGGACAGCCGCGCAGCCGCGCTCAAAGCCTATCCGCAGATCGCCAACCGAGATCTCATCGTCAAAGTCGCACGCCTTGATCCAGCCAAAAACCTGCCATGGCTCGTGCGACAACTGCCCGCGATCAAACGCCGCCATCCACGCGCCATGCTCGTGCTCATCGGAGCGGGGACCACGCAGTCCGTAGTCGAAGAGCTTCATCGCGAGATCGCCCGTCTTGGCCTGGCAAACGACGTCCTTCTCACCGGGGGCCTTGAATCAGGCTGCGCCGAATTGATCGGCCTCATCCAGTCCGCACGCCTGTTTGTCCTTTGTTCGACCGCCGAGCCGTTTGGCATCGTCATCCTGGAGGCCTGGGCCGCAGGCACCCCGGTACTTTCCTCGCGCACCTCCGGCCCTGCATCGTTGATCGAACATGGCCGCACAGGCCTGCTCTACGACCTTGATCAGACCGCCGATTTTCATTCCGGCATCGACACCCTCATGATGAACAACAAGCTGCACCGCCATCTCAGTTCGGAAGCTCTGGATCATGTTCGCGCGGAATATGATGTGCCCACTGTCGCAGCTCGCGTCGCACGTGTTTACGAAGAATTGTTCGAAGCGAAAAACCTCAAAGGCTCGAAAAGTCAAACTCACCGCCAGCCCGTTCAGTTCGCCGCCAAACTCTCATGAGTGATCCTCTCATCAGCATCGTCATGCGCTCCTTCAATGAAGCCTGGGCGCTGAAAGAAACCCTGCCCGCCCTTGCAACGCAAAACTGGCAGAATCAGGAACTGATCGTCATCGACAGTGGCTCGACTGACGGCTCTCAGGAGCTGATCCGTGCCGCCAATCCTGCACACTTCATCCAAATCACGCCTCAGGAGTACAATCCCAGCCGCGTGATGAATCACGGCATGCGGCTCGCCAGCGCACAACGCGTGATCTTTCTCAACGCCGATGCAACACCGCAAAACAATCACTGGTTGAGACCGCTGGCAGAAACACTCGCCGACTCCCGCGTCGCCGCGTGTTTTGGTCGGCAGATTCCACGCCCCGACTGCCAGGCTGTGTTTGCCTGCGACTACGACCGCTGCTTTGGGCCTGACCGTGAATCCGCGCGCTGGGATCATTTTTTCAGCATGGTCAGCAGCGGCCTGCGCAAAGACGTATGGCAGCAGCGCGGTTTCCGTGAAGACCTGCAATACGCCGAAGATGACGAATACACACGCTGGGGCCGGGCGCAGGGCTACAAGGTGTCTTACGTCCAGGAGTCAGTGGTGATGCACAGCCACAATTACACGCCGCAGCAAAGTTGGAAGCGTTCCTTTGGGGACGCCCGCGCCATCGGCAAGGCATGGTCTCAGCGACCGGAAGTCTTCAACTGGCCCCAGACTGTTTTCCTCGGCTGGCTCAACGATGTGCGGCATGACTTGCGCTGGTGCCTTACTCATGGCCGCCTCCATGAAATCGTTCACGCCATGCGCATTCGCTGGCAGCAGCGCCGGGGCAAGCTGGCTGGATTCCACCAAGGATGGCGCGAACAGCATGAGGTATCCTCATGAAAATTCTCGTTCTAACCAATCTTTACCCACCTCATTACGTCGGCGGTTATGAACTGCGCTGCGCTGCAATCACTGAGGCGCTGCGGCTGCGTGGTCATGACGTGCACGTGCTCACTTCCAATCATGGAGTGCAAGGCAGCCCTCCTCTCGCAGAACTTCATGTCGATCGAAGTCTGCGCATTCACGGCTACTACGGCCACCCGTGGCTGGGATTGAATGCCCTCAAGCATCTCGAACTTCACAACAATCAGACCGTGCGTGAGGCGCTCACCATCCTGCGACCAGATGTCGTCCATGTCTGGTGCATGGGCGGCCTGTCAAAATCGCTCTGCCTCACTCTGCAGCGCAGCGGCGTGCCGACAGTCTATGATGTCAGCGATCACTGGATTTTGCGCAGCCTCACAGGCGATGTCTGGCTTGACTGGTGGAATCGCAGCCAGGGATCTTTCGCATCACGCGTTCAGCGCATGCTTTGGACCCTGTGCGGAGTTCGTCGGCGGTGTGATGAAATTGCCCCCACCAGTCCCGTCTCCGAAATTCGTTTTAAACGGCTCTATTTCACCAGCGCCCGCCTGCGCGAGCTCACGGCCCAGCAGGGCTACGATGTAATGCATGGCGGCGTCATCCATTGCCCGGTGGATACACAGCACTTTCAAGGCACGCCAATAACCCGTTCTCCAAAAAACTGGCTCTGGGTCGGACGACTCGCCGAAGACAAGGGAATTTTGACGGCTCTGCGCGCACTGCTTCTCATCAAAAACTCCTTTGCAGGCGAACTGCATGTCTATGGCAAAGGAGACGACGCCTACGTGACCATGCTGAAAAACTTCGCAGCCGGAAACTCCCTTCCGGTCACATGGCACAGCGCCACGCCCCCAGAAATGCCTGATGTCTATCGCGCCCATGATGCCCTGCTGTTCACCTCCGAATGGGAGGAACCGTTTGCACTCACCCCCCTTGAAGCCATGGCCTGCGGTTTGCCGGTCATCGGCACAATGACCGGCGGCAGCCGCGAACTCTTCCGCCACGGTCAGAACGCCGTCACTTATGATGCTGGAGCCGCCACTCAGCTGGCGGAGCGCATCCTGCTTTTGCAAACCGAAGACCACCTGCGCATCAACATCGCCCAAACTGGCCACCACGAGGTGCATGAGCGCTTTGCCATGGCTCCCATTGTTGATCAAGTTGAGCAATACCTGCATGAATCCATTCCAGCATGAGTGCCCGCTTCACCATCGATGGCAGTGACAAGCTGGAGCAGCACTTGGCTGTCACCTGCACTCACGTGCGCGCTGGCGTTGAACGCATCGTCCCGGCTGGCAAACTCGAAGGCCTTGCACTTGCTGGCGGGTATGGGCGCGGCGAAGGCGGCGTGCTGCGCGAAAACGGCCAGGACCTGCCCTACAACGACATGGAGTTCTTCGTGTTTATCCGCGGCAGCACATTAATCAACGATCGTCTCTTCAAGACTGCCCTTCACAACCTCGGGGAGTCTCTTTCTCATGCGGTTGGTCTGGATGTCGAGTTCAAAATTCTTTCGACCTCCCGTCTCCGTCGCAGCCCTGTCAGCATGTTCTACTACGATCTGGTCATGGGACATCGTTGGATCATCGGCGGAGACAACTTGTTCGCTGGATGCGAACACCATCGCGACGCCGGCCGCATTCCTTTGCACGAGGCCACGCGGCTCCTCTTCAATCGCTGCTCCGGCCTGCTGTTTGCCAATGAAAGACTCGCTCAGGATGACTTCAGCGCCGCAGATGCCGATTTTGTCGGGCGCAATCTCGCCAAGGCACAACTGGCCATCGGAGATGTGGTGTTGACGATGGCAGGCCTCTATCATTGGAGTTGCCGCGAACGCCACCGCAGGCTTCAGGAGCTTGCCGGAGTCGATCCATCGCTCCTCTCACATCATGCCGCTGGAGTGGAGTTTAAATTGCATCCACAGCGCTCACCCCACACGCGTGATGAATTGCGCCGGCAGCATTCAGCGCTGTCTCAGCTCGCCCAGAACATCTTTCTCCAGCTAGAAAGCCGCCGCCTGGCAATCAAGTTGTCAACACCTGTGGATTATACCACCTGCAAGACCAACAAGTGCCCTGAAGTACCGTTGTGGAAAAACGTGTTTATCCATCTCCGCGCACGGGACATACCATCAAGCATCACCCGTTATCCACGTGAGCATCTCCTCCATGAGTTGGTGAACATGCTTTGGACCGAACGCCACACCACCCCGTCCGCCATCCAGCAGTACACATCGCTATGGAACCGGTTTAACTAGGTTCATCTCCCCCCACTTGCGGGCGATGCATTGGGGCATGAGTTCAGCTTTTGTACCAGCAGTTCACACTGCTCATGCATATCCTGGTTGTTTACCCATACATCCCCTACCCGATCGACCGCGGCACCTATCAGAGGGTGTTTCATCTGCTGCGCGAGTTGGCCAGAAATCACACGATCGACTTGATCGCCCTCTCCGAGAAAGGCGAGCGCGTGGAACATCGCGGCATCTTCGAAAGCTTCTGCCGCAAAGTGGTCTTCGTTCCCTTCGAGCATCCACCTTGGCCCAATTTGTTTCCCAACCGCCTTCTCAATTCCCTGCCCACAACAATCCGTCACTGGTGGTTGCCTCAGTTGGCCGACACCATCGGCAGCATGCTCGACCAGAATGAATACGACATGGTGCATGTGTGCGACATCGTCATGGCTCAGTACTTCCTCAAAGATCATTTGGAGATACCGCTGAGCGTGGATCGCAGTCGGGTGGATCTGCAGTTTCAGGAGGAACAGTACGCCCGCATGCCCAAAGGGATCAAATCATCCCTCCTTTACCGCGAGCAGGCCTGGAAACTTCGCAGGTTCGAGCACAAGGTTGCCCGCCGTAGTTCTGTGCAGGTGGTTTGCGGCCCGGATGACGAGACCTTCATCCGCTCCCAGGTGAGCACCCATGTGCCCGTAGAAGTGGTCACCAACGGAGTCGATCTCGACTACTTCAGCCCCAATTCCTCTGACGTCTCCCGCGATGCAGCACCCACGGTTCTCTATTGCGGCGCCATGGACTACATGCCGAACGTGGATGCCTTGCGCTGGTATTTTAGTGAAATTCACCCTCGGCTTAAAAAGCTGGTTCCGGATCTTCAGGTTTTGATTGTCGGCAAATCACCGGCCGAAGAAGTCAAAGCTTACGGCAAACTGCCAGACGTCACCGTGACAGGTGGCGTGCCTGATGTTCGCCCATGGTATCGTCGTGCCTGGGCTCAAATCGTGCCGCTTCGCATCGGCGGCGGCACCAGGCTCAAGATTCCTGAAAGCATGGCGATGGGCACACCGGTGATCAGCACCACCATCGGCGCGCAGGGCCTGAATCTGGCTCATGGCACGGACATCCTCCTGGCAGACACACCCGAAATGTTCGCGCACTACACCGAGCGCATGCTCCATGACGAAGCACTGCGCCAGAAAATCGAGGAGCGCGGCATGCAGACCTGCCGCCGACGCTTTGGCTGGCCTGGTCTAGGTCAGCAGCTCAGCAGCTACTACTCACAGCATTTCCAGCCTGCAACGAACTCCCATGAACACAACTGAAGCAGCATTCACCCCACGCAGCGGACCGTCCTTGTCCATGCTCGGCGTCCCGTTCGACAATGTGACGACTGATCAGACTCTGGAGGCCATCTCCGGAATGATTGCCTCGCGCAAACCTCACTACATCGCCACGGCGAATGTCGATTTCACCGCGCTCGCCATGTATGACGATGATCTGCGTCGCATTTTGCTCGATGCACATCTCGTGGTATGCGATGGCATGCCTCTTGTCTGGGCCTCGCGCTGGCTCGGCAATGCGCTTCCAGAACGCGTGGCTGGTTCTGACCTCGTACCAAAGCTTCTGGCTGTCGCTGAAGAAAAAAACTGGAGCGTGTATTTTCTCGGTGGGAAGAAAGAGGTGGCAGAGAAGGCCGTGCAGGTGGTCCAGGAGCGCCACCCAAGACTCAAAATCGCAGGCCTCATGTCTCCTCCGTTCAAGCCGCTGCATGAAATGGATCATGCAACCATTTGCGCTGACATTCACTCCACCAATCCTGATCTGCTGTTTGTGTCATTCGGCTGTCCCAAACAGGAAAAGTGGATCGCCATGAATTACCAGCGCGCCGGAGCACCGGTGACGATCGGCGTCGGGGCCACGATCGACTTTCTCGCCGGCCACATGCAGCGTGCTCCACTCTGGATGCAAAAGATCGGATTCGAATGGCTGTACCGGCTGCTGCAGGAGCCACGGCGTTTGTTCAAACGCTACGCCACGGACTTCGTGGTTTTCGGACTGACGATTATGAAACAGTGGTGGCTGACTCGAAGCAGCAGGCGCACCACCCCTGCCACACCGCTCACTCCCGCGCCGGGCAAAGTCCCTGATATACAGCTTTCGAGCGTTCCGGAACTTTTCTGCCCTGAGCGCCTGGATGCTGCGGAGGTGCGCGTCATCGAGCAGGTTTGGATGAACAGCCTCGAAGGACCGGAAGAAGGCATCATCATCGACTGCGGCGGCGCTCAGTTCATCGACAGCACCGGCCTCGGCCTGCTGATGCGCATGCAAAAGCGCTGCCGTCAGTCCGGCAAGCAGTTGGTATTGTCCACCGTCTCCCCCGCCATACTCAAACTTCTGCAGATGACCCGGCTGAACTCCATCTTCACTCAGACAGCCAGCCGTGAGGAAGCGCTGAACAAAATCTTGAATGCCAGCGCACCTGCTTCTCCATCCCCCACCAAGACCGTGCCACTGCACCTCGATTGGAGCGGCGCAGTCACCACCAGCAGTGTGGATGGCCTCTGGCGTGGCGCACTAGGAGTCATCCAGAATGCTGCTGATGCCCGCAATCCTGTCGTCATTGATCTGAAAGGGGTTCAGCTCATGGACAGCGGCGGCCTGGGCCTGATGGCCCGTTTGAAGGATCATGCCACCAGCCAGCACATCCACCTGCGCTTCACCAATGCCAGCTCGGTCGTGCATGAATCCCTGCGTCACGAACAAATGGAACATCTTCTCGCATCATGAAAGTCGCCATCTCCACCAGCGTCATCCAGCGTGGCAAAACCGGTGTGGCGCAGTACGTGCTTGCCCTCACTAAGGCGCTCCTGCCTTATGCTGACGTGGTCAATTTTCACATCCTCGCTCTGGCGCAGGATTTGCCTCTGTTCGAATTTGCGCGGGGAAGAATGGAGATAGTTCCTGTTGATGAGCAGTGGCGCCCCGCCGTGCGAAACATCTGGTGGCATCAGCAGGTGCTGCCGCGATGGCTGGAACAGCAGCAGATCGATGTGCTGCACGTGCCCAGCTACCGCCGCATGGTACACACCGCACACTGTCATCTCGTCTCCACCATTCATGACCTTGCGCCGTTTCACGTGAAGAAGAAGTATGACCTCGCCCGCATGATTTACGGCCGTGTCATCGTGAAGCATCTTGCCCGTAGGCAGAATGGCATCATTGCGGTGAGCACCAGCACCGCCCAGGACATTGAGCACTACTTTGGCGTGCCGGTCCAGAAACAGAACGTGATTCTCAACGGCATTGACCATGCACGTTTCAATCCCGGAGACCGCGCCGCTGCCTGTGCCCAGGTGGAACAACGCTGGCAGCTGCAGGAGCCCTTCTTTCTCTATGTGTCGCGGCTCGAACATCCGGCCAAAAATCACACTCGTCTCATCGAGGCCTTCGATCAGTTCAAAACCAGCAGCGGCTCCCCATGGCAGCTTGTGCTTGCAGGCAGCGACTGGCATGGCGCGGAACACATTCACGCGGCAGCGCGGGATTCTCGCCACGCCAAGGACATTCGTTTCCTTGGGTTTGTCGAAGACGCCGTGCTGCCAGACTTGTACCGTGCCGCCTCCACCATGGTTTATCCTTCTTTGTTTGAAGGATTCGGCCTCCCGCCGATCGAGGCCATGGCCTGCGGCTGCCCTGTCATCACTTCGAAATGCGGCTCGCTGGGTGAAGTCGTCGGCAATGCCGCCCGCATCATCAATCCCGAAGATGTCGGCGACATGGCTCAGGCTCTGCTGGATGTTGCTTCGCATCGTGAAAAACGGGAGGCCCTGATTCCGGCAGGCCTGCAAAATGCCAGACGTTTCAATTGGGACGACAATGCAAAACGCGTCATGGAAGTCTATGAAAAACCCTTCACAGGTTCCCGCAGTTGGGGGGGTTGAGGGTAGGAGGATCGGGGCAGAAGTTTCTCCACGAAACATGTCCGACTTACTTCATCATTGGCAGCTCGACGCAAAACCCTTTGAGGGCACATGGGACACGCGTTTTTATTACCGCAGCCCCCAGCATCAGGAGGCCCTCGACCGCCTGCTCTACCTAGCCAGCGAGAAAACCATGAACCTGGGCATGCTGACGGGCGACATCGGCTGCGGCAAGACGATCACCAGTGCTTTTTTGGCCCAGAGCTTGGATCCTTGTTCGTTTATTGTCGTCAGCTGTGAAAATTCAGGATTCAGCTTTGATGAACTGCTGCAATCCATGCTCCGTCAGCTCGATCCGGAGGCAGATCACCTGCCCGAAGGCAGGTTTGGCCGCTGCGAACACTTAAAAGCCCTCTGTGAGAATGCGGCTGAGCGCGGCCGGCACGTCATCATGCTGCTCGATGAAGCACAGGACATGCCTGAGGAAACACTCAGACAGCTCAGCTGGCTGACCAATTTCAACGGCGCTGGCCGCCCACTGCTGACACTGCTTCTGATCGGCCAGCCCCCGCTGCGCAGGCTGGTAAACAGCAATCAGGCTGTTCAGCAACGCATCGGACTTAGATTTCATCTCATGCCTCTGGCTGAGCCAGACACCGCAAACTATGTGGAGCATCGTTTGAAAGCAGCCGGCCATGCCGACGGCTCGGTGTTCGAAGCAGATGCGTTGATCCAGCTGCATCATATGACCCGCGGCATTCCGCGCGAGATCAACCGCACGGCGAAGCTCTGCCTTGAGCATGCTTGGGCATCTGGCAGCACCACCGTCACCGCACAAATCCTGCATGATGTGGCCTGTGATTTGTACCGCCAGGACCAGCTGCTCGGCATCTCCACCGCTCTTTCCTGTGTCTCATGAACGCAGTGCCTCCAACTTCCTTCAGCCTGACTGCGATCAATCGAAAACGCGGCATCAGCAGCCCAGTAGCGCCCAGGCAGCGTGAGGCCCCCGCGCTGGTCGAGTCCTTCGAACTCCCAAACTCTGCAATACCGGCGGCAGCTTCCGCCGAACCAGCGGCACCTTCCATCAAACTCCCATTCGATCCACTTCGTGTGATCGACGCTCTCATACGCCGCTGGTGGCTCATGCTCCTGTCAGGTTTGATCTTCTCTGCGGCAATGCTGGCCGTGGGTTGGATGCGGTTTGAAACTCTTTACACCGTCAAATCCCAGATCATCAAACAGCAGCTCGCCTCCGCCTTCAGACAGTCGGATTCAGGAGAATCGTTCAAACCCACGGATCTCACGATTCCGACGCTCATGTCACTGATGTACTCGGGCGCCACCATCGCTGCCACCGGCATTCAGCTGGAGAATCGCTATGCGGAGAATGCGCTTCGTTCAGGATTGATCGTCGCGGCTGAACGCAACACCGACATTGTGAACATCAGCATGACCTCGAATGTCAGCGCCGACGCCGTTCTCGAGATGTTGAAGGCCTATACCGAGACCGTGCTGCAGCTCTCACGCGAACTTCAGCGCAGTGATGCTTCAAACATGAAGGCTTTCCTCCAAAAGCAGATCGAGCGCACCGATGCCGATTTGCTCAAGGTTAATGAAGAACTGCTGGCCTATGGCCGCCAGTCCCATCTCCTCGATGCAGACAAGCAGATGGATGCATGGCTGGCTGAACTGGGCAATTTCACGCTGAAGTATGAGACCTTGAAGCTCGACCACGACACCCTCGACGTGCGCATTCTGGGCGTTGAACGTGAACTGGGCAAGGTGGACACCAATGCAGCAAGAGTGGACACCGCCAGGAAAGAACTCGCCGACCTGCGGGTTCGATACACCGACGAACATCCCGCCGTGGTCGAATCCATGGAAAAGCTCAATTCTTTGGAGCAGCAGATGAAGTCTTCCGGCATGCGCACCGATGCACCGCCCAAACCCGGCGAAAGCAATGTGGCCGAAAGTTTATACCTCGACCTGGTGCGGCTGCGCTCTGAAAAGCAGGTGATGGGCGAACAACTGACAAAGCTCCTCGCAGTACGTGAAGGAATCAATCAGCGCCTGGAACTGCTGCCACGCCAGGCCATGGAATACGCCCACATCAAATCCCGCAAGCAAACCCTGGAGACTTCCCGCGCCCTGCTGGCCGGACGTCAGCGCGAAGCAGCACTCTACGAAGAGAATTCACAAGGCTACTTCCGGCTGTTTTCCATGTCACGTGCTCAGGACGTGAGCGCCGTGAAGCCAACACAAAAACTCATCATGGCAGGCGCGGGTGGATTTGGCGGCGGCGCTCTGCTGGTGGCCGCCATCGTTGTCATTCTGACGCTGCTTGACGGCTACATCCGCAGCAGCGGTGATTTGAAACGCGCCACCGGTCTTCCTGTTCTGGGAGCACTGCCATTGAAGCTTGATTCAGCCACTGAAAATGAAGAGTCATGGGCCTTCCGTACCTGGACAAGACTGCAGCCCATGCTGCAAACGCATACCAGTGGCGGTGCCATGATCTGCGGTGTGTTGCATGCTGCTGAGGACAACGCAGCCTCCCGCTTGATCGGACTGCTGGCTGATGCCGCCATCCAGCGTGGTCTGGCTTGCATCACGATCACACGAGAGCTCACCGAGGATGCCCTCACACTCACGGCAGCCGTGGATCAACCTGAACGCCCCGGCAAGATCACACGAGAAATCACCGACCGTCCTTACCGCATCGGCATGGATGAAGAATGGCAGTGGACTCCTTCACAAAGGCAGCAATGGCAGGCAGCACTCGCACACTGGAGAACACTGCCGGGCGTGGTGATCCTCATCGAACTCCCAGCTGTGGAGCAACCGGAGGCGCTGCTGATTGCAGAGCAGCTTCCCAATCTCATCTGGGCCGGCTCCAGCGGAACATGCATGGTGCAAAAGGTACAGGATGCCCTGCGCATGTATCGTGACGCGGGTTGCAGGCTCATCGCCGCCTTGCTTGACCGCGCACCCACGTTGCGCCCTGCCGCGCTGGCTCGCTTTGGGGCACTCGCCCTGTTGCTCAGCAGCTTTTCCTCAGCCTGGGCGCAGACGGCTCTACCACTCGGTCCGGGAGATGCGGTGAACATCAACATGCCCGGCTTTGAAGGTCTTGAGCGCAAGGAAGTACCGGTCGGCCCGGATGGCAAACTGACCTACATGCAGGCACGTGACATCCAGGTGTCCGGGCTGAGTCTGGATCAACTGCGCGAAAAACTGGTCACCGAACTGAGACGCTACTACCGCAATGCACGCGTGGTGGTCACTCCTTCCACCTTTCAGAGCCGCAAAGTCTATGTACTCGGCAAGGTGGTGAAAAAAGGGGCCATCAATCTGGACCGCCCCCTCACCATTCTCGAAGTGGTGGCTGAAGCCGGCGGATTGGAAACCGGCTTGTTTCAGCAGAACACCGTGGAGCTCGCAGACCTGGGCCGCAGTTTCGTCATGCGCGGGCAGACTCGTTTGCCGGTCAATTTGGAAGCGCTCTTTCTGCACGGCGACATGAAGCAGAACGCACGCGTTGAACCAGGAGACTACCTCTACTTCCCTTCCGCCAACTCCAACGAAATCTATGTGCTCGGTGATGTAAAAATGCAGGGCACTCAAGGTCTGCTGGCCCACACTTCCGTCCACAGCGCCATTGCCCAGGCAGGAGGTTTCACAGCGAAGGCTTACACACAGCGGGTGCTCGTGGTTCGCGGCTCCTTTGAAAAACCCGAACGCTTCGTGGTGAATATGAATGACGTTATGACTGCACGCGCCAAAGGTTTCAGACTGGAGCCGAAGGACATCCTGTTTGTCGCGGACAAGCCCTGGGCTCGTGCCGAGGAACTGCTCCACATGGCGATCAATGCCTTCCTTCAAGGCGCCGTATCAGGCTGGACCCGCGCCAACATCGGCCCCTACATTCAGCAGCCAATCCTGCCTCAGCTGCGCTAATAAAGGTTCGCGCAATTGCTGCACAATATTTCCTTCAGTTAATTGGAATCATGATCGCCACTCTGGAGCCTGCTGCAACACCTGCCGCCAATCGCATTCTGCAAGTAGCCGTCATCGAGGACGATCCGACTCTGCGACTTTTTCTGAAGAAGCTCATCAGCAAACCCGGAGGCCAGCTGGCGTTTGCCGGAGCTTGGGAAAGCGCGGAAGCCGCTGCGAAACCTCTGCTCGAAACGCGGCCCGATGTGGTGGTCGTGGATCTGGAGCTTCCACACATGTGCGGCATGGATCTGATCCGTCATCTTGCACCGCGCATGCCCGCCACGGCATTTGTGGTGCTAACGATTCATGATGATTCACAAAGGGTGTTCGCGGCGCTGCGTGCAGGTGCCAGCGGCTATTTGTTAAAAAGTTCAAAACCATCCGAGATCATCGCCGGCATCGTTCAAGCCAGCGCTGGCGGGGCCCCGCTCAGTCAGGAGATTGCCCTCCTGCTCATCCAGTCGTTTCAAAACCCGGCGAAAACCGTGCGCAAACGCATGCCGGGTCTCACGCCTCGGGAATGCCAGATTCTCGAAATGCTTGCCGAGGGTATGGTTCCAAAGGAAGTCTCTGACAAACTGGGCATCAGCTACGCCACCGTGCGCGACTACCTCAAGTCGGTGTATGCCAAGCTGCACGTGCGCTCCCGCACCGAGGCCGTGATCAAATACCTCGATCAAACCAAGTAGCGTTTTCACCAACCCCACAGCTGCGGGGATTGTCGGCAGATTGTGCAGCAAGGATGTTTGCGCATGCGATTCACCGCCCTGATCCCCTGCTGCCTTGCGCTGCTCAATGCCTGCTCCCTGATGAAGGAGCAGAAAAAATTCGATGCCCGTGCACAAGCCACCAGCACGGATGCCGCCTTCACACAGACCAAGCGCCAGGAACCCATCCACCCCGAGTGGCTGAAGCCTTCACCCAAACCCTATACACTGGGGCCTGGGGACAAGCTGGAGATCGAAATCATCGGTGAAACCGGCACGCGCGCGGACACCTTTGTCACGCCTGACAGCAAGCTCTATTTCGATCTGCTTCCCGGCATTGATGTGAAGGGCAAGCCGACAACACAGCTCCGTGAGGAAATGGAAAAAATGCTCACACGCTACTACAAACAGCCGCAGGTCTCACTGACCCTGCGTGAGGTCAGCAGCCAGCGGGTGTGGGTGCTGGGGCGTGTCAATTCTCCTGGCATCTATCCTTTGAACCGCCCCATGCGCGTGCTGGATGCCGTCACTCAGGCCGGAGGTCTTTTCGCCTCCAGTTTCACCGGCACCACCGAAGAACTCGCAGATCTCAGCCACAGCTTTCTCATACGCGGCGGCAAAACGCTGCCCGTGGATTTTCAGAAGCTCATCCGTGAAGGCGACATGTCTCAAAACATCTACATCGAGCCCGATGACTTCATTTACCTCCCGTCCTCCATGACCAATGAAATCTATGTTTTGGGCGCAGTCACCGAGCCCCGCCCCGTGGGCTTCATGAACGAAATGAATTTGATCACCGCACTCGGTCGCGGCCTCGGCATCCGGCCTGAAGCAGACCTCACCCATGTCACCATTGTGCGCGGTTCGCTGACGGAGCCCAAGATCGCCACGGTCAATGCCAGAGACATCATTCAGGGCAAGGCCACCAATGTGCGCTTGGAACCCGGAGACATCGTCTATGTGCCCGGCAGTGGCAGCATGTCCCCCGGTGGCTTTTTGCATGATGCGGTCAACACCTTCACGCGTCTGGTCGCGGCCAATGAAGGCAACTCAGCCGGAGCGCCTCATGCCACACCCATTGGTTTGAACCTCAACATCGGACCCTCCAGCCCCACACAATGACAACTTCCCCTCGTCGCATCCGCCCGCTTATCATTGCCGAGGCAGCCAATCCGACACTCACCAGCGCAGCACTGGTCGGCTGGTCCTGCGCAAAGGCCATCGCCGCTCAAACCGATGCCCACATCGTCACCGAGTGGCGCAATCGCGATGATTTTCTTCGTGCCGGCATGGTGGAAGGCACCGACTTCACCGCCATCAACAACCGCCGCCTTCAGCACCTCTCCTGGAGTCTGGCCACGAAGTTCAGCCGCAAAGGCAGCTTCAGTTGGAGCCTCTACGCCGTGCTCTCCAATCTCGTTTATCCATTCTTTGAGCGCAAACTCTGGCAGACCTTCGGCCCCAGGCTGCGCGCTGGCGAATTCGATCTCGTGCACCGTCTGCTGCCCCTCTCCCCCACCACGGCAAGCTGGATCGCGCCTAGGTTGAAAAAGATCGGCGTTCCCTTCGTGCTGGGCCCCTTGAATGGCGGCGTGCCATGGCCGCAGGGCTTTGATGATTTGCGTCAGCAGGAGCGCGATGGCGCAGGACGCCTGCGTGCGTTCTACCGTTTCTCCCCGGGCTTGAAACAAACTCGTGAATCCGCGCACGCCATTCTCACCGCTTCACGCACGACCCTCCATGAAATGCCCGCGCATCTTCGCAGCCGCTGCGTCTTCATGCCCGAGAACGCAGTCGACTTGGAAAGATTTCCGCTCACGCCCAAAGCACCCGCCGTCACAGATCCTTCCAAGCCGCTCCGCATTTCCTTTGTCGGTCGTCTCGTGGCCCTGAAGGGCGTGGACATGCTCATTGCCGCTGCCGCCCCCTTGATTCGCAGTGGAGCACTGCATCTCGACATCATTGGCGACGGTCCCGAACGCGAGCGTCTGCAGGCCATGGCGCAAAGCGAGAACATCACCGCTGGCGTCAGCATGGACGGCTGGATTCCACATGCCCAGCTCGGTGCCCGACTTCGTGAGAGCGATCTCTTCGTATTCCCCAGCATTCGTGAATTCGGCGGCGGCGTGGTACTGGAAGCCATGGCCTTGGGAATCCCCGCAGTCGTGCTGGATCACGGCGGCCCGCCCGAACTGGTGCCACCAGGAACCGGCTACGTACTTCCCATGACCACGCGTGAGGACATAGTCACCCGTCTGCGCCAGTTGCTCACGGAGCTGCGCGAAGATCCCGCACAACTTCACAGCGCAGGCGAACTCGCGCAGGCACACGTTCGCAAGTATTACTCCTGGGAGGCCAAGGCAGTACAGATCCATGAAGTCTATCGCTGGGTGCTGGGCCAGCGTGCAGCCAAACCCGACTGGGGCACCCCCATGGGGTTCGCGAGCCAGACAGTCGACTCTGAAGCGTCGATGCAGCCTATGCCTCAACCTCAGCTCATTCCAGACCATGGATTCTAAAACACCCACCCAGGGCGTGTTTCACATCGCCTCGCTTGATGGCATGCGCGCTGTGGCCATCTTGATCGTCTTTCTCAGCCATGCCGGTCTCTCCCATGTGGTTCCCGGCTTGTTTGGAGTCACCGTCTTCTTCTTTCTCAGCGGCTACCTCATCACCACTCTGCTGCGAATGGAATGCGAAAAGCATGGTGGTGCAAATCTCCGCCAGTTCTTCCTGCGTCGCACCCTGCGCATCCTCCCTCCGTTTTATCTGATCTTGGCTGTCATTGCCTTGCTCACCTTCCTGAGTGTTTTGCCAGGCGGCTTCCATAGTCAGGCATTGACGGCACAGGCCCTCTTCGCCGCCAACTACTGGGAAATTGCCGGTGGTGTGCAGCCACCTGGCACGGAGATTCTCTGGTCACTCGCCGTGGAAGAGCATTTCTACCTGCTCTTTCCTTTCCTCTACCTCGCCATGCGTCGCTTCATGCCGGACCGCCGGCATCAGTTCGCCCTGCTGCTGACGCTCTGCGCCGCCGTGCTCGCGTGGCGCATGCTGCTGGTTCATCAATTCTCCGCCATTGATCTGCACTCCGGCTCGGCTCACCATCCACGCACCTGCCATTCCACGGACACACGTCTGGATGGCTTGCTCTTCGGCTGTGCTCTCGCGGTCTGGGGAAATCCCGCCTTGGATTCCACTCGCATTCGGCGCAGTCACTGGCTTTGGCTGCTTCTGCCGTCCTGTCTCGCCCTCCTGCTGGTCACATTCGTCATCCGCAGCGTCCCTTTTCGCGAGACCTGGCGTTACACCCTTCAAGGCCTTGCCTTGATGCCTGTCTTCATCGCCGTCATCCGCTACTCCGACGCCCTGCCCCTGCGTTTCTTGAACTGGCGCTGGGTCAGCCGGCTAGGCGTGCTTTCATATGCCTTTTACCTGACGCACTCTCTGCTGCTGTCACTCGTCGCGCACTGGCTGCCTGCACCTGAAGGTCTGAGCCACCTCCAGCTCATGCTGTTGCGGGGCACAGTTGCATTCCTCCTCACGCTCGCAGCCTCCTGGATGATGCATCAGTGGATCGAAAAGCCCTTCTTGCGCCTGAGACGCCGTCTCGGTAGCAGCACAAAGCCAGCAGAGCATAAGCAATCGGGCGCATTAGTATTGAATCAAGTTTAGCAAACCCTAAACCTCGATTCATTCTTGCTTCAAAAGCCTGATTTGAAACGACCCGGCTTGCGGTCTGCGTGTTTCGTTCGGAGCGTACCATTGTAACACACTTCCAGTGTTCCTTTTGAGCCTCCAAAATCATGAACACCCTGCCCTCCATTCGTGTCGCCTGTGTCGAGGATGATCCTCATTTTCAGGCGTTTCTGAGAAAAATCTTGGTGCCAGAGCGTGGTTTTGAACTCTTGGCTGTTTTCAACAACGCCGAACAAGCCGTGGCATCCATCTTGGACTCCAGGCCGGACGTCGTACTGCTCGACATGAAGCTGCCGGGAAAGACCGGTATTGATTGCCTTGGCATGCTCGAATGCCACATGCCTGCCACAGCATTTGTCATGCTGACTGGCGATGACACCCCGCAGAAGGTCTTCGCCGCGCTAAAGGCCGGTGCTTGTGGCTATGTGCTCAAGACCGCACCGACCGAACATCTGCTCGAAGCCGTGCGCGCCGCTGCGCTCGGTGGAGGTCCGCTGAGTCCAGCCATTTCGCGCGTGGTGATCTCTGCGTTCCAAACTAAAGCGGCCAAGGTACAGCCCCGCATCCCCGGAATCACGCACCGTGAAAATGAACTGCTGGGTCTGTTTGTGAAAGGGCTGAGCGCCAAAGAAGCCGCCTTCGAGATGGGCATCAGCTATGAAACCGTGCGTGATTATTTGAAGACCATCTATCACAAGCTCAAGGTCAGATCACGCACCGAAGCCGTGCTGAAATATGTCCGCAACCAGCAGGGTCCAGCATTGGCGTTCTGATCAGCGAACTCGCAGTCGAATTCATAGTGGTTCGCTGCCCACTGCATTACAATAAAGAGTTATTAGTAATTTTGATGAAAAATATAGAGTCCCACTCTTGCGCTGCCAGCCATGCTGCTGGAACATACGTCTTAGTTCGCACAACAGCAGCATCCGATGACAGCCCCACGATACAACAAAGCCATTCGAGTCGCTTGTGTCGAAGATGATCAGTCATACCGAACACTGTTGGAAAAACTGCTCGCACCCGAACGAGGCTTTGAACTGATGGGAATATTTAAGAATGCCGAACAAGCGGTGCGTCCACTGCTGAAAGAACAGCCGGATGTCGTGCTGCTCGATGTGGGGCTGCCGGGCTGGACGGGAATCGACTGCCTGCGTGCCTTGGGCTTGAATATGCCATCCACGGCATTTGTGATACTTACCGGACATGATGCTCCGCAGCACGTTTTTGCAGCGCTTAAAGCCGGAGCATGTGGCTATATGCTGAAAACCGCGCCAGTGGAGCATCTTCTGGAAGGTGTACGTTCTGCTTCGTGCGGCGGCGGGCCGCTAAGCCCTGAAATTTCACGGATGGTGATCTCTTCTTTTCATGAAAAATTAGCCGAAAGCCGAAAGCGTGTACCGGGCATCACTCCACGCGAGTCGGAATTGTTAAACCTGCTGATGCAAGGTTTCAGCGCAAAAGAGGCGGCGTTCGAGATGCATATCAGTTACGAAACAGTCCGTGATTATTTGAAAACCATTTATCAGAAGCTCAATGTGCGTTCACGCACGGAGGCAGTGCTGAAATACATCGAACTGCAGAAGACTGCGGCGTTTGTGTGAGTGTGAAAAATTAGTCTCGTTTGCAAACCTTCCATCCTGAAATTCAGGAGGATTAAAGCTCTCCCATACAATTGGGGGTTGAGCGTGAAGTAGCCATTCCAAGCGATTGATTTAGCATCCGCTAAATCAATGCTTACACTCACACGAACAGAAACCTCCACGCTTGTGGTCAACACGCCCGCTGAGATCACGGAGATCAATGCGGGGGCGTTTAAACGGCATCTTCTGGCCGCCGTTACCAAGGAACACCGGCAGGTCGAATTGCACATGCGGAAAACGCATTCCATCGATTCCAGCGGCCTGGGCGCCCTGATTTTTCTGCACAAGCTGATGAACTCCCGCTCCGGTTCCGTCCGCATTCTTCACCCGTCACGGGATGTGCAGCAGGTTCTGCAACTTACCCGCATGGCCGAACTCTTTGAAATCCACTGCTGAAAATGAAGACACGAACTTTTTCTGAAGGCGCTATATTTGAAAGCGGATTTCACATGCATGGTGCACGCGAACTGGCTCGTTCAGTACGGACCTTTTTAGAGGGCCACCGCCTTGGTGAACAGGCCGCCTCAGAATGGGAGCTGGTGACCACTGAAGCTGCAAAAAACGCCGTCGAAAAACGTTCCGAATGCCAGCAGCCAGGAAGTGATACGCTGAGAGTGATGGTCAATGTATGGCCTGAATGTGTGGAAGTTTGTGTAGATGACCACAATTCAGACTTTGCGCCACCCAACCAATCACATAACCAGAATGACCTGGACGAATCAGAGCTCGGAATTTTTATCATTTCTCAGCTCACCGACACCACACGTTATCTGATCGGAGCTTTTGGCAGCACTCGTGTCATGCGCCGTGCCCGGCCGCCTGCACCCAGCACGCTGGACTTGCCTTGCGGCGACCGCCTGGAGACCATGCTCGACATGATGACCGATGACCTGGGGGCCGCCTATGAAAGTTTGTGCTCCATCTTCCGATTTAGCAAAGAATTCGGCGAGACGGATGATGTGCAAGGCTTCATCACTCACTGGCTTCACGAGTTGCTGCGCATCACGGGCACCACTTGGTTCCTCATGCGCCGTCATCAACCCGGAGACAACACACTGCAACTCCTGGCCAGCTCTTTGTCTGAACCGGACATTCCAGCCGAACTGATCTCCCTGTCCCTGGAGGAGCAGACCACAGCTTCGGTGGAAACACAGGCCGCGCGCACACGCAGCGAGGTCTGGTTTGACAGCTGCACCAGCACTTCAATGCTGGAACCGTTGACGGAGTTCTTTGAACACCCGGTCTCAGGTATCTCCTGTCCGGTCCATGTAGCCGGCCGTCTTTTTGGTGTATTGACGCTCGGCTGTGCTTCAGAAACCTGTTCGCTTAGCGCAAGCGACACCCGTGTGGTGCGCATGTTTGCGGATTATATCGCTCTTCAACTCAGTCACGAGCAGGCGCAGCAGGAGGTCATGCGTTCCCGTGTGATGCATCGAGATCTCGCCCTTGCCGCTGAAATCATGCGCTCCCTGCTGCCGCGGCAACTGCCGAAAATTTCCGGCTACACCTGCGCCGCTTACCTCCGACCAGCACAGTCTGTAGGCGGTGATTTGTATGACTTCCTGCCGCTGGACGACCAAGGCACGTTGTTTGTCATCGCCGATGTCATGGGCAAAGGCCCTTCCGCGGCTTTGTTTGCCATCATGTTCCGCAGTCACCTGCACACACTTGGCCGGTTTGCCGCCACGCCGGGCAAGCTGCTGGAACAGCTCAATGCATTGATGTTCCAAGATCTGGACCATTCCGACATGTTCGTCAGCGCTCAGTTGCTGTGGTTTGAAAATGCAACCGGACGCATAACCATCGCCTCTGCCGGGCACTGTCCTGCGCTGATAGTGGACCGCCACGGCCGGCAGCTGGTTGAAGCACGTGGCGAGGGGCCTCCGTTGGGAATCGACGTGCATGCCACCTTTGCCGAGGTGACACTCGACGAACGCCAGGCCTGCCACATTCTACTGCTCACGGATGGCGTCACCGATGCACGCAATCCGCGAGGAGAAATGCTGGGAAAGGACAACATCGTCTCCTGTCTAATGCAGTTCACCACCATGGGTGGCGACGCGACCCAGCTAAAGGACTCTGTTCTTGCTGTCATCGAACAGCATGTACAAAACGCACCTGCGGCTGATGACATCACTCTGGTCGTTCTCAGCCATGATTCCCCTGCCAGTCCACTCACCCTCAACCACCACATACCGTGAACCTATCCTCCATTCTCGTCGCAGATGATCACGCGCACATCCGCCGTCTCGTGCACCAAAGCTTGAAGCGGGGTGGCTATGAGCGGTTTTCTTTTGCCAGCACCGGCATTGAAACCCTGCTCTTGGCTCGCACCGGGGACCCTGACATCATCATCCTCGATTTTGACATGCCCGAGCTCGATGGTCTGGCTGCGCTGTTTGAACTGCGCGCCGACCCGCTTACCGAACGCATTCCCGTCATCATGATGAGTGGCTATGCAGAGTTCCACACCTGCATCGACGCACGGAGCATGGGGGCAGACCATGTGCTGTCCAAGCCGTTCGCCCCCTCTTTTCTGCTAGAAACGGTAAACAACATGCTGCGTAGGTAAGTCTCCACATGCCCCCCTGGGCGGTCATTTCCGGACACTGGGTGCCACGGCTTTGGAGAAACGCACCGCCGCCCTGCGGCTCATCTCCATCCCTGACACCATCCCGGCAAGCATGAGCCAGTGAGACAGATTCTTTGTCTGCGTCAGAATGCGCTCCACCGTTCCATGCAGGTAGCAGATGGACAGCGCCACGAGAATGCCGAAAGCGACATACCCCATCAGGCTTTTGCCATGATAGAGCCACGCTCGGATGGCGCACCAAAGCGTAACCGCCTCAAAGACTAGAAACAGCGACCAGCCCAGCCACCCATTCTCCGCCAGCAGCAGGTAGTAGAGGCTTTCCGTCAGTGGATTGCCCCAGTAAAGTTCATCAATGATCGCAAAGCCGCGCTCGGCGTCCCACTCCTCCAAAATCGCGCTGTATTTCGCGCCCAGCGGACGGCTGTTGGCGAGGCCGTAGTTGTTCCACCCGATGCCCAGCAGCGGGTAATCGTGCAGCATGGCCAGGCACTGGCGGTTCAGCACCGGACGCAGATCCTCGGCATTCTTTTCCTTGCTCTCCTTGACCTCCTTGAGCCGTGAATTGAGCGAGTCCATGGCAAACATCATCACCATCACGGCACCCACCACCCCCATCACAGAAAACATTGCCGTGCGCATTCCGGGGCCGCGCAGCCATGCCATGCCAAGTACGATCGCAGCACCCACGGCATACGCAGCCAGTGCCGCCCGCGAAACCGAAAGCAGCACGCACAGCCCCGCCGCGCCAAACGCTGCCAGACACAGCCACAGCAGCCGCCCTTTGATATCCTTGTGCAAAGCAGCCGCAAACACCACGCAGGCCGTCATATAGGCCCACATGGACATGGGGTTCTGGTGCTCAAACCAGCCCTTGATCTGAAAGTAGCCTTCCAGGTAGCGCATCTTCATGCAAATCCAACCCTGCACGACCAGACTAAGCCCAAGTCCGATCAGGGCGGCTCGCAGATCTTTGTCATCACGCAAATACATCGCCGCAGCCACGAAGATCAGCGTCCCTTTGCCAAATCGCGAAAAAGCCATCCACGCCATCGAGGCATCCCAGGCATTGGCCACAGAGAGCAAGCCCACCACCGTCCACAATACATACACCCATGTTCCAGGCGGCCACCCTTTGCGCGGCGGCACCGCCGGATCACGCGGACTTTGCGCCACGGCGATGATCAGAGCGATGGCAAACACCTCGATCAGGGAAACCTCATAGCCCTTGGTATGCCCACGGTACTTCTCGATGCTGCCGATCATCAGCGTGAATCTTCCAGGCTGCAGAGTGGGCATGAAAATCATCAGTCCAAACAACGCCCGCTGCCAGGCGCGCCGCGATGCCATCATCACCCCGAGCAGCGGCGCAAAACCACCGTAGAGCAGCAGGGCAATCAAGAGTTTGAAAAGATCCTTCACAGCTGAAATCAAGCCCTGACACCGCATCATCTCACCGCCCCCGATTGAGGGGGGAGCCAACACTTCCTCACGCATCTAGATTTCCACTCACCTCTTCTCCAGCATGCGTCCCACCATCGGTGTCCTCATCCGCTTCAAGAACTCCGCAGCCACACTTCCGCGTGTGCTCCAACGACTGAAGGCGCAAACCATCCGCCCCCTCTTCATCCTCGGCGTGGACACCGGCAGCACGGACGATTCAGCCGCGCTGATCACTCAAGCGGGTGGTCGGGTCATTGCATGGTCACAGCCCTACCATCATTCTCGTGTGCTCAATCACGGTCTCAAACATCTTCACACAGATCTCGCACTCGTGCTGAGTTCGCACACCACTCTGGAAGACGATGAAGCCATAGAACGCATGCTCGCCGCCTTTGAAGATCCCCGCGTCGCCTGTGTGAGCGCCAAGTGGGACGACGATCCATTCTACAGCGACGCCATCACCTGGGACGAACTGAGCGCCAAGGGTCTCAAGTTTGGCTCCATCTACAGCAACAGCATGGGCATGATACGGCGCAAGTTGTGGGAGTCCGTCCCATTCGATGAAAGCCTGGTCACCGCCGAAGACTACGCCTGGGCCATTGAGCAGCTGCAGCGCGGCCACATTTGCAAACGGCTGGCTCTGCGCTTCGGCTATGAGCGCAGCGGCCATGACCGCACCTTCGAGTTTGCGCAGCTGGTGTTTCAATTCGCACGCCGCTACAAGCTCCACGTCACATGGCTCGGCGTGCCGCGCAGCCTGCAGCAGATGCTGCGCGCGTTGTTCATTCGCCGGCCTGACTCAGCGCCGCCCGCCTTGCATTACGAGCGGCTCAAAGCCTGGGCGCTGATGCGCTTTACCGCCGCTTCTTCTTTTTCCGGCCGGTGAGGATGGCGCGTGCGCGATCCTCATCGTCGAGAGCGGTCGTATACTTGTAGCTGAATCCTTCAAGCTTCCGGCGCTCAATCTTCTGACTGATCAGTCGCTCGATGGAGGCCACGTTCATGAGCTCGTCAGCGGCGAAGAGGGTGAAGGCATCGCCTTCCTTCTGCGCACGGCCGGTGCGGCCGATACGATGCACATAGTCTTCCGAATGCTCGGGCACCATGTAGTTGATCACGTGGGTCACGCCGCTGACATCCAGACCACGCGCGGCGAGGTCGGTTGCCACGATGATTTCGAATTCACCGTTGCGGAAGCCCTGCAAGGCGCGCTCACGGTCACGCTGCCCGATGTCGGAGTGCATCACCGCCACCTTGTATTCGTTGAGCTGATTGAGCGCGGAGTAGATCTGGTCTGCCTGCACCTTGGTGCGGGTGAAAATCATGACGCTCTCGAAATGCGTCTGCTTCAGAATCGCCAGTAGCAGCTCCATGCGCTGATCGCTGGCGATCGGATACATGTAATGGCTGACGGTCTCTGCTGCGGAGAAGCGGATGCCCACTTCGACGCTTTCAGGATCTTTGAGCGCGAAATCCGCGAGACTCTTGATCTGCGGCGGCATCGTGGCGGAGAAAAACAGCGTCTGGCGCGCAGACGGCGTTTTTTCAATGATGCGGCGCACGTCCGGAAGGAAGCCCATATCGAGCATGCGATCCACTTCATCGAGAATCAGCACTTCAATGCCGCGAAGGTCAGCGATGCCTTCCTGCATGAAATCAAGCAGACGTCCGGGAGTGGCGACGACGATGTCAACCCCCTCTTGCAGGCCTTTGCGCTGCTTGTCGTAGCCCACACCACCATGAACGAGAAGAACTCGCAAACCGGTGTGTTTGCCATATTTTTCAAACTGTTCGACCACCTGCGCGGCCAGCTCGCGGACGGGTTCGAGGACGAGAACACGGAATTTCCCAGGAGCCCCCATGCGGGTAAGTGTGGGCAGCGCGAAAGCGGCGGTCTTGCCAGTGCCGGTCTGCGAAGCACCAATCACATCTCTGCCCGTGAGGATGATGGGGATGGATTTTTCCTGAATGGTCGTGGGCGTGGTGTAGCCGGTTTCACGAATGGCTGCCAGCACGGCTGGCGAGAGACCGAGCACTTCAAAGGCTTCAGGAAAAGGTCCTTCAGGGACGGGTGGCGGCGCGGGCGGAGCCACCGAGGTGTAATTCACACGTTCGGGCTTGTCCTCACGGGGGCCACGCGGTGGACGCTTGTCATCGCGCTCCCGGCCACGCGGCGGGCCGCGGCGGCCATCACGCTCCTGACGTTCTGGGCGTTCCGGACGGTCACCACGCTCGCGGGGAGGGCGGGCAGAGTGCTCACGCGGCTGACGGGAGGCCTGCTCGCGGGGCTTGTCGTCATGCGGACGCTTGTGCGCGTGAATGGTGGCCGGATGGTGTTCTTTCGAATGGCCAGATTCTTTGGCTGGCGAGTGCGGTGCCTCCTTCTTCTTGTCTCCGCCAATGACGCGTTTCAGTCCGGCTTTAAAGCGGCTGAAAAGGGAGGGTTTCTTCGGGGCGTGTTCGGGTCTGCGTGGGGTGGTCACAAGCGTTTTCTAGAGTAGGAGGCGGTGTTTATCGGCCAGTTTGGGCGACACTGCAAACCCGCAGACATCCGGCTGACGGGGTCAGAGCTTCATCGCATAGTGCACCTGGCGGGAAACTTCCTCAAATCCGCAGCTCGGATACAAGTGCTGACCGATGGCATTTGAGGCCATGGTTTCGATCTGCGCCAGCTTCATGCCCTCGTCACGCATGTAATCGAGCGCGTGCTGGATCAGGCGGCGTCCCAGCCCCAGTCCCCGGGCGCTTTCCACCACGGCGATGTTGGGTATGCGGCCCCGTTCATTCACCCGGTCCAGCCGGGTGGTGATGTAGCCGAGGATCTCGGTGCCCCGCTCCGCCACAAAACACCCCTCCGGGCACTGCGTCACGTCGTCGTCGATGTGGCTCGCCTTGCGCACCTTCCAGTCGCGTTCATTCCAGCGGCCAAATTTATGCTCCAGCATCTGCTCCAAGGCGACGCTGCCAAAGGACGCCACAGTAATCTGGCGCAATTGCGACAGGTCCGTATCCTGATACGGGCGGATGTGAAGGGAGGATTCGTCCATGTTTGCGGGGGTTGAATACTGAATAAAAGGGTGATACGTAACGCCTTAACCAAGCATCAATCGAGTAAATGGCACGGGTCTTGCGAAATACCTGCTTGGTTGCTGACGTTCATCACAGTAATAATTCAGAGTTGCGAATATCTTAGTTTATATCATTCTTCTAACACATGCTACTCTTTAGCCGGACTTCTAAAAAATCCCGATTCAGTGACTGCCTAGTCAAGGTCGTCGGGTGTGTCCTGCTGGCTGGAGCGCTCAGTCAATGCACCTCACCGCCCAAAGGGGACGTGGTGGTCAGCGTGAAGGATCAGAAACTCGGCATCTACAGCGAGGGCAAACTCACCAAGCAGTATGTCATCTCGACTTCTAAATTCGGCCTCGGCGACCAGAAAGGCAGCAACCGCACCCCTCTGGGCCAGCATGAAGTCATCGCCAAAATCGGCCAGGGCCTGCCTGCCGGAGCCGTTCTGAAAAGCCGCCGCTGGAACGGCGAGGTGCTCAAACCCAACGCTCCGGGCCGTGATCCCATTGTTTCCCGCATCCTCTGGCTGCGTGGCATGGAAACCACCAACAGAAACGCCTTCAACCGTTTCATTTACATCCACGGCACCCCCGAAGAAAACCGCCTGGGCCACCCCGCCAGTTATGGCTGTGTCCGCATGGGCATGAAAGATGTGGTCGATCTGTTCAACACCGTGAATGTCGGCGCCAAAGTCGTCATCACCAAGGGTGGCCTTCCTCCTGGCGACAAAGAAAAGCCAGCCACCGTCACCGACGATGTGGATGGCTCTCCTGCGCTCAATTCTCCAGCCACCCTTGCCGCTCAGCCGCTTGAAATTGCGCCTATCGCACCCTCAGACGGTGAGAAAAAGCGGGCTGAAGAAAACGAAGCCAAGGCGAAGGGTAAAGTCAGCCCTGACCACGAAAAGCCGGCCCACAAGTCGAAATCATCAAAGTCAAAATCCGACACCAAGGTGGCCGGACATGCCGCGCAGAAGGCAAAAGCCAAGGCTTGAGTCCCGACTGACTCAATCGCGCACCACTTCGAAAGCTGGCATTTTTTTCAGTAGAGATGGATTCGTCTCCAGCGGCATCCTCCGCATGACCTGCAGAAGCTTGGGATCGAGGACCAGCCGCTGCTTCTGGCAGCCGCTTTCGTAGATGTCGCTCTCATTCCACCGTGGACCATCGCGGAACGCCGCCTGTGAGGGAAAGTAAACCGCAGTCCGGCCCACATTCTCATCGATCAATCCGGCATCGGCTTTGCCCGTCAGGTGACACACCCCGACGATGCAACCCAGTTCCACGGCACGTGCCGAGGCGCAGCGATCCACTCTCTCCACCCCCAAAACCGTTTCCGTGGCACTCGGCACAAGCATCACATCCACACCTGCTCCGCGCAGCCGCGTGCTGATTTCAGGAATCTCAATGTCCAGGCAGATGACCACCGCAAAGCGCAGCCCGGCAAATTCCCACAGGCGCAGTTCGGTGCCCGGCGAAAAATCCGATTCCCACGGCGTCAGATGCAGCTTGTCCTGATGCAGAACTCGATCTTCCACCAGGATCGGCGCCCGGTTGCGCAGTTCCTGGCGTTCGGCATCCCAAAACGGCACCGTGCCTAGCACAACCGCCTTTCCCGGACGAATCAGCAAAGATTTCAGCGCCGGCAGCACCTCCCCCCAAAACACCTCGGCCACTCGCTGGAGGGTTCGGGGCTCGACCAGCGGCTCCAGTCCCACCCACGTAAATTCCGGCAGCAGCACAAGGTCCGCCCCATTGTCCCAGGATTCCTCCACACAATCCACCACCACCGCAGCAAATGCCGCAGGCGAATTGGCGGCCACACCGGGATCGAACGTGCAGAGATCAATCGCTATCATGGCGCATTGTGCGCCTCATTTCCCGCAGCCGCAACTCCCACCACACCCCGGCTTCTTCCGGCGTTTGGCGGAACGGACGATGAAAAGCGTGATCGTGATGAGTATGACCGCGATTGCTGCGATGGATTGCCAGTCTGCGTTCATGGTGAGTGGAGGTTAATAGCCCAGCGCACTGCCGATCTGGAAGATCAGCAGGCTTAGTACATACGCCGTTCCGGTCATGTACCCGAGCTGAAACATCGCCCATTTCCAACTTCCCGTCTCCCGCTTCACGATGGCAATGGTGCTGACACACTGCATGGCAAAGACATAAAACACCAGCAGGCTGATGCAGACCAGCGGCGTGTAAACCGCCCGGCCGTCAGGGCGGCGCTCCGATGCCAGCTTGTCTCGCAGCGGGGTCAGGTTGTCATCATCTCCGCTTTCCACGGCATAAACCACGCCCATCGTGGAATTGAACACCTCACGGGCGGCAAAGCTGCCAATGAGCCCGATGCCGATCTTCCAGTCATAACCAAGTGGGGCGATGGCGGGCTCGATCAGCTTGCCGGCCCGGCCCGCAAAGCTGTTTTCAAGCTGAAGCGCCTTGTCCTCCGTATCGGTCTTCGGATAGGTCGAAGCAGCCCAGATCAGAATGGAAATGCCCATGATGATCGTCCCGGCACGAACCAGAAACATACGCGCACGCTGCCACACATGCAGCAGGATGCTCTTGATCGCGGGCATCTTGTAAGACGGCATTTCCAGGATCATCGGACTCGCCGCGCCTTTCATGACGCACTTGTTAAACACCCATGCAAAGAAGAACGCACCAAACGTGCCCAGCGCATAAAGCCCCAGCATGATCCCTGCCTGGGTCAGCGCACCGACTTCCCCCACCGGAAACAGCACGCCAATCAGCAGCGAATAAACCGGCAAACGCGCCGAGCAGGAGGCCAGCGGCGCAATCAAAATGGTGATCAGTCGGTCCTTGGGACTGTCGATCGTGCGCGCAGCCATCACGCCGGGAATGGCGCAGGCATACGAACTCAAAAACGGCAGGAACGACTTGCCGTTGAGGCCCACCTTGCTCATCGCCCAGTCCATGATGAAGGCGAGACGCGACATGTAGCCCGTGTCCTCCATGATGCCGATGAAGAAGAACAGGATGAGGATCTGCGGCAGGAAGATGACCACGCCACCGACTCCGGGCACGACGCCATTCACGATGAGGTCGCGAAAGTCCCCGGCAGACATCAGCCCCTCCACCCAGGTGCCCAACTGGCCAAATCCGGCCTCAATCCAGCCCATCGGGCCCTCAGCCACCTTGAAAATGAGGAAGAACAGCAGCCCCAGCACCAGCAGCAGGTTCACGAATCCAAGAACCGGGTGCAGCAGGACTCGGTCAATTTTCGTGGTGATCGTTTCGATCTCAAAATCAGGCCGCTTCAAGACCTGCTCGCACAGTTTCTCGATGCCTCGGTAGCGCTCGGCAACGAGTTCGTCCTCCCACCCCGGAAAACTCGCTTCCATGCTGCTGCGCAGCTCATGGATGCGACCGATCTGCGCGTCAGCGATGCCATCGTGCGTCGGATTGTGATCGGACAGCAAATACAGCGGCTCCAGCAATGAAGCGCGGCTGTGAATCGCTCCCGTCTGGCACAAAGTGCTGCGGCTTTGTTCCAGTGCGGCACGCACCCCCTCAGGCAGTTTCGCACTCTGCCACTTGGGTGGCGTGAGGTCTTCACGACTCAGGGCCAGCTTCAGCTCGATCAACCCCTGACCGCTCACCGCCTGGGTTTGCACCACCACGACCCCGAGCAACTCGGACAACTTCGCCGCGTCAATGCGCCACTCACGCTGCACCGCCACATCGATCATGTTCAGCACCAAAATCGTCGGCAGACCAAGCTCCAGCACCTGGCTGACCATGTAAAGATTGCGCTCCAGATTGGCCGAATCCACCACACACACCACCCGGTCAGGGCGCGGCGTTTCAGGTCGGCGCCCCAGCAAAACATCGCGCAGCACGGCTTCATCCGGTGAGCGTGCATTCAGGCTGTAAGCACCGGGCAGATCAATCAGCCTCAGTTTTTTACCATGCTGGCTGTAGCACTCGCCGATCTTTTTCTCGACGGTCACCCCAGGGTAGTTCGCCACCTTTTGCTTCAACCCGGTGAGCAGGTTGAATAGTGTGGTTTTCCCGGAGTTCGGGTTGCCCACAATGGCGATGAGTGGCGGTTCAGACGTGGCCTGGCTCATGCGGCGGCGGGGGAGATGGCGATGAATGCCGCCTCATGATTGCGCATGGAGAGATGCGAGCCGCGCACGCAGATTTCAATGGGTTCGCCCAGCGGCGCACGGCGCGTCACACGGACGCGGGTTCCTGGCACAATGCCCATCTCACGCAGCCGGGTGAGGCCGGCACGGCCAGTGGGCATGGCTTGGACGATGGCATCTGTGCCAACAGGAAGTTCAGCAAGGGTGGCGGCGTACATGAAAGTAGAACGGTCCTGCAACTGAGACTCTGTCGCAGAACGTGGATTGAGATTAACAAGAACTGCGATTCTGGCAAATGCGGACTTAATGCAGATTTTGCGCACGGGTTCCTCGCACCGCCTGTTTTCGCCTCCTTGCCACAGGGGTTGCACCGGCTCTGAAAGCCGCTAGTCTGCGCGCCCTCGAAATTATGTGGAAAGGCCGTTTTGCTCAAGAAACCAGTGCTCTCGTTCAGCGCTATGGAGAATCCGTGTCGTTTGACTGGAGGCTCTACCCCCATGACATCGCCGGTTCCATCGCGCATTCCAAAGGCCTGCTCAAAGCGGGCATTTTGACCGCCGAGGAGCAGCAGCAGATCGAAACAGGCCTGCTGGCCATCCGCCAGGAGATCGAATCAGGAAACTTTGAGTTCAAAGAGTCGCTCGAAGATGTCCACATGAACATCGAGTCAGAGCTGACCAAGCGCATCGGCCCCGCCGGTGCCAAACTCCACACCGCCCGCAGCCGGAATGACCAGGTGGCCACGGATGTGCGCCTTTACTGCCGGGCGGAAATCACCCGCATCATCGATCTCATCTCCGCCATGCAGGCGGCTCTCATCGAGTGCGCCGAGCGCGGCGGCGACACCGTCATGCCCGGCTACACCCACCTCCAGCGTGGCCAGCCCGTCCTCTTTGCCCATCATCTCTTGGCCTACGTCGAGATGCTGTCTCGTGACTCGGACCGCCTGACAGATTGCCGCAAACGCCTCAATGTCATGCCCCTCGGCTCCGGCGCTCTGGCCGGCAGCACCATCATCATCGACCGCGAGTTCGTGGCTCAGCAACTTGGCTTCACCTCGGTGACGCAAAACTCCATGGATGCAGTCAGCGACCGTGATTTCGTCGCCGAACTCCTCTTCGCTATCTCCCTCCTGGGCGTCCACCTTTCCCGTCTCAGCGAAGACGTGATCCTCTGGGCCAGCGCCGAGTTTGGCTTCGTAACCCTGAGCGATGCGCACACCACCGGCTCGTCCCTGATGCCGCAGAAAAAGAACCCGGATGTCGCCGAACTCACCCGTGGCAAGTCCGCGCGCCTGATCGGCAATCTCATGAGCATCCTCACCCTGCTCAAAGGTCTGCCGATGACGTACAACCGCGATCTGCAGGAAGACAAAGAGCCCCTGTTTGACTCCATCGACACCAGCGTCATCGCCCTCCAGGTGTTCACCGAGATGATCACCGGCATGGACGTGAACCGCGCCAAAACGACCGCCGCGGCAAGCGATCCGATGCTCCTTGCCACCGATCTGGCCGACTACCTCGTCAATCATGGCGTCCCCTTCCGCCAGGCCCATGAAGTCATCGGCAAACTCGTGGCCTACTCCATCGAGCAGCAGCGCTCCTTTGGCGACATGACGCTGGAGGAATTCCAGCGCTTCTCCCCGGCCTTCGCCGCCGATGTAACCGCGTGCCTGAACCTGGAAACCGCCATGGCCGCGCGCAAGGGCATCGGTGCTCCTTCGCCGCAGAATGTGAAAGCGCAGCTGGCCCGCTGGCGCAAAGCCTTGACCCCTGAGTGACCGGCATGCAGATCCCGGATTTTGAAATCTACACACCTGGGGCCGAGTCGGGCTGGCAGAAGACCCGCAGCGAAGTGCTGTTTGCCAACCCGCACGTGGGTGTCGAAAAGGCCTTTTTCACAACCCCCAACCGTAAGTCCGAAGTTCCCTGGATGGTGGTGAAGCGCAAGGCCGCCGTGGCAATCGCCCCCATGCTGGAGGACGGCCGTTTCGTCATGGTTCATCAGGAGCGCCTGCCCGTGATGCAGACAATGTGGGAATTCCCCGCCGGTCAGATCGACACCGCCGTGACCCGTGAGTCCATCATCCACACCATTCAGAATGAACTGCGTGAGGAGTGCGGCTGCGCCCTCCATCCAGATCTGGGCACGCTCCAGCCCCTGGGCTGGTATTTTCCTTCGCAAGGTTTTACCGACGAGATCGTTTATCTGTTTACGGCGAAGCCCGTGTGTGTCGTCAGCCGTCCTGAACCGGACGGAAGCGAGCACATCAGCGACGTGCGGTTTGTCAGCGCGGGAGAACTGCGTGGGATGATTGCTGCCAATGTGATCACCAACGCCCTGACGCTGGCTCTCTACGCGCGGATCGCGGCCCAAGGACTGCCGTAGTCCTACGCATCCGCAACTCCCCTTCCCCCCCTCTCATTCCCATGTGGTCCGGCCTGCTCCAAAAAGTATTCAAAGTTCGCGAAAAAGTCGCCATGAACCTCGGCGGCAAAGGCGATGAGGAAAAACCCTTCCTCGATCACCTCGAAGACCTGCGCAAAATGATCGTGCGCATCGCCATGACGCTGCTGGTCTCCACGCTCGTCACGTTCTGCTTCTACGACAGACTCTTCGAGATCATCAAGTACCCGCTCTGGGCCACCGGCGTCATCAAGACACCTGAGGAACTCAAGGCCATGCTGCAGATTCTGACGCCACAGGAGGGCTTCCTCATGGTGATGAATCTGTCCTTGATCGCGGCGGTGATACTCGCGTTTCCGCTGCTGCTTTTCTTCCTGCTGCAGTTCATCCTGCCCGGTCTCAAACCCGCGGAAAAGAAGGCCATCTTCCCCGCCATCGGCATTGGCGCAGGCCTGTTCCTGCTTGGTGCCTGCTTCGCCTTCTATGTGGTGCTGCCCAAAGCCCTGGAATTCTTCTACACTTTCAATGAAAGCCTCGGCATGTCCAACGGCTGGAGGCTCGATGGCTACGTGAAGTTTGCCACGCGCTTCATCCTGCTTTTCGGCGTCGCGTTCGAGCTGCCGGTCATTGTCATGGTGATGGTGAAGCTGGACTTCCTGAACTACAAGCTGATGAGCACCACGCGTTCCTACGCCATCATCGCCATCGCGATTTTCGCGGCCATCGTGACGCCGACGCCCGATCCCTTCACCATGCTGGTGCTCGCCGGCCCTCTGTATGTACTCTATGAGACCTGCATCTGGCTCGCTTACTTCATGGAGAAGAAAGACCGTGCGGCCTACCCTGAGTACTACGCAGACATCGACAAAGACGAGAAGGCCCTGGAGCAGCCAGGCGCAGACGACTGGGACAACGAAAACTACAATCCGTGGTCCTCAGGCGACGACGAAGAAGACGACAAGGACGACTACCAGTCCCCTGCCGCCAAACCATCCGCTCCGCCTCCCGAAGTCGAAAAACCTGACGTGGAAGACCTTGGCGAAGACCAAAGCTCGAAGATGCCAGATGAAGATCCGGCAGACCTTCCGCCTCGGGAAATGACTCTGGAGGAACTCGCCCGCGAGGATGAGAAACGCTCCAGTGAGCCGCCAAAGGATTCATAACACCCGGCGGACCCAGTGAATCAACATGCGGAGGCACAGGCGAACAGCCTGTGCCTCTTCAGCGTTCAGGGGCCGCCACCACTATCGCGGTGTCCCTTCCGCGTTCGGGGACGCCTTCTCTATCGCTACATCTCTTCAGCGTTCAGGAGCGCCTTCGCAATCGATCACCAGCAGACAAGGAGCATCAGACTGAATGTCCAGCCTTCGCAAAAGCAGGCGTGCAAGGTAGGACCTCCCCCATTCGCTTTCCCGATTCATGAAGCGCCCCAGCGGCGTGTCACGCTCCACACACGCCACGAAATGCGGCTCGCTTCCAGCCGACACCTGCACATCAAAGGTGATGTATCGGGGCCTCAGTTCCGCCGCAATATCCAGACCATGGCTGGGCCGCAATCCCACGTGAAACCACGCGGCTTCCCCCGCCGGCTGCTTCAGGAAATCCGCCAGCGCCGCAGCATGCGTTTCATGCAGCAGGGGCCAGCTGATGCGGCGCTTGCCATCAGCACCCGTCTCCAGACGAATCAGCGCGCCATTGGCACACGCCGAGGTCACCAGTTTAAAGAGCGGCACCGGCTGACCGCCCGGCAGCGTCTGCGGCATGCCGGGAATCCGTGAAAGCAGCCGCAGTTCAGTCTTTTTGTCACCCACAGCACCAAACTGCGCTTCGATTTCCGCGCTGTATTTGGCGGCATCGTGGATGCATGCAGCCCGGCGCTCAGCGGTGTCAGCGGCGAAAAATTCCGTGATCAATGCTTTCGCGTCCTCAGCCACAACCCCCACATCCGGCGCAGGTATCAGAGCACGGGCGATCTGCGTTTGGGGCACAACCGGCTCCTTCTTCACCACTTTCTCCGCAGGAGGCGCTGCCACGACCACACCCGGCTTGGCCGCAGGTGCGTTCACGCTGTCCCACCACAGCCAAAGCGCACCTCCGCACACGACGGTAAAGGCCAGCAGAATGAACGCGCCGCGCCAGGGTGAGCCGCGCAAGTGCGCCGGCGTCTTGAATTCCTCCGACGGCGGTGGCGGCGCCCCCGTGGGCATCAGCGCCTGTGAATGTTGCAACGTCTTCTGGCGTGCCGTAAAGTTCGCGGGTGCCTGAACCGGCTGCTGTAGCGGCCATGCTGCGGGCTGAGAAATAGCGCGAATTTCCTGCTGCGGGGGCTCCGGCATGCTTGGCAACGGCTGCTGCTGCGACACACGCCGCCGCACCTGCGCCACTCCCGCCACCTGGGCCTGCGTACCGAAGTAGCTGCGCAGCGCATTGTGCGCGCAATGCGGGCACTGCACCATGCCCTCCATGCTTTGCTGCATGGAGAGAAATGCCTGGCCGCAGGCCGGGCAGATCAGACTGGCTGTGGTGCCGGGATTCATCGTGCGCAAAAAACTTAACGCATGTGCTGCTTCTTGCGCGAGCTGATTCCAGCATTCCGCTTCAAGAGCGGCACGAACACAGAACTTTCTGGCGCAGACAGCTGCATGCAGTAGATTTTCCCTTCGCATGAGTCGCCCTAACGATGATCTAAAACCCATCCCCCGCCATATCGCCATGATCATGGACGGCAACGGCCGTTGGGCGAAAGAGCGGGGTCTGCCGCGAACCGAGGGACATCGAGCCGGAGCGGAAACCGTTCGCCGTGTCGTGGAGGGCTGCAGCGAGATCGGCGTCGAATTCCTCACCCTCTACGCCTTTTCATCAGAAAACTGGAAACGCCCCAAACGCGAAGTCGAGGCTCTGATGAAGCTGCTGGAGATCTTTTTGCGTGGTGAACTGCCGCTCATGATGAAGCAAAATGTCCGGCTCCAGTCCATCGGCCGTCTCCATGACCTCCCCCAGTCCTGCCAGAACGAGCTCCACCGCTGCATCGAAGCAACCGCCCAAAACACCGGACTCACGCTGATTCTGGCCCTCAGCTACGGGGGGCGTGAAGAGATCATCGACGGCGTGAAAAGCCTGCTGCAGAGCGTGGAACGCGGCCACCTCGATAAGGCCATGATTGATGTCGAAATGTTCGGCAAGCATCTCTACACGCGCTACTATCCAGATCCTGACCTCCTCATCCGGACTTCGGGCGAAATGCGGCTTTCAAATTTCCTGCTCTGGCAGGTCAGCTACACCGAATTTTACATCACTGAAAAGCTCTGGCCGGACTTCTCCAAAGAAGACCTGAAAACCGCCATCCGGGCCTTTCACCAGCGCCACCGCCGCTTCGGCGGCGTATGACGAATGTTGACCTCTCCCCCAATTGCTGCGATAACGCAGTTCCAACCCAAAAATAACGCCCTAATGCCAGACAACCCGGACACCCACCTAATCATTGTGGATCCAGATGCCGACTTCCTCGCATGGGCTGCTGCCCACCTGAAAGCACCGGGCGTTTCCATCAGCACTTTTGAGCGGGGTGAAGACGCCCTGGCCTCCTACGTCAAAAAGCGGGCCGACCTTCTGCTTTGCGAGGTCCGGCTCAACGGCACCACCGGCATCGAACTGCTCAAACGCCTGCGCCAGACCGATCCGCAGTCGATGGTCATCCTGTTCAGCGGCACCGCCACCACCAGCCACGTCATCGAGGCCATGCGCCTAGGTGCCTATGATGTCTTGGGAAAGGAACGTCTGCCCTACGAATTGCGCACCGTCGTCGAAAGCGCCCTCACCTCCATCGAGGCACGCAAGGCCACCCGCGCACAAACCGCCGAGGTCCCCACCGAATCGATTCAGGAGACCATCATCGGCCGTTCCGGGCCCATGCAGGAGGTGTTCAAGCTCATCGGCCGCGTCTCCCGCTCAGACGCCCCCGTCATGATCACGGGAGAAAGCGGCTGCGGCAAGGAACTCGTCGCAGGCGCCATCCACAAGTTCAGCCCGCGTGCGCAGAAGGAATTCGTCGCCATCAACGTCACGGCCATCCCTGACAACTTGCTCGAAAGCGAAATCTTCGGCCATGAAAAAGGCTCCTTCACCGGTGCGGTGAACCAGCGTGTCGGCCGCTTTGAGCAGTGCGACGGCGGCACCCTCTTCCTCGACGAAATCGGCGACATGCCGCTCGCCGTGCAGAGCAAATTGCTTCGCGTGCTCCAGGAAGGCCAGTACTCCCGCGTCGGCAGCAACCAGACGCTCAAGACCGATGTGCGTGTCCTCGCCGCCACCAACAAAAATCTCGAAGACGAAGTCGCCAAGGGCAATTTCCGCGAGGACTTGTTCTACCGCCTCAACGTCGTGCGCATCCACATTCCGCCGCTCCGTGAGCGCCGCGAAGACGTGCGCCTGCTGGCCGAGTTCTTCCTCCACCGCCTGTCCTCTCGCCGCCGTGGGCCCCAGATGCGCTTCACCGATGATGCGCTCGACATGCTCGACGCCTACGACTGGCCGGGCAACGTACGCGAACTGGAAAACACCATCCAGCGCGCCTGCGCCCTCTGCAATTCAGACGTCCTCCTGCCCTCCGACATCCCTCTCGGCAGCAAAGGCGCACGTCACATGGATCCGTCGAGCACCGTCACCCGCATGCGCGATGCACTGAGCATGCTCGTCAGCGTGGCCGAAAAAAGCCCTGACATTGAGCTTCTCCCCTGGGTGGAGCGCGAACTCTCCCGCCTCGCTTTCCGTCATTTCAGCGAGGATGCCGACCGCACTGCCAAATTCCTCGGTATAAACAACACGGTGCTCGAAAGCCACCTTAGCGCTCCCGCAGTCAAAAAGGCTTCAATTGAAAGCCCTCTAAGCGCCGCCCCTGCGGTTAAAAAGACCAAAAAGGCCAGCTGAGCTTTCATTCGACTCCAACGAGCCCCGGTCCTCCCAGTTCACTCGTTAGACGCGTCACCGCCATCACGTTAACCCATTCCCACTATGCTCAAACAACTCACACTCACCGCCCTTGCGGCGCTTGCATTCACTTCCGCCCAGGCCGCTGATGACGGCTGGATCTCCATGTTCAATGGCAAGGATCTCTCGGGCTGGAAGTCCAATGAAGAAGTCCCTGGCGTCTTCACCGTCGAAAACGGCGAACTCAAGGTCAGCGGCGGCCGCTCCCACCTCTTCTACGTCGGCCCGAACGGTGAAGCCAAGTTCCAGAGCTTCGAGCTGAAGCTCAAGGTCAAAACCACCCCCGGTTCCAACAGCGGTGTGTACTTCCACACCCAGTATCAGGAAAAAGGCTGGCCGGACAAAGGCTTTGAGTGCCAGGTCAACAGCACCCATACTGATCCCAAGAAAACCGGCAGCCTCTACGGCGTCATCAACATCCTTGCCCTCCTCGATGGCCAGAAGGAACCCGAAGGCGGCAAGCACATCAAAGTCCCCCTGGCTCCAAGCACGGACGGCGAATGGTTTGACTACAACATCAAGGTCGAAGGCAAGCACATCACCCTCTCCGTCAACGGCAAGACCACCGTCGATTTCATCGAACCCGAAGGCTGGGATCCCGTCAAGGAACTCAAAAACATGCCCGGCCGCAAGCTCAGCGAAGGCACCATCGCCATCCAGGGCCACGACCCCAAGAGCACCACGTATTACAAGGACATCTTCATCAAACCGATTCCTTAACTGGGCGGATAGCAGAATTTGCAACAAAGCGGGCGTCTTGACCAGACGCCCGTTTTTTTGCACGCACACATGCCCAGCCCGCCTTCGCGCGTCTCCACACCCGCTTTTCAAACATCAGCTCCGCAAAACGCATAGCCTCCCATATGGACTGCGGTTGCGCAGTGAGGAACGAACGCAGCTACCGCTTTCGACGGACTCGGTGGCACAGGCGTGACAGGAAATGCCCGATTGCGGGAGCCGGTAATCCTTGGCCAGCCGTTCAGCTCGCCCACACCACACGCCATTCGAAAGCCACAGCTTCCCGCAGCCGCACTCCAAAAAAACGCTCCGACGGTCACAATCTAGAATGCCGATCCTTGCCAGAAATCAGCTCCGCTTCATGCGAAAGCACCGTCTCCAACCAACTAGCCCGACGATTCATTTGACGGCGGGCGCAGCGCTGCACACCTAGCAGCATGCTCCTCAACCACGGCATCCATCTCGGCTACTGCACCAACATCCACCGCGGCGAAACGTGGGAGGAAACCTGGAGCGGCCTCAAGAACTACACCCTCCGGGTTAAGGATCGCGTCAGCGGCGGCAAGCCCTACGGCATCGGCCTCCGTCTCAGTCAGCAGGCGGCGGTGGAACTCAGCGCTCCGGGAAAAATCGACGAATTCAAAGCCTGGCTGGAGGCCAACGGTTGCTACGTTTTCACCATCAACGGCTTCCCTTACGGCTCATTCCACGGCACCCGCGTCAAAGAACAGGTCTTCCTGCCGGATTGGACTTCTCCGGAGCGCCTCGACTACACCAACCTGCTGTTCGACATCCTGGCCCAGTTGCTGCCACCCGGCGTCAGCGGCAGCGTCAGCACACTGCCCGGATCCCACAAGACCTTCGGCGTCGGCGCAGATGAGCTTCAGGCTATTTTCACCAACCTGCGCCTCTGCCGCGAGCACATCGAAAAAGTCGCCACCCAAAGTGGTCACGACCTGCATCTCGGCCTGGAACCGGAGCCCCTCGGCTTGTTTGAGACCAGCGGAGAAACGCTCAAGTTTTTCGGCCTCTACCTCGACCGCAATCCCCGCGACCGCGACTTTTTCAAATTCGTGGGCCTGAACTACGACACCTGCCACCTCGCCATCGAATTCGAAGATGCCGAAAAAGCACTGTCGCGCATCACCGGCGCTGGCATCCGCCTCAGCAAGCTCCACTTCAGCTCGGCACTCAAACTGAAACCCACGCCGGAAAATATCGCCCAGCTGCCAGCCTTCGATGAACCGGTTTATTTCCACCAGGTCATCGCCAGCTATGGCAAAGACGAACCGCTGCGCCGTTTCAAGGACTTGCCCGATGCCCTCCAGTTTGCCCAGGCCAATCCCGGCATCCTCGGGGAGGAGTGGCGCGTGCATTTCCACATCCCCATCCATGCCCAGCCCGGCGGCGGCTTCGACAGCACCCGGGACCACCTGATTGGCGCCATGGACTGGCTGGCCAAAAATCCCACCAAATGCCAGCATATCGAGATGGAAACCTACACCTGGGAAGTCCTGCCGCTGGAGATGCGCAGCGGAGATGTGGTGGATCAGCTGGTACGGGAATATGATTGGACGCTGGGAGAGATGCGAAACCGGGCGCTCGCCCCCGTTTGAAAGGGAAAATCCCCTTGCACCGGGGCGCATCCATCGGAAGTCTGGCACTCCCAATTTCCCCACATGCAATCCCTCTGGAACGACCAAGAAGCCGCCACTTTCGGCACCGATCTGCTCGGACAACGCGTTTACACCTCCCGTCTGCTCGGCCGGAATCCCGCCCTCGTCCTGCACGGCGGCGGAAATACCTCTGTCAAGGTCACGGAGCAGGACTTCTTCGGTGATCCCGTCAATCTCTGCTACGTCAAAGGCAGCGGCTGGGATCTCGCCACCATCGAGCGCGCCGGCTTCTCCCCTGTTCGCATGGAGGCGCTGATCAAGATGTCCCAACTCGCCACCATGAGCGATGAGGACATGGTGCTGCAGCAGCGTGCGGCCATGACCAATCCCAACGCTCCAGCCGCCAGCATTGAGGCGATCCTGCACGCCATCCTGCCCTTCAAGTTTGTCGATCACAGCCACGCCAACGCCATTTCCGCCCTCACCTGCAACGCCGACGGCGAAGCCCGCGTGAAGGAAATCTACGGCAACCGCGTCATCATCGTCCCCTACGTGATGCCCGGCTTCATTCTCGCCAAGACCATCGCCGACCTCATCGCAGGCCGCGATCTGCGTCAGGAAGGCATCCAAGGCATGGTGCTGCTCAAGCACGGCCTCTTTACCTTCGATGACGATGCCCGCAAAAGCTACGAGCTGCACATCGAGATGGTGACGATGGCAGAGGACTACCTCGCCAAAAAAGGTGCCCAAGCGGCCACTGCTGCAGCCACGGAGGATCTCATGGATCTGGCGAAACTGCGCCAGGCCGTCTCCAAACGCCGTGGTTTCCCACAAATCGCCCGCCTCAATGCGTCCCCGGAAGCCGTGGGTTACGCAAACCTCGCCACCGTGGCAGATTTCGGCACTCGCGGCCCCCTGACCCCGGATCACAGCATCCGCACCAAGCGCGCCCCCGCCTTCATCAGCGCAGACCTCGATGCCAGCGTTCAGCAATACGCAGACGAATACGCCGCTTACTTCCAGCGCCACGCCAGTGGCCAGACCATGCTCGATCCCGCCCCCCGTTTCGCCATCTGGCCAAACCACGGCGTCGTCAGTTTTGGCGACACCCTGAAGGACGCCAAAATCGTCGCCGACATCGCTGAATCAACCGCTGCCACGGTGCAGCTTGGCGAATCCGTCGGTGGCTGGCAGCCACTCCCTGAAAAAGACATCTTCGAAATCGAATACTGGGATCTGGAGCAGGCCAAACTGCGCAAAGGCCCGGCTCGCAAGGTTCATCAGGGCAAAGTCGCTCTCGTCACCGGCTGTGCGGCAGGCATCGGCTTCGCCATCGCTGAATCTCTCGCCGAGCAGGGCGCGCAGGTTGTCGGACTCGACATCGACAAAGACATCCCCGACATCATGAAGAAGATCGGCGGCATCGGCATCGTCGTGAACCTCACCGAAGACAAACCGGTGCAGGACGCCATTGATTTCACCGTGCGCGAGTTCGGCGGCATCGACATCGTCGTCAGCAACGCGGGCATCTTCCCGAAGAACGATTATCTCGACGCCATGGCTCAGGGCGACTGGGACCGCACCATCATGATCAACCTCACCAGCCATCAGAAGCTGATGAACAAGGTCATCCCTTTTGTGAAGCAGGGCATCGATGCCAGCATCATCTTCGTCGGCAGCCGTAATTTCAAAGCCCCCGGCCCCGGTGCCAGCGCCTACTCCTGCTCCAAGGCTGCGCTCACGCAGCTCTGCCGAGTCGCCGCCCTTGAGCTGGCCCCGCACAAAATCCGCGTCAACATCGTCCACCCCGACGCCGTCTTCGACACCAAGCTCTGGACCCCCGAGGCCCTGCAAAAGAGCGCCACTCGCTACGGCATGACCATCGAGGAGTACAAGACCAAAAACCTCATGAAGGTGGAGATCAAGTCCAAGGACATCGGCAACATGGTCAGCGCCATGGCCTCCCCCTTGTTCGCAAAAGTCACCGGGGCCCAGATCCCCGTCGATGGTGGAAATGACCGCGTGATTTGAAAATTGACAGCCCCTGCTGGTGATACGATTATTCTGCATGACCAAGTCCTACCACGTTTATTCAAAACAAGATGGTTCTTGGGCAGTAAAACCGACTCAAGCGGTGCGGGCAAGCTCTGTGCATGCGACCCAGACCGCCGCAATTTTGGCAGCCAGGGTGATCGCGAAGAATCAGGGAGCTGAATTGGTGGTACATGCCCAAGATGGGAGTGTGCGTGATCGCGAGAACTTTGCCTTGGCATCCAAATAAAGTGTGACGCAGGCGATGCCCAGGCTGCCTAAAGATTTCGACCGCAATGTTTTCATCAATTGTCCATTTGATGATGCCTATACGGCCTTGCTGCGACCTCTGACTTTTACAGTTCTGTGTTTAGGCTATCGCCCCAGGCTAGCTCTGGAACGATCAGATTCGGCGGAAGTACGAATTGATAAAATTGTGGAACTCATTCAAAGCTCCCGATTTGGCATTCACGATCTCTCCCGAAATGTCGCCGAAAAAGCTGGGGAACCCTACAGGCTTAACATGCCTCTGGAACTTGGGATTGATTATGCCTGCCGCCGTTTCAAGCCGAGCATGAAAAGCAAGCGCATACTGATTTTAGAAAACACAAAACATCAGCTCAAGCCCGCCCTGTCTGATTTGGCAGGATGCGATACCGAACATCATAACAGCCACCCCGAAACTTTGATTGCAGTGATACGCGACTGGATGGTGCAGGAATGCGATTCTCCTAACCATCCATCAGCGGTGATCTATTCGAAGTTTCTTCAGTTCATGAGCGATACAGATACCGAGTTGCTCAGCCTTGGATGGCCGCGCAGTCACATTGACAGAATCAAGCTCCCTGAACTGATGAAAAAAATGGCCCGATGGATTCAAGATCACTTCAAGCAGAGGTAGCCAGCAAAGCTGTAAGTCTCCATGCCACTGCCAGACCTCCCCCTCTCCACGCCATCACTCCTCTTCCCGGCCATCTCCCTGCTCATGCTGGCCTACACCAATCGCTTCCTCGGACTGGCTGCCGTGGTGCGTGGACTCCATGCAAACTGGCAGACCACTCAGGAACCGATGCTGCTGGCGCAAATTCAGAGCCTGCGGAAACGCATTCAGATCATCAAGCACATGCAGACCGCAGGCGTGCTGAGCCTGATGTTCTGCGTGGCAAGCACCACCCTGCTGTTCTTTAAGCAGCAGACAGAAGGTCAGATCACCTTCGGGGTGAGCCTGATCCTGATGCTGGCCTCATTAACACTGTCGCTCGTGGAAATCCAAATGTCCGGCACCGCTTTGGACATGCAACTCCGAGACGTAAAGTGCCGGGAACAGTAGCCGTCCCCCTTGCGATCAACTCGCTGAGATCGGGTCTTTGATGATACGGCGCAGCAGCGGGAAAAGAGCATCCTCACATTCCTTGCGTTTGAAGCGCAGCTGACGCTTCACCAGTGGATTGCCAAACATGCGGTGGCTGTCCGCCACACGTCCTTCAAGGATGTCCAGCCACGTCGCATTGGACGCATCCAGTGCAGCCGCGAGGCTTTGATCCAAAACAGGCATTCGCAGCACCAGATCCTGCGGGCGGATGATTTCGTCCAGCAGTTCGGAGGAGACCGGGCCGTCTTTCAGACTGACGACTACAATGGAGGGAGCTTCGCCGAAGATGGCCGAACGCCATTGCTTGATGGCCGGCAGAGTGGCGGCCTTCGCTGTCACCGGATGGATCGGCAGCCAGTGCAGTCCGTCATCTTCACGCAGACTCTGAATGATCTCAGGGTTCAGATCACGCCCCAAAATGTCCTGGCAGCTCGCCGGCAAGTCCGCGAGAACCAGCTTCCCATCCATCGCCGTTTCCACGATGCGACGCATCGAGTCGATGTTGTCGATGGGCATGGACTCAATCTTGTTGGGTGAAATCTTCTGGAAATCCCGGTTCCCCAGAGCATCGCAGTCGAACATGGCCACGTCATCACGCGTCTCAAAGTTGGCAAGTTCGTAAATAAGGCGGGCAATGGTGCTCTTGCCGGTGCCTCCGCTGCCAGCGGTGATAAGGATCATCTTCATAGGGTGTTGCGGTAGCTTATCGAGTGATTGGTTAAAAGGAAAAAGGGAAGATGATTTCATACTTTCTTCCACCAGAGGAGTTTGCGCATCCGTTTCCCGGGGCAAATGTGACAATATCGGTACGCGAGGTGCTGCCAGGGTGGCAGGCTCGGCGGGTGCGGGCCGCGGGCTGGCGGTACGTCCCACCCGCTGAAAGGCATTCCCCAGATAACAAAAGAATTGTCCCGGCAATTCCCGATTGCCGACCGCCTCCATGTTGTAGCCAGAAAGACTGAAAGTACCATCCTGCAGCGTCTGCCAAAGGCGGCTCAACTGCTCTTCAACATCACCCCGCAGATCCGAAAAGGGTTTGCCAGGCTCCACCGCTTCCCGGATGACCACCGGAGACCGTCCCAGTGTCAAACAGTCCGCAGCAGACTCCAACGCCACGGTGAACTCCGCCAGACTGTCGAGGCGGATGTCCAGCATCTTGGAGTCATTCGCACTTTCCCGCAGCCCCGGAAGGCGCAGCAAAATATGCTCAGGATCCAGCGCCAGCCCCAGCACCGGCACGGCAGCCGCCTGCTCACGCAAGCGATTGTGCAGCATCAAAACTTCGATCTCAGTCAACCTGTTCCGGTGAGCAAGCAGGCGGGAAAGCCGAACCGAGATCACAGGCATCCGCGATCCCTCTGTCCGCCCATAAACATGCGGGGTGGTCCTCTGAAACGGCAGCAAAGGATGCCAGCGCTCATTGGCAAAGAGCTGCGACATCATGTTGGAGCCGCGCAATCCGCGCGTCACAGCGGCGGTCGCCATCAGCATCAAACCTTTGATCTGCCCCAGCGTCAGCAGCGTGCTTCCCGCAGCCTGCCACTCCCTCAGATGCGTCAGCAGTGAAGACGGCACTTTGGCCGCCACAGACGCGCTGATGGGCTCCGTCGGATGACCTTTGATCAGCATCGCGCAGACCTGCATCACTCTCGAAGCAATCTCCGCACGCCCCATCGGCCGCGACTCAAAACGATCCACAAACAGCTGCAAAAAATCCTGCTGCCACAACCCCACCCGGCAATTCAGGGGATCCACAAAAGAAACCGCCTCAGGCAGGAACGACTCCAAGGCCTCAAGCTCCGACGCCAGCCGCCACACCAGCACACAGGCGATCCCAATCGGCAGCGGGCCTACCCGGCTGCAATACTGCCGCACAGGCTCCCCCGGTGCAGTTCCAAGCATGACATTCGTCTGCGTTCCCTCATTCAGGATGTCCAGCACCCGCGGCAGCGAAGGGAAATACGCTCCCAGCATCGACGACAGCCAGATCGTTTCCGCCCGCATGAAAGTCTGCCTCACAAGCCATGGACCACCCGCTGGGCTGAATTCTTCATGCCCAGGTTGTGTACCTGGCTGCGGTGCGGTTTTCGATTTGATCGGAAGGGCAGTTTTCACGATCAAGGATCGGAGCTGAGACATTGCAGAATGGCGAAGGTGGATTTGAAACTCTAAGCAGACGTTGTTCCATTACACGAATAAGATTAAACAGAAGAAGAAAGATCTGTAACAAATTCTGTGGGAAAATCTTGAAAACCCAAGCATTGCTCGGCTTTCCAGTTGCTCGCTTCTTCAACGCACTGGATTTCAGGTTTCTGACACTCCTAAACTCGTGTTGGCTTCAGATGCGGGGAGTCCAATTCACACTCTCAACTCCGAAATCCGGTGCATGACTTCATCGGCCAGGACCTGATACAGCTCCTTGCCAGATTCCGCGTAGCTTTTCAAGTCAGGCTGCCAGAGGTCGCCGACAACAAGCGTGATCTTGGCAGGCCGCAGGGTCTTGGCGCCTCGCGGATATGCCTCATAGGTGCCAAAGAGACGCACAGGCAGCACCGGAGCCTTGCTTTTGGCGATAAAAAGACCCACCCCCGCTTCGGCGGATTGCGGCACCCCGTCGTAACTGCGGGTGCCTTCGGGAAACATGATCACTTTGTTCCCATCACGCAGCAATCGAATGATGTTCTTGAGCGAAGCAGTATCCGGTTTGTCACGATCTACCGCCAGCACCTGCCAGCTCCTCAAAATCTTAGCAGCTAGAGGATGATCAAAGAGCGTTTTCCGCGCAAAAGAGTACACCATCTCATCGAAGGCGATTCCCACCAGCGGAGGATCGAGAAAGCTGACGTGGTTGCACGCAATGATGGCAGGACCGGAGAACGGCAGTTTTTCCGCACCGACCACGCGGTAATCAAACAACCCTTTCGCGAGCTCGCGAAAGACGCGATGACCAAACCAGTAGGAGAAGTTCATTTTCCGTTCGCTGTTATGAAAGCTTCAGCACCGCGATCACCTGATCAACCGCCTGGTCGAGTGTGATGTGGGAATTATCAATGACGATGGCTCCTGCTGGGATGACAAGCGGGCTGTTCTTGCGCTGTTTGTCAATGCGATCCCGTTCGGCAATCTGATCCGAAAGCCCCTGCGCACCACGCCGGCTCGCGCGAACCTCCTCACTGGCATCAATGTAAATTTTGTGCGGACTGTCGGGAAAAACCACCGAGCCAATGTCGCGCCCTTCCATGACCAGCGGACCATCGGCGGACAGCGTACGCTGATAGGCAACCAGCCGGTCACGCACCTCATCAACGCGGGCAATGAATGACACCGCGCGATTGACGGGATCACTGTTGAGCTCGGCATCCGTGAGCGTCCGCCCGGAAATGCAGACCTGCGTTTTGCCATCAACAACGGGTGATTCGATGACAATGCCAGCCGCAGCAGCACGCACGGCCTCAGCATCCTGCGGGTCCACCCCGGTCTGCAGCACCGCCCACGTCATGGCCCGGTACATGTTCCCCGTGTTGACATACGTGCGGCCCAGCCGCTGTGCGACAAGGCGCGCAATGCTGCTTTTGCCCGAAGCCGCAGGCCCGTCAATCGTGATCACGGAATGCGCCATGCTCATGATTTGGCACGATTCATTTTATCCACCAGCGGCTGAGGGACGCTGGACATGACGGGAATCGGCCGTGCACCGTCGTCCCCATTCACGAAAAGATCGAGATGACGCTCAAAACCCGGGTAGGAGGTGGCGATGCACTCGGAACCCTCAATCGTGGTGGTGCCTTCAGCGAACATGCCTGCAATCAAGAAGGCCATGGCGATGCGGTGGTCACCAAAACAAGGCAGCGTGGCCCCCTGCAGTTTGGCTCCGCCCTCAATCTCCATGCCATCCGGATGCTCGGTGACGGTGACGCCCATCAGGCGTAGGTTGGAGGCAACGGCGGCAATGCGGTCCGTTTCCTTCACCCGCAGTTCGGAAGCGTCACGGATCAGCGTCTTGCCACGGGCCAGCGCAGCCGCAACGGCGAGAATGGGCAGCTCATCAATGACGTTGGGGATTTCCACACCACCGATGACTGTGGCGTTCAAATCGCCTCCACGGACGGTGATGTTGCCCCGCGGCTCGCCATCGGAATGCGTTTCAGAGCTGGTGACAAGTGCCCCCATGCGCAGGAGAACGTCAATGACGCCCGTACGCGTGGGATTGAGGCCGACATTCTTGATGGTGATCTGGGATTTGGGACTGGCCGCAGCGGCGACCATCCAAAACGCCGCACTGGAAATGTCCCCGGGCACCATGATGTCGTTGGCCTGCGGCTCCTGGCCGCCATAGACACTCACGCAGTCGTCTTCACGCAGCCATTTGATGCCAAAGTGCGTAAACAGTCGCTCGGTGTGGTTCCGTGTTGCCACCGGCTCCACCACCGTCGTTTTGCCCGATGCGTAGAGCCCGGCCAGCAGGATGGCGCTTTTCACCTGGGCGCTGGCCACAGGCAGCTTGTAGTAAATGGATTTCAAAGGAGCACCGGTAATCGTGAGCGGAGCACAGATTTTCTCCCCCTGCCCGGTGATCATCGCGCCCATCTGGCCGAGAGGATCAGCGACTCGTTTCATCGGACGCTTCGAAAGAGACGCATCGCCAAACAGCTCGGTTTTGAAGTCCTGCCCGGCAAGGATGCCGGAGAGCAGGCGAATCGTGGTTCCCGAATTCCCACAATCGACGGGCTTTTCAGGCGCTTTCAGCTTCATGCCGTTGCCGGTGATCGCCAGTTTGACGAGACCCACGCCTTCCACCACCTCCAGCGGCTCCATCGTGGCGCCGAGCGCCTGCATGGCATGCACGGTGCAGAGACAGTCTTCGCTGGGCAGGAAGCCATCAATGATGGTCGTGCCCTTCGCGAGTCCGGCAAACATCGCGGAACGGTGGGAGATGCTTTTGTCACCGGGGACGGTGATTTCGGCAGGAATGCTTTTGAGTTTCTTCGACTTGAGGCTGGCCATGATCTTCAGACCGCCGGAAGGAGGTCGCGCAGGGCTTTGGCCTGGGCGAGAAATCGGCGGAGGGCTACTTCGTCCATGCTCTGCAGCATTTCAAGAAGCTCTCGCATCACAGAAGAAGCATCTTGCAGGGCGGCCATCACCTCCGTGCGGTTTTGCATGAGAATGCCCGCCCACATGTCCGGGTCACCTCCGGCGACACGCGTGGTGTCACGAAACCCGCCGGCGGAGCTGTCCAGCACCCGGGTATCCTGGCTCAAAGCCGCCAAAGTCGTCAGCACCGCCATGGAGTGCGGCAGGTGCGAAACACGCGCCACACAGTGATCATGCTGCTGCGGCGTCATTTCCTGGATGCGACAGCCCAGCTTCACCCAAAAAGTGCGCAATCGGCCCAGATGCTCCGGCTTGGTGTGCGCAGTCGGCGTCAAAATGCAGGCCGCTTGGTGAAAAAGATCCCCCCGTGCATTCGCCAGCCCGGTGCGCTGGGACCCTGCCATGGGGTGGCTGCCCAGAAAGGCCCCCTTGGTAGGCAAGAAAATGCCCTCCAAGTCTCCGACCACTCCGCCTTTCACGCTGCCCACGTCCGTGACGATCAAGTCATCCGACAATTCGCATCCGGCGATCTGGTGCGCGATGCCCGGCATGTGCTGGATCGGCATGCACAGAACAGCGAGAGAGGCACCCCGTACAACCTCCTGAATGTCGCTGCTGGCGATCACCCCGGGAAGCACTTGCCTCACCTCCTCCACCGCCTCGTCACGTCTCGCCCAGACACGAACCTCCAGACCAGGCATGCGTTGCTGGATCGTTTTGGCCAGTGATCCGCCTAGCAGGCCGGGACTGAAGATGGCAATGGAACGTTCGACGGACACAAAAGGGATGGAAACTGGACAAATCCGATAGGCCGCAGACACGGCTCAGTCAAACCTCGGCAGAATCGACTCCTCCCCCACTCCTAGGTCAGGAGAGGGAGCGGGCGGCGCAGCAGATCAGGGCACGCGGAAAATTTTGCCCGTGTAGGGGCAGCGTGCTTTTTGGCCGGACTGGAAGTCACGCACGTCAATGGCCTGGCCACTCGGATCAAACGGACTTTTAACAAAGCCCGGCTTGCCGGTGATACGGGTGGCGAAGGGGATCTCCGCAGGAGCCGGAGCAGCTGGGGTCGGTGTGCTGCCAGGAGGCGTCACAGACACGGGTGGCGGCGCCGTCGTATTGTCGTTCGTTGGAGGAGGCGTCACATTGTCACCGGTCACAGGTGCGTTCGGATCAGGGGTCTGAACCGCCGCCGCATTGGGATTGGTCAGATCCACCCCATCAAAATACTGCGTCTGCTCCTGCGGCACTCCATAGCGGGGCGGGACATCCAAAGAACGCCCACGTCCTCCGCGCCCACCACGGGGCGGCGGCGGATTCGGGCCATAGCATGCGGTGAAGCTGGTGGCGGTCACGATCAGCAAAAAGACCTGCAGAATTCGTTTCATGGCGTGTTGGATGGAAGGAAAGTCAGGATCAGGCATTCACGCGCATGGGCATCAGCACATACAGGAAATTCGTGCCGCTGCGCAGCACCCCAGGACTGATTTCATCAATCAGGTGCAGATGCACTTCATCGGCGCTCAGATTGCGCAGCGGTGCCATCGCAAACTCTGGATTAAATGCGATGGTGATTGGGACGCCCTTGTAATTGATGGCCACCGTTTCACGCGCTTCCCCGACATCCGGAGAAGTCGCCACGATTTCCACGCTGCCCGGCGTGAAAATGAATTTGATCGAGTTCGATTTTTCGGTGACCAGCAGGGAGACACGTGAGATGGCCCGGAGAAAGGCTTCCCGCTCCAGCGGAATACGTTCCTTCGACTCACCAGGAATGACCTGACGGTAGTTCGGGTAGTTCCCGTCGATGAGTTTGCTGACCAGCAGGCTCTCTCCCAGGTCAAAGCCAACCTGAGAACCTGTGACCCGAATGGCCACCTCGCCTGAATCCCCCAGCAAGCGGGAAAGCTCGTTCACAGCCTTCGTAGGCACAATGATGTCGATCTCCTGGCTTTGCGGAAACTCCAGCTCCTGCTCCACCATGGCCAGGCGGCGGCCATCGGTGGCCACCATGGTCAGGGCGTTGTCCTTGAAGGCGAAAAGAATGCCATTGAGGACGTAGCGCGTTTCGTCCGTGGAGATGGCGTAGCTGGTCTTGCGCAGGCAGTCGCGCAGCACCTGCTGCTCGATGCGGAACTCACGCGCATCATCAAACCGGGGCAGCGCGGGAAATTCCTCGCTGGTCAGGCCCAGCACTTTGAAATAACTCGGGCCGCTGCGGATGGAGGCGACGTTTTTCTCATCAACCTTGACCTCGATTTCTTCCGCAGGCAGTTCGCGAACGATGGTGGCAAGACGACGCGCTGGAAGTGTCGTGGCCCCGGGCTCATCGACTTCGCAGGGAACCGAACAAGTCACGCCAACATCAAGGTCGGTGGTCGTGAGTTCAAGCCTTCCATCCTTCGCCTTGAGCAGCACATTGGAGAGAATGGCGAGCGTGGTACGCGAACTGACCACATGCTGAACCTGGTTGATGGCGTCCAGGAAGGATTCTTTGCTGATGGTGAACTTCATATAAAATGCCTGCTGTGGGTCGATTTGTTAACAAACCACAATGAAACGGCAAGGATATTGAGCGGAAAAATCCGGGTGTCTAACTGCAATCTGACTTCCTTCACTTTCGTGGCGCGTTTCATTTTCATGGTGAAGTGGATGTTCAGACCGGTTTCACCCTGCCAAACTGCTTGGGGTGGTGCCATCTGAACTACGAGTCGCTTTTAAAGCTCGTCAATCCTCTGTTTGCATTCCAGACGGTTGCCAGGCCTCAATCAGTGGATTTGCCTGAACGCAGTTAATTGATCACCAGCGGTTAAACTGCACGGGGTTTGGTGGAGCATAGCGGGTTCGAACCGCTGACCTCCTGCATGCCATGCAGGCGCTCTACCAACT
>CALRWM010000020.1:0-90559 GCA_943371875.1 Prosthecobacter debontii | reverse complement strand
AGCTCAACACCACCCAGAACGAATTGTACTGGGGAACCAAGCTGAGCTTCGCGTTCTAATTCGTCGGGGCTCGAAGCCCTGAACACACTTGTCTGATAATTAGGTTGGGGCTCCCGGTCAGTTCGTTCACTGACCGGGAGCTTTTTTTTGGCGCGGAACGCCTTCCTGCCTAGGCGGTGTCTTCGCAAATGAAACCACATATACCCCGTGGTTTAACGCCCTTTTTACGCCGCAAGCCCCGCCTTTTACTCGGCAGGATCGGAGGCGCATGCATCTTGGCGGTGGACAAACATCCTACCACGCCATGAACGATATCATCTACATCGGCCTCACACTGGTCTTCTTCATCGTCAGCGCGCTTTACGTGCGCTTCTGCGAGCAACTCTAAACCAACCACCGCCATGGAAACCATCATCGTGGGCGTTCTCGCCCTGCTTCTGTTCCTCTACCTCTTCGTGGCCATGATCCGGCCTGAAAAATTCTAATCCCACTCCTATGCACTCAACCGACTGGCTTCAATTCGCGCTCTTCATTGGGCTGCTCGCGCTCATCACCAAACCGCTCGGGATCTACCTGACGCAGGTGCTGGATGCGAACGGCAAAACTTGGCTCGACCCCGTTATCGGTCCGCTCGAAAGGCTCACCTATTCGCTGATGGGCCTGGACCGCAACAAGGAGCAGGGCTGGAAGCAATACACGCTGGCCATGCTGCTCTTCAGCCTGGTCGGATTGGTATTCACCTATCTGATTCTGCGCTGCCAGCATCTGCTGCCGTTGAACCCGCAGAACCTGCCGGGCCTCAGCGATCACCTCGCGTTCAACACCGCGGTGAGTTTCACCACCAACACCAACTGGCAGAGCTACGGCGGCGAAAGCACCATGAGCTACTTCTCTCAGATGGTCGGGCTGGCGATTCATAACTTCACCTCAGCGGCGGTCGGCATCTCGATTGCAGCGGCGCTGGTGCGCGGCATTGCACGTGCCTCAGCGACGACGCTGGGCAATTTCTGGGTCGATCTGGTGCGCACCACCTACTACCTGCTGCTGCCCATCGGCTTTGTGTTCGCTCTCTTCCTCGTGTCGCAGGGCATGATCCAGAATTTCAAACCCTATGACACCGCCAAACTCATCGAGCCGCAGACGGTTCAAGTGGCGAAGATGGATGCGAGCAACCAGCCCTTGGTTGATGCTGCTGGCCAACCGGTGATGGAAGACAAAGTCGTCTCCGAGCAAACCATCGTGCAGGGCCCCATGGCCTCGCAGGTCGCTATTAAGATGCTCGGCACCAATGGCGGCGGTTTTGTGAATTCCAACGCGTCCCATCCTTTTGAGAATCCGACACCGCTCTCGAACTTCGTTCAAATGCTCTCGATCTTCTCGATTGGCAGTGCCCTGACCTACTACCTTGGTCGCATGGTGAAAAATCAGGGGCACGGCTGGGCTGTGTGGGCCGCGATGATGCTGCTCTTTGTCGGTGGGGTGCTCGTATGTGCACACTTTGAAGCCGCTGGTAATCCGATCCATCAAGCGCTCGGTGTCTCCGCCACAGACGGCAACATGGAGGGCAAGGAAGTGCGCTTTGGCATCTTCAACTCCTCGCTGTTCGCCACCATCACCACGGCTGCTTCCTGCGGTGCGGTGAACTCGATGCATGACTCCTTCACGGCCATTGGCGGACTCGTGCCGCTGTTCATGATGGAACTGGGCGAAGTCGTCATCGGTGGCGTCGGCGCTGGCCTTTATGGCATGCTCGTTTTCGTCGTGCTCGCCGTCTTCATCGCTGGCCTTATGGTGGGCCGCACGCCGGAGTATCTGGGCAAAAAAATCCAAGCTTACGATGTGAAGATGGCCATGCTTTCACTGCTCGTGCTGTGCCTGTCCATTCTTGGTTTCACGGCCTGGGCTTGCGGCAGTGACTGGGGGCTCGCGGGCCTCAACAACTCCGGGCCGCATGGCTTCAGCGAAATCCTCTATGCCTACAGTTCCGCCACTGGTAATAACGGCAGCGCCTTCGCCGGCCTCACTGCGAATCCCGCGAACGGTGATCCGCACTACAACGTCACGCTTGGCCTGGCAATGCTCATCGGTCGCTTCCTCATGATCGTGCCGATCATGGCGCTCGCCGGATCGCTGGTGCAGAAAAAAATCGCACCACCCAGCGCAGGCACTTTCCCCGTCTCAGGCGCCACCTTCACCATCCTGCTCATTGGCACGGTGGTCCTCATTGGTGCGCTCAACTTCCTTCCTGCCCTCGCCCTCGGCCCCATCGTTGAGCACTTCCTCACGGCTGGCGGCAAACTGTTCTAATCCCTGATTCAAACTCTTCCAACTCCAACGCATATGTCTCACAAAGCTCCATCTCTCTTTGACTGGTCCATCGCCGGTCCGGCTGTGGGCGACGCATTTAAAAAGCTCGACCCACGCCTCATGGTGAAGAATCCGGTCATGTTCGTGACCCTGATCGGTTCGGTGCTGACCACCGTCGGCATCTTCACCGCCAAGGCCGACCACGGCTTCATCATCCAACTCGCCATCTGGCTGTGGTTCACCGTCCTCTTTGCCAACTTCGCCGAAGCCGTTGCCGAAGGCCGTGGCAAAGCCCAGGCCGCCAGCCTGCGTGCCGCACGCAAGGACACGATGGCCCGCCGCCTCAAAAACGGCAAGGAGACCAGTGTGCCGGCTCCTGCTCTCGAAAAAGGAGATCTCGTCGTCTGTGAAACGGGAGATGTGATACCTGCCGATGGCGAAGTCATCGAAGGCATCGCCAGCGTTGATGAAGCCGCCATCACCGGCGAATCTGCGCCTGTCATCCGCGAAAGCGGTGGTGATCGCAGCGCCGTCACCGGCGGCACACGCGTCATCAGCGACCGCATCGTCATCCGCATCACTTCGGAAAAGGGCAACACCTTCATCGACCGCATGATCGCGATGGTGGAAGGCGCGAAACGTCAGAAGACGCCGAATGAAATCGCACTCACCATCCTGCTCTCCGCGCTGACGTTGATCTTCCTGCTGGTGGTCGTCACGCTGAAACCCTTCGGCATCTACTCGGCCACTAATTTTTCCACGCCGGTGCTCATCGCACTGCTCGTGTGTTTGATTCCCACCACCATCGGCGGTCTCCTCAGCGCCATCGGCATCAGCGGCATTGACCGTCTCATCCGCCGCAACGTCATGGCCACTTCTGGTCGTGCGGTTGAAGCCGCAGGAGACATCGATGTGCTCCTGCTCGACAAAACCGGCACCATCACCATCGGCAACCGCATGGCGTCCGATTTCCGCCCCGCGCCTGGCATCACTGAGCAGCAGCTTGCCGACGCCGCACAGCTCGCCTCCCTGGCTGATGAAACACCCGAAGGCCGCAGCATCGTGGTGCTTGCCAAAGAGAAGTTCAACATTCGTGGCCGCGAACTCGCCGCGCCCCATGCCTCCTTCATTCCCTTCACGGCTCAAACTCGCATGAGCGGTGTGGATCTCGATGGTCGCTACATTCGCAAAGGCGCGGCGGATTCCATCAAAGCCTACGTCGAATCCCTCGGCGGTGTTTATCCCTCGGACGTCGCCAAGGTCGTCGAAGCCGCCTCCCGCGCGGGGCGCACACCACTCGTCGTGTGCGAGGGCGGCAACGTGCTCGGTGTCGTCGAACTCAAAGATGTCGTCAAAGGAGGCATCAAGGAACGCTTTGCCCAGCTGCGTAAAATGGGCATCCGCACCGTCATGATCACCGGAGACAATCCCATGACCGCCGCTGCCATTGCCGCCGAAGCCGGTGTGGATGACTTCATGGCGCAGGCCACGCCCGAGGACAAGCTCAAGCGCATCCGTGCCGAGCAGGCTGCCGGACATCTCGTCGCTATGACCGGCGACGGTACGAATGACGCACCCGCTTTGGCCCAGGCTGATGTCGGCGTCGCCATGAACACCGGCACGCAGGCCGCCCGTGAAGCCGGCAACATGGTCGATCTCGACAGCAATCCGACGAAGCTCATTGAGATAGTTGAGATCGGCAAGCAGCTCCTCATGACGCGCGGCTCGCTGACCACCTTCAGCATCGCCAACGACATCGCCAAATACTTTGCCATCATCCCGGCGATGCTCATGGTCACCTTCCCGGCGATCAGTCCGCTCAACATCATGGGCCTCGTCTCGCCGCAGAGCGCCATCCTGAGTGCCATCATCTTCAATGCGCTCATCATCGTCGCCTTGATCCCGCTTGCACTGAAAGGCGTCCAGTATCGTGCGGTCGGTGCGGTCGCCGTGCTCCAACGCAATCTCCTCATCTACGGTCTTGGCGGCATCATTGTGCCTTTCATCGGCATCAAGGCCATCGACCTCATCATCACCACCCTTCACCTCGCCTAATCTTATGAAAGCTCTCTTCTCTGAAATCCGTGGAGCCATCGTCTCCACCCTCGTTTTCGCCGTTGTTCTTTGTGGTTTGTATCCGGCGGTTGTCTGGGGTGTTTCCCAAATCGCCTTCAAGGTCAAGGCCGATGGCAGCCTCATCGTTGGCAAGGACGGCACCGTGCAAGGATCAAGCCTGCTCGGTCAGGTTTTCACCGGTGAAAAATACTTCCACAGCCGCCCTTCGGCTGCGGGTGCCAACGGCTACGATGCCGCCAGTTCCAGCGGCAGCAATCTTGGCCCTACCTCGCAGAAGTTGAATGATGCGATCAAGGACCGCATTGCCGCCTACCGCACCACCGAAGGCCTCGCTGCCACCGCAGCCGTTCCCGCCGATGCTGTCACCGCCTCAGGCAGCGGCCTCGATCCGCACATCAGCGTGAAGAACGCGGAAATCCAGGCCGCCCGTGTCGCAAAGGCCCGAAACCTCAGTGTCGAGAAGGTCAAAGAACTCATCGCCGCCAGCACCTCCAGGCCCGACCTCGGCATCCTGGGAGAGGCGGGCGTGAATGTGCTCAAACTGAACCTGGCACTCGATGCTTCCAACTAAGCCGGATTTACAGACGGCCTCCGGCGAAGATGCCGGAGCGCCGCCGCACCATTCCAATCCATGTCCACCACACGAAGAATCAAGGGCAGCAGGGTGCCTCTGCGTGTCTGGGCGGTTTACCTCACCGTTCTCGGTCTGCTGCTTGTCTTCTTTGCGCTGATCTCCCATTTTGCCAGAACCAGACTCGCTCAAAAATTGACCGGCCCGCAGTACTTCCAGGTCTGCGCGCAGAATGATCAGATGCCCGCGCTCCATATCTCCGCGACGGATGCCAGAATGCAGTTGGATCGGATCATCAAGGAGCGGAAGCTGGCACCTGCGGTCGCTGCGGAAATCAACCATCTCATTGACCAACTGGCCGCTCCAGCCTCAGCGAACGTTCAGGGCCCTGACCATGTCAGCGCCCTGCAGCTGAATCTCGCGCTCGACAAGTTGCAATAAGGCCTGCTCGAACCCTTATTCTCCCTCAATGCCATGAACGACGATAACAGGCCCGATCCCGATGCGTTGCTCGCGGAGATGAAGCGTGATGAAGCCCGTGTGAAACAGGGCCGTCTGTTCATCTTCCTCGGCATGTGTCCAGGGGTCGGGAAAACCTACGCCATGCTGCAGGCTGGCCGGCAGCGTCTGAAGGAGGGGGTGGATGTGCTCGTCGGCATCGTTGAAACGCATGGCCGCCATGAAACAGCCTCGCTGCTGGAAGGTCTGCGCGTTTTGCCGCGCAAACAGCTGGAGCATCGTGGCTTCACCCTGGAGGAGTTTGACATCGACGCCGTTTTGCAGCAGCGGCCCGAACTGGTGCTGGTGGACGAACTCGCCCACACCAACGTGCCCGGATCGCGCCATGCAAAACGTTACCAGGATGTGCTGGAGCTGATCGATTCGGGCATCGATGTGTACACCACGCTCAACGTCCAGCACATCGAGAGCCAGGTGGATATTGTGCGGCAGGTCAGCGGCGTGGTCATCACCGAGACCGTTCCGGATTCGATCCTTGATGTCGCCCATGAGATCCAGCTCATCGACCTCAGTGTCGAAAAGCTTCTGGAGCGCATGGCGGATGGAAAAGTCTATCTTGGTGAGCGTGCTGAGCATGCGGTGAGCAATTTCTTCAAAGAAGGCAACCTCACGGCCCTGCGCGAACTGGCCCTGCGCTTCACCGCCGAGCATGTGGATCGAGACCTGGAGGACATCCGCCGGGTCAAACGTGTCAGCAGCCCGTGGAAAACCAATGCGCGTCTCATGGTCGGCGTGGGGCCAAGTCCCTATGCCGAAAGCCTCATCCGCTGGACTCGCCGCGCCGCCACGCGGGTGAACTGCCCCTGGCTTGTGGTCTGGGTGGAAGGCTCGCGTGTTCTCACTTCCATCGAACAGGACCGCCTCACGCGTTCACTCGGCCTCGCACGCAAGCTCGGCGGGGAAGTCGTTTCCGTGACCGGGGAGAACATCTCTGAAGCATTGCTGCAGGTCGCCCGCGAACGCAACGTCTCGCAGATTGTCGTTGGCAAGCCTGAGAAAGCGGGCATGTGGAGCAAGTCGCTCGCGGACACACTCATTGTTGGCAGTGGTGACATTGATGTCTGTGTCGTTCGGCCTTTGGCTGCCGCAGACAAGGCACGCAACATTACCCCTCTGCAGGAGCCGTTGCAGGACTCGATCATCGGCGAGTACAGCTGGGCCATCGTCGCCATTTTTGCCATCGCCAGCGTGTGCTGGGGGCTGGTGGCATTCACCGGCTACATGTTTGTCGCGCTGGTGTTTTTGCTCGCGGTGGTGATCGCGGCGCTTCGCTTCAGCCGCGGGCCGGTGCTGATGATGGCCACGCTGAGCGCCGTGTGCTGGAATTTCTTTTTCATTCCACCGATCTTCACCTTCCACATCAGCAAGGCGGAGGACTGGATCATGTTCGGCATGTTCTTCATCGTGGCGCTCAGCATGGGCAGCCTCACTTCGCGGTTGCGCATGCGCGAGGTCGCAGAGCGTCGTCGACTTCGCCAGACAGACGCACTACTGCGCGTCACGCAGAGCGCCGCGCTGGCCGCTGAGCCGGAGAAGGGCCTGGCCGAGGCGCTGCGCACGATCAACGAACTGCTCAATGCAAACACCGCTCTCATTGTGCGCGAGCAGGATCGCTCGCTGCCCAAGGCCGCGCACAAGGCCAGCAGCTTCCAGCCATCGCCCAAAGAGTGGGGCGTTGTGGCATGGAGCTATGAGAACAAGCAGTGCGCGGGCCGCTACACCGACACCCTGCCTGAGTCCGCCGCCACCTGGTTCCCGCTGCAAACGGCCACCGCCACCATGGGCGTGCTGGGCGTGCAGTTTGATGACACCTCCCGCCTCGACTTCGTGACGCGTCAGATGATCGAGGCTTTTGCGCTTCAGATCGCGCTCGTATTGGAAAAGGAGCATTTCATTCAGGCTGTGAGCCATGCAGAGATGCTCTCTCAGTCCGAGAAACTGCACCGCACTTTGCTGGACAGCGTTTCGCATGAGTTGAAAACACCCATCGCCATCATTACCGCTGCGCTCGAAGGGATGAATGGTTCGCAAAGCCCCTACCTCGGCGAGATCACCACCGCCACGCAGCGGCTGCAGCGTGTGGTGGACAGCCTGCTGCAGATGACGCAGCTCGAATCCGACGTGCTCAAGCCCAATCTCGACTGGTGTGATCTGCGCGATGTCATTTCCGCAGCGCAGTACGCCATCGGCGCTCCGCTGGCCGCTCATGCCGTGAGACTTCAACTGGCTGATGATTTTCCGTTGCTGAAAGTTGATCACGCCCTGCTCACCCAGGCCGTCGCCAACATCCTGCACAATGCCGCCATCTACACTCCCGCAGGCACCACCATTGATATCAGCGCCACGATTCGTGATCAGCGGTTGCGCCTGATCATCCGCGATCATGGTCCCGGCCTGCCTGCTGGCGCGGAACGGCGCGTGTTTGAAAAGTTTTACCGTGTGCAGGGATCACCCGCAGGCGGTACCGGTCTCGGGCTGGCCATCGCTCGTGGCTTTGTTCAGGCGCAGGGCGGGGACATCACAGCGCGGAATCATCCTGAGGGCGGTGCGGAGTTTGTGATTGAGATCAATCAAGTGTCCGCTTTCGTTCCACCTTCCAAATGACGGCCCTCATCATCGACGACGAAATTCAGATCCGCCGCCTGCTGCGCATGGCGCTGGAGTCGAAAGGCTACACTGTGAGGGATGCTGAAAATGGTCAGATGGGGCTGCAAGAGGCGGTCTTTCTCAAACCCGATGTCATCCTGCTCGATCTCGGCCTGCCCGACATGAATGGAGTCGAAGTGCTGAAACGGCTGCGCGAATGGAGCAGCGTCCCTGTGCTCATCCTCAGCGTGCGCGATCAAGAATTCGTCAAACTCGCCGCCTTCGATGCCGGAGCGGACGATTACGTTTCAAAGCCTTTCAGTACGGCGGAGCTTCTCGCACGGCTTGCCGCCATCCAGCGCCGCCAGGGAGCCCATGACGCGGCCAATCTGCAGCTAGGACCTCTCGTGCTTGATCCCGTGCATCACGAGGCATCGCTAAATGGCCATTCTCTCAAGCTCACGCCCACTGAATATGCGCTGCTCGCACAGCTCGTGCGCCATGCCGGTAAAATCGTCACTTTGAAGCAGCTGCTCCGCGCCGTGTGGGGACCGCAGGCGGAGGAGCAGAGCCAATATTTGCGCGTGTATGCCAATCACCTGCGCAAAAAGCTCGAAGGTTCCACCTTGGAGATCAAAAACGAGCCGGGGATCGGCTACCGTTTGGAGGAGACTTGAGCGCTGCTTTTACACTTTCTTAACGCCATGTCTGCGGCTGTTTACTGGCGGGCCGTTCTTTTGCGGTGAAGGTGCCCCAAACCAAGACCCGCCATGTCTGCCACCGACAGCCCCAGTGCCTCACCATCCCCCACGCCGGTTTCTCTGGCGGAGGTAGGGCAGTACAGCTGTGGGCTTACCCTGGTTTTTGTTCTGGCCTCCACCTGCTGGGTCCTGCTGCCCTACACGGGGGATCTCTTTGTCGCGCTGGTCTTTCTCATGGCCATCGTGCTTGCCGGCACATGGTGGAACCGTGGGCCGGTGCTGATGATGGCGGTGGTCAGCGCCCTGGTGTGGAATTATTTTTTCATCCCGCCGCAGTTCACCCTGCACATCGACAAGCCGCAGGACATGGTGATGTTCAGCCTGTTTTTCGTGGTCGCGCTTAGCATGGGGCATCTCATCACACGGCTGCGCGCGCGCGAGGCCACACTGGCGCAGCATCATCAGGAGCGCGAGCACCTGCTGGAGCTGAAACATCGCGCCGAGCTGCTGGCAGAGTCTGAGCGCCTGCACCGCACGCTGTTGGACAGCGTTGCGCATGAGCTGAAAACACCCATCGCCATCATTCGCACGGCTTTGGACGGCCTGGGGCAGGGGAATCCGTATGCCAAGGAGATCGAGACCGCTAACCGCCGCCTGCAGCGCATCGTGGAAAGCTTTCTGGAAATGACTCGTGTGGAATCCGAGGCGCTGGAGCCGCAGCCCGACTGGTGCGAAATCGGCGATGTGCTGCACGCTGCCACCAAGCCCATCCAGGAAGAACTGGCCGCACACCCATTGCTCATCACGGGCACCACGGATCTTCCATTGCTCAGGCTCGACAGCCGCCTGCTCGCCCAGGTGCTGGGCAACCTGCTGCACAATGCCACGCGCTATGCTCCTGCAGGCACCCACATCGAAATTGCAGCCTCGCTTGCCGGCAGTACTCTGGAGCTCCGCGTGCGCGACCACGGCCCCGGCCTGCCGCTGGGGGCGGAAGACCAGTTGTTCGAAAAGTTTTATCGTGCTCCCGATTCACCCGCAGGCGGCACAGGTCTGGGGCTTGCCATCGCACGCGGCTTGATGCGCGCCATGAAAGGTGACATTGAAGCGCATACTCATCCCAGCGGTGGAGCCGAATTTGTGCTCCACCTCCCCGTGAAAACCCGTAGCGCCGCATGAGCAAAGCCCTCATCATCGACGACGAACAGCAGATGCGCCGCCTGCTGCGCATGGTGCTGGAGTCGCGCGGTTATGAGGTCTGTGAGGCAGCCGAAGGTCAGCTCGGTCTGCAGGAGGCGGCATTTCATCGGCCCGATGTGGTGCTGCTCGATCTCGGTCTGCCCGGCATGAACGGCATCGAGGTGTTGAAGCGGCTGCGAGAGTGGAGCGATGTACCCGTGCTCATCCTCAGCGTGCGCGATCAGGAAACCATCAAGGTCGAGGCTCTGGAAATCGGCGCGGACGACTATGTGACAAAACCCTTCGGCACCGCTGAACTGCTGGCCCGTCTCACGGTCATTCAGCGCCGCCGTTTCACGCGCCAGAGCGCGGAGATTGTCGTCGGTGCCTTGAAGCTGGACCTGCTGCATCACGAGGCATCGCTGGATGAGGCACCGCTCAAACTCACGCCCACCGAGTTCGCGTTGCTCAAGGTGCTGGCCGAGCACGCGGGGCGCATCGTCACGCAGAACCAGATCATGAAGCAGGTCTGGGCCGGCCAGTCCAGCGATCCGAGCGAAGGCCTGCGCGTGCACATCAATCACCTGCGCAAGAAACTTGGCGAAGCCGGCCCGCGCATCGTCAACGAGCCGGGCATCGGTTACCGCTTGGAAGAGCCTTGATGCTGCTTCCATCATGCGCTGATCAAGCCTGGGCATGAATTCAGGCTTTCCGTCCGGGAACTGCTGTGATTAATGGCGGGATGTCTTCGTCTCCGACCCTTGCTGACACCCCATCCCCACTCTTGCGCCGTGCTTGGCTGGTCGTAGGGTTGTTGTTTCCAGTGGCGCTGCTGAACTACCTGGACCGCCAGATGATCGCCTCGATGAAAGTGTCCGTGATGGGCGACATCAAAGACATCGGCAGCGAAGAAAACTGGGGCCATATGCTGGCGTCATTCAAATGGGTCTATGCCATCTGCAGCCCCATCGGCGGGTACATTGCGGACCGCTACAGCCGCAAGCTGACGATCTGCGGCAGCCTGTTTGTGTGGTCTCTCATCACCTGGCTCACCGGGCACGTGGGCAGCTTCAATGAGCTCTATTGGGCACGCACACTGATGGGCATCAGCGAGGCGTTTTACATTCCCGCAGCGCTTGCCTTGATCGCAGATTATCACACAGCCGGGACCCGTTCGCGTGCCATTGGCGTGCATCAGATGGGCATCTACTGTGGTGTGATGGTCGGCGGATTTGCCGGATTCGTGGCGGATGCGCCGGATCTTGGCTGGCGCTTCATGTTCGACTTCACCGGACTGGCAGGCATCCTCTATGCCATCCCGTTGCTGCTCCTGCTGCGCGATGTGCCCCGTCAGGTGGACACGCAGGAGGCGCTGAGCCCCACCGCACGCGGCGGCGCTCTTGGAGAACTGCTCTGCAATCGCAACTTCATCCTGCTGGTGTTTTATTTCACGCTGCCAGCGCTTGCGGCCTGGGTGGTGCGCGACTGGATGCCGGCCATCCTGCAAAAGGCCTTCGACATCAGCCAGGGCAAGGCCGGCGTGTCCGCCGCGCTCTACTGGCAGGGCGCTGCGCTGCTCTCCGCGATTCTCGGCGGCTGGCTTGCTGACCGCTGGATGCGGCACAGCGACCGAGGCCGCATCTACGTCAGCGCCATCGGCATGATGCTCATCGTGCCCGCCATGTTCGGCGTGGGCAATGCTCCCGCATTGAACTCCTTCGGACTCGCCATCGCATCACTGGTTCTTTTTGGCGTCGGCTGGGGCTTCTTTGACTGCAACAACATGCCGATCCTCAGCCAGATTGTTCGACCTCACATGCGCGCCACTGGTTATGGTCTCATGAATTTCGTCAGCATGATGTGTGGTGGCCTGGCCGACTGGGGATTCGGCAAGATGCGTGACCTGCAAGTGCCGCTCAACGTCATCTTTGGCGTCTTCGCCATGGTGTGCGTATTCTCGCTCGTTCTCGTGCTCCTGATCCGCCCCAAGCCGGGAGCGTAAGGATCTACTGCGGTCTGCCTCCGCGATTTAGCTCCTCAAAAACTTCGACGAAAGCGGCGGCAAGCGCCCGACATTCCTCTGCCGTCGTCTCCCAGCCGCTGCTGATGCGCACGACACGCTTCAATTCTTCCGCGCTGGCACCCAGTGCCGTCACCACGACTGAAGAACCTTCCTTGCCCGAACTGCAGGCCGAGCCCGTGGAGATGCTGAAGCCGCGACGCGACAGGCGCGTGAGCCACTTCAGATTGTCATGCTCCGGCATGACCATGAGCACCGTGTTCCAAAGGCGTGGTGCGGATTCGCTGATCACTCGCAAGGAGTCAAAACGCGTGCGCATCTCCGCGATGAACGCATCGCGCAGCCTGGATTGCGTTTGCTCAACCTCGCTTAAACGCGGGCCAATTGTCTCCAAGGCCGTCACCATGGCCTCAATGGCCGGATAGTTTTCCGTGCCCGCACGCCGCCCGTGTTCCTGCGGACCGCCACGAATGAAGCCGAGCCGTGAATCCTCCATGGGCAGCACCAGGAATCCGCAGCCCTTGCTGCCGCCAAATTTATGCGCGCTGCCGGTGATGAAATCGCACTCGCCAAGATCTGCGGTATCCAGTTTGCCAAGCCATTGCGCGGCATCCGTGTGAAAAAGTACACCCTGTTCACGGCAAAGAGAGGCGAGTTCGCGCCAGGGCTGCAACGCCCCGCTTTCGTTGTTAGCCGCCATCACGGATACGAGCGCGGGACGTTTGGAGGCAATGAGCTGCTTCAGGTCGTCGGCTTGCACAACACCATCCTCATTCACCGGCAGTTCCACCACGTTCCGACCGCGCGCAGCTTCACGCACACTCGGGTGTTCAATGGCGGAGATCACAACGACAGCCTCGGCTTGCAGCGATGCAAACAAAGCGTTGTTCGACTCCGTGGCACCCGAGGTGAACACGATGCGCTCGGCCTCTGCGCCAATCAGCGTGCCCAGCCGTTCACGCGCAGACTCAAGCTGCTGGCTCGCCAGCCCCGCGTCGCGATAGAGGCTCGAAGGATTGTGCCAGTGCTTCTCGCTGGCTTTCAGCCATGCCTCACGTGCGGCGGGATGCAGCGGCGTGGTGGCGTTGTGATCAAAGTAGCCGTTCATGCAGCAGTTTTGAAACGGGAAGGCAGCGGGATGTGCAGCAGCATCAGGACAAGCGCGAGACCTATGTAGGGCAGCCAGGCGTCTCCTTTGCCGTTCGAGAGGATGCCATTGACGAAACCCAGCACGCCGACGCCCTCGCTCAGCGCAAAGACCACGACATTGCCCGCCACAAAACGCCCGCGTTGCGCCGGATCGTCCAGATTGAGTGCACCCGTGGTGAAGCCTCCAAGCAGCAGTTTGCGCAGGAAGAAACTCAGGGCTGCCGCACTGCCAGCTGCTAGCGCAATGATCTGTCCCAGCGACTTGGCATCACCCTTGGCAGGGGCAAAAGTCATCGAACTCAGCATGACGGCATAAAGGCAGAGCGAGCCGCAAAGAGCCCCCCAGATGATGAAGACTGTTAGTTGAACTGGTTTCATGGTGACATCTCCACACGTTGCGGATGAGTGTAAATATTCATCGTTTCGCCACGCAAAAAGCCGATGAGCGTCTGACCCGCCTCCTGCGCGAAATCGACCGCGAGACTGCTGGGCGCGGAAATGGCCGCGACGAGAGAGATGCCACCCGCCAGCGCCTTCTGAATGATCTCAAACGACACTCGGCCGCTCACCAGCAGGATGTGCCGGTCCAGTGGCAGCAGATCGCGCTGCAAAGCATAGCCGAGAATTTTATCCAGCGCGTTGTGCCGGCCCACATCCTCACGCAGCACGACCAGGTTGCCATCGAGGTCAAACAATCCGCTCGCATGCAGCCCGCCGGTTTTGGCAAACGTTTCCTGCGCGGCACGCAGCTTGTCGGGCAGACTGGCGATGAGCTTGGGCGAGACCTGCCAGTCTCCCTTCACAGCGGGAAACTGCTGAAACACGCTCTCGATGCTCGTCTTGCCGCACAGCCCGCAACTTGATGCGCTGAAGACATGGCGCGTCAGCGAGTCCCAGTTTACCACCGCACCGCCGAGCAATACATCGACGATGTTGCCATGCTTGTTGTTGGTGCTGGGACACTGCGAGACTTCCAATATGTCACGCGGGCGCTGCACCACGCCCTCGCTGACGAGAAAACCTGCGGCGAGTTCTTCGTCATGCCCAGGCGTGCGCATCACCACCGCCACGGAACGGCCTTCCACACGGATTTCGAGCGGTTCCTCGCGGGCGGTGACATCGCCGACCTCGCTGGCACTGCCGGTGGTGCTCACCTTGTGCACCTGCACTGCGGCCATGGCTGGATTTTCCACGCTCATTACGAGGACTCCATGAAATCAGCGGGAAGCACTCCCGCAGGCACCCGGCGCGGCTCGGCGATAAGGCGCACCATCTTGTCAAAGACGTCGCGACCACGAATGATCTCGATCTCCACGCGCATGAAGTAGAACGGGATGTCCGCCACGGGCAGTTTGGGAAAGCGCACATAATCTTTCTCCGTGGTGACCATGCAATGCACGTCACGCCGCACGCAGCGCTCCACGAAGTTTTTCAGCTCCGGTCCGCGAAAGCGGTGGTGATCCGCAAACCGGGCGATCACCTCGACCTTCGCGCCAAGTTTACGCAGCCCGTTTTCAAAACTCTCCGGCACGGCTATACCGGAAAGGGCTCCCACAAATTTATCTCGCAATCCGTCAATTGGCAGGCGCTCGCCGGTGTGGATGTTTTCGTAATGCATCGCACGGTGGCGGCATTCGATGATTTCGGCCGCGCGATTGTAGCGGCGGATCTGTTTGACCACTTCCTCGCTGTCGCCGTCCGACTTGGTGATGAAGATGTAGCTGGCACGGCGCAGGCTGCGCGGCGGCTCGCGCAGGGTGCCGCGTGGCAGCATGTAGCCGTTGTTGCCAAACACCGCTGTTTTGTCGATCAGCACGATGTCGTGGCGGTGCTTGAGCTTGAGGTATTGCAGACCGTCATCCAGCACGAGCACATCGGCGCCGAAGCGCTGAATCGCATGAGCCCCGGCCTTCACACGGTTTTTGTCCACCACGACGGGGATGCCGGGGCAGTTCTTCGCCAGCATGAAAGGTTCGTCCCCTGCGTTGTGCGAATCGAGCAGTACGTTTTCTCCATCAGAGACGATTCGTGGCAGCGGCTCAGGCGGCTTGGGAATGAAGCCCAGGCGAGCGGCCATTTTTTTCGAGAATGGCAGTTTCTTCTGCCGCTTGCTCTTGTAGCCACGGCTCAGGATGCACACGCGGCGGCCATGCTCATGCAGCGCCTTCGCCAGCATCTCCACCACCGGAGTTTTGCCCGTGCCGCCGACGGTGAGATTGCCCACGCTGATGACCGGAACGCCCAGGTGATGGTCATGGATGTAGCGGTGGCGGTAGAGATAGAGCCGTGACCGCACCACCGCTGAGTAAATGCCCGAAAGACCACGGAACACCACCCGCAGCAGCGAGGCGCGTATGCCACGGCGGTTGTTGATCACCACGTCGATGATGAAGTTTTCGATGTCTTCCAGGGTGTCTCTCACAGAAGGGCATTGGAGGCGGGAAAGCGCACCTAGTCAACGAGACGCCTTGCTGTTTGCACAGGAGTTTTGTAGCCTCCCGAATATGAAATTCATTTCCTGGGCGCTGCTGGGTCTGATCATGGCCGTGAACACCGTTCAAGCCCGCACATTGTCCGAGGCTGCAGCGCGGTTTTCTAAAGAACTCCAAGCCGGGTGCATCGTCACGGCCGAGCGCACGGGGGACGATGTGAAATACGCCATCTCCGGAAAGGCACCCGAGGCCGGGGATGAAAAGCCTGAAAAACTGGTTTTTGAAATCGGCTCCATCTCCAAGGTGTTTACCGGCCTGCTGCTGGCGCAGGCGGTGGTGGAAAAGAAAGTCACGCTGGATACGACGATCGGCACTCTTCTGGCCAGGCGGGTGAAGTTTGCGGATCCCCGCGTCGCGGCGATCACATTGAAGCAACTGGCCACCCATACCAGTGGCTTGCCACGCCTGCCGGACAATGCCGTGGCGGGGGCCTTGGAGGAGGACCCCTATGCCAGCTATGATGAAAAGCTGCTGCTGAACTATCTGGCTTCAGCCAAGCTCGATGGCAAAGAGCATATCACCTTCAGCTACTCAAACCTCGGCGCAGGGCTGCTCGGGCATCAGCTGGGAGAGGTGTATCACATGTCATGGGATCAGGCGGTGGTGGAAAAAATCTGCCAGCCGCTGGGCATGCAGGACACCGCCGTTCAGCCCTCTGCCAAACTGCGGCTGGCCATACCGCATGATGGCGACAAGGAGACAAAGCCCTGGCATTTCATCTCCCTGGCAGCTTGTGGGGCCCTGCGGAGTACGGCGGCGGACATGATGACTTTCGGCGAGGCACTGCTCCACCCTGACAAGTCTGCATTGAAGGAGGCCTTGGCACTCGCCCTGCAGCCGCAGGCTGACGCACCCTCACAGGGCGGGCAGATCGGCCTGGGGGTGTTGATGGGGAAGTTTGAGGGTGAGGCGACCCTGCACCATGATGGCGGCACCGGTGGTTTTTGCTCCGGACTGCAGGTGATCCCAGCGAAGGGAATCGTGCGCGTCGTTCTGATCAACAACAACAGCATCGCCGGAAGCCAGGTGATCGCCGGCATATCCGAGGTCAAGCCGGTGGATCCCGCCACGCAGAAAGAAATCACCCTTCCTGCGGATGTGCTGAAGCAGTATCCCGGCGTCTATGATCTCGACCGCGACTTCCGCTTCACCGTGCTGCTGCGAGACGGTCAGATCTATGTGAACCTGACCGGGCAGCCGTTCATACCAAGCTTTGCCAAGGCGCAGGACCGCTTCTTTTACAAAGTGGTTCCTGCGGAGATAGCATTCAACCGTCGTGAAGGTGTGATCCATTCACTGACGCTGTTTCAAAACGGCAACGAACTCACCGCCAAACGCAGCAGCGCTCCACCGCCCGAGTACCAACTGCGCCCCGGCAAAGAGCTGCAGCCCTATGCGGGCAAGTATGATCTGATGGGTTCGAAGGCGATCACCGTCACCGTGCAGGCCGGCACTCTCTTTGCGCAGCTTGAAGGGCAGCCTGCCATGCCAGTGTTTGAAACCGCGCCCGACAGTTTCGAATACGATGTGGTGAAGGCCGTGCTCATCTTCACGCGGGATGACAAGAAGCAGATCAATGGCCTCACGCTCCTGCAAAACGGCATGACGGTGCCTGCACCCCGTGTCAAGACCCCGACCAGTGCCCCGTCGAAGTGACGCGGTTTTCTTTTTCAGCCAGCGCCAGGATTGTCTGAAAATGCGGGCTCTTGCTTTCGCGGTGCACCACGCTCGTCTCGATCTTTTTGAATCCTGCACTGCTGAGCATGTCGTGCAGATCGCTTTCAGAAAAGCCGAGCCAGACGTCGGCATAGAGATCACGTGCCTGCTCAAACTGATGCTTGAGGAGATCCAGCACCACGATGCGCCCGCCCGGCCGCAGGATGGTCAACGCGGCTTTGAGAGCCTTTTCCGGATTCTGCGCATGATGCAGCGCCTGACTGAGGAAGACCAGATCCACACTCAGCGGCGGGATCGGCGGTGCTTCGATGTCACCGAGGCGGAACTCGAGGTTCGTAAAACCATGCTTCTGGGCCAGCTCCGCACCATAGGCCACCATCTTCTCGCTGTTATCGACGGCGATCACTTTTTTCGCCCGTTCGGCGAGCAATTGTGAAAGTGTACCCTCGCCTGCGCCCAGATCGGCAATGACCAGCGGCGGCAGGAGTTTGAGTAGAGTCTCGCCCAGGCCCTTCCAGGAACGGCCTGGGATGTAGTGGCGGCCAAACTTGCCCGCCAGCGCATCAAAGTAGGCCTTCGCCGTTTGCACCCGCTTGCGCAGCACGATTTGCAGCGCCTCTGTATCCTTGGTCACCTCCCGCAGCTCAGCCCCCGCCGCCTCCAGCAGCGCGAGGAAATGTTCATGGGTAGGCAGATCCTTCGCCGCAGGTTCGTCGAGTTGATACAGGCGGTTCTTGCCACTGCGGCGGTCAGTCACCAGACCGGCCGCCTTCAATTTGGCGAGCTGGGCGGAGATGTTGGACTGCGGCAGAGACAGCACCTCCTGCAGCTCAGCCACGCTTAATTCCTCTTGCTTGAGCAGCAAAAGCAGCCGTACCCGCGTAGGGTCGGCAATGAGGCTGAGCGATTTGAGTACAGAAGCCAAGGTAAGGCCATCGTATCAACGCATCATGATACATCAATGCCAGAATTTCTGGCGGGTGTTCAGAGCCTGGAGGCCGCCCAGATGCCCGCCTTGCTCTGCTGGGCCCGCCGTTTCAGTTCCTGAAGCTCCAGCGCGTAGTCATTGATCGAGCGTGAATCCGCAGGCAGGCTCGAAGTCACACCCGCCACGCGTGCGTAGCCCTGCTGCACCAGCAGATCCGCCAGATACACCTGCTTGCCGGGGCTGATCTCCACCAGAATCAGTGCGTAGTAGCGGCTGAGTCCCGTCACCTCCTCCCAGCGTGTCATTACCGTGAACGGCTGCTGCTTGAGCAGCTGGGTCACATACTGCGCCGCCCTCTGCCCCTCTTCGATCACGCGCTGGCTGCTCACGCCAAAGTAGCGCGCCTGCTCCTGCACGCGCTGCGGATGAGTCAGCGAAATGTCCGGTGCATCCACGAAGTAGAGCACGAAGATGTGCTCGTCCTCCGTGTCGCTCACCTTGATGCGCAGCGTGTCCGCCTCGTTGGCGCGGCTTTCGATCAGTTTAGCCTTGGGGAAGATCTTGAACTGCTGCAGCGGCATACGATTGGCGTTCGACATCGCCTGACCAACCGGCACCTGGGCCACTGCCACAGGTAGCGCTTGCAGCGGTGCGGGGCGGCTCTCCTTCAGCAAAACCGCCACGAGCACGATGATCAGCACCAGCACGCAGGTGATGGCGAGATTCAGCAATGTGTCACGGAAAGGCATGCGAAGCGGTCGGGGATTCGTCCGGCCCACTGTCCCGCGTTCAAGCGGGTGCTCAAGCCGCAAGTGATCGGATGGTGAAAATGACGTCTGTGGCATTCATCAAAGTCGTGGCGAAAGATTTGGGCAGGTAGCTCGTAATTGGTATGACCTCCTACCAATTGCATGACGATTACCCCGCTCAAACCCACCCCTTCGCTCGTTGAGCAGGTCTGCTCACGCCTTGCGCGCCAGCTGCGCGACGAGGTCGACTCCGGAGATGGCAAACTGCCGCCGGAGCGCCTGATGGCCGAGCGCCTCGGCGTGAGCCGCACCGTGCTGCGTGAGGCAACGAAGCGGCTCGAACTCCAGGGCCTGCTGGAAATCCGCCACGGCAGTGGCATCCGCGCAGTTAACCGGCTGCACAAGCCGCTGAGCGGTTCCTTGTCGATCTTGCTTCCCGAGCTGCAGGAGCGCCTTCGCCAGTTGAGCGAGGCCCGTGCCGCCATCGAGCCGGAGATCGCTCGGCAGGCCGCATTGAAGGCCAAAGCCTCCGATGTGAAGCAGCTGCGCAGCATTCACGAGCGCCTGCTGGCGGCGGAAACACACGATGAAGCCGTCGAGGCGGACATCGATTTTCACCGCACGCTGGCCCGCATTGCCGGCAACGAGATCTTGAAGCTCATGCTCGAATCTCTGGCAGACCTTGGGCGTGAGAGCCGCCGTGTGACGATTGGCCATGTCGGCAGGCAGCGCGCCATCGATCACCACACCGCCATCCTGAACGCAGTGGCTGCGCATGACGCCAATACCGCCGCCAAGGCGATGAAACATCACATGGACGAAGCCGCACTCGATCTGGCTGCCAAAGCGAAAACCAAACGATGAAAACCACGCTCTTCATCCTCCTGGCGGCGGCTCCCGTGCTGGCCGTCGATTTCGACCAGGACATCCGCCCGCTGTTGCGGCAGCACTGCGTCGAGTGCCATGGCGAAAAAAAGCAGAAGGGCGAGCTGCGCCTTGATGCCAAAATCTTTGCTTTCAAAGGCGGTCACGAGGGTCTGGCCATCGTGGCGGGCGACACCACCAAAAGTCTGCTGCTGCAAAGAATCAAATCCACCGATGACGACGAGCGCATGCCGCCGAAGGGCGAGCCACTTTCACCCTCGCAGATCGCCTTGGTGCAGGCGTGGATCCAAGCGGGTGCCGTGTGGCCAGAAAACGCCGCTGACAAAGCCGCCGCCGTGGACAAACGCCTTCAGCATTGGTCCGTGCAGCCCGTGCGAGCAGTCAAAGGCGTCTCTATCGACTTGCTGATCAATGCGAAGCTCGCGGAAAAAAATCTCGCGATGTCACCCGCAGAGGACCGTCGCACCTTGATCCGCCGCTTGAGCTTTGATCTGGTCGGCCTGCCACCGGCACCGGAGCGGGTGGAACAGTTTGTGAAGGATGCGGACCCCAAGGCCTATGAAAAGCTGGTCGATGAACTGCTGCGCTCCACCCATTACGGCGAGCGCTGGGCGCGGCACTGGCTCGACATCGCCCATTACGCCGACACGCATGGTTTTGAGCGGGATCAACTTCGTCCGAATGCATGGCGTTATCGCGACTACGTCATCGAGTCGCTCAACGCTGACAAGCCCTACGATCAGTTCATCCGCGAGCAGATCGCGGGAGATGTCATCGCACCGAATGATCCGCAGGCCGTCATCGCCACCGGATTTCTCGCCGCTGGCCCTTGGGACTTTGTCGGGCAGGTGGAAACCAAAAGCGACATGCTCAGACGCGCCGCCCGTGCAGGCGATCTCGATGACATGGTCACGCAAGTCATCACTTCGACCATGGGCATCACGGTGAACTGCGCACGCTGCCACGATCACAAGCTCGACCCCGTCAAACAGGAGGAGTATTATAGGCTGTGGGCCGTTTTTGCCGGCGCGAAGCGCGGAGATCGTGAGGTGGACAGCCTGGAAGCAAAACGCATCGCTGGAGAGAAAGCACGCCTTACCCAGGAACTGGCAGTCGCTCGTGCCCAGATCGCGAAACTGGCCGGCGATGGTCTCAATCTAGCCGACATGGTGGGAGGCGGTGTCAAAGGTCGCGGCATTGACCTGCGCACCGGCAATCTGACGGCCGGCAAACTCGGCTACCATCGCGACATTCAAACGAACCGGCTGCAAAGCATCGAATGGCCCGCCGAAGTGAAGGACGCGGAACGCTCCGTGTCGTGGGTCTTTGTGCCGGACGGCCGCAATCCTGTGCCCGTGGCCCCCAAACAAGAGGTCAAAGGACTGCCCGCCACCAGCGGTCACACTTGGGATGCCATTCGCAACGGCCCGCTGAACGCGCAACGCAGCACGAAGATCGGTGGCGTGGATTACGCGGAGAAAGAGCACTCCATTCTCGGCTTGCACGCCAACAGCGGCATCACCTTTGATCTCGCGAAAATTCGCCAGAGCAGCGGTTTCGGCATGATGCATTTCACCGCCGCTCTCGGCTTCGGTGCCGATGCGGTTGCCGCAGCCTCACGCGCAGACTTCACCGTCTATGTGGATGCCGAGCGCAAGTTTCAGAAACTTAAAATGCGCAAGGACGAGTTCACGCATCTGGACATCGCCATTCCAGCGACAGCGAAAACCCTCACCCTCATTGCCACAGACGGCGGCGATGGCATTGGCAGCGACCTCTTGTTTCTTGGTGATGCACGGCTTGTGCCCGACCTGGAGCACAGCCGACTCACTGACGCTGAGCAAGAGCAGTTGAAACAGCTGCGGACTCAAGCGGTCAAACTGAACGCCTCGCACAAAGCATTGCCCGAACCCGCCAAAGTCTATGCCATCATAAGTGAAGCACAACCGCCTGCAATTCAGGTGCAGCGGCGTGGCAATCCCGAAGACCCACAGCAGGAAGTGCAGCCCGGCGCCTTCGCCTGGGCTCACCACGCCAGCATGGATTTCGGCACGAATGCCATGCCCGAGGGGCAGCGCCGTCGCATGCTTGCTGAGTGGATCACCCATCCTGAAAATCCGCTCACACGCCGAGTGCTCGTGAACCGGCTCTGGCATCATCATTTCGGCCAGGGCATCGTCACCACACCCAGCGACTTCGGTCTCGGCGGCGAGAAACCTTCTCACCCTGAACTGCTCGACTGGCTGGCTGATGAGCTGCTGCAAAGCGGCTGGTCGATGAAGCACCTGCACAAGCTCATCGTGATGAGCGCCGCGTATCAGCAGCAGTCTGCTTCTCACAATGAAGTGGCAAGTCGTCTGGATGCGCAAAATCGTCTGCTCTGGCGGCAAAACCCGCGCCGCCTGGATGCTGAGTCCGTGCACGATGCAGTGCTGAGCGTTGCCGGCACTTTGAACCCATTCATGGGCGGCCCCGGCTACCGAGATTTCAATTTCACCGAGGCCTATGCCCCCATCTACGACTACATCACGCCCGACAAGCCCGAACTGCTGCGCCGCAGCATCTACCGCTTCGTGGTGCGCACCACACCACATCAGTTCATGTCCACGCTCGACTGCCCTGATCCCGCCAATCTCACCCCGGCCCGTGCGCAAACCACCACCGCGCTGCAGGCGCTCACGCTGAGCAACAATGAGTTCATGCTGCAGCAGGCCAGAAGCCTCGCCACTCGCATCGAAAACGAAACCGACTCACGCCAAGCCGCCATCCGCCGGGCATTTGCCCTCTGTTTCCAACGCTCTCCAACCGACGAAGAACTCGCCGCCTCCACGCATCTCGTCGCCGAACAAACCCTCTTCGCCCTCTGCCGCATGCTGATCAATGCGAATGAGTTCGTTTATGTGGACTGAAGGTCCTCAATCAGCTCAAATTCGACTACACGGCCTCACATAAGACATGAATCTCAAGCATTACGACGAATTAGATTTGACTGAATTTTGGGAGAATTCCGAATACTCCGCTCAGAACTATATTGAGGAGCCTCTTTCTGATGACCTCATTGCATCGATTGAAAAAGAAATCGGCTACAAACTGCCAGAGTCATACATCGAGCTCATGAGAGTTCAAAATGGAGGGCTAGTAACCAAGACCTGCTTTCCAACAGAAGAGCCAGTCTCAAGTGCTTCAGAACACATTGCCATCACCGGAATCTTTGGCATTGGGCGCAACAAGACCTATGCGCTTTGTGGAAAACTAGGAAGCAAATTCATGATCGAAGATTGGGGTTATCCAGAAATAGGAGTTTGCATTTGTGACTGCCCATCTGGAGGACACGACATGGTTATGCTGGACTATTCCAAATGTGGCAGGAACGGGGAGCCTGAGGTGGTGCATGTGGATCAAGAAGATGGCTACAATAAAACTTTTCTGGCCAAGGACTTCAAAAGTTTCATTCACGGGCTGGTAAGTGAAGATGTGTATGACACATCCGCAGAAGATTTGAAACAAGATCTTCAAGCAATCCAGAAGGGGAGCTTTTCAAGAATTCTGAGTGAGTTCTTCCGAGTTGACGCCGATGCTGGTTTTGAGTCCATTCTTCGAAATCTACTCACTGAACTGGCCAAGGAAAAAAGATACTTTGCGCTGCACACGGATGAAACATCGTTGTTGGTTTACGATGTCCAATTTTACTTGTTTTCAAGGAACCGGGCCGTCACGAGTGAGCCTGCATATCTGGAAGCATATCCTTCCATGATCGCTTTTAGCGATGGTGCGATTTCCACAAAGGGATATGCGCCGGCTTACGTGAAGGATTGGCTGGAGCAAAGGATTTCGGAAAAGAAAATTGTTAAGAACAGATCGGGCCGGTTTGAGTTTGCCGATAGCTACACAAAGGAGCTGTTGGTGAAGCTTGATCGCTATCGCTTTTAACAAATTATCACGTCGGCTTGCTGCTAAAATGCAAAGATAATGGTTCCGCCCATACCCCAATGATGAAATCAATCCTTCCATTTCTATTCGGACTGCTTGCGCCGCTATCTGCCGCTGAGGTTGACTCATCGTTGGCGCATGCTTCGACCTGGACCGAATCCTGGCCCGACGCAGGACCTCGGGAAGTTAAAGGCGAAATCTGGAACCACGCTATTCAGGCCGCCCTCGACAAAGACAACGCCGTCCATCTGCCAAAGCGCAGTCAACCCTACTACCTCGATGGCCCGGTCATCCTAAAGTCCGGTCAAAAGCTCACGGCGGATCCGGACGCCGAAATCCGACTGAAACCCGGCTCCAACACCTGCATGGTACGCAACGAGCACTTTGTCGGCTTCGCGGACCAACCTGCGCCAGAAGACACCAAGCCAGACATGCACATCACCATCGAAGGCGGCATCTGGACGACGTTGGCTAACGGCGTGAAGGATAGTAATGGCAACCACCGTGGCGCATCTTCAAAGAAAGATCCCGTGCCCGGAACGCACGGCGTCTTCCTTCTTCACAACGTGCGCCATGTGATCGTGCGCAACGTCACCGTGCGCCAGAGCCGGTCCTTCGCGGTGCACCTGGCCAACGTCAGCGACTTTACCGTCGATGGCGTCACGCTGGATCGTCACGGACGCGACGGCGTGCATGTGAACGCTCCCGCGAGCCATGGAATCATCCGTCGCGTGAACGGTGTTTCGCATGATGACACCGTCGCTCTGAACGCGTGGGAATGGAAAAACTACGCGCCCAGCTTTGGGGCCATTCATCACATCGTCATCGAAGATGTTCATGGCTCGCCTGATGGCATCCCATCGGCAAATTCCATCCGTCTGCTCTCCGGTGTGAAACGCTTCAGCGACGGCACGATACTCGACTGCCCCATCCATGACGTCATCGTGCGCGGCATCACCGACATCAGCGACTTCAAGCTCTACGACCAGCCCAACCTCGAAGTGGGACGCGATAATGACGCCAGCGCCGGCATCGGCTCGCTGGGCAGCATCATCTTCGAAAACCTCACCTTCAACCGTCCCGGCAGCATTCAAATCCACGCCAACACCGACGGCCTGACCATCCGCGACGTGAAGCTCAATTTTCCATTCACCGCAGACTATCACCTTATCGAACTCGGCCCCAAATCGCAGACCTACAAACACAAGGCAGACGACCCGGCCACCTGGACCGAAATCTTCTCCCCTGACCTCGACTGCACCGTTCGCAGTCTGAATGTCTCTGGCGTTCGCCCTCAAGGAGCAGCGACTGATTTGTCCACGGAGCAGGTCGTCCACGTCATCCAATTGAAGCCCAACCCTGACTACCCAAAGACCACTCCCAAAGGCGGCACCGGCAAAGGCATTTGGATTCGCTAACTCACACCCCTATGAGCACTCACTTCTCCGGCCCCTCACGCCGCGACTTCCTCCAAAAGATCGGCGGCGGTTTCGGCAGCATCGCACTTGCCTCCTTGCTGGAGCAGGACGCCCGAGCCGCCACCAATCCACTCTCGGCCAAGCGACCTCCCTTGCCGGCCAAGGCGCGTGCAGTGATTCAGATATTCTGCCCCGGCGGCCTCAGCCACGTGGACTCGTGGGATTACAAACCGGAGCTGGCCAAGCGCAGCGGCAAGCCCTTCGATCCCGATGGTAAAATGCAGTTCTTCGCCTCCAAGCCAGGCAACTGCCAGGGCAGCTACTGGCCGTTTCGTCAGCATGGTCAGTGCGGACGCTGGATCAGCGATCTCTTCCCGCAGCTCGCGACTTGCGTCGATGACATGGCCTTCATTCACTCGATGCAGAGCAAGAGCGCGCTGCATGGCCCTGCCATGTTCATGGCAAACACCGGCTTCATCCTGCCCGGCTTTCCGAGCATGGGTGCCTGGGTCACCTATGGCCTCGGCAGTGAAAGCGAAAACCTGCCAGCCTTCGTCGTGCTGCCTGATCAGCGCGGCCTGCCGCCCGGTGGCGTGATCAATTGGGGCGCGGGCTTTCTTCCCGCCGTGCATCAGGGGACGACGTTGCAGACCGATGCTGAAAAGCCGCCCATCGCCGATCTGTTCCCACCCAAAAGCTTCGCGCAACTGCGTGGCGACACCGAAGAGACGAGTCGTGATTTTCTGCAAACCCTCAATCGCGCACATGCCGCCGAACGTGCAGGCAACACCGAGCTCGAAGCCCGCATCGCCGCCTACGAACTCGCGGCACGCCTGCAGCTCAGCGCGCCTGAAGTCACCGATCTTCGTGGCGAAACGGATTCCACCAAGCAGCTCTACCAGCTTGATCACGAAGACATCGGTCCCTTTGGCCGGCAGTGCCTATTGGCGCGTCGGCTCGTCGAACGCGGCGTGCGTTTCGTGCAGATTTACTGCGGCGCAGAAAACACCACGGCTAAAAAAATCCGCCCCAACTGGGACAGCCACGAAGACCTCGTGCGCGACCACGGCTACTGGGGCCAGGTGCTCGACACCGGCGCTGCCGCTCTGCTGCGCGATCTGAAATCACGCGGCATGCTCGACAGCACACTCGTCATCTGCACCAGCGAATTTGGCCGCCAGCCTGCGGCACAAGGCAAGGGGCGCGACCACAATCCCGGTGCCTTCACCGCCTGGATGTCCGGTGGCGGCGTGCAAGGCGGCACGGCGTACGGCAGCACCGACGATCTCGGCTCCAAGGCGGCCGAGAATCCCGCCTACTGCTACGATCTCCACGCCACCGCGCTGCACCAGCTTGGCATTGACCACGAAAAACTCAGCTTCTACAACAACGGCATCAACCGTCGGCTCACCGATGTGCACGGGCACGTCATCAAAGATATTCTCGCATAGCTTATCACTTCATTTTCACATGTCCCAACCTCACATCGCCATCATCGACTGGACCACCTCCCCACAAGGTGATTCCGAGTCCACCATCGAACGCCAGATCATCGGCGGTGCCGCACATGTCACCCGCGCCCTCTGCGAAACCGACGCCGATTTGACCGACGAGATCTGCAGCGCAAACGCCATCATCATCTGGCACAACATGCCTCTCACGGCCAAAGGCATCGCGAGACTCCAGAACTGCCGAGCCATCATCCGCAATGGTGTCGGCTTCGATAGTGTGGACGTCGCTGCGGCGCGCGAGCGTGGCATTGCCGTGTGCAATGTGCCGGATTACGGCACCGAGGAAGTCGCAGACCATGCCATCGCTCTCGCCTTGGCGCTGTGCCGGCAAATCCTGCCGCTGGATGCCGAAGCCAAACAGCTCGGCTGGAACATCCGCGTCACGCCAAAGCTCCGCCGCCTCAGCACTCTAACCTTCGGCATCGTCGGCCTGGGGCGCATCGGCACTGCGACCGCGCTGCGTGCCAAAGCCCTCGGCTACCGCGTCATCTTTCACGATCCCTATCTTGCCAACGGGGCCGACAAAGCCGTCGGTATCACCCGCGTGCGCACGCTTGATGAACTCCTCGCACAAACCGACGTCCTCTCGCTGCATTGCCCCTTGAACAACGAGACCCGCCACCTCATTGCCGAGCGTGAACTCGCCCTGCTCAAGCCCTCAGCCTTTGTCGTGAATACTGCCCGTGGTGGCGTCATCAAGAAGACCGCCATCCTCGCTGCATTGCGCGAAAACCGCATCGCAGGTGCCGGGCTCGATGTCATCGAAGATGAACCCCTTCGCACCGCTGACGAAGCCGCCACGCCAAATCTCATCGCTACCTGCCATGCCGCGTTTTGCAGCGTGGAGAGCAAGATCGAAATGCGCAGCACCTCCGCCCGCATTGCTCTCGCCGCAGTGCGCAATGAACCGCTAGAAAATGTGGTGAATGGCGTTTGCTCCTGAATAGCTCCGTCGTGAGCTGTACTTAACATCCCATGAATCTCCGCTCCTTTTTCGTTGCTTCTCTTGCACTGACCATTGCTTCAGCTGCTCTGGCTCAAGAAACCAAACCGCTGCTGCACGATCACGTTCTGCCAGTCCTCGCCACGCCAGATTTCAAGACACCGCTGGACTCCAGTTTCAGCATCGCCAAAGGCAAATGGACACCCGAAGGCGGCGTCCTCAGCGTGCTGGATCTGCCGGAGCAGAAGCACATCCCGGTGCTTCATCACAAAGTGGGCCTCACCAGCGCCACCATCGAAGTGGAGTTCTTGGTCGAAGGTCCGGGCAGCTTCCTGGTGGGCTGTGATTCCAGCAAACATGTGGGCCGTGTGGTTGTAGGTGCGGCAGGTCTGAGCATCGCGGAAGATTCCGTGGCGCCCTCACACACCATTGCCAAGCTGCCGATGACGGTGAAAGCAGGCGAGTGGCACAAGCTGCGCGTCGAATGGCAGGGAGATCAATTGGCCGCCAATCTCGATGGCCAGGAACTCAAGGCGAAGCATCCATATTTTGCGACACCAAAGGCTCGAAGCTGGCTGGCGGCTGGTAAATCTGTGAAGGTACGCAATCTCAAGATCAGCGGCGAGTCGAAGCCATGAGCGGCCGCCACTTTATCGGCGTCCTCTTCGCGCTGCTGGGCGTCCTCTGCGGTGACATCCAGAGCGCCGAGCCGCAGCTCCTGCTCGAAGAATCCTTCACCACCGAACTCTCCAAAGATTGGTTCTGGGGCCTCGGCACTTGGACGGCGAAGGGCGGCGTGCTGCGTGGTTTTGAATCCGGCCCGCGTCGTCACGGACCGGTCAAAATGCGCAAACTTTCGCTCAAAGACGCCGTCATCGAGTGCGACTTCCGGCTGGAAGGCAAAGCGACCTTTGCCGGCATCATCTTCAATGGTTCGCAGGAGCGCGGGCATATCGTCCACCTTGTCATGGGCACAGACACACTGCGCATCCTGGCCCATCCGAAAAAGGGCGAAAACGTGGAGATGCTCAAACAGCCCAACATCCTTGCCGTGGGCAGCTGGCATAACGTGAAGATTGAATTCAAAGGCGAAACCATCACGGCCACCATAGACGGCAAGGCCATCACAGCGAGCCATCCCTGCATCGCCGAGCAAAAGCAAACCTTCGGTCTGGGCGGGGATTCCGGCGGTCCCGAAGGCGAAAAAGCAGGCGCGCTGGAGTTTCGTAGCCTGAAAATCAGTGACTGACCTGGCAGCGGCAGCGGATGATCACCGCCGCGATCACCGTCCCGATGAGGTTTGAAACGAGATCCCAGCCGGTATTTTCGTAGCCGCCCACGTTCGTATTGGGGATCGTCAAGACAGCGATGAACTCGATTACCTCGTTCAGCGCCCCGAATCCCATGCCACCCGCCGCGCATAGGGTCAGCATGCCAAACGTGGGGCGCACCGCGCTGCCATCAGGCTGACGCAGTGCCTTGCTCAAAAGGTGCCAGCAGAGCCAGGTGGTGACGCCGAAGCCGTAAGCATGCACGATCTGGTCGTATTTCAGCCACTGCGGCACGATCCACCAGCTGTAGAGCACCGCCTGATCCCCATTGTAGGGCCAGCCGGAGGGCAGGGGGCACAGGCCGCCTGCCATGTGGGCAAGCCCCCAAACCGAAAAGGCCCAGAGCAGCGGCGTCGTGAGCCGCACACGGCGATGGACGGCGCTCATGACCCCGATCAGTACGAGCATGACCACGATGTAGAAAATGAACTCACGGTTCCCTTGAACAATGGCCCCGATGATCGCTGTCATCATGTAGGCGGCATTGAACAGGATGACTGGCAGCAGCTTTGCGGTAGGGGCAGGGGGCATACGGTACGCATGCAACTCCTGGCCGGGCCTTTGGCAAGAGCTTCCTGCTACACCGGTTGACTGGCACTCTGTGTGCTGCATCCTAGCACACCCCTCCCGCATGAAATTCATCCTTCCGTTTGCCGCTCTGGTTCTTTCTGCTTTGCCGAGCCAGGCTCAAATCACTCTGGAATCCGTCAAAAGCTTTGCCGACCTCGAAAAAGTGGCCGCGCAACTGGCGCTGCAGCCCTATCAGGCGCCCACACAGCAGCTGGATCCGTTTTTCGAGGGGCTGAAATACGACGGTCACCGGCAGATCCGATTCCTGCGCGACAAGGCCTTGTTTGTCGAGCAGGGCGATGCGTTCCGTGTCGAGTTCTTCCACCCAGGCTGGATGTTCAAAAAGCCCGTCGTCTTTTACAACATCAAGGAACCCCAGACCGTCGACGTCCCATTTGACCGCAGTCATTTCGAATACGGCGACCTCAAGATCCCGGCGAATGCGAAAAACCCTGTGGGCTACGCCGGCTTTCGCGTGCTGGCTCCGGACTCTCTGATCAAGCGGCCCTTCGAGTTCATGGTGTTCATGGGCGCCAGTTACTACCGTGCCGTCACCACGCAGCTCGGTTACGGCATCTCCGCACGCGGCGTGGCGGTGAACACGATCGGCGGCGAACCCGAAGAATTCCCCGACTTCACCCATTTCTGGTTCAAAGAACCCAAGGCAGGAGAAAAATCATTCAAACTGCTCGCTCTTCTCAATGGGCCGAGCATCACCGGCGCGTATGAGATCGAGTCCACGCCCGGCATCAGCACCGAGATGCGGATCAAGGCCACGCTGCATCTGCGCAAACAGGTGAAGATGCTCGGCATCGCACCGTTTTCGAGCATGTTCTGGTTCGGCGAGAACTCACATCCGAAACCCTACGACTTCCGCCCCGAAGTGCATGATTCGGACGGTTTGCAGGTCGAGATCAAAGACGGGCCGTCCATCTGGCGTCCGCTGGATGTCAGCCGGGACTTGCGCCTGAGCATTTTTGAAACGGACAACCTCAAGGGCTTCGGCCTTGCTGAGCGGGATCGTGACTTCAACAACTTCCAGGATCTCGAAGCCAACTACCATCGCCGCCCAGCGGTGTGGGTGGAACCGGTGAGCGGCTTTGGCAAAGGCGCTGTCACCCTCGTCGAACTCTCCAGCGGTGAAGAGACCTGGGACAACATCGTCGCCATGTGGAAGCCGGCGCACCTGCCCGCGACACCTGCAGAGCCGCTCAAAGTGGAGTACAAACTCCATTGGCTCGATCAACATCTGCCAGGCGCGCTGTGCAGAGTCATCAGCTCACGCCGTGGCTTTGTGATGGACTCAGACGATCACCTTTATGTCGTGGATTTTGCCAAAGGCGCTGAGAACGGCGCGGCCAAACCCAAGGACTGGACGCCCGACATCGATGTCGTTCTCAGTGCTGGCGAAGGCAAGGTTCTGGACAAGCGCGTGATGCGCAACAACGAGACCGGCGGCTGGCGTGCCTTCTTCAAGCTCGACATTCCCGAGACCTCAAACCTGCTGGAAATCATGATGGAGCTTAAAGACGAGAAGCAGGTCATTTCTGAACGCTGGATGTATCAATGGCGTCGCTAAGTCTCATCGATCTGGGCTGGAACGAGTTCTTCGCGAAACACTTCGAGCCGTTTCGCGAGCAGGGCTGGAAACCCGCGCGGTTGATTCGTGACAACAAGATCAGCTACGGCGCGCTGCTCGAAGATGGCACCAACGGCTTCGATGAGTTCGAGGTCATCCTGGGCGGCAAAGTTTATCACGACGCTGAAACGGATGCTGAACTGCCCGCCGTAGGCGACTGGGTGGCTCTGGAAGTCGGCGGCGAAAACGGCGACAACATCATCCGCGCCCGTCTGCCACGCCAGACCTGCTTCTCACGCAAAGCCTCCGGCTTCAGTGCCGAGGAGCAGGTGATCGCCGCAAATGTGGATGCCGTGATCGTCGTCACCGATTCCGGGCCTGACTACAGCCTGCGCCGCATGGAGCGCTACTTCACGCTCATCTCCCGCAGTGGTGCGAAAGCCGTCGTTCTGGTGAACAAGGCCGACCTCTATCCCGACAAGCAAAATCAGGAAGCCGCCGAGGCCATCCGTGCTCTCAATGCCGATGCCGATGTGCATGTGACCAGCGTGAAAAAGCGCAAGGGTCTCAAGGTGCTGAAGGACTACCTCAAGCGCGGTCAAAGCGTGGCTGTGATCGGCTCCAGCGGTGTCGGCAAATCCGCGCTCGTCAATCTCCTGCTGGGCGAAGACTGGCAGTGGGTGGATGAAGTGAACGAAGTCACCGGCAAAGGCCGCCACACCACCACCGCGCGCGAGCTGCTCGTGCTCGATAGGGGCGGCATCCTCATCGACAACCCCGGCATCAAGGAGGTGCAGATGTGGACGAATGAAACCACGCTGCGCGAACGCTTTGCCGACATCGAAGAACTCGCACAGCGTTGCAAATACCACGACTGCAAGCACGGAACCGATGCCGGCTGCGCCATCCGCACCGCCGTGGAGTCCGGAACTCTGGATGCCGAACGCTACGAAGGCTATCTGAAGCTGGAGGATGAAATCGCCAAGCTGCGCAAACAGCGCAAAAAGCGCCAGATGACCGTCGAACGCCGCAACAAACGCGATCACAAAATCAAAGCGCGCAATCGTGTCGATCGCGAGGATATCGAGCGCGATTTGAAGCCACGCAAGTAATCTGCACCCATGCCTCCCCAGCCTCCTCCCACCCGCACCGGCCTCGCCCGCGCCATGTCAAAGCTAGGCTTCTGCTCACGCAGTCGTGCCACCGAACTGATTCGCATGGGCAAGGTGAAGGTGAACCTCGTCGTGCGGAAGAATCCCGAGTTCCCCGTGATCCTCAAAAAAGACGTCATCATCATGGACGACGTCAGCATCAATCAGGCGCCGCGTCTCTACGTCATGCTCAACAAGCCGCGCGGCCTAGTCACCAGCGCCTCGGACGAACTTGGTCGCGAGACGGTTTTTTCCTGCTTTGAAAATTCCAAGCTGCCGCACCTCTCTCCCGTGGGCCGGCTGGACAAAGCCAGTGAAGGCATGCTGCTCTTCACCAATGACAACGTCTGGGCCGACACCATTACCAATCCCGACACGCATCTCGACAAAACCTACCACGTTCAAATAAGCGGCACCATCGATGAGAAGCGTCTCGCGCAGATTAAGGAAGGAGTCGTAGACGAGGAGCAGGGCGACCACCTCTCCGCCAAGGTCATCAAAATCCTCCGCAGTGGCGAAAAGAACATGTGGCTGGAAGTCGTCCTCGATGAAGGCCGCAATCGCCACATCCGCCGCCTGCTCGAAGCCTTCAACATCGAAGTCCTCCGCTTAGTGCGCGTGAAGATCGGCATGCTCGTTCTGGGAAACCTGCAAAAAGGCCAGTGGCGTGAGCTCACAAAGTACGAAGTCCTGAAATCACGCGAGCCGCAGGAACTGCGGTAAGCTGCGTCATCACTGCATCAACTGATCCCAGCTCAGTTTGAAGCGTGCCAGGTACTTCTTGAGACGATCAGCATCGTTCATTTTGCTGCGCTTGGCGCGTGAGACCGCAAACAGCTTCCGCCCGGCGTCCGAAAGCGTTTTGCTTTCCCGGCACACCTGCAAAACAAAGTCCAGCTGCGCCAGATCAAAGGGATCGATCTCCTCCCTCTGCACCTTGGTGAGTGCGGCGTTCTCCCGGCTTGATGCCTGATCACCAGAATCCCGCCAGCCTTCACGCAGTCGTGCGGCCTCTGTCTCCACACATTCCACGGTGATCCTGCCTCTGGGGGCCAGCGTGGCCATGCGTGTTACCGCCGCATTCAGATCGCGGAAATTGGCGCTCCATTTCGCTTCAGGACTGCGGGCAAATTTGAGGAAGGCCTCGCGGGCTTCTTTGTTCATCCTCACCTGCCGTCGATTCGACTTCGCAAAGCGCTCCAGTTCGAAATCAAGATTCGCGGCAATGTCCTCTCTCCGCTCAGCGAGGCTCGGCAACGTGAAGGTCCAAAGGTTGATGCGCGCCAGCAGGTCATCGCGAAACTTGCCAGCCGCCACCTGCGTGCGCAGATCACGATTCGTTCCCACAATGATTTGAAAATCGCTCTGCACCGCCTTGTCACTGCCCATTGGCAGGAAAGTCTTGTCCTCAAGCGCCCGCAGCAGCATCGCCTGCTCGTCGAGCCCAAGCTCGCCGATCTCATCCAGGAAGATGAGACCCTTGTCCGCCTCCTTGAGCAGTCCCGGCCGATCCGACTGGGCACCCGTGAAAGAGCCACGTTTGTGACCAAAGAGCGCCGACATCGCATGATCGCCCCGCAGCGTGGCGCAGTTGACTTCGACAAACCTGCCGCCAAGCCCAGCGCGCGAACGCCGCAGATCGTAGATGCGGCTGGCCAGCATGGATTTGCCCGCACCCGTCGGCCCCATGATGAGGATGGGTGCTTTGGAGTTCACAGCCACCAGCTCAATCTGCTCGATGAGCTTGTTGAAGCCCTTGCTCTTCGTCGCGATACCGCTCTTCAGAAAATCCAGCGTGCGCTCCTGCTCCTGCGCAAAGCGCGTGGAAAGCCGGTCATACTTCGACAGATCCAGATCAATAATCTCATACCGCCCCGAAGCCGTCGCATCACGCCCGCCCTCTCGTGAAGGCGAAGTTTGCAGCAGCCGCGCCGGTACAAAGTTCGCCTCATTCAGCAGGAACCAGCAGATCTGCGCCACATGTGTGCCCGTCGTGAGATGGATCAAATAATCCGCCTTCTCCGGATCAAAGCTGTAACCCCGCACGAAGTCATACAGCCGCTCATACACCTCCTGCAAATCCCAGGGGTCCTTCAGCGCAAACTCATGCACCACCACCGTCGTCTCAGGAGACACCTTCTCGATGTCCGCCTTCACCTGCTGCGCCAGATCCGCAAACTTCGGCTCTGCCAGCAGTTCCAGCCGCGAAATCACCAAATCCTCCTGCTGACACATCGCCACCGTGGGCCGCCATTTCGACCACCTTTCCGGCCCTGAGGCTCGGTCCAGGTTCGAACCGAGGAATCCAAAGGTGATGATGGGTTTCATGCAGGGGGGCAGGGAAAGTTAAAGCGCGGCTCGAATGGCTCGCAGCAACGCGCCTGTGGGGCGTACAGGATTCACATCAATGGGACGGAGAGAACCATTCCACTCCAGAAGGTTCGCGGGCTTGGCATCAAACACCGCCGTGTTGTCCGCCTCCCGATACCACGCATGCGAAGGTCCAGGCTGATTGCTCAGATACAGCTTCGCAAAGCCTCGCCGCGTGAACCATCCCTCAATCAGCCGCCGCACCTCATGACCGCCGACCTCCGCAGCAATGTCTCCCAGCAATCGTCCCGGCACATACTCCTGCAACGTCACCACCTCCAGCCTGAACGATGTGCGGATGAATCCCTCCAAAGTCATGGCCACATCCGGAAAAACTTCATTCAGCAGCACCAAGCGGCGCAGATATTCGCCCAAGCTTGCCGGTCCCAGTTTCAGCCCGCCTTCAACGATTGGCGTGTAGCCGTAGCCCGCACCCTTGATCTCATCCGTCGGCTTCGTGACTCGGCGAACATGCGACACAGGGTCACCAACGCGTGCCACATCATGCTCCGTACCTCCGAGCAACAGCTCGTCTAAATTCGCAATCTCCATCCAGAGGCCGTGATGTTCGATCCATGGGTCGATCAGTTTTTGCTCCGCAGCCTGTCGATCACCGAGGGCATCGAGTGTCCTAAATTCCGCTGCATCAGTTCCAGTGCTTGCGCTGAGGAGTGCTGCGGCATCCGCAAGCCCCCCGCCGCTGCCTTGTCCTGGCTGCGTTGCGTGGGTTTCTCTTGAGCTGGAACTGGGGACTGCATCACTCATGAAGTTGGTCTAAAACACATGTAAAGCAACTGACGGAAGCACTCAACGAATGAGTATCTGAATAAACTATCCCGAAAGATAAAACAATATTTCATTGGAGATAACAACCGGAATTTAAAACATCGCCGTTTGCCCGAAAAAATAATCTTAAAATTGATGAGGCCCTTGTTTTACAAGGCTTCCAGCGTCTTTCAGGATCCTGGTCATGAGCACTTGGCACGGCACTAGCAATAGGTATTGGCACGCACAAACGACCAACCCAAACCAAACACCATGGCTAGCAAATCACTCTTTTCGACCCTCCGCGGCGCTCTGACTCCAAAGGCTGACAGCTTCAATGAAGCTGGTGGCCTGGCCTATCAGCTCACGCCTCGTCATGCGCTGGCTCAGTATGCAGCCACCGGCTGCCTCAACAGCACCTTTTACGCCACGGCGGAAGATCAGCTTCAGCAGGTGCTGAAGCTGTGTGAGAAAGTTCCGACAGACTTCATCGCCCGCACGGCGCTTCACTGCCGCCAGAAAGGTTTCATGAAGGATGTGCCGGCGCTGCTGTGCGCCGTCCTGGCCGCCCGCGATGCCGAACGCCTGGAGCTGATCTTTGATCGCGTGATCGACGACGCCAAGATGCTGCGCAACTTCGTGCAGATCCTGCGCTCAGGCGTGACGGGTCGTAAGTCGCTCGGGTCTCTGCCAAAGCGCCTCGTGCGCCGCTGGTTCGAGACTCGTTCGGACGAGGCCATCTTCCGCGCCGACGTGGGTCAGTCGCCTTCGCTGGCAGACATCGTGAAAATGGTGCACCCGCACCCTGCCACGAAAAGCCGTGAGGCGCTCTATGGCTACCTCATCGGTCGCAAGCATGAGTCCTCGGCGCTGCCACGCATCGTGCGTGAGTTCGAGGCCTGGAAAGCCGAGCCTGCGGGAGATCCGCCGGACGTGCCGTTTCAGCTGCTCACCGCCCTGCCTTTGACGGCAGAGCAGTGGCAGGCCATCGCTCGTCGTGCCCCATGGCAGATGACCCGCATGAACCTGAACACCTTCGCCCGTCACGGCGTGTTCTCCATCAAGGAGATCACCCGCCAAGTGGCCAGCCGCCTGCGCCATGAGGATCAGGTGCGCCGCTCCAAGGTGTTCCCTTATCAGCTCCTGGCCGCCTATCTCAACGTCGGCGCGGAAGTCCCGCATGAGGTGAAGGAAGCCCTCCAGGATGCGATGGAGATTTCGGTCTCCAACGTGCCGGTGGTGGCTGGAAAGGTGGTCGTGGCTCCGGACGTGTCCGGGTCCATGCACTCCGCTGTGACCGGTGTCCGCAAGGGCGCCACCAGCAAGGTGCGCTGCATCGATGTGGCCGCCCTGGTGGCCGCCGCCTTCCTGCGCCAAAACCGTGATGCCGAAGTGCTGCCATTCGAGAACAACGTCGTTCGTGTGTCGCTGAATCCACGTGATTCCGTGATGACGAACGCACAAAAGCTCGCGTCCCTGCCTTGTGGTGGGACGAACTGCAGCGCCGTGCTCATCGATCTCAATGCCCGCAAGGTGCAGGCAGATCTGATCATCTATGTCTCCGACAACGAGTCGTGGATGGACACCCATGGCTCCCGCCGCGGTCTCGCGACCGTGACGATGAACCAGTGGAACATCTTCAAACAACGCAATCCGAAAGCCCGTTTCGTGTGCCTGGACATCCAGCCATATGCGAGCACCCAGGCCCAGGAGCGCGAAGACATCCTCAACATCGGTGGCTTCTCGGATGCCGTGTTCAACGTGATCGCCGCCTTTGCCCGTGGCGAACTCAGCAGCGCCCATTGGGTCGGCGAAATCGAAAAGACCCCTCTTTAACAACCCAAACTTTGGAGCCTGGTGAATGCCGGAGCGGACTACATTTTCACGGTTGCGTCTCTCCTATTCTTGTCACCAGGCTCCATCCCAACCCTTTCCAAATGATGGCGAATGCCCCGAGGAACTACATTTAACCAGTCGGCCGCAGGTTCGAGCCCTGCCTGTCATGCGCGAGCATGTCAGTAGCTCAGTGGTAGAGCAATTGGCTCACGTTTCTCACCTCCTTGTCGCCGTCACCTTTTTCAATCTTAACACCCACCTTTGGCGAATGCCGGAGCGGACTACATCGTAACCAGCGGGTTCAAATCCCGCCCCGCAGCAATGCGGAGAAGTCTCTTCACCCTTGTCGCCATCTCTTCTTTTCAGCCAGTCAGCGCTGTTCCCATTTCCCCAAAAATGGTGACGAATGCCCGATGGAACTACATGCATCAAGACGCCTCATGCCGTGGGTTCGAGTCCCACCGGTCCCACCTTACGGGACCGTAGCTCAGTGGTAGAGCGGAGAAAAAACGTTTCATCAAATCCTTGTCGTCACCGCCATTTTCTACCTCAATGCTTTCCAAAACCGATATTGAATTCGCTCTCTCCATACAAAGCCGTTGCTTCAAGCTTTTGCAGTGGCTCGGGAATGCCATCCGTGAGGGATTCGTTCCCGTCATGAAGGCTCATGATGTGACGGATGCCGGTCACGCCGCCAGGGCCTGGGTGGAAACACACTTCTACAATCTTCCGAATGATTGCCGCCCGCTCACCGATGAAATGGTGCCGTTCGCAAACTTCTTTGGCACCTATCTCGAAACATCTTTCGATATCATCGCTCATCCGAAAGACCGCTATGTCAGCGATTGCGGCTGCTTCTGCTCGTATTGCGCGCGTGTGGCTCGTGCGCAGCACTTGAAGCCCAAATCCCTCACACGTGAAGACAAAGAGCGTGCTTCCAAGCTGCGAGTGCGTCGCATGGAGATGCTGGCTCGTGAGGAAGAACTTCCATCCTTCGAACTGCGAATAAAAGAAAGTCTCAACGACGAGTCTTTGCGTCTTCAAGCCTCTCTCTCCGCTTACGGAGATGCATTGCTCGACCGCCTCAAGGGCTTCTCCGATGGCCCTGCCGTTCTCGCTCTCTGGCGCGATTTTGCCTGGACTCGCGAGGGTGCTCCTAATCGCCGGTTCAAGCTCCAAGCACGACAAATTATGGAAGCCGAGCAAAAGCTTCTCGGCGTCCTTCAAAATCACGCCGCTCAATAAACCAAGCCAAATTTTCCCCATTTCATTTTTCCAACCATGACCTCCCCATTCCACATCACCGCCGAAGCCGAAGCCATCCTGCCTGCCCGCAACAACGCAGGTAAACCGATCACTGTGATCGGTACAGAAGCGATTCGTTCCGGCTTTGACCAAACCTGCATCGATCAGGCTCTCAACTCGCGCTCCGCTCCTGGCGTGACCGATCTTGTGCTCAATCCCGACGCGCATGCCGGTTACGGTGCCCCAGTCGGTTGCGTGATGGTTTCGCCAACCCACATCTATCCAGGCCCCGTGGGCGTGGACATCAAGTGCTCCATGTCCCTGCTGCAGATGAACATCCCTGCCGATGCGATCGTGGACAAAGCGATCCGCCGTCAACTCATCGACGCCATCCTGCTCCGCACTCCAACCGGCGCAGGCCGTGGTCAGCGCGAGGCGAAAAAATCGCGCCGCGTTTCCGAGGCTCTTGGTGTGCAGGCGTGCACCGAAGGCGCCAGCAAAAGCGTGTGCGAAGCACTCGGCATCCCGCCCGAGTGGGCGCTGCGCTGCGAGGACAGCGCGCACCTCGGCCACGATGGAAACGTCTCCACGTTGAACGAGCGCCTCGACAAGATGCGCTCCTTCAACGGCTTCGCCGGTTTCGAAAACAAGATGATGCAGCTCGGCTCCTACGGAGGTGGAAACCACTTTGGTGAGTGCGAGGTCGTTCAGCTTGCCGATGATCCAGCAATGCGTCAGACCGCCGAGGTCTTCGGCCTGCAGGACAATTACGTCGCCTTCCTCAGCCACTGCGGATCCCGCGGGTTTGGTAACATCCTGGCGCAGCGCCAGTTCAAGTCGCTGGAAGGCTTCTTCCGCACCTGGGGCCTGTCGTTTCCTGCCGAGGACAAACAGCTCGTCTATGCACCGCTCGGTACTCCCGAAGCGGATGCCTATCTCGATGACATGGCTCTCGGGGCAAACTTCGCCACCGTGAACCACATGCTCATCAACGCCCTCGTGCTGGAGGCCTTCCAGGAAGTGCTGCCAGGTACCAAAGGCCAGCTTGTGTACTTCATCAGCCACAACATCGCACGTCAAGAAGTGGTCGATAACCAGCTCGCCTGGGTCCACCGCAAAGGCGCCACACGCGCCTTCCCCGGTGGACACCACGCGCTCAAGGACACCCCTTTCGCCAATACCGGTCACCCAATCCTGCTGCCGGGTAATCCCCGCGATGGCTCCGTGATCATGGTGGCGAAACCCGATGCCGTGAAAAGCTGCTACAGCGTAAACCACGGCGCCGGCCGCTGCATGGGCCGCAAGGCCGCCGCACGCACGCTGGATCAAAAAAGCGTCGATGCCGACTTCGAAACCCACGACATCCTTTACAACGCCCGCCAGTACCCGATCGACGAAGCCCCCAACGCCTACAAGGATTTCAAAGAAGTCCTCCGCAGCGTCGAAGCCGCCGGTCTGGCCCAGCAGGTCTGCAAACTCAAAGCCCGCTTCGTCATCAAGGACGCGGCTGAGGCGGATGATTGAGAAAATGAGCGTTAACCCACATAATTTGTGAACAGTCAAAAAACAGAGCCCATTTCAACATGGGTAGAAGTAGATGAGGATCACGATTCTGGAAGGATGATGCTGTCTGGTGATCGGAGCGGTCTGATGGCCCTCCGCGATGCCATTGATATTGCGATTGCTGAAGGAGAAGCTCCCATTGCAGCTGAGTGTGTAGAATTCAGCGGAGTGCGTCGTGTCGATGCACTCCACATACCCGAACCTCAATCTTTCCAATCGAAATTGGCGGGAGCGGGTTGTTTGATTTTCATGGCCATCGGTTTCTTGATTTTTTTACTCGGGATCTGGCATTTGAAATCTCTCATTCTTTCCTTTGAAAGCGATCCCGCCGAGGTCACAGCCACGTCATGCGCATTGATGCCTGCCTAACAGACATGAAATCCACCCCCATCCTCCAAATTTCCGGCGAGTCCGGCGGCGGCCAGCTCCTGCGCTCCTCGCTCTCCCTGTCCCTCGTCACCGGGCGTCCATTTCGGATGACAAACATCCGTGGCAAGCGGCCCAAGCCCGGGCTGATGCGTCAGCATCTCACCTGCGTGAAAGCCGCCGCAGAAGTCTGCGAAGCAAGCGTCGATGGCGCGGAACTCGGATCGGTGGAACTCGTGTTCCACCCTGGGAAAGTCATGGCCGGCGCTTACACCTTCCTCATCGGCTCCGGCGGCAGCACCACCCTCGTCCTGCAAACCCTGCTGCCCGCGCTGCTGCATGCGGAAGCATCAAGCACGCTGCGAATCGAAGGAGGCACGCACAATCCCATGGCTCCTCCGTTTGAATTCATCGAGCAATGCTATCTGCCAGTAGTTCAGCGCATGGGCGTGAAGGCCACCGCTAAGCTGGAGCGCCATGGATTCATGCAGGCAGGTGGCGGTGTCATTACGGCAGAAATCCACCCACTCAAAAAGTGGAAAAAGCTCAAGCTCATCGATCGCGGAGACGCGGTGGAAACGTTCGGTCGTGTCCTCCATGCGCATCTGCATCGCGACATCGCCGAGCGCGAAATCTCGACGGCCTGCGCTCTCCTCGCCTGGCCGGACAGCGCCATCGAACTTCGCTACGCGAATGACAGCCTCGGCCCCGGCAATACCATCCTCCTCGGCGCACGCTTTGAGAACGTGTGCGAGATCAGCAGCGGCATCGCGCAGCAGGGCAAATCCTCCGAAGCCGTGGCCACAGGCGCCGCGAAAGGACTGCGCTCATATCTCGCCTCAACCGCCCCCGTGGGAGTACATCTCGCCGATCAACTGCTGCTGCCCATGGCACTGGCAGGTGGCGGCGTGTTTCACACGCTGGCGATCAGCGACCACACACGGACGAACATGGCGCTGATCGAGCAGTTCCTGCCCGTGAAATTTGCGGTTGATGAACTGGCCTCCGGCGAGAAGCGCATCACCTGCGATTGAGTCACCGCGCCCAGATGTAGGACGAACATCCATGTTCGTCCTTTCGCATCACTCCGCCCACGCTTCACGCAGCAGGCGCAGGTAGTTGCCATGCATGATGTTGGCGATGTCCTCAGCCTTGTAGCCACGCTTTTCGAGCATGGCGGGGATGTGGGAAAGATCCGCGATGGTATTCAGATCCTCCGGCGTCTGCTCGGTGCCGTAGCCACCATCGAGATCCGTGCCGATGCCGCTGTGCAAAGCGTTCCCTGCAAGCTGGCACACATGGTCGATGTGGTCGCAGATCACTTCGAGTTTGAGTCCCATTTCCTGCGGAGTCGTCTTCCCACGAACCCAGCCCGGAACCATCATCCACGCATCCAGCGCTGCACCCACGACGCCGCCGCGTGCGATCAGTGCTTTGATCTGATCATCCGAAAACTGGCGCGGATCAGGAACTAGGGCGCGGCAGTTGCTATGGCTGGCCCACACGGTGCCCTGATGAATCTCCAGCGCCTGCCAGAAACACTCATCGCTGAGATGCGTCACATCAAGGATCATGCCCAGCCGATCCATTTCCTGGATCAGCTCTTTGCCACCAGCGGGGAGGGGCCCCACCTTGTCATGACCCAAAGCATAACGGCACACGCCGTAGTGCGCAGGTCCCATCGCCCGCAGTCCCTGCTCCCACGCTTTTTCAAGATGCCCCACTGTGCGGATGGAGTCAGCCCCTTCAAGGCTAAGAATGTAGCCAATGGCTTTGCTGTCATCGGGAATCGATTCGTCATTCCAGAGCGCGATCATCTCATCAAGCTCACGCACATTGGTGATCTGGCGCATCTCACCCGCCTCCTCCATGGCGCGATACCACGAAAGCTGCCCCTGCGTTTCCGCCCAAGCCTGCTCCGCAGACATCCATCCCGCGATGGGAGATGGCCCCGGCATGCAACCCGCAAGCTGGGTGGCCACGCAGAGGCCCACCTTGCCACGCCGCATATCTGGAAACGCAGTGGTGCCACGGGCGCGTCCTTTGCCCGTCATCCCGGCCTCACGAAGTCGAATCTCATGAACAGGCAGGCGAAGGTCGCGATTGAATCCGCCGAGGGCGTTGAGGCTGAGGTCGAGGTGGGCGTCGAAGGTGAGCATGGGAGAGAATGACAAACGTGAACGTCATTCTACGCAGACGCAATCACATGTCATTCAAAGCGATAGCCTGCACCATGCACAGTGCGAATAATTCTCGGCTGAGCCGGGTCTTTTTCGATGCGCTTGCGCAATTGAGAGATGTGCTGGTCCAGCGCACGGCTTTCCGGAAAATAATCCACGCCCCAGACTTCGTCAGCCAAGGTATTGCGGTCGATGACCTTCCCACGGCGGTCATAGAGCAGTCGCAGCACTTTCACATCCCGTGGGCTCAGGGCCAGTTCCACCTTGTCACGGTAGGCACGCAGCTCTGTCGGGACGATGCGCAGATCGTCCATGGTGAAGTCATCATCCGTCCTGCCACCGCCACGCGATGCCGTGCGGCGCAGAATGGCGCGGATGCGGGCGATGATCTCCTTCACTCCGAAGGGCTTGGTCATGTAGTCATCCGCACCGAGTTCAAGCCCGAGCACCGTGTCGATCTCCTCGGCTTTGGCCGTGAGGAAGAGGATGGGCACCTTTTCATCCTGACGTCGGATCTGTTTGCACACCTCATAGCCGTTGAGGCCGGGCATCATCACATCCAGGCAGACGAAGTCGGGACTCTCAGCGCGGAAAAAATCCACCGCCTGCAGGCCGTCGCTTGCGGGGATGACTTGGTAGCCCTCCATGGTGAGCACTTCACGCAGGGCATCACGCGTGTGGTCGTCGTCTTCGGCGATGAGTATTTTGGTCATGACTGGTTGGGGAGGGTGAGAATGAAGCGTGCGCCGTCGCGGTAATTAGGACACACCGTAAGCGAACCGCCATGCAATTGTGCCAGTTCGCGCGAGATGGTCAATCCGATGCCGGTTCCGCTCACGCCTTCCGCGAGGTCAGAGCGCAGGCGTTCAAAGGGCTCGAAAACCGTGCGGCGCTTGCCGGACGGAATGCCTGGTCCGTGATCCTCCACGATGATCCTGGCATTGCGCTCATCATGCTCCGTGTGAATGGCGATCCACTTGCCGGCGTTGGCATATTTATCGACGTTCGAAATCAGATTGCCTAGGATCTGTTCGATGGCGTCGGGGTCAGCCATGATAGTCTCAGGCCCGTTAAAGGAAGTGACGATTTCAAACCCTTTGGTCTCCAGCAGCGGCTTCCAGAATTCCGCAATGCGCGAAACGGTTTGATCCAGCGCCAGCGGCTTGGTTTGAATGGTCAGCTTGTCACGCTGCTGCCGGGCGTAGTTCAGCACGTTTTGGATCAGGCGGTCCAGACGGCAGGTCTCAGCCTCCACCACACCGAGCTGGCGTTTCGCGATGGTATCTCCCTGCGACTCCGCACGATGCGCCGCCATTTCGGCATAGAGGCGGATGTTGGTCAGCGGCGTCTTCAGCTCATGAGAGATCTGATTGACGAAAGTCACACGCTGCTGCGCCACGCGGATCTCACTGGCGCTCTCATGGAAATAGAGCCAGCCGACCACAAAGACGAGCACAATGCCGGAACTGACGCCCAGTAAAATCGGGAAAAGGTAGGGCTTGGGAAATTCCTCATTCGCCGGCGTGTAGGCCATCTCCCATTGTGAGAGCGGCTCTGAACAAGCCCGATGCGCTGCTGGCGGGCGCTCAGACCCGGGCAAACGCTTGCCCCATTCGTGCAGCGGGATGCCCTTCACCGTTGTCAGCATCATGCGGCCGGGCGGGATGGCCAGCCCCGGTTGCGGCAGGCGCTGAAACAAGGAGTTCATCAGCTTCTGCGGGTTCAGCAAGGCACAGCTCAGGCTGCCATCAGCAAACCGGTGCCAGTACATAAAAACGGAATCGCCCACATGCCAGCCGCTCCAGGACATGGGGGTCCCTGTTTGCACCGGACGGTCGTCAATGTGGTAGCCAAACATCTTGAGGTACGTCATCCACTCAGATGAGCGTCGCTGAGAGGCTGAAAGCTTGCTGGAAGAAACATAGACGCGCTGAAACGGCGGGCCTCCATCCTCCAAGACGGACACAAATTGCGGCATGCTGTCCGGATTACGCGTGGACTCCAGAATGGCTTTGATGCGTTCCTCGGCTTTGAAAATCTCTCCAGGCTGATATCCGGCCAGGCCCTCAAAAGACTCGACAGGCGCGGTTTCTCCCTCGCCAGTCACAGACCAAGTCTGAGCAATCCACGGGTGCTTTGCCAGCCGCTGAGACATCAGACGGGCAGATCCAATGCTCTGCGCCCCCCAGACATCCAGCCGGTCAGTAAGCTGTCGCATGTCATGCAGGAGATGTTGATCAGCCGAGCTAAGGCGCTCAGCCAGAATGGCTTGCATGGAGGCATCAGTGCGCTTTTCCGCATCGCGAATGAGATACGTCCCCAGCCACGCCAGCAGAGCTAGCGGCAGGATCACCAGGATGATGAACAGGATCGTGGAACGGCGTTGGAGCATGCGCGAGGCGTATAATTTAGCCTCGCGATTTATCCGGTCATCTAAAATGTATAAAAACCATAAAAAGAACCGGGGCGGACTTTTTGAGTCCGCCCCGGTGATTCGTAGAGTTTCCAACAGCCAGAAGGATAACCACACTTGAGAAAAGGGTGATCATGAGGATCAGGCCGATGCCCGCGTTCCTTTGATCTGTGACTATTCTCCCACTGAGCAAAAAAAATGAGTCAGCAGCTTGTGAGTACGTTGTAAGGAAATTGTAAGACCCTTGATTGGCTGCCCAAAATCAAAAAGAAAACGCCTCAAGCCAGGGCTGGCATGCCCCCACAAAAAAGGCGGGACCTCATCGGCCCCGCCTTTTGTTGAATCATTGCTTGGTCGATCTGCTTACACCAGGCACTCCGCGATCTGCACCGCGTTCAGCGCCGCCCCTTTGAGAAGCTGGTCACCCACGACCCAGAAGGCCAGGCCATTGTCCAGCGCGCAGTCCATGCGGATGCGGCCCACGGCACAGTTGTCACGGCCCGCGATGTCCAGCGCCAGCGGGTACTGCTTGTTCGCCGGATCATCCAGCACATCCAGGCCCGGCGCCTTGCTCAGCACCTCACGTGCCGCTTCCACCGTCACCGGCTTTTCAAACTCCGCGCTGATCGCGATGCTGTGCGCACGGAAGACCGGGATGCGCACGCAGGTCACGGACGCACGGAACTTGTCGTGGTGCATGATCTTGCGCCCCTCGTTCTCCATCTTCATCTCTTCCTTCGTGTAGCCTGAATCGAGGAAGGAATCCACATGCGGGATCGCATTGAAGGCGATCTGATGCGGATACACGTGCGGCTTGCTGTCCAGCTTCGCAGCGTCCCAGGCGCGATTTTCACTCGCCCATTCACGGGACTGGTTCGCCAGTTCTTCAATCGCCTGCGCGCCCGTGCCAGACACTGCTTGGTAGCTGGAGGCAAAGATGCGCTTCACACCAAACGCCTGATGCAGCGGATACAGCGCCATCAGCGAGATCGCCGTCGTGCAGTTCGGGTTCGCGATGATGCCCTTGTGGCCCTTCACGTCCTCAGCATTGATTTCCGGCACCACCAGCGGGACGCTCGGGTCCTGGCGGAAGTAGGAGGAATTGTCCACCACCACCGCTCCGGCTTTCACCGCATGCGGGGCAAAGTCACGCGAGATGCCGCCACCCGCGCTGAACAGCGCGATGTCGATCCCCTTGAAGGAATCCGGCGTCAGCTCCTGAATGGTGATGTCCTCACCCTTGAACTTCAGCTTCTTCCCCGCGCTGCGTGCGGAGGCAAGGAGGGTAAGCTGGCCGACGGGAAACTTGCGCTCTTCCAGGCAGCGGATCATCTCCGCGCCCACAGCGCCTGTGGCTCCGACGATGGCGACATTCTTCAGGGTGCTCATGGTATTCTACTAACGAGGGGTTGGTTCAAAAGGGGCTGCGATAGTAAGGCCTCACCCGCCGGATGCAAGGCCCGGTAAAGGGACCAAGCAGTGCGCCGCGGTCCCCAAAATCGTCCTCCTACTCGAACTCGTCCTCGATCAAACCGCATCGCCACACCCTGCGGGTTCGAGCCTTTTTGCACCTTCGCTCCATTGAATCATCCTCGATCAAAACGTCCCATTTAACTCTCAAGCGGCTCCATCCCCGCGTCAGCGTCCCCGTACGTAGTTCGGGCTTTAGCCCGTCTGTTTCCGGCTCTTCGTATTGTAGTCCCGGGTTCGCTTCGCGGCTTCGCAGCAGCCGGTTCCGGACAAACCTCCCAAGCCGCCCGCCATCCACAACCTGCTGACGCCCCTCTGATTCGTCCTCGATCCACCTCCCCAAAAACTCCCGTCTTGACTTCGTGAGAAAAATACACATTACTTCGTGTGTGAAGCACACCTACGAATACCCAAGAGCAGCCCTCACCGTGGACTGCGTCGTCTTCGGCTTCGACGGCGGCGCCCTCAAGGTCCTCCTCATCCGCCGCGGTCTCGCCCCCTTCAAAGACCACTGGGCTCTCCCCGGCGGATTCGTCCGTGTCGAGGAAACCCTCGATGACGCCGCCCGTCGTGAGCTCGAGGAGGAAACCGGCCTCAAAGACCTCTTCCTCGAGCAGCTCTACACCTTCGGCACCGTCCTCCGCGACCCCCGCGAGCGCGTCGTCAGCGTCGCCTACTACGCACTCACCAAACCCGCCGACCACACCACCGCCGCCTCCACAGACGCCGCCGAGGCCCGCTGGTTCCCCGTGACAGACATCCCCCCGCTCGCCTTCGACCACGCCGAAATCTTCGCCGCCGCCCTCACCCGCCTCCGCGGCAAGCTCACCTACCAGCCCGTCGGCTTCGAGCTCCTCCCTCCCAAGTTCACCCTCACCCAGCTCCAGCGCCTCTATGAGAGCGTCCTCGGCACCGAGATCGACAAACGCAACTTCCGCAAAAAAGTCCTCAGCTACGACCTCCTCATCCCCCTCAAAGAACAACACCGCGAAGGCGCCCACCGCCCCGCCCAGCTCTTCCGCTTCGATCCCGTGAAGTATGAGCGCCTGAAGAAGAAGGGATTCCTTTTCGAGATATGAATACCACCACTCTCTATCGCCCTGTGGGCCCCAAGGAACTGAAACTGATTGAGGATTCAGGCTGGAAAGCCTTTCCACCGCGTCTGCCCGAGCAGCCGATCTTTTATCCCGTCATGAATGAGGACTACGCGATTCAAATCGCGCGTGATTGGAACTTGCCCGCTTCGGGCTCGGGTTTTGTCACACGCTTCGAGGTGGAAACCGAATATTTGAGTCGCTTTGAAGAACGGCTCGTAGGCGGCGCTGTGCATCGTGAGCTCTGGGTGCCTGCCGAAGAGCTGGAAGAATTCAACCGGCACATCGTCGGTCAGATCGAGGTGACCAGACGCTTCCCGGAAACAGACTAATACGAGCAGCCCCCTTCCATGAATTCATCACAACAAAAGCAAGCCATCCTTGGCTGCCTGCTTGGCACTGCGGTGGGCGATGCTCTTGGGCTGCCGGCTGAAGGTTTGCATCGCAAGCGCGTAGCAGCGATGAAGCTTGGCGAGTATCATCGGTTCATCTTCGGACGCGGCATGTATAGCGATGACACGGAGCACACGCAGATGCTTGCGGCTGCGCTGATAGAGCGCCCAAACGATGCAGCAGCCATGCAACGCGCACTCGGCTGGAAGTTGCGCTGGTGGCTCCTGGCCCTGCCCGCAGGTGTCGGTTTGAGCACAGCAAAGGCCATCCTTCGGCAGTGGATAGGATTCCCCGCCGCGAAAGCCGGGGTTTATTCGGCGGGAAATGGAGCAGCAATGCGCAGCGCGATCATGGGTGTGGTGTTTGGCGATGATGCTGCGAAACGCCAGACATTCGCCCTCGCCGCATGCCGTCTGACACACACAGATCCCCGCGCGGAAGAATCCGCACTCCTGGTTGCGGAAGCTGCTTCCATGGCCGCACAGCACCGCTCTTCGCATGAAGCGTTACTCGTGTTGGAGAAGCTCATCGTCAGTGACGAGATGAAAACGCGCTTTGCAGTATTGACGACTGCTTTGAGCATGCAGAAGAGCGTGCTGGAATATGCGGAGGAAATTGGCTGTGGATACGGTGTGAGCGGCTTTGCACCCAACACAGTTGCAGTGGCACTGTTCGCATGGCTGCGGCATCGCGGTGACTTCGAATCAGCTGTTCGCTCAGTCATCCAGTGCGGTGGAGACACGGACACAGTGGCGGCGATCACAGGAGCCATCTGTGGTGCTGAAACCGGGGAGGCAGGCATCCCACCTGCATGGATCGACGGCATCTGCGACTGGCCGCGCTCGGTAAATTACATCCGGCGAGTGGCAGATGCGCTTGCCTCGGAGAATCGCCTCGTTCCTCGATTTTTCTGGCCCGCCATTCCTCTGCGAAACCTGTTCTTCCTTGCCATTGTGATCCTGCACGGCTTCCGCCGCTTGTTGCCACCTTACTAATTTCTACTCAGCCATCGCCTCCCACATCGGCTGCGTGTCGGCAAACATGCGAAAGCGGGCGATCCGGCCGTCTCTTAAATCATAGACGTGGGCCACGGCGGCGCGCATGGCTTTGCCAGTGGCGGGAGAGGTGCCGCTGTAATGTCCCAAGACGACAACGCGGTCACCGGTGGCGAACATTTCTTCTTCAGTGAAAGCGAAGCCGGTCCAGCGTTTGGCATTGGCACGAAAAACATTTTCAATCACCGCAGCAGCACCATGCCAGGTGGAGCCGCCGGGAAAACCCGCGCTCTGCTGCCAGACGAGATCGTCGGTGCAGAGCGCGGTGAAGGCGGCGTCATCCCCCGCGCGCATGGCGCGATACATTTCGTGGATGGTTTCGAGTGGGGTCATGACGTTACTGTTACTGCGCAAGCAAGCCACCGTCCACATTCAGCGAGGCACCGGTGATAAATGAGGCCGCGTCGCTGGCCAGGAAGAGCACCGGATTGGCGATCTCCTCAGAGCGTCCCAAACGGCCCACGGGATGCAGAGACCGCATGTAGCTGAGCGCCTCTTCATTTCCACCACCCGTAAAGCGGTTCATCATGTCCGTCTCGATCGCAGCAGGTGCCACGGCGTTCACTCGGATGCCCAGTTTGGCATATTCCAGCGCCGCCGCTTTCGTGAGGCCTTCCACCGCATGCTTGCTGGCCACGTAGATGCTCGCACCTGCCATTCCCACATGTCCGGCCACGCTGCTGGTATTAATGATGACACCCGCGCCCTGCTTGAGCATGACGGGAATCTCATGCTTCATGGAGGTGATCACACCCCAGACATTGATGTCAAAGACACGGCGGTAGTCCGCCTCGGTGGTTTCCACAATGGCGCCGGTGAGTTCGACGCCCGCGTTATTAAAAGCGACGTCGAGTCGGCCATACGTCGCCACTGTCTTGGCCACGAGCGCCGCCACATCAGCCTCCACGGCCACGTCCGCTTTCACAAAAGTGGCTTCACCACCTGCGGCTTTGATTTCAGCCACGACGGACTGACCTTCGGCTTCACGTCGGCCGCTGACGATGACTTTCGCCCCGGCTTTGGCGAAGGCGAGAGCGCTGACTTTGCCGATGCCGCTGGTGGCTCCGGTGATGAGTACGACTTTGTTTTGGAATGAGGTTTGCATTGGATTTTGGGTCTAGAGGGAGTGGAAAATAGAATCAGGCTTTGCCGCCGAAGGAGACGTGGTCGTCGAAATCGAGGAAATCGAACCACGTGCCGATGTCTTCACGTGCAGAACCTCCCGCCTTCGCGATCTGCGCACTGATGTACTCGCGGCTTTCGTTGTCAGCAGGCACGGCAGCTTCCCGGTATTCGCTCCAGTGGGCGATCTCGTAGTCGCTGCGTTTGTGCAGCGCACTCTTTTCGATCCAGGCGAACATGTCGGCGTCACCCAGGCCTTTGGCCGCCTCGGTTTTCAGGGCCTCATGGTCGATGCCTGTGAAACTGAGGAACCGCTGATCCAGCGGGCAGTTGTAGTGATAGTCACCGTTCTTCCCGGCGATTTCAGCACGGCATTTGTCGAGCAGACGTGGGAGCAGAACGTAGCCGCCAAGGCGGACGCGTGGGCTGCGCGGGGGACGTTGAGTGAGGTCGATGGACATGATGGTCTTTGTGTTTGGGCTTTGGTTTTGGGGAGAGGGGGAGATCACGCTGCGAGTGCGGCTTCGAGGAAGCCCTTGCTTTTCACTCCGGTGATTGTGATCACAGGCTGGCCGTTTTTAAAGACGATGAGCGTCGGGATTGCGCGAATGCCAAAGCGGGCCTGGAGGTCCGGGAAGGCGTCGACATCCACCTTGGCGATGGTGGCACGTCCTGCCTGTTCCGTGGCAAGCTGGTCGAGGATGGGCGACATCATTTTGCACGGGCCGCACCACTCAGCCCAGAAGTCCACGAGGACGGGCTGGTCAGTGTTGGCGAGGGTGGTGTCGAAGGTTTCAGTGGTGAGGGCGATGGGTTTCATAGGGATGGGTTTGGTTAAGAATAGACCGGTCGGTTTATGATGGGCTAAAAAGAAAATTACGGAGTGAGCAGCGTGCGAATGAAGTTCAGTGCTTCGCGTGGAGGAGTCGCGTCACGGCAGATGGCAGAGCGCTGCATGGCACCATTCCACAGGTCATGAATGATCACGGCCGCTTCGGCAGGGCGCACGGTTTTGGCGATCTTCTTCTTGTCTAGGCCCTCCTGCAGCACCTGCTCCAGAATGGCTATCGCCTCGCGATTTCCAGCCGCAAGCACCTCGCGCATCGCTTCACTCATATCAGCCACCTCGGCGGCCAGCTTGAGCACCAGGCAGGGGCATTTCCCCTTCGTTTCCAGCACACGGCAGATCGTGCCTTCGCAAAAACTGAGCAGTCGCTTCAGCGGGTCCGGTTCAGGCGTGTCGGAAAGCAGCAACTGCTTCTTGTAGGCCGTGGCATCGGCCACGTAATGCTTCAGCATTTCCACGCCAAACTGTTCCTTGGATTTGAAGTGGTGATAGAACGAGCCCTTGGGCACCTTCACCGCTTCCAGGATTTCCGTCAGCCCGACCGAGTGAAAGCTCTTCTCAAGCATCAGCCCTTCAGCTGCGTCGAGAATGCGTTCTTTGGTCGTGCGGTCGCTCATGATGAGCGAATCATTAGACCGATCAGTCTATTTTGTCAAGTGCGTTTTTTGACTCATGCAATTCCGTCCGCAGATGCTATGAAACGCAGTTCCCGCACGCAGTTGATCATTCAATCTCCATGAGCCTCACCCACCCACACCTCGAAGTCAGCATCGGCATGCAGCGGCTGCGCTTGTTTGATGACAGGCGATTGGTGCGCGAGTGGCCGTGCAGCACTTCGAAATTTGGCATCGGTTTCACCGAGGGTAGCAACAAGACCCCGCTGGGCCGTTTCATTATAAAGGAAAAGCACGGCGACGGCGCGGATTGCGGCACCATTTTCAAGTCACGGCAGCCTGTCGGGCATTGGCAGCCTGGGATGGAAACAAAGTCCGATCTCGTGCTCACGCGCATCCTCTGGCTGCATGGCACGGAGCCGCGCAATGAAAACACCTTCCAGCGCTACATCTACATTCACGGCACCAACGATGAAAACAGCATCGGTCGCCCCGCCAGCCACGGCTGCGTCCGCCTGCGCAATCGCGAAATGATCGTACTCTTCGACCTCGTGCCCGTGGGCACCCCAGTTTGGATCGAGGAATGAGCCCCGGTCTCTCTGTTTCAGCACCTCATTTGAGCAGCCCCAGCGACTTCAAAAAGACATTCGTCTTCTGCATAGTGTCATCATAGAGGGCTTTGTTGCGCATGAGATAGCCGTGCACTCCGCCTTCGTTGATGTCGAGTTCGCATCGGTTGCCCGCCTTCAGCATGGCCTCATGGAAAGCCTTGGCACCTGCAAAGGGCGTGACGGTGTCGCCGGTGCCGTGGAAGATGAGTGTGGGAGGCACGCCAGGACAAACGTGGTGCACGGGGGACAATTCCTGCCAGCGCTCACCGATTTTCTCATTGCCATAGCCCTCCTTGGAGGTGTCGATAACGGGAAAAAGCAGCACCAGGGCGTTGGGGATCGGTGAGACTTTGAGTTCGTCGCCGTCTTCGTTCACGTTGCCAAAGAGGGCCGTCGCGGCGGCCAGATGACCACCGGCGGAGCCACCGCTAACGATGACTTTTTGCGGATCAATCCCCAGCTCCATCGCATGCGCACGGATGTAACGCACGGCGGACCGTGCATCCTTCACACAGTCAAAGACGCTGACGCCGTTTTTTTTGCTGTGCAGGCGATACTGCATGCTGATTCCCACCAGGCCAAGCTTCGCGTAATGCGCCGCGAAGGGATACATGCGCGGTGGAGCCCCCCCGGTCCAGCCGCCGCCGTGAATGATGAGGTAGCAGCCTCGGCTGTCGCTCGTCTGGAAGCCTTCAGGTTCGAAGACGTGCAGCAGCAGTTCTTGGTCAGCGACCTTTTTGTAAGGCAGCATTCGTGTGGGTTTCAGCACGGCGGCCATCTGGTCCACCGCATCAGGCGCTTTCGTTTTGGCGGGAGTCTGCGCATAGACAGTCACGACAAGGAGCAAGGACAGGAGAGCGAGGTATCTCATGGAAGGATAGAAACAGGAGACCTTGAATTTTACTGCCGCCCAAAGCAGTAAGCGTATTGATTCGAGCGCAGGAAAATCCGACCGTCGCTGACCCCGGGGCTGGCGTTGGTGATGCTGGTGTCGTCGGCGATGACGTTGGTGGCGAGAAGTTCGAACCGGGGTTTCGCGGCGAGAACGTAGGTGCCGGTCTCGCGGCCCACGCAGTACATCCGGTCGCCTGCGAGCAGAGGAGTGGAATACCAGCGGTCGCGTTTCTGGCGTGAGGCGAGCGGCTGCTCATAGACCACGGCACCCGTCTTTCGTCGAGGCACGTGGCGACTCCGCGTGAGTCGTTGATGAAGTAGAGATGCCCGTCATTATAAACGGGCGAGCCGACGTTGCTGCCCTTCTGCGCCTGCCAAAGCAGGTGAGTGGCGCTGACATCACCCGAGCCACCGGCGCGCACGGCCTGGCTTTGACCTCCGGGATGGCCTAGGACAAAGATGATACCGTCATGGGCGACGATGCTGGGGCAAAGCTCGGCGGCTTTGATGCTGCTGCAGAACCAGAGTTCCCTGCCGTCCGCAGGATCAAAGGCGCGGAGCTTGCCGTTGGAGTTCACGACGAGTTCGTCATGCCCATTGACCTTGACGATGGCCGGCGTGTTCCAGGACGCAGGAAAGCCGCTGACGCTCCACACGGTCTTTCCAGTTTTGCGATCAAGCGCGAGGAGCTGGTTGCTTTCGTGCGCCGCATTCACGATGAGCAGATCTCCATAAAGGATGGGCGAAGAACCAACACCCCAGTCGTGCGCCTTTTCTCCGACGCTGACATTCCAGACCGGTTTGCCATCGACGGTGTAGGCAAACACGCCAGCATTTCCCATGAAAAAGAACACGCCTTTGCCATCCGTGACCGCCGAGCTCGATGCGTAGCCGTGCGTGGTGATGTAGGTTCCGGTGAAGGGCTGGTTCGGCAAATCCGTCGTAATCTCGTGATTCCAAAGAATCTTGCCGGACTGTCCATCGAGGCACAAGGCGTGGCGCTTCAGGTTCTTCATGTCGCCAGGATTCTTCACATCGATGCCGTAGCCGCTGTAGCAGGTGAGGAAGACCTTGCCGCTGCTGATGACCGGGCTCGATGAACCAGGTCCCGGTAGTTTCGTGCGCCAGACGAGATTCTCCTTCTCGCTCCACGTCAGCGGCAGATGAGTGTCCGTGCTGACGCCATCGGCGGTGGGACCTCGAAACTGCGGCCAGTCAGAGGCGTGAACGGAAACAACAACTGCGGCGAGGAAAATGAGCGGCTTCATGAATGACAGCAAACGCCACCAGACGGCGCCCCATTGCATGAAGACCGGCATCGAGTGCAATGAGGGCGGTCATCAGGCCCTGTTCGTGTTGAGTGGCTGGATCGAATGCCCGATGCCGAGAAAGAAAGCGGTCGTCTTTGGGAGGCGCGTCCGTGAGCACAGGAGAAGCGGACAAGCATCCAGGCCCACGGCGGAGATTACGCCGGATTAAAAATTCGGATCGCCCTGCTCTCGCCGCCAGTTCTCCAGCCTGGCTTTCAAGTCACTCCGTGTCGTCTTGTGAGCGGGATCTCCGCTGAGGTCGTGCATTTCGTCAGGGTCAGACTGTAGATCGAAGAGCTGTTCGCGGCCAGCCTTGGGGTAGAGCACAAACTTCCAGCGCTCATCGCAGATCATGCGCTGAGTATCGGTGAAAACGCCGGTGATGAATTCATGCACACGCTCGGTTTGATGCCGAAGCAGCGGCGCGAGACTCTTCGACTGCACAGTGGCAGGAATCGCGATGCCCACGAGATCGCAAAGCGTGGGAAAAAGATCATTCAGGTTCACCAGCGCTGCGCTGCGCTCGTTCTTCGGCAGTCCAGGACCGCAGATGATCAGCGGGCTGCGGATGCTGTGCTCATACTCGTTCTGTTTGCCGATCAGGCCATGGCTGCCGAGCGCCAGCCCTTGGTCGCTGGTAAAGATGATGATCGTGTCATCAGGCGCAGGCAGCGCATTCAGAATGCGGCCGAGCTGGGCATCCAGATCGGTGATCATGGCATAGTAGATGGCCAGTTCCTCGCGTACTTCGCTTTCAATGCGTGGCGTCGGCAGCAGCAGTTCATCACGCCCGTCGATGTTGCCGTGATCAAAGGGATGCTTCGGCGCAAAATTGGCAGGCAGCGGCATTTTCGCCGCGTCATAGCGGTCCTTCATGCCCGCCGGCCACTGGCGCGGGTCGTGAGGAAAAGCAAAATTCACATGAAGAAACAGCGGCTTGCCCTTCGGTGCCGTTTGAATCCCACGAATTGCTCCATCAGCGATGTGCCGGCTGTTGTCGGACTGAAGGCCGACGCCTTTGCCGAGTTCGGCCTGGTTGTTTTCATCCTTGAAAGTCCAGCCGCGATACCCCGTGAGCGGGCGGCCGCGATCATCGATGTCCGGTTGCGTGACACTCTTGCCACCACCACTGGAATAAAGACCGCTGGTGGTGGTATAGCCCCGCTGTTTTGAGTGGCCGTCGTTGTGCCATTTGCCCGTGTAGCAGGTGTGATAGCCTGCCTTTTGCAGCGTGCCGCCGAGCGTGGCGAGGCGGGGATCAATCGCTCCGCCGGGATACTTCGGCAGTGCTTTGAAAGCCGGGTTGCCGGTAAGAATCTGGGCCCGGCTCACATGGCAGATGGGGTAGCCCGCATACGCACGGGAGAAGGATGTGCCACCAGCGACGAGACGGTCGAGATTCGGCGTGTCGATCACAGCATTCCCCAGCGCGCGAATCGTGTCCGGCCGCTGGTCATCAGCGACGATGAGCAAAATGTTCGGCTCCGCCTGGAGGCTGGTGCCGAGAGTCAGTAGAAGGAGCAGCAGACGCATGCGATGATAACGCCGCGAATCATACCTCCCATCAAGCTTTCGGGCGGTTGCCGAGCGCAGTCAGAAAAACCTCGCGCAGGCGCTTGGTGAACTCCGCCGCGCTTTCATCCGGCGGGCTGGCCAGCGGTTCGCCCAGAGTGATGCGCATGCGGATCTTTTGATCTGGCAGATGCCACAGCGGCCAGCCTTTGGAGAGGTAGTCGCTGTTCGTTTCGATGAACACCGGCCACACCGGAGCGCTCGACTGCGTGGCGATGATGCCCAGGCCGCCCTGGAGAGTGTTGATGGACTGCTCAAGCTTTCGCGTGCGTGTTCCTTCCGGGAAAAACAGCAGCCGGTCGCCCTGGCGCAGCGCTTCGATGGAATTCTGCAGCATTTTATGCGCGGGCTTGTTGGGGATAAAGCCCGCCAGCTTGGCTGCACCACGTAGAAAAGGATTGTGCATTAATGAAGCCTTGAGAATGCAGCGCAGACCGTGGATTTTGGACAGAATGAAGACGGCATCCCAAAGCGCCGGGTGATTGGGCGCGATGATCAGCCCGCCTTTGACATCCTTCAGCGCATCAAAACCGATGTATTCGCACTCATACACGCCGCACACGCGCAGGAATGTGAGGAAGACTCGGAAGGCCACGCTCAGCAGCCATTGTCCCAGGGAGCGGGATTTTTCCACAGGAAGAACCGGCACCAGCGCTGCACCTGCCAGCACAAACAACAGGCCGCCGATGGCCCAGTAGATCATGCTCAGCAGCAGCACGACAACATGCCACACTTGAATGATCACACGACAGATCATCGGCGCAGGCGCGCATCTTGGTGTTTGCTCTGTGAGTGAATCGTGAATATGACCGCAGCATGTCATCTTCCGCCGACCTAATTCAAGCGCTTTCCTCCCTTCCGCACGGTTCTGAGTTTCGTTTTATTGACGAACTTGTTGAATTGAATCCCGGCACCTCCGCCAAAGCGGTGTGGAAGCTCAAAGGGGATGAGGAGTTTCTCCGCGGCCATTTTCCCGGTTCCCCGCTCATGCCCGGCGTGCTGATGATCGAGGCGCTGGCCCAGTTGGGCGGCATCCTCATTCAAACCCGCCCTGGCGAAACCCCGCTCAAAAACATGCGCCTCACCGCCGTACGCCAGATCAAAATTCTCGGCAGCATCACCCCCGGTCAGTCGCTTCACCTCAGCGGCACACTACAGGGCATGCTCGGCACCCTCGGGCAGGTCAGCGGTGAAATCCGTGATGATGCGGGCAATGTCATCCTCACGGGGGCTGTCACGCTCGCTGGAGAGAGCTGATTACTTCGGCAGGCGCAGCATGAAACATGCGCCATCTTTGTGCGCGGCATCCAGTGTGATCGCTCCCCCAAGCGCCGTGGCCAGCCTGCGGCACAGGGCGAGGCCCAGCCCGACCCCCGGTGCCGAATGCGCCGCCTGATCGGCACTTTTGTGAAAAGGGTGGAAAATCCGCCGCTGCTCGCTGCGGGAGATGCCCCCACCGTGGTCGCGCACGCGCAGCATGGCAAACTTGCCGCCCGTGTCCGCCTCCAAATGGATCACCGGCTGCGCCGCACGCGGAGCAGCGTATTTGCAGGCGTTGTCCACGAGATTGAAAAGAATCTGCTCCACCGCCGCAGCGTCCACCTGCAGCTCGGTTTTGCGGTCCGTTTCCGTGGCTTGCACCTGCACCGTCATGCCGCAGGCATCCGCACGCTGCTGCAGCCGCGGCAGGATGCGGTCCAGCAGCTCGCCGATCGTGATGTTCTCGGCCCTTGCCTTCGCACTGCCACGCTCAAGCCGGGCATACGCGAGCACGTTTTCGACGAGATGGCTCAGCCGGCTCGCTTCTCCGGTCAAGGTGTCGAGATAGGTCTTCCGCTGCGCTTCATCGGTCACCATGCCGTCCGCCAGCATCTCGGAGTAGAGGCGAAACGTCGTCAGCGGTGTGCGCAGCTCATGCGTCACGGCGGAAACAAAGTCCGCGCGGCGCTCGCTCAGCGCCACCGTGCCGAAAAGCACCAGCCCCACAGCTGCGGCCGCGAGCAGGACACAAGCGAGAGCGATGCCCAGAGACCTGCGCAGCGGGGTCCAGAACGGCAGCGGCGGCAGCTGGATGGCACCTGGCACCAGTCGCACCGGCAGCGCGGCGAAGCGCAGCGGATCGTCATTTGGGCGTGTTCCAGCGGTGGCGTTCGCCGCTGGCACCAGCTTCGCATCCGGAAACAGATCGGTGATCTCCCGCAGCAGGGATTCGCGCAGCGCGGGCCAGTCCAGCCACACTCCTTGGACCATGCGCACACCATCCACCAAGGCTTCGCGCGTCAGCATGAGGTTGCTGCCGAGCCACACACCTTGAAAAGGCCGCGAACTGTTCACGGCAGGGGCGTTTTTGAGTGGCGGCTGCACAGCGGAAGGAACGGCTGGAGCAGCGGAGGACTCATTGCCCAAAGCTCGGGCAGCACCATCCGCTTTCGGCTCCAAAGGCATCGGCGCTGGAGCCGCCGCAGGGGCCAGATCCCGAGGTTGCTGCCGAGCCGCCATTTGCTTGTCATCCATCGACTTCGCAATCGGTTCTGAGGAAGCGACGAAGCTGGATCCATTGCTGCTGATAGACGGTTTCGCGGATTCTTTTTTCAAAGTCTTCGCTGCTGATGGCTTGGGCTCAGCCATCTTGTCTTTGGAATACGCCAGCGCGCTGGATCCTTCCTTCATCTTGATCTGCGGCTGCTGCTTGATCGCCTCCTCGGCCTGCAGGTTGACGGCACGATTACGCGAGTAGTTCTCCGTGTTGTTCAGCATCAACTGTTGGGACGTCCCCTGGCCTTGCTGGGTATTCCAGGCCGGATTGCGTGGAAGGTTGGCATCATTGGCTTCAGCCGTCTTGGAATCATCGATGTCAAAGCGGGCCACGCAGGCCATTTCGGCAAGCAGCTGGCGATTGAGCGAGGTTGCCGCAGCAGGGGCCATGGATGTTGCACGTCCGCTGTTCCATACCGAGGACTCGCGTTGTTGCGGCGGCGTGATCACCTGTGCCGGTTTGGCGAGCAGTTCGCGCAATCCGCTCAAACGTTGTTCGCTGCGAGTCAGATCATCCGCATTGATAAACTGCGCCAGCGCCAGAGTTCGCTCGTTGTTTTGCGGTACCTGCGGGGACAAAACCTGGCCGCGTGTGTCCATCTGAAAATACAGCAGCACATGCTCCGGCACTTCGGCGAGCAGTGGCGATGGCACCAGCACCTCCCCCTTCGCCACATTGTCGTACGCCTTGTTGATCAGACCTTCCGGCGAATGAAACGGCCGGAAATCATAGGGCGGCCGTGCATTTTCGCGGATCATGAGAGCGCTCGCCTGGAAATCGAGCCGCCACAGCGCCAGCCGCACGCGCTCCTGCTGGTCTGCCTCACGCGCCGCCGTTTCACGCTCACGCTCCAGCGCCAGCGTATGCCAGCTCACCCACGCCATCGCCGCGAGCAGCAGCCCGAGGCAGGCGATGAAGGTGATCCAGATGTGCAGCGGTTTGCGCATATTTTCTTCAAGATGCAGAATTCAATACGCCCCAGACCAGCCATGCAGCCAGAGTGACCACAGAGCCTGCGGTGGCAATTCCTCCCAGCGGGCAACAGGAACTCATGCCCAGCACGAACGCAGTGATCTGACTGACCAGCCATGCTCCATGCCATCCACAGGCGAAGAAGACCCATCCGCCCAGCAGGAGCGCAATCGCTGCTGCTGCGAAGATTCTCAGAGTGGCGGAACTGCCGTAGAAGTTGGAGCTCAAGTTCATGGGTTCAGGTGAGCTGGTAGCCCTTGCCGCGCACGGTGACTATCACACGCGGAGACTCGGCGTCATCTCGCAGTTTGTGGCGCAAATTTGCGATATGCATGTCCACTGTGCGTGTTTCGGTCTGCTGGTTCTCGATGTGCCAGACACGTTGCAGCAGTTCCTCCCTTGAAACGGGCCTGCCACGATTCAGCGCAAGGTAGCGCAGCACATCACGCTCGCGTTCGGAAAGCTCTGCACTCTCGCCATTGCCAAAATTTGCAACGCTCTTCCCGAAATCAATCGTCGCCGTGGTGATCGTGAGCGTTTCACTCACGGGCTGGCGTTCGGGCGCACGGCGCAGCACCGCCTCCACGCGGGCGAGCAGTTCGCGCACGCTGAACGGCTTCACCACGTAGTCATCCGCCCCCAGCCGCAGGCCGCGTACGCGGTCATTTTCTTCACCACGGGCGGAGAGGATGATCACCGGTGTGCCGGGCCGTTCGCGGCGCAGGGCTTTCAGGATGTCAAAGCCGCTCGCATGGGGCAGCACCAGATCCAGCAGCATGAGGTCGAAGGTCGAACTCAGGGCCAGCTTCATGCCCTTCTCACCATCGCTCGCCTCCAAGGTTGTATGACCGGCGAACTTGAGCGCATCCAGGACGCCGCGACGAATCGCGGCGTCGTCTTCAATAACGAGGATGGTGGCAGGCATGGCGAAGTTTAAAGGTTCATTTCTCCCACGCGATGCCTTTTTTCTCCGCCTGGGACCGCAGAGCCTTGGTCATGGCGGTGTCGAGCGTGTCGGTCTTGGCGGACTCTTTGCGCTGCGTTGCCACGTAGGCCTCACGGTCCTTGTTCAATGCCAGCACCTGCTTCTGGATCTCCGCACGTTCGGCGATTTTCTTCTCAAGGTAGGTCTTGCGCTCTTCGGCGGTCATTTTCTTCATCTCCTCGGGCAGATCGGCCTCCTTGATCTTCGTGATGTCGAAGTCCTTCTGCTTGCTGGCATCGACGAGATCCCAGCCGGTATTGCAGTAGTTTGAGCTGGCCTTGCTGACGATGCGCTGCACCTGGGCGCCGGATTCAGCCTTGGCTGCGGCGTTACTGTCCTGGGCAACCTGCCGCGCCTTGGCCATCGGTGCTTCCTTTCCATAATTGATGTAGGTGCTGTTCAACTGTTCGTTGAGTTTCACAATCTCCTTGTCCTGCGGCGCTTCGATATGAACGATGGCCTGGTTCTGGTCGATCACGAGGTATTTGCCGTCCGCGAGCAGCGCGCCCTGGTTCCAGTGCTCGGCGATGCCCTGGGCCTCGCCGCCGCAATGGATCGTGTTCACGATGATGCCCTTTGCGATGGCATTCTGGCAGCTTTTTTTGGAATCAATGGGCCCCTGATTGAAAGGTTCGTTGCCGGCGATGAAGATCGCCTTGTACACTTTCGGACTCGCATCCCAGGCGAGATCTTTCGTCGCCCGCTGAATCACCGCACCGCAGTATTCATCCCCGCCGTTCGTCGTCAGGGCGAAGAGTTCTTCGGACACTTTGTCAAGATCACGGGTGAGCGGCTGGATCTGTCGAATCCAGTTCTCTTCCGCCCGTAGCGAAGATTTGCCATATTCATACAGCGCCACCTGCACGACGGGTGTTTTGCCGTCCTGTTTCGCGGTGATGAATTCATTCACCAGCTTCCAGAGCTGGGTTTTCGCCTGCTCGATGAGTCCGCTCATGCTGCCGCTGGTGTCCAGCAGCACGGCGATCTGCACCAGCGGGGTGTCAGCGGCGGTTGTTTCGACCTTGGCTATCTCCGCCACGGGGGCGGCTGGTTGAGCCTCTTTGGCGATGGCGAGGCACGCGGACAAGGCCGTGGCGATGAGGATGGATTGCGTTTTCATGGATGTGTTTGTGGATGAGTTGACGGGAGAAATTTCAGCGGATGAGGACGAGCTGGCCGCGATGCTGCAGCAGCAGTTCGCCACGCAGGGCCAGCAGGCTCTGGCGGTTGTCGGCGGCGAGTTCATCGACCAGGCGGCCAAACTCAGTGCTGCCGATCTCGATCGTGCGGTCAGGAGCGCGCTCGGCCTTGGCGGCGCTCGCGTCGGTCCAGCGGTTGCCTTTGTTGAAGAGGGCTCCCGCCTGGCACTGCTGCACGCTGGTGATCTCGATGGCCTGCATCTTATCATCGAGGAAGCGATTGCGGACGTTGAGATGCTTGGATTCAGCGGCCTTCTTCAAATTGCCTTCCTGCGAGACGGAGCCGACACCACTGCGCATCTTCATCGCCCTGTCGCTGTAGTTGTCATAGGCCTTGCTGGCATTGGCAGGCGCTGCCGCGAGGGAGGTGCCTTCTTCAGCCAGGAAGGCGGTGTATTCCGTGAGGATGCCAAACTGCGTGGAAAGGCGCACGATTTCATTCACCAGCTCCGTCGTTCCACCCGTTGCGCCATCGGCACCGAGGTCACGGATCGCCTCGCTGAGCAATGCGATTTTGTTGCTGGCCCAAAGTCGTGCCACAAAGGCGTTTGCGGTGCTGGCCTTGCCGAGGTTGAAGGTGAAATCGAATTTTCGTTCTCCCCCGGCAGCTGCACCGGTGAGCTGGAAATGCAGCGGGGCCTCGCCACGGTAGGTGCCGGACAGAAGAATCTGCTCCCCCTCAAACACATCGGGCAGGGGAGAGGGGATGAGATCGCTCACACGGTTCGGATCATCCACCCGCACGGCCGGTTTGGTGAGCAGCGGACCACGCAGGCGGTCAAAGACACGGCCCACTTTGACCTCCACATCTTCCTTCGGCAGCACAAACTCCGCACTGCCCCGGGTATCGCGGGCGATGCGGGTGAGCAGCGGCGTGTTCACATCCACACCCACGCCGAAGGTGAATACGCGGCGCTGGTGCGGATTTCCCTTGGCCACCGCCTCACGGATCGCCTTTTCCGAGGTCTGGCCGATGGTGGGCAGGCCGTCGGTGAGAAAGAGCACGAGAGGCAGCATGCCTTCAAGCGGCTTCTGGCGCAGCGCCTCGACGACGGAGTCATGGATGTTCGTGCCGCCGCTCACCCGCAGAGCGCTGATGTAGTCGCGGGCCTGCCTGGTGGTCTCGGTATTTTTAATCACCGGCTGCGTGGCAAACATCTCAACTGCCTCATTATAAACGATGAGGTTGAAGCCCTCGCCGTCGTTCAGGCCTTCGATCACCTGCAAGGCGGCGGCTTTGACCTGATCAAGCTTGGGTCCGGCCATGCTGCCGCTGCGGTCGATGACGAGGGTGACCTCGCGCAGGATGGGCTTCGCATCTGCTTTGGGCTTCGGCGGGGCGATCATCACCAGAAAATAGCCGCCGCCGATCTTGGGATCGGGATAGGCCAGCAGCGAGGCGGTCATTTCATCCTTCGTTTCGCGGAGCAGAGACACCCGGAAAGCACCCGGGTCTTTGGTTTCACAGGAGAGGGTGGCGGTGTTGCCATCGGGCTGTTTGGCCGAGATCTCGTGGCTTGCAGAATAGAGCGAGGCGATGCGTGACGTGGATTTGACGCGCATGGAGAGCTTCCAGGGCACCGCATATTCCACCGCTTCCGAGCGCGGCAGGACGTAATCGAGCCTTGCACCATCGGCTTCGAGCAGTTGCTCGTAGGTTACCCGTACTTTCTGCGTGCCATTGGCCGGGACCGGGAACACGCTCGATTTCACGACGGCATTGCCGACGAACTCCAGCAGCGCTGGATCGCGCGTCTGTGCCACGATGGTGTCATAAATGCGTCGTGCTTCCTCACGCGGCAATAATTTGGCCGTTCCCTCGGAGTTGCCGCCCTCAAAGGCGAAGGACTTGAGCACCGCCCCGCTCGGCACCGGGACGAGCAGTTCGGACTCCTGCGGGCGGCCCGTCGGATTGCGCAGGGAGATGTCGAGGGTGGTTGTGGCGATTTGATCCGCGATGTCGATGTGGGCATCCACTTGGGTCACCTGGACCGGCTGCGAGTGAATGATGCGCGAACTGGGGGAAATCCAGGCTCGCGCGCGGAAATCCTGCGCAATCAGGGGCGTGGCGAGGAAAAGGGCATAAAGAATCGTCTTCATGCCACCATGGTGGTTTAGACGGCGGCTGGCGTCTGTAAACGCACTGTAAAGGGGTGGAAAACGCCCTGACTGGGCCTAGATAGGGGAGTGAATCGGGCTGCTCAACTGGAACTCCTCCTTGCTAAGCTGGGAAGTCCCCCCATATTCGCGCCCCTTTTATGGACATCTTCATTGGAATTCTTACCGTAGTCGAAGTCATCGTCTGCCTTCTGCTCATTCTCGTCGTGCTTATGCAGCGCCCCCGTCAGGAAGGCCTCGGTGCCTCCTTCGGCGACGCCGCCGCCAGCCAGGTCTGGGGTGCGCAGACGACGAACGTGCTGCAGAAGTTTACGGTCTATCTGGCCATCTTCCTTTTTGCCCTGACCATCCTTCTGGCCGTGCTTGTGAGCCGCCACCAGACCGGCAGCAAGGCTCCGACTCTCTACGGAGATGCCAAGCCTGAGGCCGCAGCCCCAGCCGCCCCTACGGCTGAAGAGCAGGCCAAGGCCAAGATTCTGGAGAAAATCCAGGAAGCCGTGAAAAAGGATGCGGCCAAGCCGGGTGAACCTGCCAAGGCAGCTGAGACCCCGAAGGCTGAAGAGAAGAAGGACGCTCCTGCTCCGGCCAAGGCTCCTGAGGCTCCCAAGGCCGCTGCACCGGCTCCTGCTCCCGCAGCACAGCCGAAGTAAGCGACGGTTTGCTTTGAATTTCACACCAAGGGCACGACGCGAGTCGTGCCCTTTGTCTTTTCCGGCGCGGATGGCATGTGCATTTCCGATAGTGTGCCGTGCGAAAACGGGCTTCACATCATGCGTTGGTTCTGCCTACCATCGAACCAACCATGAAACGTTTCCTTTTCTGTCTCGCGCTTGCAGTGTCTTGCGTTGTTCCGCACTCATCCTTTGCGGCGGAGCCGCTGCGCGTTTTCATCCGGTCAGGTCCCAAATCCCACGGTCCGGGGGCGCATGATCATCCTTCCTTCCTGCGGGACTGGGTGCCGCTGCTGAATGAGCGGGGGGCGAAGGCGACGGGTGGGGATGCTTTCCCGACCAAGGAGCAGCTGGCTGCAACGGATGTGCTGATTCTGCACCTGGACAGCGGGGGTGACATCAAGATCGGGCAGGAGCGGAAGGACTTGCTGGAGTATTTGCAGCGGGGAGGCGGCATTGTGACGATCCACGCGGCCTCGGTTTCCAAGGATCATGACTGGTTCAAGGGCATCATTGGGGGCTCCTGGCACCATGGGCAGACGAAATGGCGGGAGGGACCGATGCATCTGTATTTCACGGATCATGAGAATCCGATCACCTTAGATGTGTCGAATTTCGCAATGGATGACGAAATTTACTACGACATGGATGTACTGCCGGAGTGCCACATTTTGGCCGGAGCTTACACCCCGAAGCCGGCCGGAACGCGCAATGAAAAGGCCGCGAAGCGGGCGGCGGAAATCACCAAGGGGGGCAAGGAGGTCAGCATCTATGACATTCAGCCGCAGGTCTGGACTTATGAGAAGGACAACTACCGGTCTTTTGTCAGCATTCCGGGGCACTACTATGCGAACTTCAGCCGGCCGAATTTCCGGGCGCTGCTGCTGAGGGGGATCGCGTGGGCGGGGAAGCGGGAGAACGTGGATGAGTTGTGCAAGCCGGAGGAGCTGGGGGACAATCTGCGGTATGTGGAAGGTGGACCTACGCGGCCGGAAAAGGCGGCGGAGAAGCTGGAGGTGCATCCGGAGTTCGACATTTCGCTGGTGGCCAGCGAACCGCTGATCAACAAGGTCATGAATGTGGACTGGGACGAGAAGGGGCGGCTGTGGGTGTGTGAGACGCCGGAGTATCCGAATGGGCGGCGTGAGCTGAATGTGGAGAAGTGGAAGGACAGCGGCTCATGGACGACTAAGTATGATCGTGATCCGATCGACCGGATTTCAATTTTGACCGACACGAACGGCGACGGGGTGATGGACAAGAAGCAGGTGTTTGCGGACAAGCTGGAACTCGTCACGAGCTTCTGCTTCTACAAGAAGGGCGTCATTGCCTGTGCGGCACCGGACATCTGGTATCTTGAAGACACGGATGGTGATGACACTGCTGACAAGCGCACGAAGCTTTACACGGGTCTGGGAACGGGAGACACGCATGCGGTGATCAACAACCTGCGCTGGGGTTTGGATGGGTGGGTGTATGCCACGCATGGTTACAGCGCGGGGCATGTGACATCGCCGGATGGCAAACAGGATTTTGGGACGGATGGCAGCGGTGTGGTGAGGTTCAAGCCGGATGGCAGCGCGTTTGAGCAGTATGCTTCGCGCGGCGGGAATACCTGGGGGCTCGACATCACTTGGGACGGGCAGGTGTTCTTCACGCAGCCGACGAGTGGGAATCACTTCCTGCATGTGGTGCTGCCTGAGTATGTGCTGGCGAAGGGCAAGCTGCCCGGCGTGATGGGCACCAATGGCATGCTGCCGAAGGAGCCGACGTATCCGCTGATGTCCTGGCCGGAGCAGGCGTATGTGCAGATCGATCAGGTGGGGAGCTATACGGCTGCCGCGGGTTGCGCGATTTATGAAGGCGGCGCCTGGCCCGCGAAGTGGAACTACAGCTACTTCACCACCGAGCCGACGCTGAACATCGTGAGCCACTTCTTTGTTGAGAAAGATGGCGTGACCTACAAGGCGCATCGTGAAGCAGGGCGTGAGAAGACGGAGTTTATTCGCAGCAAGGATTTGTGGTTCAGGCCGATTGAAAATCGTGTGGGGCCTGATGGTGCTTTGTATGTGGTCGATTTTTACAATCAGGCGGTCATTCATAATGACACGCGGGGTCCGATCCATGGTCCGGCCAATGCGGCGGTGCGGCCTGACCGGGATCATTACTTTGGGCGCATCTGGAAGGTGCAGCACAAGCAGGCGACGAAGATTGAGGTGGTGAAGGTGGACGAGAAAGATACGCAGGCGCTGGCCGAGGTCATCAAGACCAGTGCCAATGGTCCGCAGAAGGCACAGGCATGGCGCCTGATCAACGAGCAGCAAAAGAGTGGCGATGTGGTGGCCGAGCTGCTGAAGAGCGGTTTCGTTCCGCATCAGACCACGGCGGCCGTGGCCATGTATGAAAATTTCAGCGCCGGCCTCTCATACGGATATCCCAAATACAATGATGAAGAGAAGCAAAGGATTGAAGCGGTGCACCGCGACATCATCGCCGCATTTACCCAGGCAGGTGATGATTGGACCCGCTCTGCCATCGTGGCTGCAGCCTCGGAGAAGCGTACCGTCGAGTGTATCGCTTGGGCTTTGCAGCATTCGGGCGCTGAAGCGGAGGGCTTTGTGCAGGCGATACTGAGCGCTGCGCTGACGCCGAGAACCGAGAAGTCGCAACCGGCCAAAAATCTTATCTATGCCTGCGCTCATGCTCCGGCCAAGGCAGACGCGCTGAAGCTGATTGTGCTGCGTGGTATCGCACAGTCCTCGGAGACTCCTTCCTTCGATGCGGATTCCTTCAAAATCCTGCTGGCGCAACCTAAGCTGGTGGCCGTCACGCTCCCGGTGGTGGTCAAATGGGACAAGGCGGGTGTGCTGTCTACTGAGGTGAAGGCGCAGATTGCAAGTCTCACGGGCAAGTTGGAGGACAAGGCGGCTGCTATGGGTGATCGCATTGCGGCTGCGAAGTCGTTGATCGGCATTGGTGGTGATGCGAGTGCGCTGGTGGTGGGGGCTTTGGCACGTCCGGATTCGCCTGCGGCGCTGCAGGCGGCGATTATTGCGGCGATGGATGAGAAGGGGAGTGTCACGGAGCTGGTGGGGAATTTGAACGGACTGAAGGCCGAACTGCGAACGCAGGCCTTTGATGCGATCTTGAAGCGGCCTGAGGCTTCGCTGGCACTGCTGGGTGCGATCCAGAATGGGAAGATTGATCCGAAGGAGATTGGGCCGGGGAATATTGCGCGGCTGCGGACGCATCCGAACAAGCAGGTGGCGAAGCAGGCGAATGCGATGATCGACAAGCTGAACCCGAATGCGAAGGCGAAGAATGAACTGCTCGCGCAGCTGACGCCGGAGGTGGAGAAGCCGGGCGATGCGGTGAAGGGCAAGGCGATGTTTGCGGCGGCCTGTGCTGTTTGTCACAAGCTGGGAGATTTGGGGCTGCGTGATGTGGGGCCGCAGCTCACGGGCATGGGGGCGCATGGTCCGGCGGAGTTGCTAGTGCACATTGTGGATCCGAACCGTGAGGTGGATCCGAGCTTCTGGGCCTGGAACATCACGACGAAGCAGGGTAAAACACTTGCCGGTGTCATCATCACGGAAAATCAGGCGAGCCTGACGCTGCGCGATCAAGTGGGTGATTTTGAAATCAAGAAGGACGACATCGTCACGCGGGAAAACACGCGACGCAGTCTCATGCCGGATGGGCTGGATGCGCTGGGTGCTGAGACGCTGCGGGACATCTTGGCCTTCATCTGTGGTGGGGAGCAGAAGTTCCGCGTGATTGATCTGCGCACCGCCTACAACGCTGACAGTCGTGCCGGCATCTTCGCGAAGGAAGATGCGAAGGATCAGACGGTGACGCTGCACAAGTTTGGAAATGTCACTGTGAATGGCGTGCCGTTTTTCGTGATGGACCCTGAGAAATCGCAAACGGGCGCGAGCCTCATCGCTCTCAAAGGGGGTGGCAAAGGGACCGTGGCTGAGAACTTCCCGGAGAAGATCGAGATCGCCACGAGCGCCACGGCCGCAAGCCTGCACTTCCTTGGCGGGGTCGCTGGCTGGGGCTGGCCTTTCGGCGGGGACAAAGCTCTCGGGCAGCCCGCGATGACGGTGAATGTTGAATTCGCCGACGGCGACAAGGAAAGCATCGTGCTCAAAAATGGCGAGCACTTCGCCGACTACATCGGCAAGGCGGAAGTGCCGCTGAGTGATGATGCGGGCGACTTTACCCGGCGCGGTCAGCTGCGTTATTTCGCGATCAACTTGAAGAAGAAGGGCGCGCTGAAGAAGATCACGCTGGAGACGAGCGGCAGCATCGTCACGCCATGCACGGTGGCGATCACGGCGAGCGCCGAGCCTGCGAAACTTGGGGCGGCGGCGCCCAAGCCCAAAACGAACGGGGACGTTCGTTCTACGCTAGAAACCGGGCCCAAAGAAGGTGGCAAAGGGGATGGGCCGCTGGTGGCTGTGACGCCGGTGAACTGGGAGGCTGGGAAGACGAAGGTGCTTGTCATTGGTGGCGGGTCATCGCACAACTTCGCTAAGTTCTTTGGCGAGACGGATGTGGCGACGCTGAAGGCGGCCGGGTTTACGGTGCATTACACGGAGGACCGCGATCAGGCTGCGGCTGAGCTTGCGAACGCGGATGTGGCGGTGATCAGCGTGAACCGGAAGTTTTTCGACACGGCGGTGTATCGCAAAGCGCTGTTTGATTTCGCGGCTGCGGGCAAGGGCATCATCATGCTGCATCCTGGCACATGGTATGGCTTTGGCGGATGGCCTGAGTTGAATGCGCAGATCGTGGGTGGTGGTGCGCGGGGGCATGACAAGATTCATCCTTTTGATGTGAAAGCGGTGAAGGCGGATCATCCGATCATGGCGGGGGTGCCTGCGAGCTTCACGGTTGAGGACGAGTTGTACTATGTGAATGCGGAGGTAGATAAAATTCCTGCAGGCACCGCCAAGATCACGGTGCTGGCTGAGACGAGCCCGAGCGACAAGTACAAGGCGGGGCATCCGAGTGTGTGGATCACGGAGCATGCGAAGGCGCGGGTGGTTGGCATCGCGCTGGGGCATGATGCGCGGGTGCATGATCTGAGGCCGTACCAGCAGATTCTGACGAATGCGGTGAAGTGGGCGAGCGGGAAGTGATTGGGCAGGGAGCGCGTGGGCATGGCGCTTATCCTTCGCGCTGAGCACCTCGAAGGACGAGGTGCGGAGCATTGTAAACTGAGAACTGAAAACTGAGAACTGTCAATTGCCGGAGCGGGCGGCGCGCTTTTTCGAGTTGGGCGCTGCGAGGGGCAAGATGGCCTTGCCATCAAACGAGTTTGCCGTCTAAAATGCCCGCATGAAATTTCTCCTGCCGTGTCTTTTTGGTCTGATGATCAACATGCTTCCAGCGGCTGATTTGGGCGGGAGGTGTGTCACCATGGGGTCGGATGTTGTCTTTCTGACCCGCAATGTGATTGCCAGTGATCAGCATCAAACAGACCGTTACCCCGAGGTTCAATATGATGATGCCGGGCAGCCTGTTGGATTGAAGTGGCTCGCCAAAAACAGCAGCACTGTTTTCAAGACAGAGCTGATGGCCCGCGTGGATGGGAAAGAGATCCGGCGGTTTGTGTTTTGGAACGAAGGTGGGAACCCCGATGGTGATGGACTGGTGTGCGTCTGGCTGGGGATGCAAGATGTGGCACCCGGAGGAGGCATGGGTTTCCGCCCATTCCTGGTGTTTAATGGTGATGATCAGGTGCGTTGGTGGGAATCCTTTTGTGCGTATGATGAGAAGGATGGTTTCACCGTGGTCCTGGAGATGACCGTCAAAGGCAGCGGGGTGATATGGGAGCATTCCACGATTCAAGTCAAAGAAGGCGGTCCGGTGCCGCTGCGGCTTGAAAGCGGTGGAAGAGGCAAGGAAGAACCCGAGGTGAAACGATACCATTTCGCGAGCACACCCCGATGAAATCCACCGTCATTCAGCAATCGCCGCTGCGGCTGATCACGGTGAAGGCGCGGTCTTTTCCAGATGGCATTCGTGGGGCGTGGCAAGAGATCGAGTCGAAGCGTGCCATGAAGGGGCGGAAGGCGTATGGCCTTATTTGCACGACGGAGGCGGGCATGGAGTACTATGCCGGGCTGGTGTCGGATGGAGAACTGGAGGAGCGCGTGACGGGGCTGCCGGTGATTGAAGTGCCGGGTGGTCCGTGTGCGCGGATCAAGCTGGAGAACTGGAAGAGCAAGCTCGACGAAATCGGTGCGTTGTTTGCGCAGATGGCGGAGGAGCATGAGGTGGATCCATCACGGCCGGCGATGGAGTTTTACCGTGGCTTTGCGGAGCTGCATTTGCTGCTGCCGGTGAAGCGGGCGGGTGGGTGATGATGGGGGATGCGATGGGTGGAGCGGAGGTTTGTGTCACCGCTACGCGGTTCAGCCGGATTTCACAGTGTGGACGGCGCGATTCCGTGGGTTTGCACCCACGGCTACCGTTATGCCAGCGCTACGCGCTTCCGAGCCTGGCATGTCGGGGCGATGGGGGGGCAGCGTCAACCCTGCGATTTACGAAGCCTCTGATTCCGTTTTTGGTGACTGGATCGGAGGATGAAGGGCATGGGTATTTGCACTGCGCTCGGGGACGGGCGGGCTGTCGCCACACCCATCCTACGATTCACCATCGATCAAATATTTCAGATACTCGGCAAAGTCGGAGAAGCTTGATTCAAAATTCCCTGCGTAGGAAAGGATTTCGGGCTCGCCGTCGTCATCATCGTCGAGCGGCCAAATAAGATAAATTTCCTCGTACTGCTCGGGGTACAAACCGAACAAGGATATCCTGGATGGGGGCATCTCGACGAGGGGGGACTCGGTCCATATCTCAGGCCTTACGCGGATTTGTTCCAGGATGTCTGGGTCCCGCAGGGCGGTCTCCATTTGTCTTAGTCCCAGCCACTCATTCCCACCTTCAGCTTCTTTCCACGAACCGGCGTACTCAAAGCGAGCTTTCAGAAAAGGAGTGATCTTCCGATAGTGCCCACGCTGCAAGGTTGGGACTTTCGAACTTAGCTCTGCCTCTGGCGGCTGAACGACTTGGTAAATAGGAGGCAAAAGTGGATGCGGCCTAGTTAAGCGGAATTCATTGATTTTTTGATATGCTATCAGCATGTCGTGAATGTTCATCGCTTTTACCTCCGGCTTAGATTTGCACCCGTTCTTTTGCACAATGCCATATGCGAGAGCCGCGTGCAGAATTTTTGCGAACGCAGGATGTTTGAGGACTTCTCGCATGCCTCCGGCATGCAGCCTTGAGATATGCGTCATGCTTGTGGCAATCCGGTGGTTCTCGCTCGGCAAGCCTCGCTTCACCACCGGCTAATTTCCTTGCTCCCGCCGGGAGCGCGGCGGAATCATCCGAGTGATGATGCGTTTTATTTTGAGTGGTTCAAACGGGGAACATGCACGGGGAGAACAAACATGGATGTTCGTTTTACACGCGGAGGAAGAGCTGGCGTTTGTGGAGCCACTGGGCGGTGGCGAGCATGATGGCGAAGGTCATGGCGGAGGGCAGCCAGTCGTAGGGGGGAGGGGGTGCGGTGGCGAGGCGTTCGCTGATGGTGCGGAAGAAGCCGAAACCGGAGCAGAGGTAGAGGGCGATGGGGTTGGAGCCGACCCAGAGGAAGGGGGCTAGGCCGCGCCGCCAGCCGAGGACATCGACGATGGCGTAAAAGAGTCCGAGGAGGAGGGCGCTCCAACCGGCTGCGACGAGCACGAAGCTGGAAGACCAGATCTTCTTGATGATGGGGAAGAATGGATGCCAAGCCCAGCCGAGGGCGAGCAGGAGGAGGCCGGCGGCGATGAGGGCAGCGACTTTGCGCCATGGTGAGGCGGGGCTTGTGAGCCACTTTCCGGCGAGAAGGCCGAGGAGTGCGGTGGCGATTGCGGGCAGGGTGCTGAGGATGCCTTCGGGGTCGTGATTGCCGTTGTATTTGCGTCCGGGCAGCCAGATGCTGTCGAGGTAGTTGGTGAGGTTCATGCCTTCGGCAAAGTTTCCTGCTCCCACACCTGGCACCGGGACAAAGCGCAGAAGGAGGAAGTAGCCGATGAGCAGGACGGCGGCTGCCACCGTCAAGCCGCGAGTCTTTAGAAACAGGGAGAGCAAACCGGCGGCTGCTGAGGCGATGCCGATGCGCTGGAGGACGCCGAGCCAGCGGATTTGATCCCAGCCGTTCTTCACTCCGCCGGAGAAAATGACACCGAGGGCCACCAGGATGGCCGCGCGTGCGAGAAGGTGGCGGATGGTGGCAACGCGGCCATCCCGAGCCAAGCGCCGAGGGACCGCGATGGCGAGTGAGACGCCGGCGAGGAAGAGGAAGAGGGGAAAGATGAGGTCGTAGAAACGAAAGCCGTCCCAAGCCACGTGATCGAACTGCATGGCGATGCTCGCTGCGAGATGGTATTCCGGGAACGCACGCTGGAGCACCTGCTCCACCAGTGTTGCGAGGCCGAGAATCCAGCACATGTCGAAACCGCGGAGGGCGTCGAGGGACAGCAGGCGTGTCGAGGAGGCGGAGGGTGAGAGCGGTGCAGGGGACATGGGAGAGGCGAATATCAGGAGTCATACGGAGTGGACAGCGCGAATGATCAGGCGGGTTCCGCGAACAGAGCAAAACGGCGGACTGGCGGTATTGTGGCGAGATCTGGCTGAAACACGTGATCCGTTTCCGATTGCCTATTGATGTGAGTGAGCCGAGAGGCCTGCGGAAAGCGGTAGCTGCGCTCGTTCCTCGCTTCGCAACCGCAGTCCAAAAGGTTTGCGATTGGCGCTCCAAATGAAAAAAGGGCAGGTCCGAGGACCTGCCCTTTGGGGATCAATGCTGAAGGGAAGCGATTACTTCACGATACCGAGGAGCTCGACTTCGAAGATGAGAGGGACGCCTGGGCCAATGCCACCGCTTGGGCTGCCGCTGTCGCCGTAGGCGAGATCGGAGGGGATGGCGAAGCGCCACTTGGAGCCGACGGGCATGAGCTGAAGACCTTCGGTCCAGCCTTTGATGACTTCCTGCAGGCCGAAGGTGGCGGGCATGCCGCGCTCGACGGAGCTGTCGAAGACGGTGCCGTTCACGAGGGTGCCGTGGTAGTGAACGCTGACGGTGTCGGTGACGGCGGGCTTGGGTCCGGTGCCGGCCTTGATGATTTCATACTGCAGGCCGCTCTTGGTGGTGGTGACTTCCTTGCGCTTGCCGTTGGTTTCGAGGAATTTCACGCCCTCTTCCTTGGCGGCGGCCATTTTCTGCTTCACGGCGGCCTGTTCGGCGCGCTGCTCTGGCGTCATGTTGGCTTCAGCCTTGGCCTTCATGAAGATCTCGAAGGAGGCCATGGCCGCAGTGAGTTCTTCTTCGGTGTAGGCGGGCTTGTCAGCGCCGGGCTTCACGGTGTGGGTGATGCCGGCAATGAATTTTTCGATATCGATCGGGATGCCTTCGCTGGCGAACTGCTGGCCGAGGCCGGTGCCCATGGAGTAGCTGGAGCTTTTCTTGGAGGTGAGAGCGTCCTTGAAGCCTTCGGTGAATTCCTTGAGGTCAATTTTCTCCTGCTGCTTGAGGATGGAATTGCCGACGTTTTTGCCGATGAAGTAGCTGACTTTGTCCATGGGGAGGGTGGGGGAGGCTGCGGGTGCGTCGGCCGGCTGTGCGGGCTTGACGTCCTGAGCTTGAATGAGAGGTACCGCAGCAAGTGCGGTGCAGAGCAGGGCGATGGTGGGTTTCATATTGGAGGCGCGGAGACTACCCAGTGGCCCGTGGCGGTCAATGGCGGCCTTGGCGGGGCGGGAAAAAGCCGTTTGACCCCGCCCCCCCCTTGAAGCACTATCGCCGCCCCTCTAACCAGAACCCATATGCCCGCGAAAATCTATACTGAAAAAGACGCCAGCCTTGCACCGCTCAAAGGCAAGACCTGCGCTGTGATCGGCTTCGGCTCCCAAGGCCACGCCCACGCCCTGAACCTTAAAGAGAGCGGCGTCAATGTGATCATCGGCCTCTACCCCGGCAGCAAGAGCCGCGCAGTGGCAGAAGAAAAGGGCCTCAAGGTCTATGACACCGCTGAAGCCGTCAAGAAGGCCGACGTGATCTTCGTCGCGGTGCCGGACACCAAAATCGCCGCTGTGTTTGACAAGGACATCAAGCCATTCCTGACCAAGGGCAAGACCCTGCTGTTCAGCCACGGCTTCGCCATCCACTTCAAGACGATCATCGTTCCAACGGACGTGAACGTGATCATGGTGGCTCCGAAAGGCCCTGGCCACATCGTGCGCCGTCAGTACACCGAAGGCAAAGGCGTCCCCGCCCTCATCGCCATCTATCAGAACGCTGACAAGCAGGCCAAGAAGATCGCCCTCGCATGGGCACACGGCATCGGCGGCACCCGTGGTGGTGTCCTCGAAACGACCTTCAAGGAAGAAACCGAAACCGATCTCTTTGGCGAGCAGACCGTGCTTTGCGGTGGCGCCAGCGCGCTGGTGCAGGCCGGCTTTGAAGTGCTGGTTGAAGCCGGCTACGCTCCTGAGATGGCCTACTTCGAGTGCTTGCACGAATTGAAGCTCATCGTCGACCTGATGAACGAGTCCGGCATCGCCGGCATGCGTTTCTCGATCTCCGAAACCGCCAAGTGGGGTGACGTGAAGGTCGGTCCGAAAATCATCGACAAGTCGGTGAAGAAGCGCATGAAGGAAGCCCTCAAGGACATCCAGTCCGGCAAGTTTGCCAAGGAGTGGATCCGCGAGACGAAGACTGGCTACAAGAAGTTCGACAAGCTGCTAAAGGACGGCGAGAAGCACCCGATCGAGAAGACCGGCGCACGCCTCCGCAGCCTGATGCCGTGGATCAAGAAGCGCGACATCAAAGGCCAGCAGGCCAGCTACTCGTAAGAGTGGTGGAAGGCGGTGCCGGTTACGGGATCGTCAATGAATCAAGAAAGGCGCGGACTGGAAACGGTCCGCGCTTTTTTGTGACCGGTTTGGGCATCGGGGTGGCGGCGGCATGTGGGAACGCGGTCTGACTGCGGAGGCAATGCGCGGCGGAACTGGTGGCAGACGCTGCTGGTGATCGTGGGGTGTGGCGGAGTGCCCGGTTTGCTTCCTAGTTGGCTGGCACGGGTACCAGGGTAGCCTCGCCAAGGCTCGGCAACCCTTCGCTATGATGCGCAGCCCTTTCAGGGCTGGTGTGTGGAGGGAGCGGAGTGGCGAAAGAGCGCGCGATTCCTGCAAGGAAATGGCGAGGTTCAGTTCTCATGGATCCAGCGAAAGCTACCTCCACGGAGGGCCATTTAACCAGACCCGTTTTCAATTGCTCGTGGTATCAGGTGCCGGCCTGAACGACTTTGGAGTGGCCGAGTTTGTTTTCGGGGGTCTTGAAGCCCATGGCGATGGCGAAGGTGACGATGGTGCCGAAGAGGATGCGCCAGGGGAATTCGATCTCGACCATCCAGTCTGGGCGGGGGATGCCGCCCTGCATGCCGAGGGAGGCCATGAGGCCTTTGTCGAGGCCGCTGAGGTAGCCGACGACGATGAAGCCGGCGAGCATGGCGATGCCATTGCCGAGATCGTTGCCACGGGTGTTGGTGAAGAGGCCGACCATGAAGACGCCGAGCAGGGAGCCGTAGGTGTAGCCGAAGACGCCGAGGATGATGGGGATGATGCGCAGGGAGGGATTGTGCGCCTTCACCCAGGCGGTGCCGAGCGCGACGGTGATGAGCAGGATGGCGAAGAGAACCGTGCCGAAACGCAAGATGCGGACCTTGCCTTTTTCGGTATCAGGCTCGCCGAACCAGCGGAAGTGGAAGTCGCGCACGTAGCTGGTGGCGAGGGAATTTAAAGCGGTGCTGAGCGAGCCCATGGCGGTGGCGAGGACGCCGGCCACGACGAGACCGCGAAGGCCGGTGGGCATGGAGGTGAGGATGAAAAACGGAAAGACCTGGCTGCTGTCGGGGGTGCCTTTGGCATTTTTTGGCAGGAGGATTTCGGGATGCTGCTGGTAAAAGACGAAGAGGAGGATGCCGATGCTGAGCACCATGAAATTGACGGGGATGTCTGCGACGCCGGAAAGAATGGTGGCGAATCCGCTCTGGCGTTTGTTCTTGGCGGTGAGCATGCGCTGCACCATGTCCTGATCCGTGCCATGGGTGGCGAGCGTGACGAAGGTGGAGCCGAGAAAGGCCGTCCACATGGTGTACTCGGTTTCGAGGATGCCTTTGACCCAGCCCCATGCACCGGGGTAAGCGGGGTCAGGTTTGCCCCAGTCAATGAGGGCGGGTTTTAAAATGGCGGCGTTCAAGGCGGGCCAGCCACCGGTGTGCGCGAGCAGATGCCAGAGGGCAAAGCCGAGGGCGGAGAAGAGGATGACCACCTGGATCACATCCGTCCAGATCACGGCGCGAATACCGCCGAGTGCGGTGTAGATGGAAGTGAGCACGGTGATGACCACCAAGGCGGCGGCATAGAGCCAGAACTCGTGCATGGGTGAGATGGCGGGATTGATAAACACCTTCCAGCCGAGGACCAGCAGCACGGTGGGCACCCAGAGACGTGCGCCGCTGGCCAGCAGACGGGTGACGAGAAAGACGGCGGAGGCGCGGCGGCGTGTTTTGGGGCCGAAGCGGACCTCCAGGAATTCATACACGCTGACCACGCCGTGGCGGTAGTAGGCCGGGATGAAAACGGCACTGACGACCACACGGGCGAGCAGGTAGCCCGCCATGAGCTGGATGTAGGTGTAGTTGCGCAGAGCGTAGCCTTCGCCGGGAGCGCCGAAGAATGTGCCGGCGCTGATTTCTGCGGCCAGAATGGAGGCGAGCACGGCCCACCATGCGATCTGACGATCGCCCAGGGTGAAACCTTCCATGCTGCCGCTTTTGCTGCGCTGCGACAGACCGATGCCGATGATCAGGGCGAAGTAACCGAGGATGACGATCGCGTCGAGGAGGTAAGGCATGGCGTGTGTGGTGCGAAGTCTCGCTGCAAAGCACCACACACGTCAAGAGAACAGCCTGCGGCTGTGGAAACTAACCATGGGCGGGGACGCGCCCGTGCTGCGGGCTATTTGGAGACGACGTTGGTCTCCAGCTTGGGCAGCGCGCGCACGATGACGCGTTCTTCGACCGAGGTGCCGCGAGGTGAGACGATGGTGATTTCCTCGTACACTTTGCCGATGTCCTTGTTGGTGAGCGGATGATGGATCAGCCTGCGCGTGGCGATGGTGGTGTCACCGAGAGCTTTTACCGTGACGTTTCCAGTCTGTGTGGGAGTGGCGGCAGGAGCGCTTGCAGCCTGGGTTCCTGAGCGTGGGGCGGCGCACTGGGTCAGGAGGATCGTGGAAAGAGTGAGGGCGGAGAAACCGAGGGTTGTGAAGAGGGATTTCATGGTTGGATGAGGTCGTAAGTTCAGCACGAAGCTGAGGCTGGATTGGACGCGTGGCCCCTTGAGGCGTTCAAAGTTTAGAAAGTATGCATTAGTCATTTTCATATGTGAGAGCGCCGTCTGACCGGATTTTAGTCTTGCTTCATCATCCCATCATCCGCATGATCCCGACACGCCCATGCATGAAATGCGCCTATCCTTGGTGATGTCAGCTTTCTGCCTGCTGCCGTGGGCTGGCTTGAGAGCCGAGCCGCCGAAGGCGGAGATGGCGAGTGAGAAGGGGCGTTTGATCGCTCTTCATCAGCATTACCAAAGCGCGGCCGCCATGTCTGCCCAGGGGCGGCTGGTGGAGGCTGAGGCGGAGCTGCGGGTGATCGTGTCCACCTGCCGGGAGGTGTTTGGCAAGGAGCATCCGGACACGCTGACAAGCCGGAGCGATCTGGCGGCCACGCTGGCCGGGGAGGGCAAGTATGCCGAGGCGGAAAAAGAAAACCGCGCGGTGCTGGACATCCGCCAGCGTGTGCTGGGCAAGGAGCACCCTGACACGCTGCTGAGCCGGAACAATCTGGCGGCGACGCTGCAGGAAAAGGGGCGGCATGCGGAAGCGGTGCGCGAGTATCGTGCGGTGCTGGAGGTGAGGCAGCGTGTGCTGGGCGAAGAACATTTGGACACGCTGGACAGCCGTAACAATATGGCGACGGCGCTGAATGAGATGGGCAGGCATGCGGAGGCCGAGAAGGAACACCGGGCGGTGCTGGAACTGCGCGAACGGCAGCTGGGTGTGAAGCATCCGAAGACGCTGGCAAGCCGGAACAATCTGGCGGCGGTGCTGCAGGAGCAGGAGCGTCATGGTGAGGCGGAGCAGGAACACCGCAAGGTGCTGGCGCTGCGCGAGAAGGTGCTGGGAGCGAAGCATGCGGATGTTTTCATGAGCAGTTTCAATCTGGCTTTGTGCCTTGAGGCGCAGGCCAAGCATGCTGAGGCGATGGGTTTCATGCTGCGCGCGCAGGCAGGCTTTAAAAAAAGCTTGGGTGAGCGCCATCCGTACACTCAAGCGGCGGAGGAATGCCGGGTGCGGATCGCGGCGGGGATCAAAAAATAATTGTCTTTCCTGAAGGCATTCTGCTGCAAAAGCTCTCGCGCCAAAGCTGGTACTCGTTAAAATCGGCCCCCAATGTCAGCCGTCACCTTCGTCAAAGAACTGCGTCATAACTGGAAGACCATCGGCGCGGTGGCGCCCTCAAGTACGGCGCTGGCGGAGCGCATGATGGAGGCTGCGGGCGTGTGGAAATCCAAACGCATTCTCGAGCTTGGCCCCGGAACGGGTGCATTTACCGGAGCCATCGCCGACGCCATGCCGCATGATTCGGACTATGTGGGCATCGAGCTGATCGACACCTTTGTGCAGCAGCTGCGTCCACGGTTTCCGACTATGCGCTTTGAGTGTGCGGGAGCGCAGGAGTTTGATTTCAGCCAGGTGCTGCCTGCCGGGGAGAAGTTTGACACGATCGTGAGCGGCCTGCCATGGACGGCGTTTCCGCGCGGTTTGCAGGAGGCCATTTTGAACAATGTGCTACCGCATCTGGCGTCGGGAGGATGCTTTGCCACCTTTGCGTACTGGGGTTTTCACAAGCTGCCGGGCGGCAGGCAGTTTCGTGCGCTGTTGCATGAGATGACGCATGGCGTGGAAACCAGCCGCATCGTGTGGGGCAATGTGCCTCCGGCGTTTGTGTATCTGGCGCGTAAAAAGTGAGCGGGGTTACTCCGCTTTCTTCTTTTTGCCTTTGCCCTTTTTCTTGGGTGCTGCGGTGGTCTGCTGATCGTTTTTCGTGGGCATCGGTGCTTTGATGGCTTCGCGCCATGCGATCATTTTGGCGTGCAGTTCCTTGGTCTTTTCAGGCATCTCGGTGGCGAGGTTTTTCTGCTCGCCGATGTCTGCTTTGAGGTTGTACAATTCGAGGCGGCCGTCTTCGAAGAACTCCATGAGCTTCCAGTCGCCTTCTTCGATGAGGCCGACGGGAGTGGTGCGCCAGGTGTTTTCTCCTGCGCCGAGATAACCGGGGAAGTGCTGGTAGATGGCGTCGCGCTTCAGGCTGGCGGAGGCATCGCGAAAGACGGGGACGAGGCTCTCGCCATCGAGTGGCTGACTGGCGGGTGGTGTGGCTTTGCCGATGTCGGCGAAGGTGGGGTATAGATCCACGTGGATGGTGGGGACATCGCTGCTGGAGCCGGGCTTGGTGACGCCGGGCCAGCGGACGATGAAAGGGACGCGGGTGCCGCCTTCATAGAGGCTGCCTTTGCCGCTGCGGAGCGGGGCGTTGTCGGTGATGTCAGCGCTTTTTTTGATGCCTTCGCGGGCGTAGCCACCCACGCCGCCGTTGTCGCTGGCGAAAATGAGGACGGTGTTGTCGGCGAGTTTGAGCTCGTCGAGGGTGGCCATGACGCGGCCCACGCTGTCGTCCACGCTGGCGATCATGGCTGCGTAGACAGGGCTGTGATGACCGCCGACGGGGGGCTTGTCCTTGAAGCGGGCGGTGATTTCATCTTTGGCATCGTGCGGGGAATGGACACCGAAATGGGGCAGGTAGAGGAAGAAGGGGGCGTCTTTGTGGCGCTGGATGAAATCGACGGCTTTGTCGGTGAGGAAGTCGGCGAGGTATTCGCCTTTTGGGTATTCGACCGGTGGCTGAGTTTTGAAATCGAAGTGCTTGCCCATGGTCACAATGGCTTCGTCAAAGCCGCGCTGTCCCGGATGGTAGGCGTCTTTTTCGCCGAGGTGCCATTTGCCGAACATGCCGGTGGCGTATCCGGCCTGCTTCATTGTTTGGGCGATGGTGATTTTCTCCAGGGGCAGCTGCTGGGCGTTGTCCACGGGGCGCAAAGGGCGCGACTCCCATCCAAAGCGGTCGATGCCGCCCACGGTGTAGACGCCGGTGCGTGGGGAGTACTGGCCACTCATCAGGGCGGCGCGTGTGGGCTGGCAGTTCTGGCAGTGGTGGTGCCGCGTGAGCTTCATGCCCTGGGCGGCCAGTTTGTCGATGTTCGGCGTCTCGTAGTATTTGGAGCCGAAGCAGGCGACGTCCGTGTAGCCGAGGTCATCTGCGAGAATGAAGACGATGTTGGGCGCGCGATCTGCGGCACGCAGGGAGAGTGTGAGGAGGAAGAGGCAGAGCAGGTGCTTCATGGGCCCGTGAACGGCTGGTGCAGCCGCGAGATTGCATGATTTCAGCATCGACAGCCGCAAACGGAGCCGCTTTGATCGGCGCATGTCCCGGCTCCTCCTGATCCTTCCATTCCTGACCGCGCTTAGCTTCGCCGCCGATGTGGCCATCAAGCCCGGGGTACGTTCGCCCATTTCCTTCAAAGTCTCGCCGCAGGTTTCCGACAATGCACAGATCAAGATGCGCATGCATGCGGCTGAAACGCCGCCGCCCTACGACGTGAGCATGGAGAAGTTCGACATCATCGTGCCGAAGAAATACAAGAAGGGAGATCCGCATGGACTTTTCATCTGGGTGAGCCCGAGTCCCGCGCCTTCGATCTCGCCTGAATGGGAGGCTGTGCTGGCGGAGAAGAAGCTCATCTTTGTGGGAGCGCATAATTCCGGCAACAACCGCGAAGTCTTCGCCCGCATGCGCATGGCCGTGGATGCGAACGACAACATGCGTGAGCTTTACGACATCGACGACAAGCGCGTCTACGTCTCCGGCTTCTCGGGTGGCGGGCGTGTGGCCAGCATGCTTGGCGTGACGTATGCGGACATGTTCACCGGGACCATCGCTTTCATGGGCACGAATTTTTACACGGACATCGTCACGCTGGACAAAAGTGAGGTCTTTGAGGCGCGCTACATTCCCCATGAGGAGATCGCCGCGCTGGCGAAGGACCAGTGCCGTTATGTGCTCGTGACGGGAGAGAAGGATTTCAATCTCAAGAACACGAGTGCCGTGTTTGAAAACGGTTTTAAGAAGGAGGGGTTTAAGGCGGTGGAGCTGATGAATGTGCCGGGGCAAGGGCACCAGCCGCCGAAGGCTGAATGGCTCAAGAAGGCGATCGAGTTTCTGGATGCGGGGAAGACGGTGAAGAAGCCCTGAGTTTATGCATCCACTGTCTTGGGCATTTTGGGGCAGATCAGCGATGCGCTAGCAGCCACTTCTGGCTCGGCCTTGATGAAGATCAGCAGGCGACCACGTTTGTCGCAGACCCACACCTCTTTCGCCCCGGCTTCAAAGTAAAGCCGACGCTTCTCCTCGATCTCCCCCCGCTTGTTTGAGGGGGAAATGACTTCCACGCAGATTTCCGGGGCTCCCTTGAGCGCGGTGTGGCCACCGATCTGCAAGAGGCGTTTTTTAGACACCCAGCAGACATCCGCCACTTTTACGCCTTCGCTGGTCGAGATGGGGCATTCCACGGTCACTTTACCAGCAGGGGCATGTTCTCGAAGCAGAGCAACCAGATCAGCCTGTTTGCCTCCATGGGAGAATTCAGCATAGCACATCATAATCGGTCTCCCATAGCGGTCGGTTTCGACTCTGCCCGGCCAGTTTTGCACCAATGGGTCACGACCAATCTCATCCCAACGCTTCAAATTGAAGACCGTCTGGCTTTTGATGCCTGGGATTCTTTGCAGAGCATTCATACTACGTGGCTGGATACTGCCACATCATTCCTTCCGTTTCAACTGCGGGAAGAGGATGACGTCGCGGATGCTTTCGGCTCCGGTGAGCATCATGATGAGGCGGTCGATGCCGATGCCGATGCCGCCGGCGGGGGGCATGCCGTGTTCGAGGGCGAGGATGAACTCTTCGTCGATCTTCTGGGTCTCTTCGCCGGCCTGGTGCTCCAGGCGCTCGCGCTGGACGATGGGGTTGTTCAGTTCGGAGTAACCGGGGCTGATTTCCTGGCCGTTGATGATGAGTTCGTAGACGTCGACGATGGAGTCGTCCTCGGCGTTCTGTTTGGCCAGGGGGACGAGTTCTTTGGGGCAGTGGGTGACGTAGAGGGGATCGAACTGCCTGGCTTCGATGAGGCGCTCGAAGACGTGCTGGGTGACTTCGTAGTCTTCGAAGTTGGCTCCGATTTCGACGCCGAGTTCCTTGGCGCGGGCTTTGCGCTCTTCAGGAGTGTACTCGTACCATTTTGGATCGACGCCCTTGAGGAGGTCGGTGTAGCGGGCACGACGCCATGGGCGGGAGAGGTCGATGGATTTGGTGACGGTGCCTTCTTCGTCCTTGTGCTCGATCTTGAGACCGCCGCAGAAGTTTTCAGCGAGGTGGCAGATCATGCCTTCGACGAGGTCGGCCATCTTCTCGAAGTCGGCGTAGGCCCAGTAGGCTTCGAGCATGGTGAACTCGGGATTGTGACGGCGGCTGAGGCCTTCGTTGCGGAAGTTGCGGTTGAGTTCAAAGATCTGCGTGAAACCGGCGACGAGCAGGCGCTTCAAATAGAGCTCCGGCGCGATGCGGAGGAACATCTGCTGATTCAGCGCGTGGAAGAATGTCTCGAAGGGCTTGGCTGCTGCGCCGCCGGCAACGTCCTGCATCATCGGGGTTTCGACTTCGAGGAAGCCGCGCTCCTGCATGTAGTTGCGGATGGCGGCGACCATCTTGCTGCGCGTGACGAAGATCTCGCGGCTGCGGTCATTGGCAATGAGGTCGAGGTAGCGCTGACGGTACTTGATCTCCTTGTCGGTCACGCCGTGCCACTTGTCGGGCAGGGGGCGCAGGGCCTTGGAGAGAGGGGTGAGCTTTTTGACGTGGATGGAGTTTTCGCCGCGCTTGGTGATGAAGGTGAAACCTTCCACACCGACGAAATCGCCGATGTCGATGAGCTGATTGAACTGCACGTAGGCTTCGTCGCCCACGTCGCCCTTGCTGAGGTAGCACTGCATGCGGCCGGTGATGTCGCCGATGTCAAAGAAGGTGGCCTTGCCCATCTCGCGGCGAGAGAGCACGCGGCCGGCGACGCTTACCTGAAGCTCTTCGAAATTGGACTTCATCTGTTCTTTCAGCGAGCCGGGCTGATGCGTGGTGTCAAAGCGGCCGCCGAAGGGGTCCAGTCCGGCCTTCACCAGTCCGTCGAGCTTTTCGCGGCGGAATTGGAGGAGTTCGGACTCGGAATGTTCTGGGGCTGCGGGCGTCGGTTGCATGGTCGTACGGATGAGTGGGCCGTGTTCATAGCCGTTTCCGGGCGCATTGCCACTGCAAAAGCCGCTGTGGCTTGGAGATTGCCAGACCCCGTCTGGAGTGCCAGAATCGGCCACAATGAGACCGCTGCACGCCGTTTTTCTTTCTCTCTTCGCTTTCGCCAGTCTTGCCCAAGGCCAGCAAAAGGAATGGCCTGAGGTGGAGAAATTTGCCACCTCGATCACCAACGTGCTTTGGGATCTGCGGGGCACCAACTCGCTCAGGCATCTGCGTTACGATGGAGAAAACATCTTTCCGGTGACGGGGAATGGCATGAATCAGAATCCGTACAAGGAGCATGCCTTCGTGGATGTGGGGGTGTTCCAGCTCGTCTTCAGCGATACACGTGCCGCCTGGTATTTTGTGAGCGACGACTTGAAGATCCTCACCCCGATCAACATCAGCGAAATGGTGGAGTTCAAAGCCGAGGCCGGAACTGCCATCAAACCGGTGAAAAATTTTCCGCAGGACATTCAGAATGTCGTGTGGGTGGGCAGAAATCAGAAGGCCGAACTCAAGCTGCGCTGGAACGGGAAGGAGCTAGAGGTGGGTGCGAAGCAGGATGCGTGGATCGTGCAGAAGGTGGATGCCGTTGTGGCCAATCGCCGTGTGTTGGAAGCCGGCGGCGAAAACAATGTCTTGTTCTGGCTGGCCGTTTCTGAGGATGGCTCTGAAGCCACGTGGCTGACGGTCGACAGCATTTTCGGCGGCCATGCCCGGGCGAATCCTGGCAAGGCATCCCAGACTGCCGCGACGACCGGTCTTTCCCCTCAGCTCAATGATCTGGCCAACCACGCCGAGGACCTGATGAACGCGGGGGACAAGATGCGTGCCGCGACGCTGTTGCGTGAACTGGAACGCAAAAGCGCCGCGAACAAGGATGCGCTCAAAAAACTGGAAGTCCGCTTCAAGGCACTGAAGTGAGAGGAAGGGATAATGAATGGCGTGCGTTCAGGCTCGCCGTCGCAGATTTGTGAGTGAAGGAAATTCCTGTGAAGCAGGCATGCTTCGGGGCTTGTTGTGGACGCTGCTGGTGGAAGCTGAGTACGGCGGAATGCTGGGTTTGCTTCCTGGCTTTTGATGACACTACCCAGGGTCGCCTCGCCGAGGCTCGGCTGACCCTGGGCTGAGTCCCCAGCCCTTTCAGGGCTGAGATGAGTTCGAAAACGGTTCTGTTAAAGAGGGACTCAGTGGAAATGCGATGCGAAAGAAACTTCAAAAATTCGGTGAGCGGGCCTTACTTCTGATCGTAAAACGGGAAAAGCTGTTTGATCTCAGCGGCGCTGGGGCGGCGGCCGTATTCGCAGACTTCGAAGGTCTCGGCGTATTTCACGGCCTTGCCTTTTTCTTCACCGTAGAGTTTGACGAGCAGGTCGCGGTACTTTTCAGCTTCGCTGCTTTGGCGGGCACCCCAGCGGCGTTTGAGCCATGCGCGGCGGGCCACTTCATCCGCGGCAGGAGGCACATCTTTTGCGACGTATTCGGCGGAGCCGCTGGCGCCGCCTTCGTAGGCCTGCGAGGTGAGCTCGTGGAGGCCGTCGAGCTTTTGGTCGAATGAATCGTCCACGCTCACGGCGATGTCTGGTGTGAAGGGGTAAGGCTTTTGAAAGCCGTCGCTGGAATAGAGGAAGACTGGGTTCTTTTTCAAAAACGGCACGTCAGGAACGATGAAGGGCACGGTGACCATGAAGGCGGCGTCCTGGATCAGCACGCCGACATAGCGGTGGTCGGGATGGTAGTCCCAGGGGCGGTGCGCGATGACGATGTCCGCCTTCCACTCGCGAATGACGCGGGTGATGAGCTTGCGGTTTTCGAGGGAGGGGAGGAGCTCGCCGTCGTGGATGTCGAGGACCAGGGAGGTGACGCCGAGCTTTTTGGCGCAGGCGGCCGCTTCTGCGGCCCGGCGCTGTGCCAGTGGCCCGCCGGCTTCTTTCCAATGGCCAATGTCGCCATTGGTGACGGACACCAGTTTGACGTGGTGGCCCATGCGGGCCCATTTGACTGCTGTGCCTGCGGTCTTGTATTCGGCATCATCGGGATGGGCGCCGAAGACGATGATGCGCAGCTTGCCGTCGTTTGGATCCTCCGCGTGGAGGGTGAATGTGGCGAGGCAGATGGCGAGAGAGAGGAGAGAGCGAATCATGGCGGCAGGAGTACGCCGCCATGATATGAACTCTCTCGGCTCAGCCTTCTTCTGCCTTGGGTTCCGGCAGCAGGAAGCCGATGAAGAAACCGAGCACCACGATGGCGGTGGCGACGATGCCTGCGGCTTTTGCCACATGCATGGGCAGCATAGGGCCGGGGCCTGCGAGCATCGGGGCGACGAGATTGGTGGTGACGAAGGCCATGCTGGTGCCGATCATGCGGCCGCCGACATTTGTGGCGAAGCTGCCGCCGGTGCCGCGCAGATGCATGGGGAACACCTTGGGCAGGTATTCACCGAAGTAGCTGAACTGAGCGACGGTGAGGAGTCCGCAGATGGCGTAGGCCCAGAGGAAGGCACTGCCGCCCTGCTCGAAGAAGTAGAAGTACGTGAGCGGCAGGATGAAGAGGGCGGGAACCTGGAAGACCTTTAACAAGGCGACGCGGCTGATGCCGACGATGAGCAGGATGGCCAGGGCGATACGGCCCACGAGGCCGCCCATTTCCTGATAGAACTGCACGGTATCGGCCATCTTTTTCACTTCATCATTGATGGGCTTTTGCTGGCCGAAGTTGGCCTTGATCTGGGCGACGAGTTCCTTGCGGGCGGGGTCGGTGGCAGGGAGTGCATTGAGCTGTTTGTTGAGGTCTTCACCGGCCTTGCGCAGGGGCGCGAGGGCTTTGGATTGTGCTCTGAGTTCCGGCAGGCCGGGGGTCACTCGTGCAACGGTGACCTGCAGCGCGCCGAAGGCGATGCCGTAGGCGCAGGCGGACAGCGCGGCAGTCACCAGAGTGACGCGACGGAGTTCGGGGGCAAAGAGAGCGGCGAAGCTGGGGCGCTTGAGGGTGCCTGCGGCTTTCTTTTCCTTCCAGGCCTGGGATTCAGGCACGAAAGGCAGGAGCAGTGCGATGGGGATGGCGGGAAGGATGCCCGTCATGAGAAGGTAGCGCCATGAGGAGGGATCGTTTGATCCGAGACCTGCAGGCAGGCCGATGTGCGGGAGATCCATGCCATGCTTGTTGATCCAGACACTGACGAGCGTGACGAAAACACCGCCGAGCGAGGCAAAGGCCTGCGTGATGCCCATCCACTTTTCCTTCTGCTTTTTGTCAGAGAAGACTTCCGCGAGCCATGTGATGGCGGCCACGAACTCGACGCAGACGCCGATGAAGGTGGTGCTGCGGAAGAAGACGAACATGCCCAGCGAGGTGGAGTAGGCGGCGCAGAAGGGGGAGAAGGAGTAGAGGAAGATGCTGGCGGCCATGATCTTCTTGCGGCCGAAGCGATCGACGAGCCAGCCACCGAGGAGGCCGAACACGCCGCCGCAGAGTGCGGCGATCCAGAGCAGATTGCCCACCCAGCTGGTGACGATGGGGTTGTTCATCGGGAGCTTGAGCAGTTCGGCGATGGCCGGGGCCGCGACGAGGGGCGTCATCAGCAGCTCATAGGTGTCAAACAAGAAGCCAATGCTGGCGATGATGATGATGAGCCAGTGGGTGGTGGTGAATTTGGGTGCGGGAGAGGACATGGCGGGGCGATGCTGTCAGGAGATGGGAGGCAAGTCAACGGGCGGCGTGGGCGAAGTCTTTTTTCATTTCTTTCGTTTCTTTCGGCCACGCGCTGGGAATCTTTGCCGCACCATGCCCCACGACCTCACCTCCGCGCCTGCCACTGATCCGCTGAACATCTACCGCTATCGTGACTGCCTCTATGGGGCTGACATGGTCACGGCGGCGCTGAGTGTGGATTTCTTCACGTGGCTGTCGGCGAATCCATCAACCCTGGCGGGGATCTGTGATCACTTTGGTTTCACGGAGCGGCCGACGGATACTATGATGACGTTGTTTGCGGCGAATGGCTGGGTGCAGAATGTGGGTGGGGTGTTTCAGGCGACGGAGGTGACGCGTGATTTTTTGTGCGCGGGGCCGGTGTGGGATGTGCGGCCTTACTTTGCCTCGCTGCATGATCGCCCGATTGCGCGGGATTTTTTGGAAGTGCTGAGGACTGACAAGCCGGCGGGCTGGAGCGGTGACAAGGCGGCGTTTGACTGGCACAAGGCGATGGAGCAGGAGGACTTTGCGAGGAAGTTCACAGCGGCGATGGACTGTCGCGGGGTGCTTCTCTCGCAGGCGCTGGCGAAGAAGCTGGATCTGACCGGGCGCTCCTGCCTGCTCGATATTGGTGCGGGTTCGGGTGTTTACGGTTGTGCGATCACGGCGCAGCACAGGCACATGAAGGCCATCGCGTTTGATCAGGCACCGGTGGATCGCATCGCGGGAAAATTGATTGAAGAGCGCGGGTGTGCGGAGTGCGTGAGCGTGGCGACGGGCAACATGTTTGATGGAATGCCTGCGGGCTGTGATGTGCATCTTTTCTCCAACGTGCTGCATGACTGGGGCGTGGCGGAAGTGAAGAAGCTGCTGGCGGTTTCACATGCGGCGCTGCCCGTCGGCGGACTGCTCATCATTCATGATGCTTTCATCAACGCGGACAAAACGGGGCCGTTGCATGTGGCTGAGTATTCATGCCTGCTGATGCATTCCACGCAGGGGAAATGCTACAGCACGAGCGAGTATGCCGAGCTGCTGGATGACGCGGGATTCACGCCGGGTGAGTACCATGACACGGCGGTGGCGCGTGGATTCATGACTGCCATTCGACGTTAAAAATTAAATTGTGCAAAGAAACCGACTTGTCGTATCGTCTCAGTGTTCGCTTATGAAATTCTTCACTCTGCTTTCCATCCTCGCGCTCACTGCATCAGTGAACGCTGCGACCACTCTCACCATGACTGGCGTGCACAACTGCTGCGGCAGTTGCGCCAAAGGCATCACCAAGGCTGGCAGCATCGGCGAAGGAGTCACGATTGATGTTCCTGAAAAGAGCACGACGGTGACGATCACCTCGAAGAAGAAGGGTGATGCCATGAAGGCTGCCGAGGCGATCATTGCTGCAGGGTACTTCGGCAAGATCGAAGGCGGTGAACCTTCCAAGTCCGCCAGCAAATCAACGACGAGCACGAAGCCGGAAGCCAAGATGACGAAGGCCACCGTTTCCGGCGTGCACCTCTGCTGCAAGAAGTGCGAAACTGCCGCAGCGAATGCGGTGAAGACTGTTCCTGGCATCACGAAGAGCGACATCGTCGCGAAGGCCACCTCATTCACTGTCGAGGGCGAGTTCACGAAATCCGAACTGACCGCCGCCCTCAATGCCGCTGGCTTTGCCGGCGACATCAAATAACTACCGCAACCAACAACGAGCGGGGCCGGGGTTTGCGAAAGCAGCCCCGGCTTTCTTTTTGTCTGTGAGAGAGGAGTGAGACGGGCAACCGAGACGGTTGCGCTACGCCCTCGCCAGCGCGGTTTAGACAAGGGGCTTGACTATTGGATGTGGGACGTGGTTTATGCTGCTTATGAACCAGAAAATTCTATGGGTCTGTATCATTGGCTTGATTAGTGCGGGTTTGAATGTTGCGGGGCAGCAGCCGGATAAAGCTGCGAAGGAGAAGATGGAGAAAAAATATCCGTCTCTGCATATCCAGGCCAAAGTCGGCAAGCGAAACACTCCAGTCCCAGGATCGTCCTACATGATGACGATGACCATGACCCCGGAGATTATCATCGAGAGTGCCAAAACTCAGCCCATGGCTTCGGCTTCAGCCACCTTCCTGCTGGTGACCATGGAAACGTCGGCCAAATACGTGCGGGGCCAAGAAGAGCTTATTATTGCGACTTCAGAGACGCAGGGAATCCCTGCTGTGGCCAAAGGCTCACGTCGCAGCATTGAATTCAAAGCTTTGTCGACGCGCTATGATTCGGACCGTGACAGCAGCAATCTCGGCGGGCAGGAGTATAAGTACTACATCATGGCGGTGTTTGCCGATGATAATCAGTTCCTGCATTTTGAGACCAACTGCCCTGAGCTTTCGAGACATCTGCAAGCGCATCCGGAGTTGCGAGTGAAGTTTCTTGGGATGAAGCCAAGGGAGACGTTCCGGACGAATTTCAAGTGATGGGGGAGGCGGTTGGCAAGCGCTGCCTCACTCAGGCTGAAAATCATCCTCTACCTTCACGCGATCTGTTTTGAACCGTGAAATTGCTTTCGCGATGGGTGGTGGGGTTGTTTTCTCAAACCAAGCGGCTGAGCACCAGGGGTAATCTCGTGACTCTTTTACCAGTCCGTGTTTTGCCGGATTGTTGTGGGTGTAATTCAACCCGGAGCATGCAATAGAGGCGGAGCGGAAGGCGCAAAAGGTTGAACCATCAGGGGATTGACGCATGTGGCACACTCACCGTGATGGTGAACCTGCCCATTGAATACTCTGACAAGCCGGTGACGCCCTTTGGCGGCATGGCGC
>CALRWM010000019.1:0-92834 GCA_943371875.1 Prosthecobacter debontii | reverse complement strand
GTTTGGAGAAGATCCCCAGTGAAGAGGAGAAGTCCCGCGAAGCTGCGCAGCGCTTTGCGGAGGCCATCGATCGCACGGGCAAAAGACTGGTCCTCTTCATCGACAACTTCAATCTGTTGATCGGTCGGCTAAAAGAGCATGACCATGTGCTGCGCGGATTTTTCACCCGTCATGGCGCTCCGATCATTGTCGGAGCGGGCGTTACACCACCCGACGAGATCTCCGACTATGACGCAGCTTTCTATGACGGCTTTCAGATCACGCTGATGCACCGCCTCTCTATGGAAGAAGTGCAGGACATGATCAAGCGACTGGCCGAGATCGACCAAGAACAGCAGGCCGTCAGTGCAATGTGGCGCGAACTGCCGCGCATTGCCGCGCTGCGCGACCTCTCAGGAGGCAATCCTCGAACCTGTCTTCTCATCTACCGCCTCTGTGTCCAAGGATTTGCGGAGAGCATCTATCGCGATCTCGAAACGCTGCTGGACGAGACCACTCCTCTGTTCCAATCCCGCTTTGAGCAGCTTTCCGATCAGGGGCAGAAACTTGTGGCACGCCTTGCCAAGCACTGGTTTCCCGCCACGGCAGACACCATCACAGACCTCACCGGATTTCCGCGTGGAACCGTCTCGCCTCTGCTGGGGCGGTTGGAGCAGGAGGGCATCATTGAAAAGGTGCAGCTTTTCGATCCCAATCGCCGTGACAAGCCCAAAGACAAACCGGGTGGTTTCAGCAAGCGTCTAGGCTACCAGATCACCGAGCGCTTTTTCAGTATCTGGCTCATCATGCGTTCTTCCAGCCGGCGCGAGCGGGACGGCATCCGCTGCCTTTCCCGCTGGTTGGAATGTCTCTACACCCCCGAAGAACTGGAGCACCATGCCAGACATTACTCATGTCAGAATGCACTTTCCTGGGATCAAGCTGTCCTCGCCAGAGCCTTAGCCGAATGCATGGGAGATGGCAAAGGCAGCGATGTTTACGACCTGCGTCGCTCAGCAGAGATTAGCCTTCTTTCTCTTGCTAAAAAGGGTAAGGGAAACCTTGAGGGCGTAATGGATGAAAAGAGCTTCGATAGTCTTGCTTTAAATTTCGTGGCACTAAAAGAGAGATTAAAGAGATGTGTTGTTCCTGGGGCCAAAGTAACTCCCGAGGAGTTTGCCGATTTGGTTCTGGGATCACCCTCAATTCTTGCAAAGGAAGGACTGAGCAGAGGCATCATAGCCCGGCTGGATGATCCGCGGCCACTTGCGGTAGATCGGCTGGCGGAAATGCTTCAGGAAAAGGATGCGTTTGCAGATGCTGTCGGGGATGTGGCAGTGTCATGGTTAAACCAAAGGCTCAGCAAGGGGCTGCTGCTTCCAGGTGATGTCAAAAGCATTAAGGCTTCATTGGACAAGGCTCCGAACGCCAGCGCAAGGGCTTGTATGGGAGCTGTGGCTCAGGATAACGACCACTTTGCACTCGCAGAGGAGGCGTATCGTTCAGCCGTGGCTGAGGATGCAGGCATTGTCTATGCCTGGGAAGGCTTGGCGTTGATTTACCATGAATCAAATCGTCGCGAGGAGGCTAGGGATGCTTATGCTAAAGCACTGGCAATTAAAGACGACTCTGCAGGCATGTGCTCCAACTATGCGCGGTTACTGGCAGTCGATTTCGAGCAACTCGATGTGGCCGAAATTTGGCTCCGCAAAGCTGCCAGGCTTGACCCGAGGAGTGCACAAATTGCCAATAACCTTGCTGTAAGCTTGTGGTTCCAAGAGGGAAAAGAGAAGTGGGAAGAAGCCATTCAAGAGTTTCGCAGGGCCGCTGCGCTGGATTTGTTCGATCCTAAATTTCACATCAACATCGGAAGCATTTACCAAAATAAATTGAAGGATTATGCCAAGGCTGAAACCAGCTATTGGACGGCCATTTCAATTAATAGCCGGTCCGCTGACGCACGTTTAAGTCTGGCGCATTTGCTGCATGAATGCAGGCATGACTACCCTGTCGCCGAGCAGCAGTATCGAAAGGCTCTAGAAATTGACGAAAATAACATTGTTACCTGGCTGGGATTTGGAATGCTTCTCTCACATCGTCTACAGCGCGCTGCAGAGGCGGCCCAGGCTTTTGAAAAGGTACTTTCGATTGATCCCAAGAATGAAACAGCGTGGTTTCAGCTCGCACTATTAGACATCATTCACTTAAAACAGCCTGAGGAAGGAAAAAAGAAATTCCTTAAGATTTTGGGAATCAATTCCACGAATGCGGCCGCACTGAACTCACTGGGCAATCTCGAATACGATGTGTTCGGCAACTTTGGCGAAGCATCCAAATATTTTGAAGCAGCGCTGGAAGCCGATCCTGAGGCTGATCAAGCACGGCACAATTACCTCTTTCTCATTCGCGACTCACTCGGAGACATGGCTCGTGCCAAAATGCTCTTTGCGGAACTGCGGCAGCCGGACCAGTGGAAAGACTCGCAGGCTCTTCATCGGGCGCTCTTTGCGTGTTACGAAGACAACTGGGGACTGGCAAGCGCGGCCTTGTTGGATGCCTTGTCCATCATTGAATTTGGGGCTTTCCCCAAAAACTCGGAAGACGATTGGTTCCGCACCAGTGCCGTGATGATCAAACTTGGCTTTGCTCCCAAACTCCTGGCACTATTGACCGAACAAGACTGCAACACCCGGATGATGCCATGGTTCGCCGCTTTGGACGCGCATCAGGCCGGAGACAATCAACTGCTGCTCAACTACCCTCCCGAAGTTCGGCCCGCAGCAGAACAAATTTATGATCAAATCGAGAAGCGTCTGAAGCTGATCACTAAAAGCAGTGCTGAGCATTGAAGTTCAAGTTACAAAGCCGTTGGAGACGATGGGTTCAGGGGACAAATCTTGGACACAATCTCACCCCTTCGGCCTTGCCACTCTCAGCGCCTCCGAGCCCTCCCATCATTCCCCATCCCCCTCACGGCCTCCCCAGAAGCATCTGCCGCATCGGCTCGCGAATCTTATCCTGCCCTTCACCGAATTTGCTGAGGTCCAGGCCGGTATTCCCATACATCACGCTGCGCAGCGCACCTTGGGGCCGATGGAGAGTGGCCGTAAAGCGCCACAGGTACATCCCGAAGTCCCAGTGCCAGTTGGCCGTGTAGGTCAGATAGTCCGCATTCCCCGGCGGCGCAGGCACCACCGTTGTCTGAATGCCCATCGCGCGAATCTGATCAACCATCTGTGACTGAAAGTCGTCCATGTGCACATCCTCGTTGTTCACCACCGCCAGATGCTTGATCGGCGGATTCGGCACAGGCCCCGAAATGTTGACCGTTTTGCACTGACAGAGAAAAACGCAGGAGAGACCGAGGAGTAGGAATGGATTCATGATGTCAGGAGGCCCTCAAGTAACCGCAGAGAAGACATCACGCTGCAAATACGTGACAAAACACCCGCCATTCCCAGGCCCAAGTTCAGTCCATTCCTCTGCCAATCCATTCCTTTGTCTAATCTCAAAGCATCCCCGCCCCCACAACCCCTCATTCACCGCCCAGCGCCTCTCAACCGCCAACAAAGACACCTCAGCCTCTCATCTTCAGAGCAAGTCAGTGTCAGTCAGTGGTTCAAATCCGCCTCCGAGTTGACTGCGCTACGCTTGCCCTGCGGGCAGCCTTCGGCTGTCGGTCTCACTTCGTTCGGCTCCGTGCATTCAGTGTATTCCGTGGTCAATTTTCAGATCCTTCCCAAAAATCGAACGTCCCATCAGCGGTTAAAAATCCGGCTTCACGCAGCGCGCTGGGGCACTTCTCAGAAGGGCTAACCACTAATGTTCACTAATAAAACACTAATAATATCTGAATTCAGGTCATTCATTTCCGACCATTAGTGTTTTATGAGTGTCCGATTAGTGGTTCAAAAAATCCGGCTCTCCCTCCCCCGCATCCACTTCCTCACCGACTCCTCAATCTCCTCCGGCGTCGCGTAGGACACAGGGACAACCGCAGCCGCAGCAGTCCTTCCCTGGCAGTCCACATCATACAGCCTGGCCATCTGCCTCAGCGCCTTCACCCGCACCGACAGCATCGACGGCGACGGCAACGCAGCCCGCTCCGCATCATCGTCCTCACCCTCCGCCTCCAACCTCCCCTCAGGAACAGCAAACGTCGCCACCACCGTCTCCCACAGCGCCACACTCACGTGTTCCCGCAACGCCGCCACATCCCTCTCCGACTGCGGAGCCAACGGCGGCCTGACCCTCTCCGGCTTGTCCTCCAGCGCCGCCTGTGCCGCACGTGCCTCACGGATTTCCCACCAGTGCTCCCGAACCACCCCCAGGCCCACCCTCAGCACCTTCGCCACCTTCCGCAGCGCCAGCCCCCGGCGTACATGCAGCTCAAACACCAGTTCAGTCCCCGTCAGCCCTTTGACCCGCGCCCCCCTCACCCACCGCCGCAAACTGGCCATCTTCACCCGCCGACGCGCCCTCACCCCGCCTTCGCGGGCCTTTTTGGAAGAAGAAATAGCCATGATCTGAAAAGTGAATATTTCGATGGTAGCAGCTGGTATCCATCAACCGACCACCACGTCATACCACAACCCTTGGGTCCGTTTTCCCAATTTCAACCCCTTTCTTCAAGCATCCTCAGAAACCCTCTCTGCGGCATTCCAGCCTCCTGGGTAACTTCCACTGTTGAGCCTGATCGGATTCGGCCTCTTATTAGTGTTTTATTAGTGTCCGATTAGTGGTTCAAAATTCCGGTTCGCCGCGTCCCCGTTGCAAGGCAGCAAAGGAAGTTAATCTCCATTCCACAATCTAGCCGCCTTGAGTTCAGGTGCTCTGCGGTGAAAATCCGTCTCCCCCATTTCCTTGCCCCCATCTCTCACCCTCACCGCAAACAACCCATCCCTCCTTTTTTTGCGTCTTTTTGCGCCCCTTTGCGGCCAACCCTTCCGGCTCCGGCTCAACTCAAGTCAGTCCTCTGAAACTCCGGCCAAACCACTGCAAACCTCCCCGCCCCCATTCCCCTGCCGATTTTCCACACGTTTCCGTGATGCCAGGCAGCCGGATCCTTTCATCCGTGCTGGTCGTGTTATCCGTGGTTAAAAACCCCAAACAGGAGAACCACTAATATCCACTAATCAAACACTCATAATCTGAGTCTGACATTAGTGTTTTATTAGTGGCCATTAGAGGTTAGCCTTTTCAGTGCCACGGCTCATGCACCCGCGCCGGAACGATGCACTCCTCTATCGGAGATTCACCGCGCCCCCATCAATCGGATAAGAGCTCCCCGTCACAAACGACGCTTCATCACTGCACAGATACAGCGCCAGCGCCGCAATCTCCTCCGGCTTCGCCATTCGCCCAATCGGCTGGGCTTCGCTGAGCTTCTGAAACATTTCTGCTTCCTGGCCCGGATAAGTCTTCGCCAGATACCCGTCCACAAACGGCGTGTGCACCCGCGCTGGAGCGATGCAATTGCACCGGATCCCCTGCTTGATAAAATCCTTCGCGATCGAGTACGTCATCATCAAAACAGCGCCCTTCGTCATCGAATAGGCAAAGCGGTCCGCCAGGCCCATCTGGGCTGCGATGGAGCACATGTTGAGGATCACGCCGTTGCTCCGCTCCGTCATGTGCGCCAACGCTGCCTGCGCGCAGGCATGCACGCCCTTGATGTTCACCCGGTGCAACCGGTCCATGTCCTCCTCCGCCGTCGTCAACGCCGTGCCGATGTGCGCGATGCCCGCGTTGTTCACCAGCACGTCGATCTTCCCATGCGTCTTCGCCACATCGTCAAAAATCGACTTCACCTCCGCATAGTTCCCCACATCACAGGCCGATCCCCGCCCGCTGCCCCCGGCAGACACAATCTGATCCACCGTCACCTGCGCCGCCTCCTGCTTCAGGTCCAGCACCTCCACATGCGCGCCCTGCTTGGCGAAAAGAATGGCAATGGCCTGGCCGATGCCTGAGCCGGCTCCGGTGATGATGACTGTTTTGTTGGCGAGTGAGAACATGAGCGGAAGAGAACAGCGGTTAATGCCCCTTTTTTACGGACGTTCCACTTTTTCAGCCAAACAATTCTGCGCGGCTGGCACGGAAGGGGATTTGGAAAGGGCCGGAATTTTTGAACCACGGATTTCACGAGCAGCACGGATGACGGATCGGATTTGAGGGTGGGGGTGATTTTGGGGCTTGGGGTGTTGATGGTCCGGAGGGATGGTAAAATAATCAGGGGTAAAATGATTTTTCCGGAGGGCCGCAGGTGGGGGGGTAACACTTTCAACGCGAATGAGCGCGAACAGCAGCGAATCAACACGAATCAGAATCAAACCCAGCGCCATTTGCGAGAGTTCGCGGACATTCACGATAATTCGCGTGGGAAGCTCCGGCTCAACAATCGCCAGTTCCCTCCCCTTTTTTGCGTCCCTTTTTGCGCCCCTTTGCGGCCAACCATTCCGGCTTTTCTACTTCTTCCCCTTCTTCTTCCCCGCCTCCGGATCCACCGGCAGAAATTCCGCAAACCGGCTCTCAAACCGCTTCGAAATCACACACTGAATCTCCGCCCTACCCGTCTCATAGTCCTCACTCAGCATCTTCCCCTCCTGATGGATCAGCGCCACCAGATCCATGCGATCCAGCGGCAGGCTCATCGTCAGACGCACCACACGGTCGATCAAAAAGTCATGCAGGCGATGCAGCAGATCGTCCATCCCCTGCCCTGTCTTGATGGAAATCACCACCGCCTCCGAAAACTCACGCCTCAGCTCCATCAGCCGCGCATCGTCGATCAAATCCACCTTGTTCAGCACCAGCAGCACCTTCTTGTCACCCGCGCCCAGCTCCGCCAGCACCTTCGACGTCGTCTGGTAAAACTCCACCGCCTGCAGCGAGCTCGCGTCGATCACATGAATCAAAAAGTCCGCCTGGATCGCCTCCTCCAGCGTCGCCCGGAACGACTGCACCAGATCATGCGGCAGATTCCGAATGAACCCCACCGTATCCGTCACCAGCAACGGCTGCCCGTCCGGCAGCTCCATCCGCCGCGTCGTCGTGTCCAGCGTCGCAAACAGCTTGTTCTCCACATACGCATCCGCCGCCGTCAGCTTGTTCAGCAGCGATGACTTCCCAGCGTTCGTGTAGCCCACAATCGCCGCATGCGGCACCGGCGTGCGAATGCGCTCCTTGCGCATTGTCTCCCGCTGCTTTTTGACCTCTTCCAGATCCGCCCGCAGCTTGTCCAGCCGCTTGCTCGCCAGCCGACGGTCCACTTCCAGCTGCGTTTCACCCTCACCACGCGCCGCACCCGCACCACCCACCCCACCGCCGGCGCCACCGCCCTGACGGTCCAAGTGAGCCCACATCCGTGTCAGCCGGGGAATCGAATACTCCATCTTCGCCAGCTCCACCTGCAGCCGCGCCTCGCGCGTCTTCGCCCGCATGTTGAAAATATCCAAAATCACCTCATGCCGGTCGATCACACAGATGTCCCCCTCGCTCTCCCAGGCCCGCTGCTGCCCCGGACTAAGTTCGTTGTCCCAAATAATGACATCGGCCCCCACCTCCTTCGCCTCCTTCATCAGTTCCGCCGACTTCCCACTGCCAATCAGGTAGCGCGCCGTGTGCTCCCGGGCAAAAACCAGCTCCTTGCCAATGATATTGATGCCCAGCGTCCCCACCAGTTCAGCCAGTTCCTCCAGCAAATCAGTCGCTTCCTGCTTCTGCCGCCGGTCAAAGTACGCACCGACCAGAAAAGCGTTCTCAACTGCATTGGGTTTTTCTCGGATGTCAAACATGGGGTTGCCAGTATGGACCACGCCAGCGCATTGCCAAGCTGCGTATTCCATGCCATGAACACCCACATGACACGCCGCCTCCTCCTGCTCAGCCTCTGCCTCGGTCTCGCCGCCTGCGATTCCTCAGAAACCGCCCCCCTCCCGCTGAACCTCTATGAGTGCGATGCCGGCGAAGCCGCCGTCCGCCACCTCATCACCCTCCTGCCCGACATCAATCCCGGCGTTCCCAAAAGCTACTCCATCGTCCTCGGCGAGATCAACCGCGACGGCATGACCCCCGCCACCGACGAATTCACCAAACGCTTCGCCGATTTGAAGCTCAAATTCGTCAACGCCCAAAACCTCAAAGACATCGAACCCGACCACACCATTGCGGATCCCGACACACGGCTTGCTGCATTCATCCTGCAGCTCCGGAATCTCAAGCCCGCCAGCGCCGCCGCCTGGGAGGCTGAGGCCGGCTGGAGCTACAAAAAGGAATTTGCGCGCATCAAGCTGCGCCTGGAGGTGAAGGATGGCAAGACGAGCGTGGTGAACGTGGAAAAGATCGAGGGCTCATCACCTTAAGGCATCAGTGCAAAGCACCACCATCCTCGACATTGTCCACGTCCATCTGCCTTACCCGCTTCCGATCCCGCTCATTTTGCACCGCCGTGCGCAGTTTTTCACGCACGTTCTCAATCCCCGGAATGGCGCGCATGGCCAGTGTAGGGGTCGTGGCATCTGAGGTGATCAAAGTCATGTTGCCCAGACCGACCAATCGCAGCAAAAACGGCTGGTCCATCGTGTAATCCTTCACTCGGAAAAGCTCCATTTCATCGGTCTTTTTGCTGAGAATTCCGGAACGAATGCGCAAACGTTGGGTAGTTAGTTCATAAGTCGTACACTTCGTCGCCCACCAGCGGAGGACCCACATCAGGAACGGAATGATCAGCGCCAGATAGCCGAGCATGCCAACGCCTGCCGTTGCCAGACCGAACACCGTGGCCGCCACGGCGATCCCCGCAGCCAGCAGGACACAGAAGAAGTAATACCAGAAATGAACCCACTGGGAGGTGTGACCGGACCAGAGATTGGTTTCCGCAACGGCGGCAGGAATGGGGGCGTCTTCAGTAGGCATGATGTGCGAGTGGGTGTGAGTTTAGGAAGCGGTTGGAAAATCAGAGCATCGACTTGATCTCATCGAGCGCCTGTTTGGTACGCTTGATGCCTTCGATTTCGGTGTGTTTGTCGCCTTCGTATTCGATACCGATGTAGCCGTTGTAACCGGCCTTGACGACGATGTTAATCAAACGCTCGAAGTCGAGAGTCATCTCACGCCCTTCGCGGCGGTCTTCGGTGTAGAATTTGCCAGCACCGGTGTCCCAGTCATAGGCCTTGGCGCTCATGCCTTTTTTCACCCAGGGCATGAACTCACGCAGGCCTTTGTAGGGGTTATAGAGCTCACCTTTGACGCGGTCGGTGTAGAAATTGCCGAAGTCAGGCAGAATGCCGACGCGGGCGTGGTCTGCTGCTTTCATCACTCCGGTGAGCCAGAGGCCGTTGCTGGAGAGGCCGCCATGATTTTCCACGACAACGTAGAGTCCGCGCTTGTCGCCTTCGTCGCAGAGACGATGCAGGCCATCTGCGGCGAGTTTCATCTGCTCGTCCCAGCTCAGTTTCGGATCGCTGGCGGCATTCACGCGGATGCTGTGGCAGCCGAGGGTGGAAGCGGCATCGAGCCACTTGAGGTGATTTTCGACGGTCTTTGCACGCTTGGCTTCATCGGGATCGCCGAGATTGCCTTCGCGGTCGCACATGATGAGCAGGCCTTTCACGCCTTCGCCTTCCTGGCGCTTTTTCATTTCGCCGAGGTAGGCGGCGTCGGTGGCCTTGTCGAAGAACATCTGGTTCACATACTCGACGCCATCGATGCCCAGGCTGCGGGCGATCTTGCAGAAGTCGAGATGCTCGTGGCGCTCTGCATTGCCTTTCCCAAAGATGCCTTTGTTCAGCGACCATTCAGCCAGCGAGATTTTGAACGGCGGCTCCTTGTCGGCGGCGATGACTTGGCGTGAACCTGCAGCGGCAATGGCTGTAGTGACGAGTTGAAGAAAGTGGCGGCGGGAAGTCATGGGTGTGATAGCCCCCACTATGATGTGAGGAGCCCCCAAAGCTCCAGCAGAATTTTTGCCCCGACTTTGTAACCCGAAGCTTATGCCGCCTTGCGTTCCACCCGCTTGCGCAGCATGGCGGCACGCTCGCCTTTGACGACGCCTTCGTTGATGGTGACGCCACGGACGTCCAACCGGCTGGGTACGTCATACATGACGTCCAGCATGATGCGCTCGAAGATGCTGCGGAGTCCGCGTGCACCGGTGCCGCGTGTCACAGCCTCCTTGGACATGGCAAGCATGGCATCACGTGTGATGGAAAGCTCCACGCCGTCCATGTTCATGAGTTTCGCATACTGTTTGATCAAGGCGTTCTTCGGCTCGGTCAGCACGCGAACGAGTTCCTGTTCTGTCAGGGACTCCAGCGAACAAACCACCGGCAGACGGCCGATGAACTCCGGAATCAGGCCGAACGACAGCAAGTCCTCAGGTTCGACTTCGGCCCTGGATTTGGGCGTCTCGGGTTTCACGGCCTGGGAATTCACAAAACCCATGGTTTTGCCACCACGGCGCCGCTCCATGAGCTTGTCGAGGCCGACAAAGGCTCCGCCGCAGATGAACAGAATGTTTTCGGTGTTCACCTGGATGTACTCCTGCTGCGGATGCTTGCGTCCGCCCTGCGGCGGCACATTGCACACAGTGCCTTCGATGATTTTCAGCAGTGCCTGCTGCACGCCTTCTCCTGAGACATCACGCGTGATGCTCACGTTCTCGGTCTTGCGGCCGATCTTGTCGATTTCGTCAATGTAGACGATGCCCATCTCGGCGCGGGCGACATCGTAGTCCGCGGCTTGCAGCAGGCGCAGGACGATGTTTTCCACATCTTCGCCGACGTAGCCGGCCTCTGTCAGCGTGGTGGCATCCGCGATGCTGAATGGCACGTTGAGAATGCGTGCGAGAGTCTTGGCGAGCAGCGTCTTGCCACAGCCCGTGGGGCCCATGAGCAGCACATTGCTTTTTTCGATCTCGACATCATTAGGGTCGGGCAGAGCGGTCGTCACTTTCCGAGGGGCTCCGCTGCCGGCACGCGTGGCCTGCTGCTGGGTGTGCAGGATGCGCTTGTAATGATTGTGCACCGCGACACTGAGCACCTTCTTTGCCTGCGCCTGGCCGATCACATGCTGATCCAGCAGCGCGGCGATGTCCGCCGGGCGTGGCACCAGCAGTGCCGGCCCACCCTCGGAATCGACCGAGGTTTCCTTGTCGAGGATGTTTTTACAGACGTGAATGCAGTTGTCACAAATATACACCCCCGGACCTGCAATGAGTTTTTTGACCTCTGCATGGCTTTTGCCGCAGAAGGAGCAGAGAGTAACGTTGGAGCCGCGTGCCATGGTTTTTGGGGATGGTAGAATGTCGCACGGAAGCAGGATGCACGTCAAGGTGCCGCTTCAAGAGAACGCAAAACAACCTGACCCGTGTCATTCCGCCCATACCATGCTTTGAGTACTACGCCTGAAGCCGGTCGTGAGGTTAAAATGCTGTTCTGCGAAAGAGACCGATTTGTGAGTATCTGCCCCTTAGAGTCTTGGATCTCCCACTGCTGACCCCTCAATTGTGGGGTCTGCTCCCACGAAACCGAGTCCAAGCCCTGAATCACCGCTCCGGGTGGAACCTGAGCCGGGTCCATCAGCCAAGCCTGAGGGACCAGAGATCGCAAAGCCACAAAGTGCTGCTGGCGCAATTCCTGGCTCCAAAATGAGCGCAGCGCCGGCAGATGCAGGAGTGCCTGCTCCAGCGGAGAATGGGCAAGCGTTGCAGTGCCCCCCGCGAGTTTCAGTTCTGCTTGATCCTGTGCATAGTTGAATGACAACCAAAGATCTGAGTCCCCCCCATTCGCGGGGGCCAGCGACAGCCAGTGGGCCAAAAAATCACCCAATGGCCCTGCGATGCGGCCTTTCGAAACGCGCGCCAGCAAGACCTCACGTGCCGCAATCCAGCGCATGATACGGTAGCCAGCAGAATCGACGGCTTCGCGCTGTGATCGGGTTAAGGTTTCCAACAAGTCAGGGATCATGAGTTCTGCAGCCTCTGTCTAAATGCAGAGAGTCACCCGTCAAAACGAGAGATTGCGGCGAAAAGATGTTTATGATAATTATATAACTCGTGTTGTGCACCTCCGCCAGCCCCCTACGTCCGCAACCCCAGCCGAAAAACTGGATGTCTGCAGGCTTTTCACTGTTGGAGCTGCTCACGGTTATCTGCCTCGTCGGCATCTTCAGCAGTATTGCACTTGGCTGGTACGGCGGAAACCAAAGGGTTGTGATAGAGCGTGTGATCAACCAGCGGAACGCGCAGGAAATTGTTTCTCTCGGGGTCTATGCCACGCTGGGCAGTGCGGATTTTGTGGTGCCAGGGGACAAACTGGCCACCGCAGCCAAGCTGATCGGCGGCGTCACCGGCAAGCAAGGGATGTGGAAGGACAAACTTTTCAGCCTCACCAACATGCGGACCAGCGATCTGCCCGGGGCGCTGACTTTTGTAAAGTTCGAGTCCGACCTGCTGCTCTATGACCCAGAAGGGCTGCAGCCTTGAGTCGCTGGCTTAATCGGCTTTCACTTCCAGACTGAGTGTGGCGGGCAGCTTCGATGCTTCGACTGCACTGGCCGCAGCCGGTTCGTCAGGAAAAATCACCACAATCTCGCGGATTCCGCCCTGCTCGTGCTCTTTTTGTTCCTTGAGGACCCAGTGCTGGACAAACTTGGCCACCGAAGTGCGGCTGGCTTCGCGCACATGCTTGATCTTGCCCGGCACCCCCGCACGATTTTCCAACATCGAGGTCAATCCCTTCTCCAGTGCGGCCAAGTTCTCGGCTGCATTGAACCGCAGCCAGCCCGCCTCGGACTTTTTCTCCATCGTTTCCGTGCGGATCGCCGGTGGCAGTGAAGGCCGGATGGCGGGCGCGATCACCACGCAACGTCCGTTTTCGACCGTGAGCTTCCATTCGTCGGACAGCTTCAAATGATAACGATAGACCACCATCGCGCGAATTTCCGCCACGGTGGTGCCGAGGTAAAGGGCATCGTTGAACCAGGTCTTGGTATCATACTTCGTGACAGTCTCCTCGGTTTCCATGGTGGCCAGCTCCAGTACATCCCCCTGGGTCGAGACGATGCGCTTCACGTTTTCATGAAAACTCTCGGTGATGGTCTGCTTCTGAAAGTGCGCAGCCAGCCACTTCATGCCAAAACCCGAATCCACCACCTTCCAAACCACGAGGCCACCGATGACCACCACCGCCAGAAACGTCAGGGCCAGTATGGAGAAGCATCCCGGCCCGCGGCGAGGCGCGGGTGCTGGAGCAGAATTTGGTTCAGCCATGGAATAAAAGAGTGAGTCAAAGACACCTGAACATGCCGCCTAAGGCTTCCTCTGCCAATTACGAATCTGGTAAAAACCTCGCCTTGACGATCTCCCGCAGCCCCTGCGAGACTGGCGACGCATGAAGTCCTCATTCCTCTCACGCATTGTACTGCTGGCTTGTCTGGCAGTTTTCTCCACCACTCAGGCTCAACAACCTGATGAAAAGAACGCGGCGGAGGAGGAGAAAAAGCTGCTGGATGACATGGAAAAGGTCGGCTGGGTGCGTGAAGGCGCAGGAGATCTTGGCGGCGTGGCCAAGATCGCCATCCCGAAGGGCTACCGCTTCACCCATGGCAGCGGTGCCAGCCGCGTGCTGGAATTGTTTGGCAATCTGCCGCAGCCCTCTGCTTCCGGCTTGCTCACCACCGAGGGGTTCGGCCCCTGGATCATCTTCGGCTATGACGACTCCGGCCACGTGAAAGATGATGAGAAAAATGACATCAATGCGGACGAACTGCTCGAGACCCGCCGAGCAGGACTGGCGGAGTCCAACAAAGTGCGCAAGGAACGCGGCATCCATGAGCTGGCCATTCTTGGCTGGGCCATGCCGCCGCGCTTCAACGACACCACCAAGACCCTTGAATGGGCGGTGCGAATCCAAAGCCTGGATGGGACAGGTGGCGAGTCCGTCAACTATGAGACGCGGCTGCTGGGCCGCACAGGTTCCATGAAGGTGCAGCTCGTGTGCGACCCGGCTGAGTTCCAGCCGCTGCTGACCGAGTTTCAGAAAGTCATGGGTGGCTTCTCCTATGTCGAAGGCCAGCGCTACGCTGAATTCCGCGAAGGCGACAAGGTGGCAAAATACGGCCTCACCGCCCTTATTGCCGGCACCGGCGCCTTTGCCGCAGCCAAGATGGGTCTGTTTGGCAAGCTCGGGCTGTTCTTCGCCAAGCTGGGCAAGGCGGCGATCCTGCTGGTGGTGGGTGCTCTGGCCGGCTTGAAAAAACTTTTCGAAAAAATCTTTGGCTCGCGTCAGCCGCCAGGCGAATAGCGCATGACCGACGGCCAGACGCTTCTCGCAGTCTTCGTGCTGCTTTATCTCATCGAGTGCCTGCGCCTCGTGCCATCCACTGCCTGGATGGCTGCGGGCACGGGCAAGTCGGGCTGGAGCCCGCTGCGGCCATGGATGCGGCTGCAAATCGGCAGCGGTTCGCCACTGCTGCTCTCTCCTCTGCCGCCGATGCAGGCACATGCTCTGGCACTGCCATGGTTGTTTGTGCCCGAGCAGGATTCGCTGCGGGTGCGATTGACCGATAGCATGAGCGTCAGCATCGCATGGGACAAGCTGGCCCCACGTGTCGAGGAAAGCACGCTGCATCTCGACACCATCACTCGTGTGCGCCTGCCCTCCAAAACGCTGGCTGAAGTCTGGCAGCAACGGCTCACCGAATGGCGTGGCCTGACGCCCGAGCAGCGCCGCAGTGCTTTCCTCAAGCACGCCCGCACGACACTCGACGCGAAGTCCGCCAACACAACCGCCACGGCCACCTCGCAGCTCACCCGATCACTGCGGCTGTGTGCCACGATCCACTTCATGTGGTGCTTTGGCGTGATGAGCGTTTTGTATCATCGCTTTGGCGACAGTCTGATCGTGCTCGCGGCTGCGGGTGTGCTGCTGCTGCTGCAATTCATCCAGTCGTGGCTCTTTCTGCGCAGCACCCGGAAAAGCCGCGTCATTATTCCGCATCGTCGCTGGCGCGCGCTCGGGATTGCCTTTCTTCCTCAGTTGTCGATGCGTGCCTTTGATGTCGTGAATCTGACCACGGATGCCGAACCGCCCCATCCGCTCGCCTGGCGTGGACTGATGGATGACAAGCGCTGGCTGGAAAGTGCGCGTCTGTTTTGGCGTGAGTCACGCTACGTTCCTGGCTGGCCTCAAAACGAATCGCTCCCGCTCGAAGCCGAGGCACTGGAAAAATTCTTCCGCCACGAAGGCATCGCAGAAGCTGATTACGATCCGCCCGCGACGGCAAAACTTCCCACCTGCCCGCGGTGCAGTGCTGAATTCCAGAGCGGCATGACCGCCTGCTCTGACTGCGGTGGCGTGGAACTGCGGCAGCCGGCTGCTTAGTTTTACTTTGGTAAGTTAGCGGGATTTGGGAGCTGGCGGTACGTTGTGAGTGCGGCGGGGCGCCTTGCAGACGCTGCTGGTGGGCGTGGTATGTGGCGAAGGCGCTGGGTTTGCTTTCCCAATCAGTTGTACCCTCTACCAGGGTAGCCTCGCTGAGACTCGGCAACCCTTCGCTATGATGCGCAGTCCCGTTGGGACTGGTGTCAAGCGGAGTGGGATGACGAAAGACGGCGACAACCGGCCAATGGATTCTGTGCCCCCCGATAACTTACCACAGTAAAATTAGGCTGCCATCACTGGGGAACGTGGCGCAGCATCCATTCTGCCATTTCGGCGTAGATCGGAAAATCGGTGATCAGCACATTGTCGTGATCCGCGCCGGGGATTTCAACCCAGCGTTTTTCGATGCTGGGTGACAGCGCTCCATAGAGAAGACGCCCACACTCGATGGGGATCACCCGGTCTGACGTCCCATGGGCGACAAGCACCGGGCATTTGAGCTGGGGAACCAGAGCGAGGGAGTTCGCCGCACTGACTTCCATGTGTGCCTTTCTTTGATAAAACCAGCCCGTCATGTGGCTCCAGACTGAACCCAGCCAATTCCCCACCCAGCCGGAGGTCTGATGACGCACCACGTGGTCCAATGAATCGAAGGTGGAAACCAGCACGGCCGCGCGCCATGGCGCATCCTTCTCCACCGCTGAGCGGATGCTGACCGCACCTCCCATCGACAGCCCCATGATGCCTGTGGGTTGCGGATTGAACCCGAACTTCGCTGATGCTTCATGCAGCGCCAGTGCCGGCAGGTGGGCCTCCCTCACACCATAGCAGGCGGTTGTTCCTGGGTGATCGCCATGAGCAGGCAGGTCGAGCAGAATGCAACGAAAGCCCACGGCGCAGAAACGCTCTGCGACGAGCAGGTAGTCCTCCTTTCGACCACGGCGGCCATGCACGAGCACCAGATTTCCCACCACGCTTCCAGGTGCTGGCAAGGTGAGACCTTTCAACGCCATCTGCTCACGAATGACCTGCCCGCGCTTTCCAAGTGCGCCCTGCGGATCAGGCTCACAGACGAGACATGGGGTGCCATCAGCACAGGTGAAGGATTTCAAAGCCACGCCATGCAAGGCGGGATTGGACAGAAACTCATGATGATAATCCTGCAGCGGTCTGCGTGGCGGATACGCCAGCTGATCTGCGGCCAGCCAGCCGGCCAGCGGTGGCACCAGCAGAAGCGCGGCTCCCAGGATAAATCGTTTTCTTTTCACTGGCCGATGATGAGCAAGATTGTGCCGGGTGCCAATCTTGTTATGTTCGCAAAAGCAGAACATGAACTTTTCCGCACTTCTTCGATTCCTTGCCATTTCGGTGCCCGCTCTGCTGGCCAGCTGCGCCAAGCCTGCTTATGAGGTGCGCGGATATGCCTCCTACATCGCGGATCAATATGCAGGCCAGTACACCACCTCCGGGTCCATCTATCAGCCACAGGGCTGGACCGCCGCGCATAACACCCTGCCCTTCGGCACGGTGGTCAAAGTGAAAAACCACAGCAACGGACGAACGGTGAACGTGACGGTGACCGACCGCTTCCCCTACTACCCGAACCGCGTCATCAATCTCTCCCGCGCTGCTGCCGAATACATTCAGCTTCCCTATCGCCAGCTCGGCGATGTCACGGTGACGGCCAAAACCATCGCCAGCGGGGCTGCGCCAGCGTCAAACTACAGTGCGCCTCCGGCCAGCTACGGTCCTGCTCCAGCCAACTACAGCAATCCGCCACGCACGGCGTACAAGGCGCCCAAAACGTATCACGGTCCTCCAGCAGCCAGCAGCTACCGGAAGCCCACCACGGTGCCGCCTGCCGGGTATGGCACCGGTGCACCGCCCCCGGGGTATGGCACCACTGCCATGCCTGCAGGCATTCCGCCGCCGCCGCCGGGATACGGAGGAAGGTGAGGCAGCTGCAAAAGCAGCGATATTTTTCTGCCACACTTTGGAATCGAGCGTCCATATCCACAGTGCATGGATTCTCTCACGCCGCCCAAAACTCCGCAGGATGCCGAACTCGCCAGACAGGTGGAAGCCGGTGACGACGCAGCGTTTCGTCTGCTGATGCAGCGGCATTTGCAGCCGCTGCGCGGCTATCTGGCGCTGCGGGCACCGGTGCCTGATTTGATCGATGAAGTGGCGCATGACGCCTTTGTCTTCGCCTATCAGAACATGAAGGATTTCACCGAAGGGTCCATGCAGCCGTGGCTGCGCACCATCGCCTACAATCAACTGCGCGACCGGCTGAAGGCGTATGCGCGAGATTTTACCAAACACGAGCGCTACTCCGAGCAAGTGCGCTGGGAAATGGCGCTGGAGGCTTCTGACAAACCCGTGAGTGATGAATCAGACCATCTGGCCACCTGCCTTGAAAAGCTGCGCCACCATCAGCGCACCATCCTGGATCTGCGTTACGAGATGCAGCTCAGCTGCGAGGAAATCGCTCAACGCACAGGCCGCAGCACGCTCGCGGTGCGCACCGTGCTGATGCGTGTACGCCAGCAGTTGCGCAAGTGCATTGAACTTCACCTGGAGCAAAAAACCGCATGAACACCGACGAAGCGATCGACAAGGCTTTGGAGGGGGGTCTCTCCAATCATGAATGGCAGGTTTTGATGAGCGACCCCGACACGCTGAGGGAACTGGAACAGCAGCTCGGGATGGATGCGCTGCTGCGTGTGGCTCTGGAGAAAAATGACACGCCTAAAGCGCTCGCTGATGCCATCGAAGCCAGCGTCAATGTGTCATCCATCGATGATCTGATGCGCAGCATCGAAGAGTCAACCACTCGCCGTCGCCCGCGGCGCTGGTACACCCACCTGCCCCGCTGGACCACCGCGGCCGCGGCTGTGTTGATCGGCTTCATCTGCGGCACTCTCGCGTGGCCGGATATGTTTCAGCGGCTTGATCTCGCTCCCGTGGTGGCTCAGCGCACGGGCAAACGTGTCATCATGTACGGACGCATCATCGCCAACCCACCGGGGCCTCGTGTGGTTGTGGTGCCCGAGCCGGTGCTGGTTCAGCCACCCTTTGCACCTGCGCCTCCAGCTCCGAATCCGCAGACACCGAAGGTGGTGGTCGTGGAGAAAAAAGCAGAACCAGCTCCTCCAGCACCTCCGGTGACACCGCCCGCCATCAGCATGGGAAAAGCCCCTGCAGCGGTGCCGGAGAAGATGGAGACCGCGACGATTCCACCGATGAATCTCGCTTCGAAACCCAAGAACGATGTTCCAATGGAGACTCCCGATGTTTCCTCGAAGATCGATTTCGAGCGGCAGGTGCTGCCGATTTTGGAGCGCTCCTGCTTTGAATGCCATAGCAGCAAACTGAAGAAGCCGAAAGGTGGGATCCGACTGGATGATCTGGAAGCGATTCGTGAAAAGAGCCAGACGGACAATCTCATCCTGCCGCACAAGGCCTCCAAGAGCTCGCTGGTGAAATCCATCTCTCACAAGCCCGGCGATGATGATCTCATGCCGCCTCCCGCTGATGGCAAGCCGCTGAACACCGAGGAAATTGCGCTCATTCGGCGGTGGGTCGAAGAAGGTGCGAATTTCGGCTCATGGACTTCCATGCGTGCGAAAGAGGTTTCGATCTCGACGCTGAATGAGGCTGTGGATATCACCCAGCTCAAGGCGGTGGCGGCACGCATCGACCAGCTGATCGAACGGGATCTGAGCAAGCACGCGGAGGAGGCCCGCCCCATGGCCAGTGAATTCGTCTGGCTGCGCCGTGTGTATCTTGACCTCGTGGGCCGCATTCCAACCAGCGATGAGGCGAAACGTTTTATCGCCATTAAGGAACCCGAGAAGCGCGGACGTCTGATCGAAGAACTGCTGGCCTCCAACGGCCACGTCAGCCACATGTTCAACTACTGGTGTGATCTGCTGCGCGCCAAAGACGACCTGGCCGAGGGTGTGCAGGGAGATTTTTATCTCGCCTGGATCAAACAGAGCGTGCGTGAAAACAAACCTTTCGACGAATGGACGCGTGAGCTGCTGAGCCCCGAAGGCTACGGCTGGCGCGCACCTGCGGCGGGTTATTACCTGCGTGACGGCGAGAACCGCGCTGCGAATATTGAGAGCACGGCCACGCTCTTTCTTGGCACGCAGATTTCCTGCGCACAGTGCCATGACCATCCTTACAGCCGCTGGACGCGGAAAGAGTACCATCAGTTCCTTGCCTGGACCTCCGGGATCAAGACTGCGTCAAAGGAAGACGGGGTCGGAGAAGTGGGCGGCAAGGCGATCCGCGAAGCGGCAGAGCGCTATGACCGCATGGCGATGGACAAGCTGGACTATGAACGGCGGCAAAAAAACGAACGCATCAGAGATGCCCTGCTGGCACTGCAGCGTGCTGCGGGTGGTGCAGGTGTGGTGAATGGAGAGGGCCATCCTGCAAAGCTGCCGGACGATTACCAATACGCGGATGGCAAGCCCGGCGAGCTGATTCCTGCGGCTGTACTTTACGGCGATTCACCAGCCACAGGCGCGCGCCCCGCAGAAACTCTGGCGGCATGGGTCACCGCGCCCAACAATACTCGCTTCGCTCTCACACTAGCGAACCGCCTGTGGGCCAAGTTGTTTGGCATGCCCTTCGCAGGCAGGGTGGATCAGGTGCGCGAAGTCGCCGACTGCGCCAATCCTGATCTGGCGCAGTATCTCGTCAATGTGGTGCGTGATTCGAAATACGATGTGCGGCGGATCCTGCACATCTTCACCCTGACCCGCGCCTATCAGCGCGAAGCTGGACTGCCGCCGCAGGATGCTTCAGTGGTGTATCGCTTCCCTGGTCCAGTGGTGCGTCGTTTGAGCGCAGAGCAGGTGTGGGACTCCATGATGGCGCTGGCCGTGAAGGATCTTGATTTGAAACTGAATTTTGATCCTCCTGGTGTCGCTGAACTGGAAGCGGCGATCGCTGCTAAAAAAGCCAGCGAAGTCACCGCTGTGGCCCGCAAAATCGCAGGCAAGGAAGAACGCGAAATGAAGGTGGAGGAACGCCGTGCACGACTGCGCAAGGAGATGGCAAGGGAGTTTGCCGGTGGTGGCCTGGAGCGTGCCTCGGAACTGCCGCAGCCAACGCCTGACGGTCATTTCCTGCGCATGTTCGGCCAGGGGAACCGTGACTTCATCGGTGATGCGTGGAGCTCCTCCACGGTGCCGCAGGCGCTGCTCATGCTGAACAGCGATTTCTTTGACCATGTAGCGCGTTCAGGCAGTCCTTTGTCCGACAGTCTGCGAGGGCTCAACAACATCACCGAAGTCGCGCGCGGCGCCTTCCTGGCCGTGATGACACGTGAGCCGACGCAGGCCGAACTCGATGCCTGCAAACTAGCGCTGGGAGATGCACGCAATGCCAAGGCGCTTGCCCGCACGCTGCTCTCCACCGCTGAATTCATGTTTCAGAAATAACCCCTTACTTTATGAAGCACTCCTTGAACCGCCTTGATGATGTCTCCCGTCGTGAGTTTGTCACGCGCATGGCCCGCACCTGCCTCGGCGTCAGTTTGGTGCCGCCACTGGGGCTTGCGCGAGCGTTGGAAACGAGCACACCGAAGTTAGCCAGCCACGTCATCTATCTCAACATGCGCGGCGGCATGAGCCACATCGACACCTTTGACACCAAGCCTGATGCGCCTGCGGGGCATCAAGGGCCGGTGAAAACGATCAAGACCAAGGCGGATGACCTGCTCATCTCCGGCTTCTTTCCCAAGCTGGCGGAACATGGGAAAAAAATCGCCGTGGTACGCTCTCTGCACCACACGCAGGGTGCCCATGAGCCGGGCGTTTATAAAGTACTCACGGGTTATGAGATGTCCGCCACGATGCGGCATCCGGCACTGGGTGCCTGGGTGGCGCGGCAGGTGACGCAGGGACATTCCACTTTGCCGCCTTACATTCGACTTGCGGGTCTCGCCGGGCATCCGGGCAGCGGGTTCATGGATGCAAGGTATGCGCCAGTCCCGGTGCTGGATGCCAGCAAGGGCCTGGAGCATACCCAGCTGCAAAACGGCGACTCCATGACCAATCTGCGCAAACGCAGCGAGCTCGCCGAGAACTTCAATCGCGACTTCCTTGCGCGCTACCCCATGGCGGAGGTCAAAGCGCATGTAGATGTCTATGCCGACGCCATCAAGCTCATGACCAGCAAGGATCTCGATGCCTTCGACATCACGCAGGAAAAGAGCAAGCTGGTGGAAGACTACGGCAATGATGAATTTGGCCAGGGCATTCTGCTGGCACGCCGACTTGTTGAGAGTGGCACCAAGTTTGTGGAGATCGAACTCGGTGGCTGGGACACGCATGCGGACAACTTTGCCCAGGTGGAATACCTCGCCAGTCGTGTGGACAATGCGGTGGGCACACTGCTGGAGGATCTGGAGACACGCGGCTTGCTGGACAGCACGCTGGTGGTGCTCACCACCGAGTTCGGCCGCGGCCCCAAAATCGACGGTACCGGACGCGGACATCACCCCATCGCCTTTTCATCGTTCATCGCGGGCGGCGGTGTCAAAGGCGGGCAGGCATATGGCAAGACCGATGAGACTGGGACCCATGTGATTGAAAATCCCGTCACCGTGCTCGACTTCCACGCCACCATCGGTGCGCTGCTGGGCGTGCCGCCACAGGAAACCATCTCCGCCGGCAGTGGCGGAAGTTTCAGCATCTATGGCGGCACCGGAGCGAAGCGCGGCGTGCCGATCGCGGCGCTGATCTGATCAAGCTGTTTTGGGCTTACGCTCGATCCAGTCATAGAGCATCGGCAGCAGCAGCAGCGTGAGCAGCGTGGAGCTGATGATGCCGCCGATGACGACGGTGGCCAGTGGGCGTTGCACTTCGGCTCCTGCCCCATGCGCGAGAGCCATGGGCACGAAACCGAGAGCAGCGACGAGCGCGGTCATCATGACGGGACGTAAGCGTGTGGAAACACCGGTAAGCACGGCATCGCGGACGCTCATGCCTTCCTCACGCAGTTCGTTGAAGTAGTTGACCAGTACGAGGCCGTTGAGCACCGCGACACCGCTTAGTGCGATGAATCCGACGGCGGCGGTGATGCTGAAGGGCATGCCTCGCAGCTCAAGGGCGATGATGCCGCCGGTCAGCGCGAGCGGGATGCCAGTAGCGACGAGCAGGGTCTGACGAATGCTGCCGAAGGCGAAGAAAATGAGCATCAGGATGAGAGCCAAGGCGGTGGGCACCACGATGACCAGACGAGCACGGGCTTCCTGAAGATTTTCAAAGGTGCCGCCAAATTCGAAGCTGTAGCCCTCGGGGAAGGTTACTTCTTTTTTGATGCGTGCACTCGCCTCGTTGACGAAGCCTTCCATGTCGCGGTCCTTCACACCGACGAGGATGGCGGCACGGCGCTGCGTGCGACTGTGGCGGATGGGCTCCACGGTTTTCTCCGTGTGGATGTCCACCGCGTCTCCGAGCGAGAGCATGCCGAAGTCGCCGACACGCAGCGGCAGGCTTTTCATGATCTCCTCCTTGGCACGATCTTCCTCCGGCAGGCGCACGACGATGTCACGCTTGCGATTGCCTTCGACGACCTGGCCGGACACTTCCCCGCCGAGACCGGCAGAGACGGCATGATTGAGCTCGGCAAGGGGGACGTTGTACTTGGTCAGAACATCCCGCTTCACCTGCATCACAACGGTGCTGGTGCGGCCGTCTGTTTCAAGCTCAGCGGATCCTCCCGAAGTACTGTTGATGATGTCCCGAATCTGGCTGGCAAGCTTTTCGAGCATATCAAAATCGATGCCATAGATACGCACGGTGAGCTCGGCCTTGGAACCTTCCATCATTTCATTGAAGCGTGTCTCGATCGGCTGGCCGAATTCGATGCTCTGGTCTTCGTGCTCGCTAAGCGCCTCCTTCTCGATGGCGGCGCAAAGCTCGGCCTTGTTGGTGGGCAGGCCGGGGCCTTGGGGCCACTCGGATACAGGTGTGTAGAAGACGTAGAAATCCGTTTCATTGGGCGGCATCGGGTCGGTGGCGACTTCGCTAGTGCCGCTGCGGGTGAAAAAGCTGGTGACCTGCGGAAACTTTTCACGCACCATCTTACCGAGCACGAGGTCCTCATGCAGCGACTCCTTGAGGCTCATGCCGACTTTGCGGTAAATCATCCCGGCGATGGAGCCTTCGTCCAGCTTGGGCACGAACTCGGCCCCCAATGTGCTGAAGCGCCAGCCGCAGAAAGCAAAGAAAGCGACGGCCAAAAGAACCACCGCCCAGCGCATTTTGATGGCGGCACGCAGCATGGGCTGGAACGCGCGGTTGAGACCCGAGATGATCCAGTTGTCCTTTTCGGCGACGTTGCCGCCGAGGAAGAACGAGCACATCGCGGGCATGAGCGTCAGCGCCAACAGCAGGGCACCGGCGAGCGCAAAAATCACCGTCACCGCCATGGGGCGAAACATTTTACCTTCGACGCCCGTGAGCGTCAGAATCGGCAGATAAACGATGGTGATGATGAGCACTCCGAAAAACATCGGGCTCGCCATCTGCTTGCTGCCGGCGAGCACTTCGCGAGAACGCTCTTCTTTGGTGAGAATGCGTCCGAGGTGATGCTGCTTGAGCCCGATCCTGCGAATGATGTTTTCGACCATGACCACGGCGCCGTCGATGATCAGACCGAAATCGACCGCGCCGAGACTCATCAGATTGCCAGACCAGCCCCCCTGAACCATGCCACAGATGGCAAAGAGAAATGACAGCGGAATGGCCAGCGCCACGATCAAAGCCGCACGCCAGTTTCCGAGAAGGATGAGCAGGACGACGATGACGAGCACGGCACCTTCGAGGAGATTTTTTTCCACCGTACCCACGGTGGCTTCGACAAGATCGGAGCGTTCGTACACGACGGTCACATCCATGCCTGCAGGCAGTTTTTCCCGCAGTTCCTCAAGCCGTGGTGCCACGCGATGGCAGACGACGCGTGCGTTCTGCCCCATGAGCATCATCACGGTTCCGAGCACGACCTCCTCACCGTCCATCGTGGCGGCACCGCCTCGAAAGCCGGCGCCCCACTGCACCTTGGCCACGTCCTTCACCCGCAGCGGCTCGATGGCGGCACCGAATTTGATCGGCAGCTGGGCGATTTCCTCCGCCGTGCTGACACGACCCACACTGCGAATGGTGAGTTGCTCGTCACCGCGATTGATGACACCACCACCGGCATTTTCGACATTGCCACGGATGATGGCAGCGAGTTCGCCCACGGTCATGTTCGCCGCTTTTAATTTATCGAGCATGGGCTCGACCGTGACCTGACGCTGATGGCCACCGTTGCTGTTGATTTCCGCCACTCCCTGCACGACGCGCAGGTGCGGTTTTACAATGTATTCGTGTGTTTCCCACAGACGCATGAGGCCTTCCTTTTCATCGGCAGGCTTCTCCTTGGCCCCCTTCTTCCAATGCAGTGTGTAGTAGAAAATTTCACCAAGTCCCGTGCTGATGGGTGCAAGGCTCAGCGAACTGCCCGGAGGCAGATCGCGCATCACGGCGGTCAGACGTTCGTTGACGAGCTGGCGCGCACGAAAAATGTCCGCACCGTCTTCAAATTGAACCGTGACCTGGCTGAGGCCAAACTTCGTGATCGAACGCGAATCAAGGACGCCGGGCATCCCGGAGAGCGCCATTTCGATGGGCCGCGTAACGGCGCGCTCGGACTCCTCAGGAGCCAGGGCTGGCACGGCCACGTTCACCTGCACCTGCGGGCCGGTGAGATCCGGCACCGCATCGATGGGCAGGTGCATGAGTGAATACAAGCCCGCACCTAGCAGGCCGAAAGCCCCCAGCAGCACGAGGGCACGCTGGCGGACAGAAAATTCGAGAATGAAATTGAGCATGATCGCAAAAGATGAGGTTCAAAATGCGATGCGGCCTACTTCACCAGAGAGCTGCCCGTGAGCTGCTCAAGCTGCAGACGTGCGTCCACAGCACCCAGCTGCGAAGTCAGCACAGCTTTGACGGAAGCGATGTACTGACGTTGCAGCTCCGTATATGTTGCCAGCGGCAGCGCGCCCAGGCGATAGTGCTCATCGGCATCTGCGGCCGCCTTGCGGAAGCTTTCCAGCGTGTCAGCCGGCCACTTGGCAAGCTCCTCGGTGTGGATGCGGTAATGACTGGCCTGCGCAGCGACGTCACGCTCGAGCTGACGCATCTGGGCGGTAAGCATGACTTCCGCCTGCACCTCCTTGGCTTTCGCGGCGTCGATGGCCCCTTTGTTGCGGTTCCACAAGGGCAGAGGAATGGAAACACCAATGCCCACCTGGGTTTCCCGAGTGAACGTCGTCTGCTTCTGCATGTAAGGCTGCACGGTGATGGAAGGCCAGCGCTCGTTTTTGGCGAGCTCCACATGGTATCCCTGCTGCTCCACATCAATGAACCGGGCGCGCAGGGCGAAGTTTTTACGGCGTGCCTCAGCCAGCAAGAACTCGAGCGGCGGTGGCGGATTGAGCACGAGATCTTCCATGCGCAGTTCCAGCGGATGCTCTGCTTTTTCACCTAGGAGCTGGTTCAGCTCAAAGCGTGCGGCGGCCAGTTCGTTGCGCGCCAGCGTGGCTTCGGCCCCGAGAGTGAGCGCGCTGGCCTGAATGATGCGGGCCTCCAGACGCGGCGCAGCACCGGCGGGATCACGCTGCAGGAGCACCGCTGCGAGGGACTGGAAGCGCTTTGCCACCTCATCGGCGGCACGGGTTTGCTCCTGCGCGGCCAGCAGTTTCCAGGAAATGGTGCGCACCCGACCGGCAAGCGCAGCGCGAAACTGCACGACCCCGAGCTGGGCCAGCTCAATGTCTTTTTGCGCGATGGCCTTGCGCAGAGAGAGGCGCCCGGGCCACTCGAAGGTTTGCGTGAGCTGTACTGCCCAGGTGGGGCCATCACCAGATGCTCCCGTGGCGAGATCGCGAATATGCCAGTTGCCGACGCCAACCATCATGTCCGGGTTTTTAATCTCCCCCGCCTTGGTTTTTCCGCCTTGGGCGACATCGATTTGGGCCTCGTAAAAACGAAGCTCCGGGTGTGTGGCGAGAGCCTTGAGAACGAGGGAATTGACTGAGACTGGCTCCGTTTCGCCTTTGGCGGGTAACTGGAGGCAAAGAAGCAAACTGAGAAATAGAGAAGGAAGTTTCATGCGCGTGAATTGAGAATGGATGGTGAGTCATGGGCAAGGCGGATTCATCCGCACATGTGCCCGCTATGTCCGCTTTTGCGGACCGGGAGATTCAACTCATTGCTCAACAACGCATGACGGTCCTGCCAGACTTCAGCGCAAGACCATGCGACCATGAGTTCCTCTTCAAGCGCCCGACTACAGCAGCCACAAAAGGCTTTGCGAGGACGCAGCGGGCCACGACATGCGAAGGGACCGCCGCTTTGGCAATACCTTGCGTGGACGTCATCAATCGCTGAGCACGTGAAGCGTCATCGACTTGCTTGAATGCCAGCACGTGATCCGCTGCATTGGATGCAGGCGCTTCGGCAAAAGCCACCAGCACTTTGCAGAGCGCGTCATGCTCATGAATCGTCAGCTCAGCTGCGGACTTGCCTGCATGAGAAAGCACCACCGTCAGGGTACCTTTGTTGGACACACCGACCTTCACGGCGTGATTGCCGTCAATCATTGCCGCCGCCATGCAGATGGCCGGTGCGATCCCATGAGAGGAAAGCATCCAGCCAATCAGCAGCAACAAATGCACCAGCCGAACGAGCGGCTTGGAGTCATGGCGGTGAGATTTCATGCGTGAATGTCAGACATTAACGCACAACCCGGGCAGTTTCCAGCATGAAAATCAGCCTAGCCCGTGCCGTTCGGGTGGGTCTGCGGGCGTTTCCGGTTCATCCGGCTTTTTCTTCTCATGCAAAGATACGAACGGCTGGTGATCCGGGCCTTCGATGAGAACGTACTTGCTGTGCAAGCCTTCTTCTCCGGCATCAAAATGGGGATATAGCACGGGAAGAATGAAGAGCGTGAGCAGGGTGGCGGTGATCAGGCCCCCGATGATGACGCAGGCAAAAGGACGTGCCGTTTCAGCACCTACAGCGTGGGACAAGGCAGCGGGCAGCAGGCCCAGGGCTGCCATGGCGGCGGTCATCACGACCGGTCGCACACGGCTGATGGCGCCCTCGCGAACCGCCTCGGCCATGCGCATGCCTTCCTTGCGCAATTCACGAATGCGCTCGACCAACAGCACCCCGTTCTGAACCGACACGCCAAAGAGGGCGATGAAGCCGACCAGGGCGGAGACAGACATCGCCAGCCCCGCCAGCGGTAGGACGAGAATCCCACCCACCGCAGCAAAGGGAACATTGAGCAAGATGAGGGTGGCGAGCTTCGCGGAATCAAAGGCGGTAAAGAGCAGGAAGAAAATGGCGATGAGTGTGATCGGCACGACCAGAATCAGCCGTTTGACCGCACGCTGCTGGTTTTCAAAGGCTCCCGTCCACTCCAGGCGAAATCCTTTGGGCAGGACAACCTGAGCATTGACCTTCTGCTGCGCTTCAGCCACCAGCGTTCCGAGATCGCGCCCGCGCACCGCGAGCTTCACGGCGGTCAACCGAGCATTTTCTTCACGATAGATGCGGGCAAACCCGGGCTTCACTTCCACCGAGGCCAGCGCCCCGAGCGTGAGTCGCTCGCCATCGGATCCGGAAACAGGAATGCGCCGGATGCCGTCAATGCTGGCCACGGAGCGCGGGATCATTTTGACCACGAGAGCAAAGGTGCGCTCACCTTCGAGCACTTTGGTGGCGACGGAACCGCCCATGGACGTCTCGATCACAGACTGCACATCCGTCATCGACAACCCGGCACGGGAGATGGCGGAGCGGTCCACGGCTATCTGCACCTGAGGTTGTCCCATGAGCCGGTCGGTGCCGACATCCGCAGCTCCCGGAACGGTGTTGAGAATGTCCACGATCTGATCGGCAAGCTGCTGGAGTTTCTCGGGTTCATCCCCGAAGATTTTCACACTCAGCTCGGACTTCACCCCGGAGATGGCTTCGTTGACATTGTCCTCGATGATCTGACTGAACTGAAACTGCACGCCCGGCACTTCGATATTGAGCTTCGCCTTCATGGCTTTGACGAGGCCGTCCCGTTCCTTGGCGGTCTTCCATTCCTCACGTGGATAAAGATCCACGGAAGTTTCCGCGACATCGAAGCCATTGACATCCGTGCCATCGTCAGGCCTGCCATTCTGCGTGATGATGGATTTGGATTCCGGGAAGGAGGCCAGCACACCACGCATGCGCCGCATGATCTGAGCGGACTCGGAGGGCGAGATGGTCTGCGGCAGGAAAGAGCGGATATAGAGGGAGCCTTCGTCAAGCTTTGGCAGGAACTCCGTACCCGTGTGAGAGGAAACAACCCCCGCAACGGCCAGCATGACCACACCGCTGAGAACGACCATGCGACCATGCTTGAGCGCCCAGCCAAGCGACGGGCGGTAAATGCGCAGGAGGATGCGCACGAGCCAGGACTCATGCTCTCCGGGGCCCTTCTTGAGCGCGTAACTGGCCAGCAGCGGCACAATGGTCAGCGCCAGAATGGTCCCGGCAATCAATGCAAATGTCAGCGTGAGAGCCATCGGCTTGAAGATTTTTCCTTCCACCCGCTGCATGGTGTAGAGCGGAAGGAAAGCCGTGAGCAGGATGGCCTTGGAAAAGAGGATGGGGCGTCCCATCTGCCCAACGGCCTTGGGCAGAAGTTTGAAGAGGGACTCTTTTTTATCCCGCCGCTCATGCATCATGCGCAGCAGATCTTCGATCACCACCACGGCGGAATCCACGATGATGCCGAAGTCGATGGCTCCCATGGAAATGAGGTTGGCCGGAATGCCGCGCAGATCCAGCATGAGGAAGGCGCCCAGCAACGACAGCGGCACCACAGCCGCCACCACGAGAGCGGAGCGGATGTTTCCCAGACCGAGAAACATGATGAGGACAAGCAGCACAAGCCCGATGCCGTCCGCCATGTTTTTATGCACCGTGTGCAGGGTGCGGTTGATGAGGTTGGTGCGGTCGTAGTGCATGTGGATTTGCACTCCGGCAGGCAGAAACTTGGAGTTGATGATGTCGATCTTCGCCCGTACCCCTTCGAGCACATCCATGGCGTTTTCCCCTTTGCGCAGCATGACAATGCCCTCGATGGCGTCATCCACATCGTAATGTTCGGCTGGAATGTTGCGGCCTACACGACCAAGGCGCAGCTGTTCGCCGATGAGGACGCGGCCCAGATCTTTGACGCGAATGGGAGTGCCACCGCGCGTCTCCACAGCGATCAAGCCGATGTCTTCAAGCGACTGCACAAAGCCAAGACCACGAACAATGAACATTTCCGGCCCGTGCTCGATGTAGGCGCCGCCTGCATTCTTGTTTCCAGCTGAAAGCGCATCAAGAACCTGGCGCAGCGAGATGTCATAGGACAGCAGCTTCATGGGGTCGATCAGCACCTGATACTGCTTGGTGGCACCGCCGAAGCCGATGACATCCACGACCCCGGAAACCGTACGCAGCTGGCGCTCGACGATCCAGTCCTGCACCGCGCGCAATTCGGTGGAAGGCATGCTCTTCGGCGCATCCAGCGTGTAACGGTAAATCTCACCCACGGGCGTGGTGTCAGGAGAGAGGCGCGTGTCCGCATCCGGTGGCAGACTCACGCTGGAAAGCAGCTGGAAAGCCATGTTCCGACAGTAGGCGCGGTCGGCGTCATCATCGAAAACGATGGTGACCTGCGAGAGCCCAAAGAGCGAAACTGAACGGATGGAGGACCGCTTGGGAATGCTGTTCATGGCATTCTCAATGGGCACCGTCACCAGGCGCTCCACCTCTTCGGCAGCACGCCCTGGCAGCAGCGTGATGATTTGCACCGACACATTGGTGACGTCGGGATAAGCCTCGACCGGCAGGCGGTTGAAGGCCAGCGCACCGGCGAGCACAAAAAGCACCATCAGCGCAAAGGCGATGGGCCGGTGTTTAAGAACGTATTTGGTGAGAGTGCCCATGGCGGTTAATGTTCGGGTTTCTCTGCGCCGGGGTTTGCGGTACTGGTGTTGGCATCAAGCAGGCTCTCCAACACGAGCGCCCCTTCTGAGACCACCGCTTCGTTGGCATTGAGTCCTTTGCTGACGAAGACATGCCCGGCATCCTCAGCAGCTGTGGTGATCTGACGCATTTCAAAGGTCGTCTCGGAAGCGCGCACAAACACGCAGGCTTTCCCCTCCCGCAGGAACACGGCCTTGATCGGCACCTGCGGCATCTTGGGTACGTGCGTGATGACATTCACATCCACATACATCTGCGCCTTCAGCAGTTTCTCGGGATTGGACACCGTGCCTTTGGCCACCACGGTGCGTGTATCGGGATTCAGCGACTGCCCGATCACCGTGAGTGCTCCCGGAAAAACCCGGTTGCCATAAGCCCGGGAACGAATCTCCAGCTTTTGCCCCACCTGCAGGTTCGACAAATCCTGCTCGCTGACATCCAGATGCACCCACAACGATTCAGGATCTGAGATGATGAACATCGGAGCAGCCACCACGGCCATGCCCGCCAGCATCTGGTCAGATCTCACTTCCTGCCCAGGCTGCACATTGCGATCTACAATGACACCGTCCATGGGCGCTTTGAGCGCAAACGCGCCGTTCACATCTCCGCCACGCCCGCCCCAGACGGCCAGACGCTCCACGGCACGGTCGCGCTCTGACTGAGCGTCATCAAAAGCGTTCTGTGCCGTATCCAGTTCTTTCTGAGGCAGCACGCCCTGCTTCAGCAAATCCCGGGTGCGCTCCAGCACTCTCTTAGCCAGTGCCAGATCCGCCTCAGACTTCACGGCGTCTGCCTGGGCCTGGCCAAAATCCGGCGATGTGATGCGGGCCAGTTCATCCCCCACTTTCACCTTCTGCCCGCGCGCGCCTTTGATGCTGGCCACACGTCCGGCCAGAGGAGAGAAGACATTCGTGGTGACGTCCTCGTTCCACACCAGCTTGCCGGTCAGGTGCAGGATCACTGTATCATTTTCCTTCGCTTGCTGAACACCGATCGACTTCAGCTGGGGATCACCCGCCGTGAAAATCAGATGGTGCTTTTCCACTTTGACTGGAAACGGATCTATTTCAACGACCGGAACCGGTTTGCAGGCCGCCAAGAGCAGCGCCAGAAGCCATGAGTATTTGATGATTTGCATGAGTGAGTGGGTTTAGAAGTGGATGATCCAGATGCCGGCGGCGCGATGCAGTTCAATGACCGCCCGAGCATGGTCGCTTTGTGCGTCGTAAAAACTCTGCCAGACCTCGTTGGCCTTGCGCTGGGCATCCAGCAGCTCCAGCAGCGAAGAGCCGCCGCGCTTGTAGCTGACCACCCGCTTTTCCAAAGCGGCATCGACATCCTTTAAAACGCCGCCTTGATAAAGATCCACACGCTCGCGGGCAGAGCCATAGAGGGAAAGCGCCCGGCGCACATCCACTCCTGCCTGCACTTCTGCGGCGTCCAGGTCCAGCTGTGACTGGCTTGCCATGGCCTGGGACGCGGCAATTCCTGCCTTGTTTTGATTCCAGATCGGGAGTGGCAATGAGAACTGCAGCCCCATCATGTTGTAGTTCGGCTGAGGGGATGTCGTATTGCCCGAGTAGGTGCTGTTGGTCCAACCCACGCCCACAGTCAGATCGGGAACGCGGTTGGCTTTTTCCAATTTGATGTTTTCGCCAGCCGCATCACGCCGATGACGCATGGCCACCAAGTCCGGACGATTGCGGATAGCGCTGGAAAGCAGTTTTAAGAGATCCGTGCTTTGCGGTGTGACTTCCAAAGTTCCCACAGGCTGCCAATGGGTGCTTGCAAACTGCGGCCCTAGAAAAGCATTGAGACCCAGCTCGGCATTCGTGGCCTGGGCCTGCGCATTGAGCAGTTCGGCCTCATACTGGCGGACTTCGACACGCGTCTGCAACAGATCCACGTCACTGATGTCTCCCGCCTTCTGCCGCTCCTGCTGGGCCTGCAGGAGGTCCCGCAGCAGGGAGGCTGTGCGCTGATACTGAGAAGCCACCCGGCCCATGGCAATGGCGTCTGCATAGGCGCCCGAGGCATCCAGGCGCAGATTCTGCAGGAAACTCTGCAGATTGGAGGACACCGCCGCATAGTTTTTCCGGGCCACCAGCTGTCGTTCGCGCCGCTTGCCGCCGAGTTCGATGGTTTGTGAGATATACCCATTGTAAAAGCCCGGCAGTTTCTGACCGCCGCTATTCGACACATCCCGCATGTTGCCGATTTGAAGAACTGGGTTTTGAAAAACCTTTGATGCCATGATCTGAGCCTCGGCGATCGACACATTGTAACGTTGTGACGCATAGCCGAGGTTTGAGGCCGCCACCTTGGCCAGGTAATCATCCAGCTTGATCGGCGTCCGCCGGGAGGTGGACTTGGTCAGTTCGGCCAGGCGTTCAGCCGACGGTCCTTCGGCATCCCCTGGTATGGCTGTGGGATTCGCGGCAACTGCCTGGATTTCCAGGCCCAGCGTCAAGAGCAGAAGGTAAAGACAGATTTTCATGGAAGATGGACTCATCAATGACATTTGGGGAGGAAGGTTCGATTCATTCGATGCTGCGCCATGCGTGGCGGCATTCTGCCAATTAAGGCCCTGAGGTGGATGAATGATCCGGTTGTGTTAACTGACGGAGTTTGGCAGGACCCGAATGATCAATGACCGAAAATCGAGGATGGCTTTTCAGGAAAGTTGTCGTGAAAAAAGACACCACCACACCGTGAACTCAAAAAGGCGGTGCAAAACTGCCACGCATCAGATGGCGGCAGTTTTGACAGCGTACAGTTTGATTGATGTTCTTAAACTGGCGGGGCTAGATCAACCTCGGATCCAAAGGGTTATTTGAGTTGCTGCTTCCGCAATGCCTCATTGCTCCAGATCTCAGCAAGAACAGCGTCTCCATTCACCACCTGCACATGAAAGCCATGATAGCGATGTCCAGCCTCCTCGACGATGATGGAAGACCTGCCTTTACGTTCGGAATGCATGGGTGTAAAAACAAAGGCCACCTTGGGAGTGGTCAGGTCCGCGTACCGTCCGTTGGCATCCACGCTGATTTGGATATCGCCGGATTTCTCCACCACGATGCTGTCCGCACCGCGTCGGAGGTTTGCGGCGAACAAGGTCCATTTAAGCGTCACTCCTTCCAGCTTGACGCCGGAGGGGTTGGTGACACGGACATTGAGCCAGTAAGCACGAGTAACTTCGGCTTGCTTCTTGTCGGCGGTTTTGTTTTCGCTGGCGGCTTTAACGTTGAGCATGACCGAACCGGCAGACGCAACGCCGGTAAGAAGCAGGCTGAAAATAACTGAAAGAATAGTGTTCATTATCAATGAAATTGGAAGACATGATCTCGTGGAAAAAGTAACTGCGGCATGGACTGACAGAGACCGAATCGGTCCAGCCGTGATAAAAGAATTGAAGCTGGGGCAAAGCACCTGCTCACCAGCCGTGTATAGCAAACCCCGTGCCTGTTTATGGCATTCCCGCTGCGTGTTTAGAGCATTCCTTGGGGCAGCTCAGCAGCACTGTCGCACATCATCAACAGCATTCGCGGCACAACCACCGGTGTCGACGGACACCTGGGCAGACTTTGACGATTGCAGCTCCTTCGAGCGACAAAACGAAGTCCGACTTCAAATTTTGAGCCACCAAATTCAGTCCAGCCAAAATGTAGGGGGCGCATTCCGTGAACGAATTTTCACGCTCCACATCCTGCTTCAATTCAGCATCATCATCATCCAAAATCAGGGCAAGATGGGATGGGTCCTTCGCCTCTGAGGCAGCATGCGAGGAACACAACTCCACGCCCAGCGTCAGCAGGACTAGGATGGATGGGATGTAGAGGTACCAGCGCATGGTTGGATCAACTCTGCTGCTTAACGCACTGTTGTCATGGTGGCTATCACAAGCTTTTTATTATTTGCTCACCAATCGCAAGCCAATCCTTTAGATCTCAAGTTTCAGGCCAGGCCCGCCAATTTGGTCCGCAGTTTGCGCATCAAGACAGCGTTTCCTTCCAGTTCCTCCATCAGCAGGGTCAGCACGTCCAGCGTCTGGCGGCTGATGTGGTGCTCCATGCCTTCCACATCCTCGTGTACGGTTTGCGGATCGAGTCCAAAACCCGCCAGCAGTCGCGTCAAAACTTCATGCCGCCGCGCGATCTCGGCCCCCACCTTGCGGCCCTCATCGGTCAAAACCACCCCGCGGTACCGCTCATAGACCACAAAGCCCTCAGCATCGAGCTTCTGGATCATGTTGGTCACGCTGGCCTGCGAGATGCCCAGATTCTTGGCAATGTCCACCACTCGGGCGTACCCCTTCCCTTCGATCAGATTGTGAATCTGCTCCAGATAATCTTCGATGGCGGGGGAGTGAACATGCGCAGTGGGTTCTTGGCGCTTGGCAGGCATTGCTGAATTTTAACCGGGACGTCGGCACAGGCAAAGCGAATCATTCCCCTGAAAAGTTAGCCCAGGCTAAAATTAATGCTTGCGCCTTGTCCAGGCTCATGTTGTTAGTCCGGACTAACTTTATTAATGAACACAAATATAATTATATTGACCTGTCTGACGCTCCCGACTGCCATGCTATGCGCCGCTGAGCAGCAGCCGGTGCGCCCGCTTAGCACCGACCGCCCGGACCAGACCGAATCCGCGCACACCGTTCCGAAAGGCTGGTTTCAGGTCGAAAGCAACCTGGTCTCTTTCAGCCGCACTTACGGGGCAAGCGAGCAGGCCCAGGACACCTCCTTGTGCGATTTCATTTTCAAATACGGCATCACACATAACACCGACCTGCAGATCGGCTGGGCTCCGCGCCTGCTGCATCGTGAAAAGGATGCCGACGGCTTCCTGACGGACAAAAGCAGCGGCAGAGGCGACATTTACCTGCGCATGAAGACCGGCCTTGTGGGCAATGATGACGGACCATATGCCCTGGCCATGCTGCCCTGGGTGAAGGCGCCCACCGCCACCACAGGATTCGGCAACAACGCCTGGGAGTACGGCTTCACCATTAATCAGGAGCTCGACATCGGCGGCGGCTGGGAACTCGGCTCCAGCATCTTCCTCGCCATGGCGGTGACTGATGAGCGCCAGCGCTATTTTGAGCCCGCCTTCACTCTCGCGATTGGACGTGACCTGACCGAGAAGCTGGCCTTTTACGTTGAGACCTACCAGGGCTGGCTCTATGACGGCGGGCGCTACTTGCAATCCTCTTTCGACGGGGGCCTCACCTACCTTGTCACCCCAGACCTGAAGTTCGATGTTGGGATGAACTGGTTCTTCAATGGCAATCAAACGCTGAATCCCTTTGTGGGCGTCTCTTTCCGCTTCTAATTCTATCCCCCATACCCATGGACAATACCCCTGACACTGGCTGGCGCTCACGCATAGGAGGCTCGTTGCCTGAAGTCTTCCGCTCCGTCGCTGCCATGAAAAAGCCAGCCCTGTTGCTCCTCCTCGGCACTCTCGCTGCATGTGGCCCCTCCCCTGAAAAGACCAAGTCTGGGCCGAAACGAATCCTGACGACCTTCACGATCATCCAGGACATGGCGCAGAATGTCGCCGGAACGGCGGCCATCGTGGAGTCCATCACGAAACCGGGCGCGGAGATTCATGACTATGAACCGACGCCGCTTGATCTCGTCAAAGCGCAGAACGCTGATCTCGTGCTTTGGAACGGACTGGGCCTGGAGCGCTGGTTTGAAAAATTCCTCCAGCAGGTGAGGGATGTTCCCAGCGTGGTGCTTACAGAGGGCATCGAGCCGATGGGAATTGCGGAGGGACCCTACACCGGCAAGCCCAACCCGCATTCCTGGATGTCTCCAGCCAACGCCGTCATCTACGTCGAAAACATCCGCAAAGCGCTGGTGAAGCTCGATCCGGCCAACGAATCGACCTACACGAAGAACGCCGCGGCCTACACCGCCGAACTCCGCGCCGTGGATGAGCCTGTGCGCAAAGCCCTGGAGGCAATCCCGGAGGAACAGCGCTGGCTGGTGAGTTGTGAAGGCGCCTTTTCCTACCTGACTCGCAACTACGGCATGAAGGAACTTTTTTTGTGGCCCATCAACGCAGACCAGGAAGGCACGCCGCAGCAGGTGCGGAAGGTCATCGACACCGTGCGGGCAAGCAAAATCCCGGTGGTTTTCTCGGAAAGCACCATCAGCGACAAGGCCATGCTGCAGGTGGCAAAGGAAACCGGTGCACGTTACGGTGGTGTGCTGTATGTGGACTCGCTCACCAGCGACGACGGCCCCGCGCCGACGTTTTTGAAGCTTCTGCAATACAACGCCAACATCATCGTGAAGGCGTTCGCCCTCCCCTGACAATGCCCGCCGCCCTCCCTCCGCTCGCGATTGAAGTCACCGATGTCACCGTGGCCTATGCAAACGGCAACGTGGCCCTGCAAAACGCCACATTCACCCTCGGTGCAGGCACCATCTGCGCCCTCGTCGGAGTCAATGGCAGCGGCAAAAGCACCTTGTTCAAGGCCATCATGGGATTCCTGCGGCCTGCCAAAGGCGAAGTGCGCATCGCGGGCCGGAGCGTTGAGGACTCACGCAAGCAAAAACTCGTCGCCTACGTGCCGCAGGCGGAGGAGGTGGACTGGACTTTCCCCGTCAGCGTCTGGGACGTGGTGATGATGGGGCGCTACGGGCACATGAATTTCCTGCGCATCCCGCGGGCGGAGGACAAGCGCGTGGCTGAGGAATGCCTGGAACGCGTGGGCATGAGCGGACTCAAAGACCGCCAGATCGGCGAGCTTTCCGGCGGACAAAGGAAGCGCGTCTTTCTGGCCCGTGCGCTGGCGCAAAAGGGACGCATCATGCTGCTGGACGAACCTTTCACCGGCGTGGACGTGCAGACCGAAACCGCCATCATCGAACTGCTGCGGGCATTGCGCGAGGAGGGCCACATCATCCTCGTTTCTACCCACAACCTCGGCAGCGTGCCTGAGTTTTGCGATCAGGTGGTGCTGGTCAACCGAACGGTGCTAGCCTTCGGCCCCACCGAGATCGTGTTCACTGAAGACAACCTGACCCGCGCCTTTGGGGGCGTGCTGCGCCAGTTCCACTTCGCGCAGTCCACCATCCAGGAGCATGACGGCCGCACCGTGAAGCTGCTCACTGACGACGAACGCCCGCTCGTGTTCGGCAAGGACGGCCATCTGGAATACACGGACCGCCTGGGACGCGAGAAACTGGTAAAGAAGCGGGAGATGGAGGTGGGCGAATGACCGACCTCCTGACGCCGTTTCACTACGAGTACATGGTGAAGGCCATTCTCGTCAGCGGCCTCATAGGCGGGGTGTGCGCGTTTTTGTCCTGCTTCATCACGCTCAAGGGATGGTCGCTGATGGGCGATGCATTGTCTCACGCGATCGTGCCCGGCGTGTCGGTGGCCTGGATGCTGGGTCTTCCGTTTTCCGTCGGAGCCTTCGTCGCCGGCATTTTGGCGGCGCTGGGCATGGGCTGGGTGAAGCACAACTCGCGGCTGCGGGAAGATGCGGTGATCGGCGTGGTGTTCACCAGCTTCTTCGCCCTGGGGCTGCTGCTGCTCTCACTTTACCCGAGCAATCTCAACCTGCGCACCATCATCTTTGGCAACATCCTTGCCATCTCCGACCCGGACATCCTCCAGGTGCTCATCATCTCCGCAGGTGCCATCCTCATCCTCGGCCTCAAATGGCGGGACCTGCTGCTCTACTGCTTTGATGAGGGCCACGCACGCAGCATCGGCCTGAACACGCGCTTCCTGCACTTCCTGCTGCTCGCGCTGCTCTCCGCCACGGCGGTCGCAGCTTTGCAAACGGTGGGCGCGTGCCTTGTCGTCGCCATGCTTGTCACCCCCGGGGCCACAGCCTACCTGCTCACCGACCGCTTTGGCCGAATGCTCGGCATCGCCACCCTCACCGGTGTCTTGTGCGGCGTGGTGGGCGCGTATGCCAGCTACTTCCTGAACGGATCCACCGGTGGCTGCATCGTCGTGCTGCAAACCGTCATCTTCCTCGTCGCTCTCACCTTCGCTCCCAAACACGGCCTTCTCGCAGCCAGCGCCCAACGCCGTGCCGCCTCCGCATGAACCTCCTCGCCCCGTTTCAATACAGCTTCATGAACGAGGCGATGCTCGTCGGAGCCCTCGTAGGGGCGGTGTGCGCCGTGCTCTCCTGCTATCTGGTGCTGAAAGGCTGGTCTCTGATGGGCGACGCCATCTCCCACGCCGTTTTGCCAGGCGTCGTCGGGGCCTACATGCTGGGACTACCGCTCGCCATCGGGGCATTCGTCTCCGGCCTTTTCTGCGCCACCGCCACAGGCTGGATCAAATCCAACACACGCATCAAGGAGGACACCGTCATGGGCATCGTCTTCACCGGGCTGTTCGCGCTCGGCCTCGTGATGTTCACCAAGGTGGAAACCGATGCACACCTCAATCACATTCTCTTTGGCAACATCCTCGGCATTGAGCGTGGGGACATGATCCAGACGCTTGCCGCCTCGCTGCTGACCCTCGCCGTCATCCTCCTCATGCGCAAAGACCTGCTGCTGTTCTGTTTTGACCCTGCCCATGCCCGGGCCATCGGCCTGAATACAAACCTGCTTTACTACATCCTGCTGGCCGTCCTCGCCACCACCATCGTGGCCTCGCTCCAGGCCGTCGGCATCATCCTCGTCGTGGCCATGCTCATCACCCCCGGCTGCACCGCGCGGCTGCTCACCGATCGTTTTGATCACATGCTGTGGATCGCCGCCAGTTCCTCCGTGCTCGCCAGCTGCCTCGGTGTCTATGCCAGCTACTTCATGAACGGCGCCACCGGCGCCTGCATTGTTCTGGCACAGGCGGCCATGTTCGCCCTCGCCTTTGTCTTTGGCCCCAAGCACGGACTGATCGCCGCGCGAAAACGGCTGGCTTGACGATTCCCATACGCGCCGCCATATCAGCGGTCTTATGCGCATCCTTTCCGGCCTTCAACCCAGCGGCAGACTCCACATCGGCAATTTCTTTGGCATGATGGAGCCGGCTCTCAAGCTGCAGCATGAAGGCGACGCCTACTATTTCATCGCCGACTACCACTCGCTCACCTCCGTTCAGGACGGCAAGGCGCTGCGCAGCTATGTCCGCGAGCTCGCCGTTGATTTCCTCGCCTGCGGCCTTGATCCGGAAAAGTGCGTCTTCTTCCGCCAAAGCGACGTGCCGGAGCATTGCGAGCTGTCCTGGATCCTCAGCACAGTGACGCCGATGGGTCTGCTGGAGCGCTGCCATAGCTACAAAGACAAAGTCGCCAACGGCATCACACCTTCGCACGGCCTGTTTGCCTATCCCGTGCTCATGGCGGCGGACATTCTGATCTATGACAGCGATGTCGTGCCTGTAGGCCGGGATCAGAAGCAGCATGTCGAGGTCACCCGCGACATCGCCATCAAGATGAATGAAACGTTTGGCGCAGGTCTCTTCAAACTGCCGCAGCCGCGCATTCAGGAGACGACGGCGGTCGTCCCCGGTCTTGACGGGAAAAAGATGAGCAAGAGCTACAACAACACCATCCCGCTGTTTGAAGAGCCCGGGCCGCTGAAAAAGAAGATCATGGGCATCCAGACCGACTCCACGCCGGTCGAAGCCCCCAAACCCATCGAAGGCAGCAGCATCCTCGCCCTCTACAAGCTCGTGGCATCACAGGCTGACTACGACGCCATGGTGGCCGACCACCTCAACGGCGGCGTCGGCTACGGCGACTTCAAAAAGCGCCTCCTGCAGGGCGTGACCGACTACTTCGCCCCCTTCCGCGCCCGCCGTGACGAAATTCTCGCTGACAAAGGCTACGTGGACAAAGTCCTCGCTGAAGGAGCTGAGAAAGCCCGCGCCGTCGCGCGCAAGACTCTCGGTCGTGTGCGCGATGCGGTGGGCCTGGGTTGATCCTCTTATCGCCTCTTCTTCGGCTGCTGCGACGCACGCTTGTGGCCATGCCCCGGCTTGCGCGGCGGTGCGGCAGGCCGTTTGGGATCGCGGCTCTGTGGCCCTCGCCGGTTCTGACCTTCCGCATCGTCGGAACGCGTCGGTTTGCCACGCTGCGGCACAGGCATGAAGTCGACCTGCTTTTTGATGCTGTCCACCTTGTAAATCTGCACCACTAGGTTGTCCCCAATGCTGATGACTTTGCGCGTGTGACGCCCCGTGACCTGACGCGTGACGGGATCAAAGACATAGAAGTCATCCTGGATCGAGGAAAGCGGCACGCCACCGCTGAGGCCGAGGTCAGGCACATCGACAAAGAAACCGAAGTTCCGCACATCGGTGACGAGTGCTACATAGGGCTGCGGTTTTTTCGAGACGAGCTGAGCCTTCAGGTAAGCGTAAAGTTTGACCTCCTTGCTGTCGCGCTCCGCATCGGACGAGTTCTTCTCAGTCGTGCTGATGTGATCCGCGATCTGCTTCGCAATGCCCACCTGCAGCTCGACCTTGTCGAACAAGGAACGATGCACCACGAGATCGGCGTAGCGACGAATCGGTGAAGTGAAGTGTGTGTACTTCGTTTTCGCCAGACCGTAATGGCCGAGCGGCTCCACGGCATAACGCGCACGCATCATCGAGCGCAGGAAACCAATCTTCAGCGCAGGGCCAATGGGCAGATCATCCAACCGGCTCAGCAGCTTCTGCACCTCAGGGCGATGCGTGAGATTTCCGCACGGCACGCGATGGCTCAGCACATCTTCGCGATAATCATTGAGCCGCTTCTCCTTGGGCGATTCGTGAACGCGATACACTGAGGGCCGGTCCAGCCCCATGAGGCGGCCTGCGACGGCCTCATTGGCCAGCAGCATGTATTCCTCGATCAACTGATGCGAAACATCGTTCTCAATGCGCTCAACACGCAGCACCTTGCCGTGTTCGTCGAGGCGGATCTTGTTCTCCGGGAAGTCGAGGTCCAGCGAACCATTCTTGAAGCGCAGGTGGCGCACCTTCTGCGCCATCGCATGCGCATCGTGCAGCATCTGCTCGGTCTCATTGTTTGGCGGCACCTGGATGGCGGCAAACGCCTCCTTGTAGGTGAAGCGGCGTTTCGAGCGGATCACCGAGGGATAGAACTTCGAGCTGACGACATGGCCATCCTTGGCCAGCACAAACTCCACGCACTTCGTCAAACGATCCACGTTCGGCTTGAGCGAGCACAACTCATTGCTCAGCGCTTCAGGCAGCATCGGAATCACACGATCCACGAGGTAGGTCGAGTTGCCGCGCTTCCTGGCTTCGATGTCCAGCGCACTGCCCGGCATCACATAGTGCGACACATCGGCAATGTGAACCCACAGCAGCCACTGATCCCCCTGCTTCTGAAGGCATATCGCATCATCAAAATCCTTCGCATCATCCGGATCAATCGTGATGACATTGTGCGAACGGCAGTCAACGCGCCCGGCACACTCTTGCGCGCTCGGCTGGTTGTCAGCCCGCGACTTGGCAATGGTGCTGGCCTCATGCAGCACGTTCTTTGGAAAGTGCAGCGGCAGATCGTAATGACGCAGCACGGAGAGCATGTCCACGCCCTCTTCATCAGGCGGACCGAGCACCTCGATGATTTCGCCCTCAGGCGCTGTCTGCTTGGATTCCCATTGGGTGATTTCCACGACCACTTTGTCCCCCACGTTGGGCTTGCGGCCCACATCACGCGGCTCCGAGACATAAATCGCTGCGGGCAGACGCGGATCATCCGGCGTCACATGCAGAAATTGCTTCGAGCGTTGAAGGGTGCCTACGAACTGTGTCCGCTTGCGTTCCAGCACGCGTACCACGCTGCCGATTTTATCCTGCTGCCCCGGCCTGACGTCTAGACGGACCAACACCCGGTCGCCATGCATGGCGGTGCCTGTGTTGCTTTCCGAGATGCCAATCTCTGTGATGCCCGCTTCATCGGGCTGCACAAAGCCACGGCCACCGCGCGTGATTTGAATCACTCCGGGGACCAGATCAGCTTCCTTCGCCACGATGTAGCGATTGCCTTTGGTGCGTACGATTTTTCCCTGTTTCTCCAGGCTTTTGAGCAGGCTTTGCAGCACCTGCTGTTGATTGGGCTTCATGCCCAGTTGGGAGAGAAGCTCTGGCACATTGGAGGGTATGTAATCCTCACTGCCGAGCAAACTCAGTAGTTTCTTATCCATCTGTTATCTTATCTCGGAAGTTATAGAAGACGAATGATTTTCCGTCAATGAGAATTCGGTGGCAGTCGAAACTCACGGTTCAATCGCAGCTTCAATTTCCGCATCACTTCATCCAATTCCTCCCGCACTACGACCAGCTCTGGCTCCAGTGCTTGATTGACCGGCGTTGACGCCACGCGCTCGTAGCGTTCCACCAGTGCCTGACCATCCTCACGCAGTCCGCATTGTTCGATCAATCCGCGTACTTTTTCCACCAGCGCACGAGTCTCGATGATCATCGCCATCGCCTCAGGCTCAGTGGTTTCACCGCGTTCCACACGCCCCAATTGCTGGCAGTTGAAGAGCCGGCACCGCACCGGTCTCTGCTCATAAACGGTGCAGCGTTTCTCCCGCAGCGCGGAGCATGGCTGCTCCATGTAATACTCCCCGTCACGGCAGCGAATTTTCAGTCCCAGCCTGCCCAGCTCAGCCGGCACCTCCCCCGGCTGCATCCGCACGATCTGAAACATCGTCCCGTCACAGCACATCCCACACGCCGCGCACAAGCGGGTGGCTGCTGCAGTAAATTCTTCGGGGATCATGCCTAAGTGCTAAAAGCTTTTTCCTGATCAAATCAACCCCCGCTATTGCCAAACGCCGGGACATTCAGCTAAAAACACGGCATGCCTCCTCGCATTGTCCTTTGTCTCCTTTTATTAGGCGTCTCTTCCTCGGCACAAACAGCGGCAGTGGTGGTCCCTGCACCAGCCCAGCGTTATCTGGACATCCTCCTCAAGCGCCCGCAGCCAGGCACGATCTTTGAACGCTTCTATGCCGCGTGGTTGGAAGAGAGCTCGACTGCTGAGCTGGGCGACTTTTTAGAAGCCCGAACGAAACTGCCTGCTGCCACGGCGGCAGATCATCTGCTGCTCGCCGTCTTTCATTCGCATCGGGGTGATGATCGTGCGGCGCTGGCGGCTTATGAGGCGGCGTTGAAGCTTGATCCGGCCAACACTAACGCGTGGATTGAGCGTTCACGGCTGGAAGCGCGCGCGCTTGATTTTGCCGCCGCTTTGCAGTCTCTCGATGAAGCCGTGAAAGCGAAGCCAGATGCATCAAGCACGATGGAGATCGGAAAATTGCGTGGTCGTGCACTGCTGCGTCTCGGCAAAAATGAAGAGGCGCTGCGTACCTGGAAAGAACTGGCCGCCGCACACGCTGAGGACGAGGATTTGTCCGAGGAGCTGATCGATCTGCTGACGGATGAAGGCCAGTATGAGGCCGCGCTTGAAACCGCGCAGGCATTGATCAAGCGTTCCCGTGATCCGGTGGCGCGCACTTTGCGCCAGCTGCGGCTCACGGACATCCTGCTGCTGGCTGAGCGGCGCGACGAAGCCCTGAAGACCCTGCGCGAAACTCTGGCAGCCACCGGCTCCGACTCCTGGGTGGAGGGCGATGTGCTGGGCCGCATCAGCCGCGTGTTTCGCATGAGCGATGATGTGGCGGGGTTTGAAAAATTCATGGCCGACCTAGTGAAGGAGAACCCGCAACGCGTGGCGCTGGCCTGGCAGCACACGCAGTTGCTCGGTGAAACCGGGCAGAAAGACGCCGCGCTGAAAGAGGCGCATGCGCTGCTGCAGTCGAATCCTGGACGGCGTGATCTGCAGGAAGGATTTCTCGACCTGCTTGAATCACTCGAATTGATCAAGGAGGCAGTCGAGCAAGCGCAGACGCTGACACAGCAGAATGCCGCAGACAAAGAGATGCTCGTGCGGCTGGCCAGCCTGCAGCATCGCGCCAAGGATGATGCCGCCGCGCAGTCCACGCTGGATCGTTTTCTCAAACTAGCAGGAGTCGCGGAGGCGGATCATCTGCGTGCGGCACGGCTGCTGGAAAACTGGGAGGATGCACCCGCAAAGCCCGGCAGCCCAGCGGCACTGGCGTATGCGCGTCTGGTGGAAAGTTTCCCCGCCAGCATCTCCGCGCAAGAAGCCCAGGCGCACTACCTGCACCGCAACGGCCAGCGTGATGCCGCGCTGGCGATCTGGACCCGGCTGGCAAAATCCGCCGCGCTGGAAGACCTGCTGCGCATCACCCAGGCGCTGCAGGCCAGGCAGGAGTCACGCACCGCGCTTGATCTGCTCGCGCCGCGTGAACAGGACTTCGCTCAGGAGCCACGCTTCTATGCGCTGCTGGTGCAGCTGGGCATCGCCAACAAGGAAGTGGAGAGGGCACTCCCCTGGGCGCGCAAGCGCCTGCGCCTCGCGAAGGATGCGGAGAGCATCGAAACGGCCGTGAAGGACATCCTGCTGGTGCTGCGCAGCGATGAGTCAGGGAAACTCTCCGCCCCCATGCAGCAGGAACTGCAAGGCCAGACACCACTCACCATTCAGAGCCGCAGTCTGCTGGCGGCCCTGCTCGAAACTGCTGGCAAAAACGCCGATGCGGAGAAGACGTTGAACGCTGCACCGGCAGAGGACCAATTGATCGCGCTGAACCTGCTCGCGGTGTTGTTTCAAAACCGGCAAGAATGGGAAAAAGCGGCGCAGACACTGCAGCAGGTGATCGCGCTTCCGGGAGCACGCACCACCGCCCGCGTGCAGCGCATGGTGGATTTTTACCGCCGTGCGGAAAAGCCGGAACAGGCGCTGACGTGGATCTCCGAATGGAAAAAACTCTCACCCAGCGCAGTGCAGCCATGGCTGGATGAATCCCGGTTGTTGATCACACTGAACCGCTCAAAAGATGCACTGGCTCTGCTGCGCGGCGCCTTGCGCAAGTTTCCTGACTCCATCGAGGCGGCCTCCAGTTATGCCACGCTCTGCCTGGAAAACGGCCAGCCGGATGAGGCGGAACGCACCTACCTGGCGCTGTATGAAAAAACCACGGATGCCACCGCACGCCTGCGCTTGATCGGCCCGCTGGCGCTCGCAGCACAGCAGCACAACAGCCTGCCGCGCCTCATCGAAAACTTCCAGCAGCGCCAGAAACAGAACCGCGCCAGCGCGCTGCCCTGGCTCGCCTTGGCGGAGATCCACCGCACCACCAGCAACGATGAGGAACGCCGTCGCTGCCTCTACGAGGCATCGCATCTCCGACCGCAGGATCTGGCCCTGCTGCTCGACATCGCCCGCAGTGAAGAGGAGATCGGCCTCACGGCAGAAGCTCTGCGCACGCTCGAAAGCGCCGTCAAGCTCGACAAAACCAGCAAGACCCGCGAGAACATCGCCCGCATGCAAATCGACAGCGGCGATGCCGATCTCGGCTACCGCATGCTCTTTGAGATCGCGGGTGGCAGCCAAATGGACGCACGCGCCATCGAACAAATGGCCGACACCATTGCCGAAAAGGGTGAATGGGAGCGCGTCATCGCCTTCTTGGAACCGGTGCTGGAGAAGCATCCGAAGGACTACCGGCTGCATTATCTGAACGCCGTGGCCTTGGAAGAAGCAGGACGTGAAAAGGAGGCCGTACGTGCCTTCATCGAAATCATGAGCATGCACGAGGAACTGCCGGGAGTGCTCAGCACGGGCCGCAGCATCGGGCTGCGCCGGCAGTATGATGCCATGTCACTGCCGCCGGGCACCGAGGACTGGCTGGTACTTCCAGCGATGGTGCATGCCGCCTACGTCCACCGGCAGAAGCAGGGGGGCCGTGCAAACTACGGCAGTTACAACATGTTTGGCAACCTCCCCACCAACGGCCTGCCCGCGAATGGGTTCATTCAGCAGGCGCCCGGCGTCACCGAATCTCCTGTGCTCGCTCTCGCCCACGTCCTGCAGTTGGTTTCCATGTGGGATGTGGCGGAGCGTGAGCCCGCATTGCGCAGTCTCAAGCAGGCCGGTGTCAGCGATGCGCCTCTGCTGCTCACAGCCGCGGAAAATTCGCCCCAGCTTGTCATCACGCCCGAGATGCTGGCGGATCAGCCGCAGAATGCCGCACTGCATGCGGCGTGGCTCATGCAGAATCAGAGTGGTGATCCAGCCGAGCTGCAGCCGATTTATGAAAACGCCTTCAAGCTCTTCCAGACGAGCCACCCCATGCTTGCTCTTCGCACAGCGGCGCTGGCATGGCGTACCGCCGGAGACCAGTCCCCTGCCTGGGTTCGGCGCATCCTCGACATCTGCCAGACCCAGCCAAAAGCCGATTCTGCGCAGATACAGACTCTCATCGGCATGCTGCGCACTCAGCCTGACCTGTTTCCCCAGGGGACTCAAAGCGCCGAGGTGGTCAAACTTGGCAAGGAAGAGGTTTTGGCGATCACCACCTTCTTGAAACGCTGGCTGCATACCGTGGACGAACAGCAGCCCTATTATATCGCCGAAGTTATCTATGCCTTGGGCGCTGTGAAAGACTGGGAAGGCATGGTGGAAATCATCCAGCATCGGCTCAGCCTGCCAGAAAAGCCGCAGAGTCAGAACCCGGCGGTCACCCCCTCAATGCTGGCAGGCAGAAGTCGTGCTTACTCGCGCAATTTTCAGCCATCCCTCATGCCAGTGCCTGTTGCCTCGCTCAAGCTTCCACCGGACGCCCTCAACTGGTCTTCAAGTCTCTCGTTACAGCAAGAATATGAGGAGAGCCCCCTCAACGAAGCACGGAATAAATGGGTCAAAGAATTTCATGACGGCTTGAAGCCCTTCATTGAAAAGACCCAGGAGCCGAAGCTAAAACTCGTTCTCCGGCTCATGACAGGCGAACAGCAGGCCATGCTCGATGAGCTGAAGCCGCGTCTCGCCGCCAGTCCCGCGCTGGATGATTTGATCCTCGCCGGCTGGCTCTCCCAGCAACTGAAGCAATCTGAGAAAGCACTCGCGTTTTTCCAGCAGGCCCAGCCGCTGGCCACCGATGCAGCACAGAACTTCCAGATCGACCTTGCCATTCTTTTTCATGCGCAGCGTCTGCTGCAGCAGCCGGACAAGGTGGAACTCAAAACGCTCCTCCCCACGGTGAAGCCAGTGATCGAACGCTTCTCCCAGATCGCCGCCACTCAGGAGGAGAAGTACCTGCTGGCACAGACGATGAACTCGTTTGGCATGCAGGAGGAGGCAGAGAAGCTGGTGCAGGCGGCACAGGGGAGCACCGTCAGTGCGCGCCAACAAAGAATGCCGGTGGTCGCCAATCCCTACTCGCGCAGCTATTCCTACCGTCAGCAGCAGAAGAAGCAGGTGTCCGTCGATGAACTCATGAAAAAGGGCGATCAGGCCGGTGCCTTGCAGGAAATCGTGAGACAGCTGCGCCTGGCGATTCAGGGCTGTCTGAATCCGCAGAACAGCTCCAGCGCCCATCATCAGATTCATGAAGTCATCAAGCTGTTCACGCAGCACAAGCTGACAGATCAGGTGATGCAAACCTTGCAGACCGCCGCCGGTGCTGGATGGAAGCCCCAGCAGGAATACGCGGTGCTGCTCGAACATACCGGACTCGAAACCAAGCCCGCCATTGAAGCCCATCGCGCCGTGATCTCCGCCAATCCGCGTGCTTTTGCCTCGCATGCGCGTCTGGCCGCTCTGCTGGCGATGGAGGGGGACTTCCAGACCGCGCTGCAGCATTGGAAAAAAATGCCCGAAGTCACCCAGGCATTGTACCTGCCTGCACTTATTCATGAATTCACCGAGCGAAGCACCATCTCCATGCCACGGCCAGCCGCACTTGCCGGGCTGCTCTCCGCCTGGCTGCGCTCCCTGCCTGCCAATCGTCCGCTGCCATCGGGCAGTGTTCAGCAATTCCAACAGGCTTTGACCCGCATCCAGAACCGCGACTTCGCCCAGAATATCTCAACCCCCGACCTCTGGGCTCCCTTCAACAGGGAAAACTCCTGCACCGTGCACCAGTGGAAGTTCAATGAGGACGGCACACTCAAGCTGCCTCCTGAAAGTCAGAAAATCTGGGACGAACGACGGGCGGCGCACGACCAGCTCTGCAAAGCGATGATCGAGGTCCCCGAGCTCGCGCTCCTGGGCTTCGCTCCGCTCGGTGGACGGGCCATGCTTGAAAACCGCAATCTCGCCGAGACAGAAAAGATGGCGCTCGATCTGCTCAGCCTGCGCGCCATGCCCAAGGTTAAACGGCGGCTCATGGCGCAGGGCGCATACCAGCAGCACTATGGCGGAACCGATCCCGCCTCTCCTCTCGGCGGCTTGTTTGCCACATCAGAGCGCATCGCCATGCCGGTGCCGGCTGTGTTCGCCGCCTACAGTGCCGCTTTGCGCGGGGACCAGCCCACACTCGATGAGGCGATCTTTCCCGCCATTCTCAAAGCCGAAGGCAAATCCATCGAAGAGTACTGCCGCGCCTATGCAGCGCTGCTCACGGCTGATGAAGGCCATTTCGTCAGCGCCGCCGAAGCCTGGCTTAAACCACCGGGCAAAGGCAATTATGCCCACCGCAGCCAGCAGCAGGGCGGACCCTTGGAAGAAATCGTGCGGCTGTGGAAGACGCGAAAAATCAAGGCTCCCTTGGACCCGCTTTTCCTGTCTCTATCCACCCAGCCGCCAAACGGCAACTTTGCCAACCAGCCGCAGGTGACCAAGACCTACGCCTTTGCTCTCGGCCAGCGTGATCCCGAAGCATTGCGCAGTTTTATTCGCATTCTGCGTGACCCATCGATCGGCTCCACACCCGAGCTGCGCCGTCAAAGCATCGCCATCTGGCAGGAATACCACGTGAAGCAGCAGCGCGGCGTCCCGTTGCCCGCTCCAACCTCTCGCAGCAGCCTGCAGGCCGTGCAAAGTTACATCCAATGGCTGCAGAATCTGCTGCAGGATCCCCGCGCCCTCCCTTTGCTCGATCTCGCGATAGAGGATGGACTGATGGAATCACCTCAGTGGCTGCGCCAGATCACCAGCAGCTTCTCCAGCAGCAGATTCCATACCGTTGAGAACTTCATGCAAACAGCCGGCGCCCTCGGCTTCATCGGAGAGAACGGAACTTTTCGAACCTACGTTCTGAATGACGATGACCACCGCTCGACCCTACTGGGCATGCTGGCCCAACATTACCGTGATAACTGGAATGACGAACAGGTCAACGCGGCGCTCGCCCTGCTGGGCCAGCGCAAGCCCACCTTGGGCGCTGATATTGCACAGGCGCTGCTGATAAAAAACGACCACACCCCTTTGCAGTTGGATGGCAGGACGGTGCCGCTTTATGCGTCGCAGGCCGAACGGTCTCAATCGCGCAATGGCGAAGGCGGTGCTTACCGCGCTGCCGCTCTGCGCCTTGTCCTCATGCGCCACGCCAAGGACATCTCCGCCATGCCCGCCACCGGCCAGAGCGAGCTGTCCGCCCTGCTGCGTCTTGAATTAAACGGCTATCCGCAGTCGGAGCTGCTGGGAGAGGAACTCGCACGCATTCTCGCGCCGCTGCTCAAGTTTGAAATCATCGAACTCACCCGCCAGGTCGATCAAGTGCTCGCCGCCAAGACGTGGAGTGATCTTCACCAGCAGGAATACGAGTTTGCCCAGCAGTTTCCCGCCTTGCTGGGTGACTTTGCCGACAGTGACCCCGCCAAAGCGGATGCCGCAGCCCGTCATGCCGTCGAACTCCTGCGCGGCAGTCCGGAGCAGAAGCAGTCGTTGCAGCAGAACAGCAGTGAGACCTGCGTGATCCGCCTGCTGAGAGCACTCCTTCGGGTGCCGCAGTTGCTTCACACCACGCTAGATCTCGCGGATCAGGAAGGTGTCTCGCAATCACGCGGCTGGACCTCCAATCTGCGCAGTTACATGGAGGAATCCTTGAATCATCCCGAAAAAGTCCGCTTCGTATTTACCGGCACTCCTTGGGTCGCAGAAGCTTCGGACTTCCGTGATCCAAAATCCGACAACCCTCAGGAACCAACCCTGCTGTCCAGCCTCATCAACCAGATCGAATACAGCAATGATAACAGGTCTTCGACCCATGACTTCCTGGCGAAACAACCCGCCACTTTCGGCACCGAATTGCTGCTGGCATTTCTGCACCGGGCTCCAGGCGACACCACGAATTCGCGCAGCTTTTACAACACCAGGCGCCCGGATGACTCCGCCATTCTCGCCTTCATCCAGAAGCGCCATGACGAGTTCGCCAGCCTCCAGCCCGAATCAGCCGCCAATCTCCTGGCCATGCTCAATGCCCGCATGCCGGATTTGGATCAAAAGTCGGAACAGGACGCCACGCTCAAACAAGCCCTGCAACCGCTGATCAACGCCACGGCGGTTCAATTGGAAGCCGACATCACCCACTGGATGCAGATGACCAGGCTGAGCAGCTCCAGCGGTGGATCCTATGAGGTCATCCGGAATTGTCTGCCTTCGCTTGACCACCTCGCTCAATCAGACAAGCCACGCGCCATCGCCTTGCTCGATCACATCAGCCAGCTCGTTGCGCAGCAGGATGCGATGAACAGCCGTGGTGGCGGCCGCCAGCAGCCCCATCAAACCCAGGTCGCCCAATGGCTGCAAAACGCCGCCACCGTGCCTGAGCTCTTCGGCGAAATCATGCAGCGCGCCGAAGAATGCGGAGCGGCCAGGGATTCTTCCTGGCTGGGAAGCATGCTTGGCTACGCGCGCAATCTCTACAAGCACCGCGGCAAACCGCAGCGTGTCATCGCCCTGCTGGAAGGCACAGGCATGCTTGATCCTGCCGCCACTTTCAATCCCCGCCCGCTCCCCGGTAACCAGCAGCAGTTGACCATGCTCGAAAGCATGAGCAACGAATTCACCGGCGGCAGCACACATTCCGGTCTTGTGGAGGAGCTCGGCAAACGCCAGCCGCGCACTTTCGGCGTGGATTTGATCACCCTGCTTTGCAGCAAAAATCTCAACTCGCACGACGAAATCACCGCTTTTGCCCGCACGTATGCCGAGGAGATCGCCGCCTGTTCCGCAGAGCAGAAAAAGATTCTCGGCGGCTTTGTTCAACGCAAGAAATGGGTGAATATCTTCGCTGCAAACGTGCCCGCTCTTCAGGAAGAGTTCGCCCCGCTTGTCAAAGAGCAGCAAGCCAAACTGCAGACCTTCATCGAAGAGCTACTCAAGATCACGACTTGGCAGGAACTCGAATCGATCTACATCAAATCACTCCCCCCTTCAGAACAATCTACCTTCAATCGCCGCATGCCCGGTGGGCTGCAATACTACAGCACAGGGGGGCTCAGTTATCTGGGCTACTTCGCAGACCAGCTGCAGCAGATGGGTCCGGCGGACATCCATAAGTTCGAACAGGTCCTTCAGCTCATCGGAAGACTGTATCGCACCGAATTGAGCCAGAGTCCCTTGAGCAATCGCATGCCGCCGCTGAACTCATTCGTCCTCAAATTGTGCAGTACTCCTCGCCTTGCACCCAAAGCGCTGCAATTCGGAGCGCAATACTTCGGAGTTCAAAACATTGCGCGGGCATCTGGTCCCGGCAACATGTCGATAAGTGAGAGCCAGCTGATCTCCGCTGCCTTGCCCGATGCAACTGTCGCCAGCGCAGAGAGGCTTGTTTCATCACTCGACGCAATGGGCCTGCTTGCGGATGCCGCCACCTATGACGCGGTTTCACTGCCCAGTTTCAGGATGCGCAGCGTTCTCGCGCTGGCACTGAACCGCCTCTCTTCCTTGAGTCCGGAACAGGCTGAAAAAACGGCCCGGTTGCTCGCAGGGCAACAGGGGGCTGCATTTGGTCATTACTTATTCGCCGCCTGCCTCACCGCCAAAGACTCGCCTGATAGAAGCCGCCGTCTGGATCTCTGCTCCTCCCAGTTCCCCCGGCTCAACCCGCAGGCCGCAGGCGCCGTATTGGACGTCTTTGAAAGCCACTTTCCGGAACTTGGCAAAGCAGAACTGGCCGAGGGAGAACTGTCACGCTTCGCGCCTTTGCTCAAACTGCGCACCGCAGAGGAACGCAGCTACCTTGACGCCATTCTTGCAGGCCGGCGCGAAGTCCCATCACCTTTTCGCGGCTACACTATCGCGGTCAGGAATGAGCTGCTGCGGCTGCTGGAAAGTTCCCGGCCGGGCGACCTGGTGAAATTCGTGCTCGCCCTCTCTCGTCGTTTGGATCCGGAGGACACTTCCACCCTTTTCGCCAAGGAGCCCTATTTCCGTACCGGCGGCCCGATCAGCTACTTTTTCCAAAGTCAGCTGCGGTTCGATTCCGAGGAGTCCCCAGCCCTGCTCGCATGCCAGATGCTTGCTGCGGCAAACCTCCCCGAAGTCCGTCTGGAGCCCGTGAGCAGCTCATCGCAAAGCCCCGTCAAACTGGCAGACCAACTGTTCCATATTTGGGAACATCGTGGCGGATGGGCTGCACCAAAAGCAGTCTGGACCGATTTCATGCAGCAAGTCGCACGCTATGACACCGGAAACACCCGCGGGCTCTGGCTGCCAGTACTGCACAGCACGCTTGTGCAGATGGGAGTACAAGAGCGTCGTGAAGTGGCGGAATGGGCGGCCGAACAAGGCGGACCCGGCCTCCAGACCATCCGCCATGAGTGCCGCATTGCGCTTGATCTGATTCAAAGCACCGAGCCGATGTTCGGCTGGCTCGATGGCCCCTACCAGCCCCTGGCTGCATCCCCCTCAGCCATGAAAACTTGGGCGGCAGCCACCCGGGAAGCCCGGGCACTGCTGAAGGATGAGCAGATCAAAACGCATGTCCGCCTGGAACTGGCGGCATGGCTCACCGCCGCCTATCCCGGGCTGTTGGACGAAGAAGCCAGGCAGTCATGGGGCCTCGCCGCCGCCAAGTCCTGGCATGACGGTGCACCCATCACACGCCATGAACTCGCAGATCTGCTCAACTCCGCCGCAGTGCTGCCTGTCAATGATACCTGGAAACAAACCAGCAGTCTCGTGCTTGAACGCTGGGACCAGCTCGAAGCCATCATTCGCAGCACGCGCGTACGCTACCTCGACCAGGTACTGTATCACGCCATTGTCCGCCTTTCCGCCAGCTCTGAGAACACGGCCGCGGTGGAAAAACTCATCAACGCGTATGGCACAAACCACATCAATGAATTCACCGGCATCCTGCTTGAAAAGGGTGACTGGCAGCATGCAATCCGCCTGAAATCGCGATCAACTCTCCCTTCATACAACGCCAGCTCAAAAAGGCACGGGTGGCTGCCCCCCACGGAAGCAACCCTTCGCGAGATGCAGGCAGCCAACCTGGAAGATGCACTGCTTGCCGAGGTCATCTCACTCGCCGCAGATGACACCGCCACACGCATCCTTTATCCAGAAGCTCACTGGCAGCCACGTCGTGAACGCCTCGCGGCTTTTGCCAAAAAAGTCGCTGCCTCGCCACTGCCTGAGCAGCCAGTGCAACGTGCGCAGACCCTCGTCATCCTCGCCAAGGAGCAGCCGGAGTCCGCCCTGATTTTGCTGCCTCAGTTCGACGCCATTTCCAAGGTGATCACGTCAGACTCACTGGGCGAATATTCCTTCAGCGAACGCTACTGGGTGGATTTCCTGGCGGTGCATGCCGCGCTGAAGACGGCCACGGGAGACTTCGCGGCAGCTGACGCCAGTTTGGAACGCCTGCGAACCGACAGGGGCATCATCAATCGCCATGGCACCAGTACAAACTCTCTGGGCGGATACTTCCGCAGCACCTTGTTCCAATGCCTCACACACTTTTGGGCGGCGGGCACGGCACGCGAGCCAGAGAAACTTCTTCAATTCGCCACACTCTCCGGTGCTGAGTCGAGTTCTTCTGATTATGGATTTCTTTCTCTGCCTGCACTTCAATCAAGCATCAGCGCATGGCAGGTTGCGCTCAAACAAGAACCTTTGCCAGCCGGCAGTGCCGACCCGACCCTCGGAGTCATCAACGTCGAAAACCTCATGGAGTTTCTCTCTGCCATGGCCGGCACCGGGAAACAACGCCTGCCGTTCCCGCAGCGGCTGGCATTGATCGCACGCATGTCCGGTCAGACGAAATTTTACTCACCCAAACACAATTTCTGGAGTCAGCTGGTTCAGTACAAAATTTTCACCACGGACGAACTGCTCAAAAACAAGGAGGCCGTGCTGAAAATTTCCAGCTCCTTTGCACCCGCCCATCTTGAAGATTACGCGCAGCTCATACGCGAGCAGGGCATGTTCAAAGCAGCCAGCCAGCTCTATGCGTGTGCACTGGAAAGATGGTCTCAATCAAAAAGCACCTCGATCGCCAGTTACACGCAACGCTGCGTGATCGGCCGTGTCGAAATGCTGATCCGTCTGGGGGATCTCGAAGAAGGCCGGCAATGCCTTGGCCAGTACAATGAGACGTTGCTGAACCCCATTGTTCTCGCAAGACGTGCAATCCTCCTCAAGCTGCTTTCGCCGAATGCTCCAGCACCTGTAAGGTAAGCATCACATTCAGCTCCAGATCGAGCGGCAGCCGAGTTTTGACAGGCCCGGCACTGCCATGAGCACGCCAGTGGTTGATGCACATGCCCAGCGTCGCCAGATCAGCGGGATCGTCGAGGACATGCCCGTTGATCCCGGGATCGATCAATTCACTGGCACCATTAAAACTCGTCGTGACCACCGGAATGCCGGTGGCCAGCGCCTCGCTCACCACATTGGAGCACGGCTCATAAATGGGCAGAAACGTGAGCACATCGGCGGCGGCATAGGCGGCCTCCACATCACTCAGCGGTCCCGTGAGAATGACGTTCGGCGGAATCTTGCCGCGCATGCGATCCCGTGTGACGACAAGCAGCTTGAGGCGCGGATCATCGCTGCGCCCAGCCATGAACTTCAGCAGCCAGGGCAGCCCCTTGCGCTCCCAGCCGGAGCCGACAAAGACCAGCACGAAATCGTTGTCCTCAAGTCCAAAGCGTTTGCGCGCTGCTGCTCTCGACACGCTTTTAAAACGCTGCACATCCACCCCGTTGCGGATCGTGTGCACTCGCTCCTGAGGAAAGGCGGGGAAGTGCTGCGCGATCTCGCCACGCACCATTTCAGAGTTCACGATGATGTGCTGCGTGTTTGCCGGATCAAAGGTTTGCGCTTCGATCGCCATCATGTTGCGATGAAACGCCCCCAGCCCCACCAGCGGGCGCTTCCACCAGGGTGCGAACTGTTTGCGTCGCTGCAGCCACACGCGGTGCAGGCCGTCTCCTGCGCGGTAAACATCCTGCTTCAGCGTGCGCTCCAGGCTGAACACACAGTCAAACCTCTCGTGCTGCAAAGCCGCGTTCACAGCCTCAGCAAAACGCAGCGGACGCTCCGCACGTGATCCATCCACGGGGACACTGTGAAACTGCACGCCCGCCGCCTGTCCCTGCCACTTTTCCGCAAACAGATGCGTCTCATGCCCCGCAGCAGTCAAGGCCCCCAGCAGCCGCTGCACGTACAGCTCCGCGCCTCCGGTGGCGGAGAACTGTCGGCGAATGAGGGCGAGTTTCATGCGAGTAGCGCAAACGTCTCCTTTGCGGACGGGACGCTCGAATTAAGACTGCTTGGACCGCCACTGCTCAAAGCTTTCCTTCGGCGTGCGAAAGACCGCACCGCAGCGCGGGCAGTGAATCTGCGCCACGCCATCGGCAAAAATGTGGTCCAGATCATCCTGGGGCAGGCGCATGATGATGGGCAGCAGGCGCTCAATGGAGCAGCCGCATTCAAACACATAGCCGCGCGTTTCCAGCAGAGTCAGATGCTCCGCCGTTTCAATTTCAAGCACCTGCTCCAGCGTGAGTTCGGACAGCCACGCCTCATCGCAGTCCGGCTCGGCGGAGATTTGCACGAACTCCTCATCCTCCAGCCGGAAGAAGCGCGTGAGCCGCTGCTCGCTGGTGGTGTAAAACGTCTCCACCGCCTTCAGCATGTCATCGCCATGAAACTCGATCATGCTCTGCCGGGGTGACTGATCCGGGCGCGTCGCTTGAGAAATGAACATCGCCTCGCCCTCCTGGCGCACGTCTTCGGTGAAAACCCGGCCCGCCACACGGCCAGGACGTGAGCTGCCGGTGACGAACACGTTCGCGCGCTGCGGCTCTTTGACGTGGATCGTCCACGCACAGCTCTCATCCTGCGGACGCGAGCAAAGGTGCAGCGCCATCGCGGCCAGCGTATCCTTCAGCATTTGATCCAGCGACTCCGCATTCTGCAGGCCGTACTGCATCAGGTGCAGGTAGTAATCGAGATAGAGCGGGCTGAAGCGCCCCCGCACCAGCAGCGCATTGCGCTTCCGCACGAAGTAGGCGCGGAGGTCCACCACGGAAAGATCCGGTTCAAGCATCTGACTCATGCACTGCCTATCTCACCGGATGATTGGCGGCGCAAGTGGCGCGGGCCATCACCTCCCTGCCATGCCGCGAAATTTTTGCCGGTAGGCGCTTGGGGTGGTCTCCATCACTTCGCGAAAGCGACGGTTGAAGTTCGCCAGATTGCGGTAGCCGCAGTCCATCGCGATGTCCGTGATATTCGACACATCCTCCGCCAGCATGCCGCAGGCACGACCAATGCGCACTTCGTTCACATACTGCGGCACCGTTTTGCCGGTGCGCGAGTGGAAGAAGCGGCTGAAAGCCCCCAGACTCAGGTGAGCCAGCTTCGCCAGACGCTCACGGTCGATTTCTTCCGTCAGATGCGTGTGAATGAAGTCGATCACACGCTCCATCCGCCCCTGGTCGGCAGATTCGAGCTTGGGCTCAAAGTTGGAACTGGCCAGCGCCTTCAAATCTTCCGAACCGGCCAGCGCATTGAGAATGGCCAGCAGTTCGATCACTCGCGACAGTCCTTCGCTGCCCGCGAGACGTTTCATATGCTCCGTCACCACGGCACGGGCGGCACCACGCACCTCCAGGCCGCGCGCCGCACGCTGCAGCAGCCGCTTCACCGGCTCCATCTCAGGCAGCGCCATGAAATCCCGCCCCAGGAAGTCCTCATCAAACCGCACGATGATGGCATTCACACGCCGCGCCTTCGCGTTCACGTCCTGATGCCACACATGCGGCAGATTGGAGCCAATCAGCACGATGTCTCCATCCGTGAGCGCGCTGATGTTGTCCCCCACCACCCGGTGCCCGCGGCTCTCGATCGCCAGCGTTAGCTGATACTCCGGGTGGAAATGCCAGCGCGTCCCATAGTCCAGCGCACGCACCGTCTCACAGTGGAAGGACTCCCACTGACGCTTGGGGACTTTCTCGAAAACAGGCTTCATGGGGGAAAGTTGACGATGGTTCGATTGTTGACGGTAGTCGACCGTTGTTTGCAGCATGCCAAACAACGACCCCTGACCAACAACAGTAAACCATCGTCAACCACTGTAAACCACCGTCAACTCTGGTTAGACGTCGTCGTCCTTGTCGTTGTCCCCAGCCTTCCGGCCGCGCAGCTTGGCTTCCATGAAGGCATCCAAGTCACCATCCATCACTGCCTGCACACTGCTGGTCTTTTCACCGGTGCGGTGGTCTTTGACCATCTGGTAGGGCTGGAAGACGTAGCTGCGAATCTGGCTGCCCCAGCCGATGTCGCTCTTCTCACCGTACTGGCGGTCGATCTCAGCCTGACGCTTGTCTTCTTCGATCTGAAACAACTTCGCCTTGAGCATCGCCATCGCTTTGGCACGGTTTTTCGGCTGGCTGCGTTCGATCTGACAGGCCACAATGACACCGCTGGGAATGTGCGTCAGACGCACGGCGGTTTCCACCTTGTTCACGTTCTGGCCGCCTTTGCCGCCAGCACGATAGGTGTCCACGCGCAGATCTTCATCACGCACCACAATGTCGATCTCCTCTTCGGAGTCAGGCGTCACGTCAATTGAGGCAAAGCTCGTGTGGCGCTTCTTTGCGGCATCAAAGGGCGAGATGCGCACGAGGCGGTGTACACCGCGCTCTGTCTGCAGGAAGCCAAAGGCGTTTTCGCCGATGATTTCGAGCGTGGCGGAGCGTGTGCCCACGTCATCCCCCGCTTCATGGTCGATCAGTTCCACCTTGTAGCCACGGCGCTGGCACCAGCGCTGATACATGCGCATCAGCATGTCCGCCCAGTCACAGGCCTCCGTGCCACCGGCTCCGGAGTGGATGGTGATGAAGGCATTGCCACTGTCAAACGGGCCGCTGAGCAACTGGCTCAGTTCAAAGCTGGAAATATCCGCGCTGAGCTTCTTGTGCTCATGCTCCACCTCACGCCACGTGTCCGTGTCGCCCGCCTCTTGGGCGAGTTCAATGAGCCCGTCAAAATCCCCGGCACGCGCTTCCAGATCTTGGAGCGGTCCGATTTTCTTTTTGATGACGTTCGTGCGGTCGATCGTTTTGCGCGCCGCGTTCGCGTTATCCCAGAAGCCGGGGGCCGCCAGACGGTCCTCCAGCATGGCCAGTTCGTCTTTTAATTTCGGGACGTCAAAGATACCTCCGGAGCTCCCCCAACCTTGCCTTGAGAGCCGTGGTGTCGAGGGATTGAAGGTCGGTGAGGATGGTCTTGCTGGTCTTTTCCATGCAGCGTAGATAGCGGCTTGGCGTGCGAGTTCAACGCCTTTTGTCATCATGAAAAAAACCGAGGCCATCCTCATCGGACGCACGCGCTACGCGGAGAGCAGCCTCATTGTACAATGGTGCTCGCCGGAGGTCGGCCTGTTCAAAACCATCGCCAAAGGTTCCCTGCGGCCCAAATCACCGCTCTACGGCGTGCTGGACCTGTTTGTCTCCGCCGACCTGCGCTTCGTCCGCAGCAAATCAAGCGACCTGCATACCCTGGCCGAGGCCCGCTGGATCAATCCCCGCCTGGGTCTGCGCGAAAGTTACGGGCGCGTTCTCGCCGCCACCTACCTCGTCAAACTCATCACCCTCGTCGCCGAGACCGACTCACCCATCCCCGAGATTCACGAACTCCTCGTCAAAGCCCTCGACTACCTCGCCGCGAAGGATCCCGTGCCCGCCCTGATCACCCGCTTCGAGCAGCGCCTCGCCGAAATCCTCGGCATCATCCCCGAAGGCGAATCCGGCATGGCCGCCGCCGCCATCGAAGACAGCTTTCACCGCAAGCTGCCCGTGCAGCGCCGGCAGCTCGCGGATTGGATGACGAAACATTGAACCCACCAGTCAATCATGCGCCTGTTTCATTCCAAGACGCACGGCGTCGTCACCGCCCTTCTGGCTTTTGCCTTTGCGGTGATCGATGCCTTTCCAGCGTATGGCCCGCCAGCCTTTCGCTACACCGGCTCGGATCCCAAACACCTTGTCTGGAATTTCGGCTGGCCCTTCCCATGGGTCATTTACGACAAATTCAATCCGCCCAACTGGTTCTCAATTTTCGGATCAGGACCTCTGTTAATCACTCTAATCATTCAGGTCGCAATCATCGGCGCCTGTCCGGTTCTGTCTTGGATGATCCGAAAAAAGGATGCATGAAATTGCTCCTACTTCAGCGCCGCCTCAATCGCGGCCATCAGCTCCGGTGAATCCGGTGCCACATCCGAGCCGAAACGCTGCAACACCTTGCCGTCCTTGCTCACCAGAAACTTCTCAAAATTCCAGCCGACTTCGCCGCCAGCGGCAGATTGCAGCGCAGCATACAGCGGGTGCTTGGCATCTCCCTTGATCGCCACCTTGGCAAACATCGGAAAGGTCACCTTGTAGTTCAGGGAGCAGAAGCTCTTGATCTCCGCCTCGCTGCCCGGCTCCTGACCACCGAAATCGTTGCAGGGAAAGCCCAGCACCGCCAGCCCCTTGCCGCTCATCTTTTCATGCAGCGCCTGCAGCCCGGCATACTGCGGAGTGTAGCCGCATTCAGAGGCCACATTCACAATGAGCAGCACCTTGCCTGCGTAGGCTTTCAGCGTGGTGTCTTTGCCGTCGATGTCCTTGATCGCGATGTCGTGAACGTTGGTGTCAGCAGCGAGAGCCATGGATGTCATGAGGAGGGAAAGGAGCAGGGTTTTCATGTGGAAATTGAACGCGGCAACTGCCACCTTGGTTTCACATCATTCCACCATGCTCAGGAAGATGTCCTCCAGCCGCCGACCACGCTTTTCATGGTCCCTCCGCAGTTCCTCCAGCGTGCCTAGAGCGATGAGCTTGCCGTGGTGAATGATGCCAATGCGGTCGGCCAGCTCTTCAGCGATGTTCAGCAGATGAGTGCTCATGAGCACCGTGGTGCCGGCCTGGCTGCGCTCCTTGATCTCCCGCTTCACCGTGCGCGCATGGATGGGGTCCAGGCCGACCATCGGCTCGTCGATGACGAAGACCTTCGGATCATGCAGCAATGCGCTGGCGATGGCGAGGCGCTGCCGCGTGCCATGGCTGAGGTTCTCAATGCGCTGCCGGGAATACTCATGCAGGGCAAATTTGGTGAACAGCGCATCGGTCTGCGCCTCCGCATGGGGCGGATACATCTCAAACAGCTCCGCAATGAACTCCATGAACTCGTTCGGCGTGAGTTTCTCATAAAACACCGCCACGTCCGGCACATAGCCGAGCAAGGACTTTGCCTGCATGGATTCCAGCTGAACGTCGTGGCCGCACAGCTTCACACGCCCCGAGTCCGGCTTCATCAATCCGGTGAGCAGCTTCATCGCGGTGGTCTTGCCAGCGCCGTTAGGCCCCAGAAAGGCAAACAGTTCGCCGGGTTGGATCGTGAGATTCAAGCCATCCAGCGCCCGCAGCTCGCCATAGTTCATCGTGAGGTTTTCAATCTCGATCATGCTTCAAAAGGGTTCGAATCAGTGCACGGCGTCCTGTAGTCCGTGGATGGTGGGTTCCAGCAGCACGTAGTCGTCTGGAAGGTCAATGCGCGCAAGTTCACCAGCCTCGGTGAAGATCATTTTGACCTCGTACATTCCCATGATCGGCAGCGTCAGCACAAAGCACTTCCGCTGCCTGCCTGCGAGCATCATCATCCCCTCACGCGCCTGCAGTTTCGTGACCTCTTTGTCCTTGTTATCTGGCTGCTTGCCCGCTTTGGGCATGCCTCCACCCAGCAGCGAGAGCATGGCCAGCGCACTGTCCTGACCGGCACCCATGCCCATGAGCAGCTTCACATCCTGCGAATTCATCAGCACACGTTCCCCCTGCTTCACCAGCACTTCGGGCGCAGGTTCTGTTTCGCTCCAGCTCAGGCGCATGCTCGCATCACGCTGCGGAAAGCTGGCTTTGATGGCCAGATTTTGCCAGCGCTCGCCATCGGCCAGCGTGCAGCCCAGGCTCCAGCTCGCCATGATGCTGCGCACCTGGTCCTCCGGTGCCACCTGCTCCACGGCCCCATGGGCAATCAAATCGTACACGGTCTCCTGATTCGCCTTGGTGCGGCGGTTCACCTGCAGATTCGCATGCCCCATTTTTTCGCGCTGATGGTAGAGATGCAGGGTGCAACCAAAGCTTTCCGACTGCCTCAAAAACAAATCCATCACCATGCGTGGAGGCACGATGGCAAAGCGTGAGGCCTCGGGGAAATAGATATCACGCACCAGCAGTCCGGACATCACCGCCCAGAAAATCACCGCCAACACTGCCGCCACACGCCAGATCATTGCCAAATAGTAGTCAGGAAATGCGGGCACAAGCAAGCGCTGCGGCATTTTGCTGCAAAAAAACTCGCCTCTTCAGCCTGCCTTTGCCACGATGATGGCATGCGTCTGCTGCTCGCCCTGCTCCTCACCTCCCTCACTCTTTCCGCCGCCGATCAACGCCCGCCGAATGTGGTGCTCATTCTGGTCGATGATCTGGGCTACGCCGATCTCGGCTGCTTTGGCGCGGAGAAGATCAAAACGCCGCACATGGACCGCATGGCATCTGAGGGAATGAAGTTCACCAACTTCTATGTGGCTCAGGCCGTGTGCAGCGCCTCACGCGCGGCGCTGCTGACCGGCTGCTACGCCAACCGCGTCGGCATGCAGGGTGCCTTGAATCACACGAGCAAGGAGGGCATCCACCCCGACGAATTCCTGCTGCCGGAGATGTGCAAGGCGCGCGGCTACGCCACCGCCGCTTTCGGCAAATGGCACCTCGGCACCGATCTGCTGTTCAATCCCCTTCACAACGGCTTCGATGAATTCCTCGGCATTCCCTACTCCAACGACAACAGCAAGTATCACCCCTCCCTGGCGCAGGAGATGCCGCCGCTGCCCTTTTACGATGGATTGAAGGTCATCGAAACCGATCCCGATCAAAGCCAGTTCACCCGCCGCTTCACCGAAGGAGCGACGAGCTTCATCGAGCGGTACAAGGATCAACCGTTCTTCCTCTATGTCCCTCATGTGATGCCTCATGTGCCCATCTTTGCCTCCGACGCCTTTCGCGGCCAGTCCAGCGCCGGACTCTATGGCGATGTCGTCCAGGAGATCGACTGGTCCGTCGGCCAGATCCTCGACACGATCAAGCGCTGCGGCATCGATCAAAACACGCTGGTCATCCTCTTCTCCGACAACGGCCCCTTCCTCAGCTACGGCAATCACGCCGGCAGCGCCAAACCCCTGCGCGAAGGCAAACTCACCACCTTCGATGGCGGTGTGCGCAGCCCCTTCATCGCCCGCTGGCCGGGCCATGTGCCCGCAGCACAAGTCTGCGACGAGCCAGCGATGGAAATCGACCTGCTGCCAACCATCGCCCGCTTGATCGGCGGGAAGCTGCCTGAGCGCAAAATCGACGGCAAAGACATCCTCGATCTGCTCGAAGGAAAACCCGGCGCAAAATCACCGCACGAGGCCCTGGTGTTCTACGGTGGCAGCGAACTTCAGGCCATACGCAGCGGCCCATGGAAGCTTCACTTCCCCCATCCTTACATCACCGTGGATGGTGAACCCGGCCGCGATGGCAAACCCTCACGCTTTGGCCAGATGAAACCCAAGTCGATCACTCAGAGCGGCATCGCCGGCATTGCCTCCCGTCACGGCTACAGGGTCGAAAACATCGACCTCTCACTCTTCAACCTCAATGACGATCCCGGTGAAACACGTGACGTATCAAAAGATCACCCCGAGATCGTGGAACGCCTGCAAAAGCTCGCGGAGCCAACCCGCAAGGAACTGGGCGACACCCTGCTAAAAGTCAAAGGCACCGAAAACCGCCCGCTGGGCCACGCCCCATAGTTTAACGGTTCGCCCGCTCATTCGCAATAGCCTCGCGAATGCGTTCCATCCGGTTCGCCGGATTCGGATGCGAACTCATAAAATCGGACTTGTTCCCCCCGCCGCTCACCTGCGCCAGGATTTCCATCACGCCGACGAGCGCTTCAGGATTGTAGCCCGCCTGAATCATGAACCGCACACCCAAAGCATCGGATTCCGATTCGTCATCCCGGCTGAACTTCATCACGCGCCATTGCGCCACCATGTTGGCAATCTGCGCCCCCGAGTTGTTGTGGCCGTCGGAAAGCAGCACGCCAAGCCCCTGCGCCAGACCGCTCCAGAGCTTGGAATTCGCCATCTGCTCATTCGAATGTCGGCCCACCACGTGCCCCATCTCATGCCCAAGTACACCCGCGAGTTGATCTTCAGATTTCAGTCGGCGAAACAGCGCCTCAGTAATGAAAATCTGCCCGCCGGGCAGCGCGAATGCATTCACCGTTTCGCTGTCGGCCAGCAGATGAAACTTAAACTGATACGAAGTCTCTTTGGCTGCCGTGGAGGCAATCAAACGCGCTCCGACCCGCTCCACCATCGCCCGCCCGTTGGTATCTCGCGAGAGTCCGCCGCTGTCCCGGATCATCTCCGGCGCGGATTGCAGACCGAGGGCGATCTCCTCCTGCGGAGTAGCCAATGCGAGTTTTTGTTCCCGGCCGGTGAACTCGTTGTGGTAGGGGGTGGTGCCTAGCCAGTTGTAAATGAGCGAGCCAGCGATGATGAGCAGTCCGATGACGATGCGCGGATTGAGGCTCATGCCGCCACGTCTGCGGTCATCTCCATAGGCAAATGCACGGCCCGCGTGGAAAAGTCGTTGGAATGTTGGAATCATAGATCGCTTATACTGCATGGAAAAATCTTGAGCCAGCAGGGATTTTGCGGCATGGCAGGTCATGTCGTTGTTTCAGGAACATGATCAGACTGTGGATTGGGGCCGCAAAGGCTCGCAGGCGGTTGTGACGCTGGCGTGTCTCTTCGTCGTGCTCACCGGCCTGAAGGTCGCCGCCAATGTGCTGGTGCCCGTTGTTTATGCCTTCTTCCTCGCGGTGCTGAGCTATCCCATGGTGCGCTGGCTGCGCCGGCATAAAGTTCCTGCCGGCCTGGCGCTGGGCATCACGATGCTGATGAATCTGGGATTCCTTGCGGGCATGGTCACTGTAGGCGTGCGGCTGCTGATCAGCTTCTGGAGAGATCTGCCACATTACCTGCGTGGCCTGGAAAAGTATTCAAATGATCTCGGAGCCTGGCTTGAACTCAAGGGCGTGGCTGACGCCAAGTCAATGCTGGGCGGCATCTTCGACTGGAACACGCTCATTGGCTACGCCACCAAGCAGGATGTGATGGGAAGTCTCCCCGGACTGCTGGGCACCACCTTCGGCACCCTGGCCACCTTCCTCGCGAGCCTGATCATGATCATCATCGTCATGATGTTCATCCTTATGGAAGCCCATGGCACCCAGAGCCGTCTGCAAGCCGTGCATCTCTCCGGTGGGCCGGACCTCACCGGCCTCATGCGCAGTGCGGACGACATCCAGAAGTACCTCGGCGTCAAAACACTCATCAGCGCGCTCACCGGCCTGCTCGCAGGCTTTTGGTGCTGGTTCTTCGACCTCCACTACCCGCTGCTGTGGGCGCTCCTGGCGTTCTTGTTCAACTACATCCCCGCCGTGGGCAGCACCGCCGCCTGCGTACCCGCCATTGTGGAGGCGCTGGTGCAGCACGGCCCCGGCACCGCCGTCTTTGTCGCCATCGGCTACGGCGGCATCAATTTCTTCCTCGATAACTTCGTGCAGCCCACCATGCTCGGCAATCGCTTCGGCATCTCGCCCCTGGTGGTCATTCTCTCCGTCATCTTCTGGGGCTGGCTCTGGGGCCCCCTTGGCATGTTCCTGGCCGTGCCGCTCACCATGGTCCTCAAGGTGCTGCTCGACAACAACGCCGAATTCAAATGGATCTCCGTCGCCATGTCCAAGAAGAAAGTGCGCCATGGAGAAGTGGAAGTGGCAGGCTATGACCTGCAAATGAACGAGGAAGAAACGATCGGCAGCGGCGCGAGCACAGAGATGCCAGGGCGGGACAATTAAGCGTCAAATTGGGGTAGCACACCTGTGCCACTTCGGCCTTTCAGTGTGCCATTGCTGCACCGGTCAAACACCTAGGTAAACGACAAAAACGGGCCCCAACCTAGACAAATCAAGCGTAGCAGCCCATGCCAGGGCTGTGGCATGCTTCCAGCAAGAGAGTCAGAGAAACAACCCTTCTCCCAACCAACCATGTCACCCGAAAAATTCACCGTTAAGCTTCAAGAGGCTTTCAATGCTTCACAGTCCATCGCCACCCGCCATGGACATCAGGAGTTGAAGCCGAGTCACCTCATCCTCGCCCTGCTTGAGCAGGAGGGTGGCATCGCCACGCCCCTGTTTGAAAAGGCGGCGGTGAACCCGGCCGCTGCGCAAGGCCTGAAACCCAGCGTGGAAGCCCTCCTCGCCCGCCAGCCCAAAGTCAGCGGCGGCACCAGCGGCCTGCATCTCTCCAATGAGATGCGCGAGCTCATGACCAAGGCCGAGGACGAGCAGAAAAAGCTCAAGGACGAATATCTCAGCGTTGAGCACGTCATCCTCGCCCTCTTCAAAACCAAGACCGAGCTGTCCGATCCACTCAAGCAGGCCGGCCTGACCTACGACACCGTTTCCAAAGCCCTCACCGCCGTGCGCGGCAGCCAGCGTGTGGTGGATCAGGACCCCGAAGGCAAATATCAGACCCTCGAAAAATACGGCACCGATCTCACCGCCCGCGCCAAGCAGGGCAAGATCGATCCCGTCATCGGCCGCGATGAAGAAATCCGCCGCGTCATGCAGGTGCTCAGCCGCCGCACCAAGAACAACCCCGTCCTCATCGGCGAGCCCGGCGTGGGCAAGACCGCCATCGCCGAAGGCCTCGCGCGCCGCATCGTGGCAGGCGACGTGCCCGATTCACTCAAGGGCAAAAAACTCATCAGCATGGACCTCGGCGGCATGATGGCCGGTGCCAAGTTCCGTGGCGAATTCGAGGAACGCCTCAAAGCCTTCCTCAAAGAAGTCACTTCCAGCGATGGCGAGATCATCCTCTTCATCGACGAACTCCACACCATCGTCGGCGCTGGCAAAGGCGAAGGTGCCATGGATGCGGGCAATCTGCTCAAGCCCCAGCTCGCCCGTGGCGAACTGCGCTGCATCGGCGCGACCACCCTCGACGAGTATCGCAAATACATCGAGAAAGACCCCGCGCTGGAGCGCCGCTTCCAGCCCGTGAAGGTCGGCGAACCCAGCGTGGAAGACACCATCGCCATCCTGCGTGGTTTGAAGGAGCGCTATGAAGTCCACCACGGCGTGCGCATTCAAGACGGCGCCATCATTGCCGCCGCCACCCTGAGCAATCGCTACATCACCGACCGCTTCCTGCCGGACAAAGCCATCGACCTCGTGGACGAAGCCGCCAGTCGCATCAAGATCGAGCTCGACTCCATGCCCACGGAAATCGACGTCATCGAACGTCAGGTCATGCAAAGCGAGATGGAGCGCCAGGCCCTGAAAAAAGAAAAGGATGCCGCCTCCAAAGCCCGCCTCGAAAAACTCGACAAAGAGATCGCCGATCTCAAAGAAAGCTCCTCCGCCCTCAAGGCACAGTGGATGAAGGAGAAGGAATCCGTCGATGCCGGCCGCAAGGTGAAGGAAGAGATCGACCGCCTGCGCACCGAACAGGAACAAGCCCAGCGCCGTGGCGACTTCGGCCGCGCGGGAGAGATTCAATACGGCCTCATCCCCGATCTTGAAAAGAAGCTCAGCGCCGCGCCCGTCGAAGCCTCCCAGCCACGTGCCGCTCACTCCTTGCTCCGTGAAGAAGTCACCGAAGACGACATCGCCCGCGTCGTCGCCAACTGGACCGGCATCCCCGTCTCACGCCTTCAAGAAGGCGAGCGCTCCAAGCTCGTCAAAATGGAGGAGCGCCTCAGCCAGCGCGTCATCGGTCAGCAGGACGCCATTACCGCCGTCAGCAATGCCGTGCGCCGTGCGCGTGCCGGCATTCAGGATGAGAACCGCCCCATCGGCAGCTTCCTCTTCCTCGGCCCCACCGGCGTCGGCAAGACCGAGCTCTGCAAAGCCCTCGCCGAATTCCTCTTCGACGACGACACCGCCATGACCCGCATCGACATGAGCGAATACATGGAGAAGCACAGCGTCAGCCGCCTCATCGGCGCGCCTCCCGGCTACGTCGGTTACGAAGAAGGCGGCCAGCTCAGCGAAACCGTGCGCCGCCGCCCCTACAGCGTCGTGCTCTTCGATGAAGTCGAAAAAGCCCATCCCGATGTCTTCAACGTGCTGCTGCAGGTCCTCGATGACGGCCGCATCACCGATGGCCAGGGCCGCACGGTCGATTTCAAAAACACGGTCCTCATCATGACCAGCAACATCGGCAGCAGCGCCATTCAGGACGTCAGCAATCCTGAGCAGCGCGACGCCCTCGTGCGCGACAGCCTCAAGCAGTTCTTCCGCCCCGAGTTCCTCAACCGCATCGACGAGATCGTCATCTTCGACCGTCTCGACGCCGCCCAGCTCGACCAGATCGTCAAGATCCAGCTCCAGCGCGTCATCGACCGCCTCGCCAAGCAGAACATCCACCTCACCGTCACCGACGACACCACCCGCTACCTCGCCGACGCCGGCTTCGATCCCGTCTACGGTGCCCGCCCCCTCAAACGCGCCATCCAAAAACACCTCCTCGATCCCCTGAGCCTCGCCGTCCTCGAAGGCGGCTTCAAAGACGGCGATCACATCACCGCCACGATGAAAAACGGGAAGCCGGTGTTTGAGAAGAAGTGATGGAGCGCGGAATTTATTCCGCTGCACTCCGCCAGCATTGCACGCCCCGTAGTCACGTCGCAGCCTCGCCAGCATCCTGATGCTGGCGGGGAGTTGTTTTGCACAGCGATTGCCCCCACCGTCACCGTTGCAAGCCGTAGAAGATTCCAAGTTGGATTTACTATGCGCATGTGGTTCACTAAAAGCCATGAACGTCCAGACTTCAGAACAAGACTTTGGCGAAGCTGTAGAGCATGTGAATGCGCTCTTATTTGAGATGAACAATCCCTTTGGCGCGTTAGATGACGCCACACGTAAACAAGCAGCAAAGGAGATAGGAGCAAAAGCACAAATTGATTTCGAAGAATCTCTGACGCGCTTGAAAGAGCTCATGCGAAGCTGCAATCCGCTGCAAGTCCTAGCTCATATTGAATACTACGACTGCACAATGCTGAGTCAGCCCTCTGTTAAACAGGAGGAAAAGGACAACACCTATCAGCCGGTTCAACAGTTTGCGATAGAGTTATTTCAAGCGTTGTTTTTAACGACCCCCACTGCTGAACTTTTAGTGCGTATCACTCCACCTGAGGTTTTGATAGAGATCAACTCAGTGTTACACAAGCTCGGCGATTCCTATATGATGATCGGCATGGGAGAGCATTGGGATGAAAATGATCCCTCATCTCATAGGAGAGCATTAAATCGACATATCCGGCATCACACATTTGCCGTTCGCAATGCGGGATTCCAAGATCAAGTGATGGCTCAGTTAAAGGATCTCTTCAGTCCACTAGACAGCGAATTCGAAAATCGGACGGGGGTAAAATTGAGCGCTTTGGTGGTCATGTGGGAAAATTTGAGCGCTCGTTATGCCCGGAAAATGAACGAAGATCGGAGGCATATCTTTGAGGCATTTCGATCACCAACTGCCCAAGAAATTATTAATGCCTATTCCCAATGGCGTGAGCTGGACTCGGAGTCATTCGAATGGCTATCGAAGCGGCTCAAAATTAGTGGCGGGTCGGTTAAGGTAGCAAGAGGTATATGCTTCGATCATTACGATAAATCGTTGATGGAATTTTACAGGCATGAATTGAACGATTTCGTTGAATGTTATCCAGGAAATGTAGATCCCAACAAGTTACGTCTAATTCTGATCGAATGGTCCATCCAGATCGAAGGCTTGGTGGGAATAGAAATTGAAAGGCTATTTGTCGATAATCCCATTTGGAAACGCCCCATTATCTACCACCCTGAAATTTCATGGTTCTACTGGCCCATACCACAATTGTTTCACAGCTTTGGATTAGAAATGCTCGAGAATTTATTGAGCAGCCATCCCGACTTGGAAGTTCTTTACAAATCAAAGTATAGAAGTGACTATCTTGAAGAAGAAGTTTCCCGCAAATTGGAAGCCGCCAATATAGGGGCTAGCATACATCAAAATGTGGAATGGACGGATCCGAAAACAAACCGCGTTTACGAAACAGACGTTTTTTTCTTGCTGGATAACATTGCGGTGATAATCGAGTGCAAATCCGGCAAGATTACTTCTCCGGCAAGGCGCGGCGCCCCAGAAAGGGTGCAGAAAGAAGTGAAAAAACTTATCGAAGATGCATCTGAGCAAAGCCTCCGATTGGCCGAACTTTTGACAAACAGCAAATCCATCATCCGCCTTAGACCAAAAAAACGCCCAGTTATCACTGTTGATCCAAAGTCAATTCGGAGGGTTATCCGCCTCAATGTCACGCTTGATTTTTTCGGCCCCTTCGCATGCGAAGTACGAGCGATGCGCGAAGCCGGATTACTCCAGGCACATATTACCAACGCCCCCACGATTGCCATCGTTGATTTTGAAACCATTCTTCATTTGCTTCCATATCCAGCGCAACAATTGCACTATCTAGCGAGACGGGCGGAGATCGAGCGGCATCTCGGACTGGAGGGAGATGAAACTGACCTACTTGCATTTTACATGGCTACCGGGTTTAACATCGGGGAAGTGGAGTTTGAAACTAACCGTCGCCTAAACTTCGCTAATTTGGGCAGCCAATTGGAACCGTACCTTTTCGCTCGCAGCGCTGGAGTTGCAATCAAAAAGCCAATGCCTAAATTGACGATAAGGTGGAGCCAAATGCTGAGTGCTTTTAATTCTCGCCGTTTCAACGGATGGCTTTATGCCTCGTTTATTTTGTTGAGTGTGGCACACAAAGACCAGGAAGAATTTGAGCGACAAGAACGGCAGATGTTTTTCAACATTGCCTCCAGTCCACCAAGGGATGATGAGCTAAACGTAATAGCTTCAAGTCATGGCCCTCAAACGAGGCGAACGGGCGTATTATCGATCGGAGTTCGGAGTGTATCACGCGAGCAAAGGAGCAGGATGATTGAAAATGCGGTCGGGGACTTTATCGAAAGAGAGGGAGTCAATGAGGTCGTTTTTTTATGTCATAATGTTTTCGACTTTTCGGTTCCATATTGGGTAGCTGGACTCCACCTGCCAAAACATCCGTAAAACATTCCATTTGGCCTTGAGCAGGTGGATAGAGCCGACCGAAATGCTAGGAGCGACACTTCACCGCGAGAATGGCTGCCGGAGAGGCTCATCGAGGATCAGGCCTGGAATGAGCCCATTACTTCCGTCGCACCCGCTTCGGCTTCTCCGGCACCAGCGTCATTTCCGGCGTCACCTTGATGCCCATCCGCTTGTAGTAGTCGAGCATCTCCTCCGTCGCCACCCGACTGGCTTCGAGGCCAATGCGCACCATCTCCGACATGTTCATCGGCGGAACCTCCTGAAGTTGGGTGGAAGCAAGCATGGTTTGGAGTTGTTCGAGGGTATGAGTGCTGCTGTCCGCAATCCGACGATGCGGCGGCGAAGCATTGTCCCACAACACCCACTCATCAGCAAGTGGCACATAATCCGCCAAGAAATGCCTCCGGCTGCGCTCAAACCGGCGGCGCACATCCTCCTCAGGCACGTGATGGCCGCCGATTTTTACGCGCAGCGCCACACGCCCGACGGCCTGATCGCCCGAGTCAATCATGATGTAGTGCAGCATAAAACGATACCCCTGCGCCTTCGCCTCACGAATCATGGAAACATAGGTTTTGCCGCTGAGCGTGGACTCAATCGCAAAGCTGGCCTTTGCCGCGATCAACCCACGAGCTTCCTCAATGAGCAGCCGCCCCGCCTTGAACGCCGTGAGGCTCGGATCCAGCGGTGAGAGTCCCCGCGCAATCTCATCCGCATTCAAAAATCGCATGAGCCCAAGGCGCGGCAGCAGCTCCCGCGCGAGCGTGGTTTTGCCTGCCCCATTGCAACCACCAAGAATGCAGAGTGTGGGTGTCATAAAACAATTAAAGCACCTCAGGCTTTGCTGTCATCAAAATCACTCGGACACAACCGCTTCACCCCCTTCGTCAGAGGATTCTGATCCTTGCGCCCATGCACATACAGCGCCGTCCATTCGGCAAGCCGACGCCCGAGAATCCGACACGCCTCCTGCGTCTCCTCCTCACGCGGGGCCTTGGAAGCAACCGCCCCGTAATGCAGCGTCATCTTCTTCCCCGAGTAATCCGTGACTCCGAAGACCAGAAACCCAAAGTTCATCAGCACCGTGAGGATCGACTGGCAAGCCAGCTCCATGCCACCGCCCCAGCCACCCGCACTGCTGAACGCGCACGCGATCTTCCCATCCACCTCCAGCCACTTGTCCGCCATCGTCTCGTCCCAGAAGCGCTTCATCTTCCACGACAGAATCCCCATGTTCGTCGGACTGCCCACCGCAAGCCCATCGCACCACACCACATCTTCCGCCGTCGCCTCATCCACATGCCTCACCCGCACCTCAGTCTCCGGCACCTGCTGCGCCCCCTCAGCCACAAGCGCAGCCATTTTCGCAACGTTGCCGCTGCGGGAGTCATAGAGGACAAGGATTTGGTTCATGGTGGGCATAGGCAGGAAAGTGCACCCACGCTAGAGAGCCTCTTTTCCTGAAGCAACCCGCGAGTTCCTGCGTTTGGATGGAACTCATGAAGTCGTTTTTCATCCTCACCTTGCTTCTCCTCGGCACCTTCGCCCACGCAGCGGACAAGCCGAACATCATCTACATCCTCGCCGATGACATGGGCTACGGCGATGCCGGCTGCTTCGGTCAAAAGACCCTCACCACTCCCAACCTCGACAAGATGGCCGCCGAGGGCATGAAGTTCACCCGCCATTACGCAGGCTGCACCGTATGCGCCCCTTCACGCTGCGTGCTGATGACCGGCCTCCACACCGGCCACTGCCGCGTGCGCGGAAATGGCGAAGGCCACATCCCAGACGAAGACCTCACCCTGCCCAAGGTGCTCAAGACTGCAGGCTACCACACCGCCTGCATTGGCAAATACGGTCTGGGCAAGCCGCTCCCGCTGGACGACCCCCAACGCAAAGGCTTCGATGAATTCTTCGGCTACACAGGCACCAGCCACGCGCACAACTTTTTCTCGAAGGCCCTCATTCGAAACGGCAAGATCGTGGATCTGCCGAACACCGTCATCCCCGGCTCATTCAAGGATGCACATGATTATTCCGACAGCGATCTCGTTGGCACCGGCGTAGCCCCTCTGGACGGCCGCAAAGCCTGGGTCCCACAGCTCCTCGCCGACGATGTACAGCGTTACCTCGGCGAGCGCGCCCAAGCCAAAGAGCCCTTCTTCCTCTACTACGCCTTCAACATCCCCCACGCCAACAACGAAGCCGGCAAGAACTCGCCACTAGGCCACGGCATGGAATCCCCCGACTACGGCGAATTCAAAGACAAGGACTGGCCCGACGCCGAGAAAGGCTTCGCCCAGTTCATGCGCTTCCTCGACAATGAAGTCGGCAAGGTGTTATCACGGCTCAAAGAACTCGGCCTCGCAGAGAACACCCTCGTCATGTTCTCCAGCGACAACGGCCCCCATCAGGAAGGCGGTCATCAAAGCGACTTCTTCAACAGCAACGGCGACTTCAAAGGCATCAAACGCGACATGACCGACGGCGGCATCCGTGAGCCCTTCATCGCATGGTGGCCCGGCAAGGTCAAAGCTGGCACCGTGAGCGAGCATGTCAGCGGCTTCCAGGATCTCCTGCCCACCGTGGCCGAACTCAGCGGCGCGAAGGTCACCGCCGAAACCGATGGTATCTCCTTCGCACCCACCCTCCTCGGCAAATCAGGTCAGCAGCAGCACTCGCACCTCTACTGGGCCTTCGATGAGCAAGGCGGCAAACTCGCCGTGCTGAAGTGGCCATGGAAACTGATCCATCTCAACACCGGCGCCGTACCCAAGAACGCCAAAGCCAAGGCCAAGCCCAAACCCCTCGAAAAACTCCTCTACAATCTTGAAACAGACATCGGCGAAGAAAAGAATCTCGCCTCAGAAAAACCCGAGATCGTCGCAGAGCTGGAAAAACTCATGCAGTCCTCATGGCGCGCGCCGTAGCGCACCCCGCAGCATCCCACAGCCTCCCAGCACAAACAGCAGCGGAAACCAGATGGAATACAGCGCTGCACGCGAGCCATGCTGCAGCACCGCCTCATCCGGTGCCGCCGGATTTACCCAGCAGGTCTGACTCGATCCCGTCGGGTACTGCTGCTGCTTCTGCACCGCGTCATCGAAATGCAGCGTCGGCGCGGCCTCCACCTGGCGAATGCGCATGCTGCTGTGTTTCACACCCTTCACCTCATATTCGTAGCGCACCTCCACCCGGTGCGCGGGATCTGAGTGCGGCGTCGGCTTCTCGCTCACGATGCGGGATGAAAGGATGCGGCATGGAACCTGCGACCACTGCCGCGTGATCTGCGCCTTCTCATAAGACAACCACATCCGCCACGCAAAGAACGATCCTGCCACGATGAGGAACAAACCCATCGTGCAAAGCCACAAGCGGCCAGATTGAGATGCAAATTGATTCTGCGACATGCGTTCGGGAAGCAGGCTTTGACTACGCTTCACGCGTGTTCCATACAGAGATGTATTCATCTCGCAAATAATCCACATGTCTGAACCTGCTCCCATTTCGATACGTCCGCCACGCTGGCTGCTGAAGCCCGCCGTGGAAGGCGCTGCCGAACTGGGGGCGGACATGAGTCTGTCTCCTCTCATGGCGCAGCTTCTCGTGCAGCGCGGGCTCACCAGCGTGGAAATGGCGCGTGATTTCCTCGTGCCCAAGCTCGCCACCCTCGGCGATCCCACCGTACTGCCGGAGATGAAGCACGCCGTGGCTCGCATTCTGCGCGCAGTTGATGAAAAACAAAGCGTCGTGCTCTACGGCGACTACGATGTGGACGGCGTCACGTCGATGGCACTGATGCATCTCATCTTGAAGGCCTACGGCCTTGAGACACATCTCTTCCTCCCCACCCGCATGGAGGAAGGTTACGGCCTGAGCCTGGATGGCATCGCCAAATGCTACGAGCAGTTCGGCAAACCGGATCTCTTCATCGCTCTCGACTGCGGCACCACCTCATTAAAAGAAGTCGCCAAACTGCGCGCCGATGGTGTGGACTGCGTCATCATCGACCACCACGAACTCTCTCCGCAGGGTCGTCCCGACTGCCTCGCGCTGGTGAACCCCAAGCTCGGCAAGGACTACCACTACTTCTGCACCGCCGGGCTGGTGTTCAAAGTCTCCCACGCGCTGCTGAAAACGCGCCTGATCGAAAGCTACGATCTGAAGGAAACGCTCGATCTCGTGGCCCTCGGCACCGTGGCAGATCTCGTACCGCTCATTGATGAAAACCGCCTGCTCGTACGCCGCGGTCTCGAAGCTCTGGCACAAACGACACGCCATGGCCTGAAAGCTTTGAAGCAAATCGCCGGTGTTGAGGGCCTGGTGCAGACTCATCACGTCGGCTTCCGCCTCGGCCCCCGCTTGAATGCCGCAGGTCGGCTCGACACCGCAGCGACGGCGCTGCAGCTTTTGCTCGCGACAGATTCAGTCAGAGGCGCCGCTCTCGCCGAACTCCTCGAAGCACACAACAAGGATCGTCAAAACGTGGAGCAGCAGGTGCACCTCGAAGCCGAGGCCATGCTCGCCAACATCGGTGAAATCGACAAAGTTTCCGCCATCGTGCTCGCCTCGCGCAAATGGCATCCGGGAGTGATCGGTATCGTCGCCTCCCGCATCTCGCGCCTGTGCCACCGCCCGACGATTCTCGTGTCCATCAATGAAGATGGCATCGGCAAAGGCAGCGGACGCAGCATTCCCGGCTTTTCGCTCGTCGAAGCCATCGACATCTGCCGCGATCACCTCCTGGGTGGTGGTGGCCACGCCATGGCGGCCGGCATCTCCGTCCACGAAAACAAAATCGACTCCTTCCGCGCGGCGTTTCAGGTGGCCGCACGCGAAGCCCTGAGCAAGGAAGCCATGACCGCCGTGCTGGAACTCGATGCCGAGGTCAAGCTGCGCGACCTCTCGCTGAGTTTCTTCGAAAGCTACAAGCTCCTCGAACCCTTCGGCCAAAAAAACTCGGAGCCGCTGTTTCTCTGCCGCAATGTGAAGCCCAAGCTGCCGGGCCGCACGATGAAAGAAAAGCACCTGCGCATCATCCTCACGCAGGAAGGCGCCTCCATGGAGGCCCGCTGGTTCAATGCTCCCATTGGCAATCTTCCACCCGCCCCATGGGATGTCGCCATGCGCATCCAGCGCGGCTGGTTCCGTGGCACGGAGCAGTGGCAGCTCACCCTTGAGGCGGTGCGCACCGCTGAATCCGTTCAGTGAGGGTGAAACCGGTAGTGCCCGGTGATCGGAAACTCAAACAGACGACTCTCATGCTTGGGTCCCTGGCCGATGTTGTGCACAATCCAGGGCGTCGCACTGCCATCCGCCGCCGGCACCACAATCGCAATGTGCGGCAGCCTGCCCGCAACCGTGCAGGTAATAAGATCCCCCGGCAGATAATTCTCCGCCTTCTGCGTCACCGGCAGGGCCGCTCCACGCCGCTTGAAAAAGGTCTGCAAATTCGGCACTCGGCGGTGATCAATGTTTTTGTCCGTTGAGTTCAGCCCCCAGGTCTTCGGATAGGCCGCAAACGCGCGCCGCATGTCCTCATGCACCAGCTTTTGCAGATCGATTCCCAGCGCCCGGTAGCTGCGGATGACTTCATCCGTGCACACACCCGTATCGGCAGGCACATCGCCATTGGGATAATCCAGCACCACGTAGGCAGGATCGTAGCGCACCGTGTGCTCCACGCGCTCCAGCGCCGCCTTCACCAGCCGCTCCGCAAAGTTCGGCCCACCAGTCTGCGCCCTGCATACCAGGACGCAGGCCAAAAACAGGAAGCTGCGGCGAAAGAGGTTATTCATGCCCCACTTCGACACCGCCGATGAAAGTCCGTTGAACTTCCAGCCGCCGATTCAGCACCAGCACATCCGCCACCTTCCCCTTCTCCAGACTTCCGCACGTTTTGCCCATCCCTGTCCGCTCCGCCGGCGTCAGGCTCGCCATGCGCACCGCATCCGGCAGCGTGGCCGAGGTGCTCTTCTTCATATGCCGCACCATGTGGTCCAGCCCCATCACCGAACTCGCCAGCCCCTCTCCCGGCACAAATCCCACCCGGCCATCGCTCTCAAAAAACGAGCCGTCATCCTCCGAACCAAATCGGTAGCGCCCCGGCGGCATGTCCATCGCACGATTGCTGTCAGTCACCAGGCACAGCCGCTGCGCGCCTTTCATGCGAAAGGCGAAATCCAGCAGCTCGGGCGCGAGATGCATGCCATCAGCAATGACCTCCGTGCTCATTTCCGCCGTGGCGAGGACGAACTGCTCCATGCTCGCCTGCATGGGCGTGCCAAAACGCGTGCGCAGGGATGCCACCGAGCTCATCGCACACCAAAAATGATCCACATGCCGCATCCCCGCCTTGAAGGCACTCGCCATTTCCGCCCAGTTGGCATTCGAATGCCCGCAGGTGATCAGGCAGCGCTTCTTGCGCGCCATCTGATAAAACGCTTCAGCCCCCGGAAGCTCCGCCGCACACGTGGCGATTCGCACCAGATCATCCCGAAACCACCGCGCATACTCCTCCGCATCTGGCGCACGCCGCCCCTCACGCGAGTGGCACCCCACTTTGTCCGGCGCAAAATACGGACCATACAAATGCACCCCGGCGATGCGTGATCCATGCACCGGCTCCCAGCTTCGCTGCGCCTCACGGCACGCTCCCAGCATCGCCATGATCTGCACCGGCGCCCCCGTCGTGGTCGTGGGAAAAATCGAGGTAGTGCCATGCCGCGCATGCGCCTTCAGGACCGTGCGCACCGCCGTCACCGTGCCGTCCATAAAATCAGCCCCCGCACCACCGTGCACATGAATGTCGATGAACCCAGGACTGATGTAGCCACCCTTGACATCCATCACCACCGCGTTCTTCGGCGCAGCGATGCCCTTGCCCACGGCCTTGATCCTGCCGCGTTCACACAGCACCTCACCACCTTCGATCAACCTGTCCGGCAGGATGAGCGTGCCGTTTTGAATGAGAAGCGGTGGTGCAGGCGGTGTTTTCATAGCAGCGTGAGCGGATTGACGCGTGTCTTCAGCGGAAACGTCACCCGCTGACCATTCAGCCGCTGCGATTCAAAGATGGCGCTCACCATCTCAATCGTCTCGCGCCCCTGCTTCGCATCAATCAGCGGTGCCCGATTTTCCCGGATCGCGGCGATCAAATCCAGCCCCGCGGTTTCATGGCTGGCAACCTGAGCCCCGAGATTGGCGATGGGTTCCGGCTTATTGACCCCACCCGTGGTGATCGGCTGCCACTGCCGCGCCTCCTTGATGGCCGGATTGAAGGGACTGCCGAGACAGATATGGGCCACCGGCTCCTTGTCGATGCGGAAATCAATGATGCCCTTAGTCCCGATGATCTGCAGGCCAAAACCCGCCTCCTTGACGCCCGCATTTTGCACCGAGTCAAAGAACATGGGAATGCCATTCGCCAGCTCAAACTTCGCATGCACCTCGTTGCCCGCCAGCGCACCGATGCCTTCATCCCCCTCCTTCACATCGGCCTTCGTGATCGGTTTGCCATCCTTCATCACGGTGGCCACACAAGCCTGCGGTGCTCCGCCAAAGTACGTGGCGAGGTTGAAAAGATGCGTGCCCAGCACCCACAAATCCAGCGATCCACCCCGTGCATCCTCCTTGCCCCGCCCCCGCATTTCCAGCACACGGCCAACCACTCCCTCATGGATCAGTTTCGCAATCACCGGCATCACCGGATGGTACCGGTTGCGGTGCGCGATGGCCACCTTCGTCCCCGCCTTCTCAGCGGCGGCGATGATTTCATCCGCCTCGGCCAGACTGCGGCAAAAGGGTTTTTCAATGTAGATGCCACGCGCCCCCGCCTGGATCGCCGCCAGCAGCATGTCGCGGTGCTGGTCAATGTGACGCGGGCCGATGGCAACGATGTCAGGCTTCACCTCGGTGAGCATGGCGTGGTAGTCGGCATAGCCCTTTTCAACCGCCAGTTTCTTCAGCTCACCCTTGAGCCCCTTGTCATCCGCATCCGCCACAGCCACGATTTCGACAGCGGGAATTTTGAGCCACAGGGTGTCGAGTCCGTGGCCGTAGTTGCCACGTCCGGTGTGACCGATGACGGCAACACGAAGTTTGGATTCAGCCGCAGCAGCAAAGCTGGAAGCGGTGAAAACAGCAGGCAGGGAGGCGAGAAGTTGGCGGCGGTTCATGCGGATTCATGAACGTTGCCAGCACGTCCAAACACGCAATCAGATCCATTTTGAACCATTTCACAGCCCCGCCGGGTCATACTTTGCGATTCTGAAGCCACCTTTTGAGTTTGTTTGTGGCAAATTGTGTCTATTCATCCCACCGCGTCCGCTCCCCAACCGCGCAGAGGACATTTCCAACCCCCATGTCAGAGACCAATGTGCATGCCGCTGGCGACTCCGTGCCGGAGTTGAAGCAGCGTATTCGCGAACTGGCAGGCATGCTGCATGCCTGCCGCCTGCGCCTGCCCAACGCACCCGCAGAGGCGGTGCGCGAAATGGCGGAAAGCGAGGAACGCTTTGCCCTGGCGGTGCGTGGCACCAATGACGGCATCTGGGACTGGGACATCCGCACCGGCAAAGTGTTCTTCTCCCCGCCATGGAAAGGCATGATCGGCTATGAGGACGACGAGCTCGAAAACGTTTTCACCACCTTCGAATCTCATCTGCATCCCGAAGATCACGACCGCGTGATGGCCACCCTGAATGATTATCTGGCAGGCCGCATTCCGCGTTATTCCGTGGAGTTTCGCTTCCGCCACAAGGACGGCAGCTGGCGCTGGATCCTCGCACGCGGCCGCGCCTTGCGTGATGAAAATGGCACCCCCTACCGCATGGCCGGATCACACACGGATGTGACCGAGCGCAAGCATGCCGAGGAAGAGCTGCGTCAGGCACGCCAGGCCGCCGAGTCCGCCAACAGCGCCAAAAGCGCCTTTCTGGCGAACATGAGCCATGAAATCCGCACCCCGATGAACGGCGTCATTGGCATGAGCGAACTGCTGCTCGGCACGGATCTCAACGAAACCCAGCGCGAATACCTGGAAATGCTCAAGCTTTCCGCCGACTCCCTGCTGGAGCTGCTCAATGACATCCTCGACTTCTCCAAAATCGAGGCCGGCCGCATGGAGCTGGACTCACACGAGTTTGATCTGAACGAGGTCGTCACCGAGATCTCGCAGGCCATGGGCATCCGTGCGTTTCAAAAGCGGCTGGTCTTCCTCCATCACATCAGCCCGGATGTCCCGCTGCGTCTGATTGGCGATGACGGCCGCCTGCGCCAGATCCTGGTCAATCTGATCGGCAATGCCATCAAGTTCACCCACAAGGGCGGCGTCACCATTGAGGTCAGCTTGGAATCTCAGACTGCCGACATGGTCACTCTGCATTTCAAGATCAACGATACCGGCATCGGCATCGCCGCAGACATGCGCGAAAGCATCTTTGAGGCCTTCACCCAGGCGGAGCAATCCACCTCACGCCGCTACGGTGGCACCGGCCTCGGGCTCGCCATCTGCCATGATCTCGTCGCCCTCATGCACGGCCGCATCTGGGTGGAGAGCCAGCCCGGCACCGGCAGCACCTTCCACTTCACCGCCGCCTTTGGGCGTACCAGCGGTATTTCGATCAAGCCCAAGTCTCCACGCTTCAAACCTGTGGTCACCGCCCATGCTTCCATGAAGGTGCTCATCGTCGAAGACGGCCACGTGAGCCAGCTCGTCGGGGCACGCATGTTGGAGAAACGCGGCCATGTCGTCACACTTGCTTCCAACGGCAGGGAGGCCATTGACCGCTGTGACAAGGAGGCCTTCGACGCCATTTTGATGGATGTTCACATGCCCGGCATCAATGGCTACGAAGCCACCGCCAAAATCCGTCAGACCGAACAGGCCACCGGCAGGCATGTCCCCATCATCGCCATGACAGCCAATGCCATGAAAGGCGACCGCGAGCGCTGCCTAGCCGCAGGCATGGATGATTACATCGCCAAACCTCTGCGCTCCGCAGAGTTGTTCCAGGTCGTGGAGCAGTTCTCACCACGGCAGGCCATACCCCAGCCAGTCCCGGAGTCTCCCGCACCACCCGTCCCCCGCCCGCAGATCGAGACACCTCCCTTCGACCTTGCCGAGTTTCGTGAGTCCACCGGCGATGAAAAACTCATGCGCAAACTCGTGGCCATCTTCTCTGAAGATGCGCAAAAATACCTGCGCAAAGCTGAGAAGGCGCTGACGGCTGGCAAAGCCACTCAAGTCTATGAGGCCGCGCACTCGCTCAAGGGCATGCTTGGAGTTTATGCCGCCAAAAAGGCGCTCACAATCTCCTCCGAACTCTGCGAATACGCCCACGCCGGAGATTTGAAAGGCGCACAGCTCATGCTGGATCAGTTGAAAAAGGAATGTGCTCTTCTCGGCGATGCCCTGCTCGCCGCTTTCGAACCCGGCATTTGAATCAGCGATACTCCGTCATGCCATCGTAGCCGTGCACGAGGTGAATCGGATGCCCGACCTCCTTCAAAATTTGGTGCGTCAGATTCAGCTTGGCCTGCAGTGCAGTGTCATCGTGGTCCGGATCATGATGCACCACGATCCACTTCTTAGCCCCCACCAGTTTGGTCAGCGCACAGGCCGTGGCCAGATTGGAATGCCCCCAGCCGATCCGTTTCGGATAATCCGTCGGCAGATACTGCGCCTCATGCACCAGCAGGTCCACTCCGTCCAGGAAGGCCAGCATCGGCTCATAGGGCACCACCAGATTTGAGTCTCGCGTCAGCAGGACCGGTGAACCCGTGTAGCCCTGAAGAAATTCATTGTCGGGCACAAACGCCACGCTCCAGCCATCATGCGTCACTTTGAATCCCACCGTCGCCCCGGGATGCTGCGTGAATTCACGGGTCACCGTCACGTCACCGATTTTCACCGGCGCATCATCTAGAAACACGAAGTTGATTTTAGCCCGCAGATCCTCGCGCTGAATCGGGAAATAGTCGCGGTCCATCTGGCCGCAGAGCAGCGACTCGATGTTTTTGCCAAAACCACGCTCACCATAGACCGTAATCTCAAATCCCGGCACATAGATCGGCGAGAAAAAGGGGAACCCTTGAATGTGATCCCAGTGCGTGTGCGTGATGAACAGGTGGATGTGACACGGCCCGGCAGCAAGGAACGACTGCCCCGCATCCCGCAGTCCGGAGCCCGCATCAAACAGGATGCGATCCTTCCCGGTGTTGTATTCAAAGCACGTCGTGTTGCCTCCATGCTGCGCATAGCGCGCTCCGCAGACGGGGATCGAACCCCGGGTGCCCCACAGCTTCACATGCGGGCGCTTGGTGTCCAGCACCGGCGCATACTGCTCCGCAGACACAGGCAGGTGATCACGGTGGGTGATCCCCTTCGTCGTCGCGGCTTCGTGAAAATACTGCCTCAGCTTCTCCAGCAGCAGCTCGGGATCGAACGGCTTGATGAGCACATCCACCGGCCCGGTCTGCTGGATGTGTTTGAGTTCGGTCGAATAATCCTTAGCCGTGCAGACAATCACCGGCATGTGCTGCGTGGATTGCTGCGCCCGCAGGTGCCGCAGCACCTCCAGCCCGTTCATTTTCGGCATGATCAGGTCCAGCACCAGCAGGTCCGGCTTGAATGCCTCCATCTGCTCCAGACACTCCTCCCCGTCCTCCGCCACGCACACCTCATAGCCGTGCGTTTCAAGTGCATGCGAAAGCCGCATGGAGAGCGCACGCACATCTTCCGCGAGCAGGATTTTTTTGGGTGGGGTTGGGATCGCCATATCTTGCCTCTATCTCTCAAATACGCGCAGGAGCATTGGTCGGGCTGGCGGGATTCGAACCCACGACCTCTTCGTCCCGAAGGAGAAATCGTGGATTTATCCCACATGCACTCAATTCATCTCATATGCTCAACTTGTTGATAATAAATATTTTATGCGACTTCCAATTAATCTCACGTGATCTTTAAGATGCTCATTTTTCGCCGCCTGTTACTAAAAACGTTACTAAATTCTGACCGCTGAAACACCAGTGGCGTTCACAGGCGCGTGGCCTGCCTTGGTCTGGGTTTTTTGCGTCGTGCTTTTGTGCTCAATTCTGCCGCCAATTTGATCAAGGTGATGAACTCTTTTCCCTACCCTTGATCAGACCTTGGAGGTAGTCCATGTCTTTTTCCGTCATCGCAGATTTGCCGCCAAAGAGGGCCGACCAGCGTAGTTGACCGTTTTCACCCGTCGACTCCACCACCCGGATCTCAAGGGCAATATCCCCGGAACCGCGCTCTGGAATGTCCACGAAGCCAAGCGAACGGGCCAAAGCAGTGTTTTTTCGCAGCTCGCCATATGTGTAGGGACGAGTCTTGGATTTCACCTCAGCCAGCCTTCGTGCCTCCTGCAGTCTGTTTTCGAAGGCTTGCTCAAGTCCCTCAACCGCCCGAATCGTTTCACCCAGGGTTGCGTTGAGAATGTTGGTAAAAACCTTCCGCCTTCCAATATCGGCTGCCGCATGCAAGGCCACCTCGATGGGCAGGATTGCCTCTCCGAATTCAACTTGGTTGAGCATCTCCTGACGGGCCTCCCGGAAGGCAAGGTATGACACTTCGGTGTATTCTCGCCCTTCGGTGTCCAGAGGAATTCGCGCACCAGTGACGATGCTGTTGACGTCTGCGCCAGACTTGCCAGCCAACTTAACAGCGAAGGTCATCGTGGTAGGAAACCGACCCGTCTCAATGTTGGCCACGTAGCTTTGCGTCAAACCAAGAAGTTTTCCGAGACCTGCCTGTGTCAAACAGAGGGGTTTTTCGAGTCCCGCCTGCCTTAGCCGCATGGCTTTTCTCACATGCTTGATTGCGGGATTGGGCACCCGAAGTTGATCCCGATTCTTGGGACCACGCTTCTTTTTTTGAAGCGGGACATGCTCTGGTGCTTCTGCAACGGACGAAGGTTTTGACGGCATGCGCGAACTCTAACACTGCGCCTCCCCACGGCAAGCTTAATAATTATCAGCTTCTATTTTTACCGTTTTTTTCGCACCTGGCTCATTTTCTCTTGCGGAACGCACCGCCCTCGCCAAAAACTGCCGCCCGCTCCGAAATGGAGCCCCCAACCGGGCCGCACGAAGCCACCCGGCAAAATCCAACACACGACCATGAAGCCCATTGAACCAGTCCCCAACCCAACAAATGAAACCACCCTACCCCCAAAGAGACACAGCCAGTCGACCTGATCGGCTTGCCTACAAAATCGCGGAAGCAGCCCAGATTCTGGGAGTTGCTTCCATCACCATTCGCCGTGCCATCACGCGCGGACTCCTCAAACCAATCCGTGCATTTCGTCATCCGCTCATATCAGCAGATGAGTTGCGTCGCTTTGTGAGCGTAAACACAACCGGGAGGGTCAAGTGATCATGAACCCGGTAAAAATCGAACACGCTCCGCAAGACCCCGCCCCAGTCGCACTGCCCGGCATTGAACCGGCCACTGTCAAAAATGCCGGCATAAGGCGTGTAGACCCCGCAACCGCCGAAAAAGTCACTGGCCTATTCGCACCCGGCATCCTAATCCCGTACTTCGACTTCGACGGCACCCCCATCGGGGACAATGGCGAACACTACTACCGCCTCCGGCTTGACGAGCCGCGCGGCGACCAGAAATATCACCAGCGCGCAGGCTCCTCACCTCACGCGTACATTCCCGAGCGACTTCACAACGATGCAGAAATGCGTGAATTCTTCCTCATCGAAGGAGAGAAGAAAGCCTTGGCGCTCTGCGACCATGGTTTGAAAGCCATCGGCATCTCGGGTTTCTACGGCTACAGCCAAGGGGAAGTTGATCGCAAGACACTCGTCCCTGAACTGTGGCACGTGAACGTGTCCATGCAGCCGGAGACAATTTATTTCACCGGAGATCAGGACACGGTGTTCAACTGCCAGTTCTACGACGCCGCCATCAAGCTGCAGGGTTTGTTTCCGACCTGCCAAATCTTCTGCTGCCAAGTTCCGATGTCGGCACCTAGCAAGGGATTTGACGATTGCCGGGCGGCAATGTCGAGAGATGATTTTTCAAAGCTCATCGAGGAGGCGAAAAAAAATGCCACCAAGCTCAAAATCACCAAGGACGCCACCGTCGGCTCGCTTGCTCTCACGGCATTCCGTGGACAACAGCCAACATTCACAAAAATGGCCAGCCAAGAGGAAGCGAAGGACCGCCTTATCAAAGATGCCACAAAGCTGGCAGCCGGGCTTGAAATGTTCCGGGGCCACTACGAATCCGAGAGGGTAGCCGAAATTGCCGTCCAATTTTTGGGGCTGAAGAAACGAACCTTCAACCGGCTAGTGAAAGACAAGCGGACGTCTGAGAAAGAAAGAAACGACTCATTTCTCAGCGGCAATGGAAATACCACTCTCATCGAAATCGGCGAGCAGCAGGGCGTCTGGGCGCGAGAGGCTGCTGAGAAGCTTGGAGGCATGCTCTACTGGCACGGGAAGAAGTTCGCTGAGGTGCACGACGGTGCACTGGTGCATCTTTTACCAGCAGAGCTAGTGACCTATCTGGACCGACCGGGCGTCTGTCAGTTTTTCACAGTCATGTCTGATGGAACAAAAAAACCGACACGACTTAGTTCACAGGAGGCTTCCTACATCGTTGGTGTCCCGGTTCATAGTGCAGACTTGGTTCGACCCATTGAGGTGCTGGCTTCGGTACCAACGTTGGTCTGGAACGGCGAGGAATTCAAAATTATTACCGGATATGACCGCGAATCGTGCATCTACGCCCAGGGAGAATTGCCGCCATTACCCACGCTCGAAGAAGCAAGAGACCTGTTGCTAGATCTGCTGTGCGACTTTGATTTCGCCACTCCTTACGACATGGCGAGGTGCCTTGCATTCATGCTGACTCCAGCAATCGTGCGGTCAGGAGTCCTGAATGGTGGAAGATGCCCTTTTTTCATGGTTACAAAAAATCTTCACGGCGCAGGCGGTGGTTTCATGATGAGGCTCGTAGCCCAGATTTATGGAATGAAAGCGGCAGCCGTCGTTCCGGGTGAACGGAATCATGACAGGGTCAAGGAGGGTGTTTCCGCGCATCTAAGCAAGGGAAATGCTTTGATCTACATCGACAACGTGCGAGGTGATGCACTGCAGCACATGGCATTCCTTGAATCCATGCTTACGGAACCGGAGTTTGAGGCTCGTGCGCCCTACATGCAGGCGCTAGTAGATGTGACACGAGAAGTCTTCGCCTGCACCTCGAATGGTGCCGTGATGTCCAGAGACCTTGCTGACCGCACAGCCGAGATTAAAATTCTGAGAAAGCCAAAGGACTATGAATTTCGAGATTGGCCCGAAGGCACGCTGGAAGCACACGTCCGTGAAAATCGACCGGCCATCCTGGCCGCCATTTACAGAATAATACTGGGATACGGTGAGCGGGGCATCCACAAAAAAATGCGGCTCACAGGATTCCGCTTCAGCCAATGGGAGCATTGTGCAACTTGGATCATCAAAGACGCATTCCCCACGCTACCTGGTCTGCTGGAGGATGATTACAGCGAGAGAAAGGAATCAGAGCTGACTGACCCGGTGTTCGATCTGATTGTTAATATTCTCAGATCGACAGCGCTGAAATTCCCCAAACAGCCCATCTCCACATCCAGGATGGCAGAACTTGCAAAAGAGGAAGGTCATCCCCTTGAGAATGACAAACCTGAAATGTTCCTAGGCAGGCATTTGAGCCGTCTATTTCCATCCGTAGGCACGCACGTATTCGCTGGGAAATTCAAAGTCACCCGCACAGACCATGTTACCGCGTCGAGCAATGGCAACCTCTCCAAGTTCTACGAAGTCGAAATGCTTGCACCGACTGCCAAGAGTTGCATGACACCGAACCCTGCCCCCGATCCCTCACACACGTCAAACAGTTCCACTCTGAACAATCAATCAATGGCTCTTGGTCCGGCCATTGGACAGTTCGATGAGCATCTCAGCGAAGCCGAGGATGCGAAACTGATGGCTCGAATCACATCCAGTGTAAATTTCGAAAAAACACAGCTCCAGGTCACGCCGATGAAGGCATGAATCTGATAACCCGGTCGCTGGTCAGCCCTGATTCATCAGGCTCCTTCAAATTTATCGTGCGTCCGTGCGACTTCCTATTGTCTGACCGGTAGAAATGGAAACATTTTTTCAGGTTCAATTCTCCGTCAATCCGTGAAGAATTCACTACGCGACGCGTGAATTTCATTTTTTAACCATGATTTCTTAGAATTCAAATACCCGCATATGATGGGAAAATATTTCGATGCCGGGCATGCAGATCAATGCATGACGTACGGAACGTACGGGAATTTTTAACCGCGAGAACCCACTGACTCACCGGTCTCAAAAAGATAGAATCCAAGGAATGCATCCAGGAGGAAATCCGGAATCTGACCGGTTGATAATGAATGAGTGCTCAATCATGCCCGGTCACCGTTGTTAATGAACCCATGTTGCAAGAAATCGGCGGGGAAAATCGGACAGGCATTCGTGGCCAATTAATCTCATGATTTCAGGCACCGGGAGCTCACTTCCTCCGCGCACCCGGTTATCAGAATATGAAAGCAGTCATAGAACCGTGCGGATCAAGGCCGGACCAGTGAGGAATCCCGGTTTAAACTTTTGAGGCAGCCTATTCGAGTGAAAAAAATCAGACCACCACGCTGAAGCGTCCGTGCCATGAACAGGAAGGTCCATGCGGTAATGTCATTTTTGCAGGGACATGTGAAGACCTCGGTTAGAATCCTCCCGGTGGTTTTCTGACGTGAGGCTTAACCCATGTCCCGCTCCGCCAATGTCCTCTAACATGAACGCTATTTTTCTGGGGGGGGAAGAAAATTTGGCTGCTCAAGCGGCCCATTTTGGCAAGGTCTTCAGGAGAAACGCGCGGTGTGTACCTCCTCTCAATAGGTTGGCTTTGGAGTTGGGGGCTGTAGTAGGAGGACTGAGGGGACGAGGGGTAAGCTGTGGTAGAAGGAACCTGAGCGTCTTGGTATAATGGAGTCGTGGATGGGGGCGAACTTGGGGAATAAGCTGTCGAAGAAGTGGAAGCTGAATTGAAAATTGCGCTGGCACCTAAAATTAATAGAGCAAGGACTCCAACGAGGACTACGGCGAGGACTCTCTTCGCAAAGGATTTCAGCCGCCTGATAATCGGGAAACGCTCTTTGGTGCATTGCCATTCGCCATGCTGATGCTCGCGGCCGAAGACACTCGCCCAAAAGCCTGTGTCGGTTGCAGAGAATGTTCCTCGAAATGAATCACCTTGGATCACAGCAAGCCACTCAACCGTAAGCTTCTTATCTGGGGTGATGGTCACGAACTGGATTTGATCGCCGGTTGCGGTGCCGGTGAACTCCGAATCTACCTCTAATTCGCCGGTCGTCTTAAGATTGCCGTGAATGATCTGATTCTCCTGACGAATCACCAACAGCGTGAGCCGCGAAACGACTGGTTCCTTGCCAGCTCCAATCGTGCAGGTGCCTTGATAGGAACCGAGCTTGAATTGTGTGGGAGACACGGGGATGTGGAGAGACTGACCACAGGCAGGGCAATCGCCAGCCATCCCGGCCTTGCTCGACTCGGCTTCAATGGCTACGTTACAATGAGGGCAGTGGAATTTCGTTTTCATAGCGCTAGTGCAAAGTCCCCCGGATACATCCAATCTGGCGACAGCGGTGACTGCGCGGGCAAAGACTGCTGTGCAGCCAGCGTGACCTCCTGCTTCGATTCGGGTGTCAGCTTTTCAAGAGGAATACGCGAGACGCCAAAATCTGTCTTGAACGTCACCTCGGAAGCCGTGGCAGACATCACACGCCCCTTGATGCGAGAACCATCCAAGAGGTTGGTCTCAATGGGGGTAGCAGCGCCAAATGAGGTCAGTGCTCCGAGAACCAGGCAGGCGTACATCAGAATGGATTTCATAGGGGCAGACGGGGCAGAGCGTGAACCTATGGAACGAACCGGACAAGTGCCAGCACATTCAAACCGTTGTTTTTCGTGTTTTCTTAAGAACGCCCGATGAATTCCGTGTGCCAGCAATGGGCGCAACAAGGATTTGAGCCAGTCATGCCGCCATGATCCAGCGGCTGTGCGCCAGCATTGGCTGAATCAATCAAAACAAGACCGCTAAGGACAGATTCAAACCCTGCCTTGCGCCAGACCGCCGATAGCTAAAAAAATTAAGCCTTCCAAGCCCAGAGACCAAAATTCGATTGGGAGAATTAAATAATTTAACCGAGCCCATGTGAAATGGGGGAAAGGGCTCCGGCTCGCGTTGATCGCAAACCGGAGCCCCCCTCGTTTGGGTGCATCACGCGGACAGGCCCACGTGGCTGTCGAGCAAGCCATGCAGCGCCTCCGTGCGGCGCGGCAGTTCGATGAGATTACCCTTCAATGATTCCGTGAATGCATTGAACAGGGACCACACGTTCCGTGTGTTAAACTCAGCGTGAGTCGGCTGTCTCCATTCGTGAAGCACCTGGGGTATGTGGCGGTTGGTGCATACCCCGACATCGTAAGCACGCACCACGAGATCATGGGCAGTGCGGTCATCGAGATCAGAGAGCTTGTAGTTGGCGATGCGGACATCCTGGTGATGCCAGCGGTCCATTAATTTCCCAACGGCTCCCTGCACAAGCTGAGGCAGGTCGCGCATGATGTGACGCGTGTGTTTGCGGGCGATTTTGACCTCACCGGAAAAGGCGAGATTGTCGCAGCAAAACACGGATGATCCTGCCACAATGCCGGCTGGGAAGGTTTTGTCGTGGCTGTTACGCAGCCCCAGCACCCAGCAGTAATCCAAGTCGGTTTCCCGGCGCTGGATTTCCATCAGGCCAAAATAGCGCATTCCATCATGGGTCAGACTGTGAGCCTGATTACCCACCACAAGGCCGTTGCTGCGGATGGTGTGTTCCACACGTTTGACCAGGTCGATGTGAGGGATGGGTGTCCAGCTCTCGGTGGCTTCTGGGGTAGGAACACTGATGATTTCGAGACGTTCTGCGGCACGGGCACCGCAATGAAGCAGGAGGTTTGGAATGCGGCGAGGAGGGGCTGCAGGGGTTGGATGAAGATTGGCAATCATGATATTTTTGGATGTAGCCCAAAACAAGGCGGGCCAGCGCATCACGAGGATGCAACTGGCCCGGCCCTTGAATGGAGGTTGATGGTGTGGGTCTCAGATGCGCACGCCCTGGAGAGAGCGCAGTGTCTGTCGCACGCCTTGGATTTCTTTTTCGTTGGCCTTCTGCTCACGCATGGCCTGGCGGATGTTGTCACCCACTTTAGTGAGCCCGTTGATGGCTTCTCGGAAGCCGGTCTTAATGCTCTCAATCTGCAACAGGGCAGCTTCGAGCGAAGACTTCGTTCCCGGTTTGTCCGTAGTGGCTGCTGCTGACGAGCTGGTAGCGATGGCGGCAGTCGGGTGATGATTTCCGTTGGTGGATGTTTGCATGGGTGTTGTTGTGGGTTGTTCCGCAGATGGCGGAGAGGTGGATGAGGGTGGTTCCATTGAGCCGGATGGCTCGAACGGAGTGGTTGGAGGCATCTCAAGGCGAACAGGCATGACAATGAGCTGCTTGCCGCCGCTGGTGAACCTCAGAGGGGATCTGGGGTCAATCAGGCTGAGAATGTTGAGACCGAAGCCGAGGGCTTTCTGCATGTAATTCCGATCAACGAAGATCGTCATTTCCGGGCCGTTGCCCTTGATGTCAGGCACCGGCACACGCAGCCAGGGTTCATCCGGCTTGTCCTTGCCCATAAGCATGAGCTGTCCGTCCGTCCATTCCAAGCCGAGCGTGTGGTAACGATCATCGTGGCATGGCATGCGCTGGATCAGCTTGATGAGTGTTTCCAGCTTCGACGGGTCAAGAGTGATGACCGTTTTTGTATCGGCTGGGTCGGGGATCGGCGCTCTCCATTGTGGATAATTGCCCTCGATGGACTTCGTGATGAAGCGCCAGCGTCGGGTGCTGAGCTGAAGATGCTGTTCACCGATACGCATCTGCCATTCGCCGTCGTTTTTGAACTCCTTCCACTCCAGGAATTTGTGTCCCGGAATGATGACGGATTCCTTGAGCGGCAGCGTGAACGAATTGGCGGAATACAAATGCCTGCCATCTGTGGCGACAACGTAATTTGCCTTTGGGTCCTTTGCGTCGATGAACGCGCCATTGAGCACATACCGGGTCTGGTCGTTGCTGGCGCAGTCCATCGCTTCCATGATCGAGTCCCGCAACCCCGAAGGCAGCGGGATGGCTTCGTTTTTCATCTTTGGAATGAGCGGGAACTCATTGGGCGAGATGAACGGCACCTTGGACTCCCCGGTAGTATCACCAAGCGGGAAGCGGATGATGCTGGCTTCTGAGGTGGACTCCACTTCAATGGACTCTCCCTTGCCGCAGCTTTTCACCAGTTGGGAGAGCTGGTCGTAAGCCAGAAGCACAGTAGCGGGAGGGCCTTCGGTGGGATGTTCCAAACGGACTGTGACCCAGCGGTCGAGGTCGGTGCTGGTCAAGGCAATCCAGCCGTCAGCGGTGCGTTCAACTTTGATGGTGCCAAGGACTGCCAGCGTGGCTCGTGTGTTGATGATTTTGGCAAGGCCAGTGAGAGCGGGTTTCAGTTCCGCGATGGGGAGGGTGATGGGTTTCATATGTGTTGGTGTTGTGGGTTGAACGCCAAAAAGCCCATGCACCAGATGAGGCACATGGGCTTGAGCGGGGTTGGGTTGATCAGGCGGACACCGGCAGCTCAGCTTTGTATTTGAGCTGGGCCGTAATGCATTCTTGCGAATGAATGTCCGTGCGCGCTCCGAGATAAACCGGCTGGTAGATTCTGCCGGATTCCTTGAACGCGTAGAGGTAGCGGCACTCCACCACAGTTCCCGGTGCAGGAACAACATGGTTAGGTGGGATGGTGACATTCCCAGCGGGGCGCACTTTTTCGCCCTCGAACAGGATCAACGAAACACTCCTTTGATCATTCACCTTGGCGACGATGAATGAAGCGGTTTCATAGAACTTGTGCTTGAGCTGACTGCCGCCGCTGTTGGGCCTGCCGGGGGTGTACGGTGCGTCCTTGTGTTTGAACACGACGCCTTCCTTCCCCTCGTTTTTGAACTGCTGGAACCAGCCAGCCGATTGAGGGGGGAAGAATACCCGCACATCTCGGATGTGGGGATGATCGAAGGCGTTGAGCACGTCGCGCATCCTCAGGTATCGCACCGAGAAAGACAGATGACGCAAGTCCTCTGGTCCAATGGTGAGCAGGTCGAATGCATGGTAGATGTCTCCGACCGCTTCGCCATCGAGCAAGAAACTGCGCGGGTATTTAGCAGCACTGCTGGCAATCGTCTCAGGAACGGCAGTGGGAAATCCCAGGCGGTTGATGCCGGTGATTTGGTCACCGTCTTTCCTGATGAGCAGACGACGGCCATCGAGCTTCTCCTGCATCCAGTAATCAGGATTAAACAGGAACTGGTCGAGCTGCTGTTCGTTGATGGGATTGAGGAGCTGGCATTGGATGCCGCTATGCTGACTGGGAGAGTCCGGCGGCGTGCTGCTACCTGCGTCGGTTCCGGGCATGTAGCCCTTCGCCGTCTTTTCTTTGATGAGCTTGTCGTAGATGCCCTTGGCGATTTGGTACTCGACTGGTGCTGGGGTTTTGCTGCCGGTGGTGAGCGTGGAACCGCGACGGCCATATGCGAAGTGGACCAGGAAGCCTTGATCCTTGGGCAGGATGCTGGCCTGATACACTTTGTCCGATGGCCCCTGACGAAAATAGAGGGTGGTGGAATCCATGGGTGGTGTCCTTTCTATAAATGA
>CALRWM010000018.1:0-98054 GCA_943371875.1 Prosthecobacter debontii | reverse complement strand
GTGTTCCTGTTCCTGAGGAACAGGAACACTGTGTGGCACCGCACTAAGTCAGCTTTCCTACCCACATCACTGGGCCAGAAACTCGTCCAGCGCGGCCTTGGTGATCCGGTACTGCGTGCCGATCTTCTTGGCCTTGATCTGGCCACCTTCGATGCTGGCGAGCACATCGGCCTCGGTGACGCCGAGGGTCTGGGCCACCTGAGCGGGGGTGAGGATATCGACGGAAGGTGCGGCGGTGGGTGCGGCAGCCGGGGCTGCGGCACCGGCGGCGGGGTTCATGTTGAAGGCACCCTGGGCCATCATGTTCTGCGCCATGCCAAAGCCCATAGCGAGTTCAGCGGCGGAGCCGGCGGGGCTGCTGCCGCCTTTGGCCATGCCTTCGGCCATCTGGAATTTCACGTAGTCGTTCAGGTTCCCGATCGCGCCCATGCTGCTGCGCTTGTCGATGGCGGCCTCGACTTCCGGCGGCACGCTGGCGTTTTCGAGGATGAAGCTGGTGATCTCGATGCCGTACTTGCCCTGCGTGGTGGGATTGATAATGGGCAGCAGGGCATCGCCGAGCTCGGAGTAGCGGGTGGCGAGATCGAGCACGGGCACCTTGGCGGTGGCGAGAGCGTCCGTGAACACGCTGACGATGCGGCTGCGCATGGTGTCGGCGAATTCATCCAGGCGGAAATGATTGTCCGTGCCGGCCACTTCCTTGAGGAAGAGCTTGGGCTCAGTGATCCTGAAATCGAAGGTGCCAAAGGCACGCACGCGCACGATGCCGAAGTCCGCATCCCGCATCATGATGGGGTTGCTGGTGCCCCACTTGTTGCCGGTGAAGAGGCGGGTGGTGACGTAGTAGACGTCCGCCTTGAAGGGGGACTCAAAGCCGTACTTCCAGCCCTTGAGCGTGGAGAGGATCGGGATGTTCTCCGTGCTCAGGGTGTGCTTGCCGGGGCCGAAGGTGTCGCCGTATTCACCGAGGTAGACGAACTGGGCGATCTGTGACTCCCGCACGATGAGCTGCGCGCCGCGCTTGATTTCCTTGTCTTCGTCCGGAAAGCGCCAGGAGAGTGTGTCGCGTGAGTCGTCCGTCCATTGGATGATTTCCAAGAACTGTCCTTTGAGGTAATCCATCAGGCCCATGATCGTATAAAAGGTGAGTGTTTGCGGTATGTCTGGCAGGGAACGAGGTCGATATTAAAGAGGCGCTCTCCTTTTGGCGAGTGCAATTCTGCGCCTCCGTTTGTAAAGCATCCCTCATTCTGCGCTGAGCGCTTTGCCGATTGATTCCTTAAATGACTGGTTCAAATTGATATTTCATATGTCCCTTGCCGATCAACTCCAAGCCGCCGCCTCTTCCGGGCAACTCCTCGCCGCCAGCTACGACAACATTCGCGCCCTGCTCGCGGCCAGCGATAATCCGCTTTACCGCGCCAGCATCGAGGAACTCGCCACGGCAGGCCATTGGGCGGAGCTGAACGACCGCTTCTTCCAGGCGCTCAAATTTGGCACCGGCGGTCTGCGCGGCCGCACGGTGGGCAAGATCGTCACCAAGGCGGAGCGTGGCAGCGCCGCTGCGGATCAGCGCCCCGAGGCCCCCTGCGTTGGGACGAACGCGATGAACTTCTACAACGTCAGCCGCGCCACCCGTGGCCTGGTGACCTACCTCAAAAACTTCCGCGCCAACGCCAAGCTCAGCGGCAAGCCGAGCATCGTCTTTGCGCATGACACGCGTCACTTCTCGCCGGAATTCGCGAAGTTTTGCGCCAAGATCGCCATGGATCACGGGGCGAATGTGTACCTCTTCGACTACTGCCGCGCCACGCCGGAAATGTCCTTCGCGGTGCGTCAGCTTCGCGCGGATGCGGGCGTGATGATCACCGCCTCCCACAACCCGGCGCATGACAACGGCTACAAGGTGAATTTCAACGACGGCGCGGGCATCGTGGAGCCCCACGCCACCGGCATCATCAAGGAAGTGAACGCCATCAAGGGCGAGGAATACACCGCGCTGCCCGAGGCCGAACGCGGCAAGCTCACCACCCTGGCCGATGACATGGACCAGAAGTATCTCGCCCGCGTGGAAACGATGATGCTGCAGCCCGAGCTGCTGCAGAAGGAAGAAGCGAAGAAGCTCAAAATCGTCTTCACCGCACTCCATGGCGCGGGTGGCGTGCTGGTGCCCGTGCTGCTGAAAAAGCTCGGCTTCAATTTCCTCACCGTGCCGGAGCAAGACGTGCGTGATGGCCGCTTCCCCACCGTGAAGTCCCCGAATCCGGAAAACGCTTCTGCCTTGCAAATGGCGGTGGATTTGGCCAACAAAGAAGGCGCGGACATCATCATCGGCACCGATCCCGACTGCGACCGCATGGGCGTGGGCGTGCGCAATGCTGCAGGCGAAATGGTGCTGCTCACCGGCAATCAGGTGGGTTCCCTCATGGCCTGGTATCGCACCAAGACGATGTTTGACCTCGGCATCCTCACCGCTGAAAACAAGAGCCACGCCGTGCTGCTGAAGACCTTCGTCACCAGCCCGCTGCAGGATGCGATCGCCGCGAAATTTGGCATCAACTGCGTCAACACGCTCACCGGTTTCAAATGGATAAGCGCCAAGCTTTCCAAATACGAAGCCGCGCTGCCAGCCGACATTCAGAGCCGCTACCGCGACCTCAACAACGTGGAGAGCCGCAACGCACGCCTCAAGCACAGCAAGTTCCTCGTCTTCGGTGGTGAGGAAAGCTACGGCTACATGGGCGATGACTTCAGCCGCGACAAAGACGGCAACGGCGCCGTGGTCATGTTTGCTGAACTCGCCGCTTACGCCGCCAGCCTCGGCCTTACCGTGGTGGGGCTGCTGGATCAGGTGTACTGCGAAGTGGGCTACTTCCTGGAGCGCAACGAGAGCAAGGTCTTCGAAGGCGCCAGCGGTGCCGCGCAGATCGCCAAGCTGGCCGACAGCTATGGCAGCAATCCGCCGAAGGAAGTGGATGGCTCCGCCGTCATCAAGGTGCGCGATTTCCGCAAGGACGAGATCACCGATGAAGAAGGCGACGTGGTGCTGAAGGAGAAGATGCTCTTTGTGGATCTCGCCGATGGCCGCAGCTTTGCCGTGCGCCCCTCTGGCACTGAGCCGAAGATCAAGTACTACATGTTTGGCCGCAGCGTCCCCGCCGCAGGTCAGAGCCTCAGCGCCGAAGAACTCACCGCCACCAAGGCCAAAGTCACCGAAGGCCTCGCCAGCATGTGGGCCTGGCTGGACAAAGACATCGACGCGCGTCTGGCTTCATAAGGCCAGATTTCACGACAGATTCGAAGAAATGGCAATGCGGCTGAACAAACTTCAGCCGCATTCGTCTATCCATTTGTGACCTCATTCCTGAGGCGGAGGGCCGGAAATTGCGGCTTGAAGTTCCCAGGAATTTAAGAACTATTAACCATTATGAATTCTCAAACCACTCGCAGGGGGCTGATCAGCTCAATTGGACTGGGCTGGTGTTTCACCATCCTCTCTGCATCCACGGGCATGGCGCAGTCTCAGCAGCGCTACTATCCGCAGCAGCAGCAGGGTTATCCTCAGCAGGGTGGTTATCCGCAGCAATACAGCCCTCCTCAGGGCTATCAGCAAGCACCGCAGGGCTACGGCTATCCGCAGCAGCAGCCCCAGCCGCAGTATGAAAGCCCGCTGCAGTTTCTGCCGAAGTTTGGCCAGCGCATGAGCGAGATGGCACGCCGTCTCTTCTATGGAAAGGACCCCACCGGCTATGACAACCCACCGCAGGGCTACGGTCAGAATGGTGGCGGTTACAGCTTGGACTCCACGCCGCGCCCGCAGGCTGCTCCCAATTATCCGCAGCAGTCTCCGCAGGGATACCCGCTCCCCGGTTCAAGCTACCCTCAGCAGCAGCCCGGCTACCAATATCCCCAGCAGCAGCCCCAGGGACAGCCGCGCTACAACTACCCGCCTCAGCAGCAGCCGACCGCCCCGGCCCCGTCGCAGTCAAACACGACCCGCAGCAAAGTCACCCCCCCTGCCCCAGCCCCGCAGAGCAAGGCTCCATCAACCAGCAGCACGCGCAAATACACTCCGCCCAAGGTGAACGACTCACCGCCTACCCCCAGGACGACGAGCAAACCTGCCACGGTGACGCCCAAAAAGGAACCCAAGCCAGACGCCCCTCCGCCGACAACTGCACCCACCACCCGCCGTTCCGAATCCACCCCCAAGGAATTTCCCACCACCACTTCCAGCAGCGGATCTTCAGGATCGTTTTTGAAGGGAAAGAAAACCGCGAAGCCAGGCCGCGTGATCAGCCCTTACCCGCCTTATAAGGAGCTCGACATCACGGGACTTGAAAGCGGCTCCCTGGCGCTGGACCCCACCACCCAGAAGGTTTTTGAGGTGCCTTGAGGGCTTAAGGCTCTTTCTCGGATGATCTTGGAAATCCCGGTAGCCGCCGGGGTTTCTGTTTCTATGCCAGCCACGGCTCTTTTGACGAAATCGAAAATAAACGCGACGCTGGCCTGAAGAATGCTTGCTAAAAGGGTGGGACGGCGCTTGGCTGTCTTACAACCATTCATGGCCGACCACGGACTACACCAGGTACAGACTCAAAAGCTCGCCATCGGGCCGCAGATGCAGCAGAGCTTGCAGATCTTGCAGGCTCCTACTTTGGAGCTGCGCCAGATCATCCAGCAGGAGGTCGAAATCAATCCGGTGCTCGAACTCGAAGCGCCGGAAACTTCCATCCAGGACGCCATTCCTGATGATCCCGATGACCGCAGCGTGGATGACAGTGACATCGACGCCCTGACGCAGATGGATGACGAATGGCGCGAGTACTGGCAGCAGAGCCGCCAGCAGACCGCCACCCGCCGCAGCGATGACCAGGAGCGCTGGCAGTTCCTCATGGACTCCATCGTGGCTCCCACCACGCTTCAGGAGCATCTGCTTTCCCAGCTTCACACATCGGATGCCAAAGCCTGCCTCGCCCCGCAGGTGGAGTTCCTCATTGGCAATCTGGATGACCGCGGCTTTCTCAACACCCGCATCGATGATCTGAGCCTGAACCACGGCATCCCCATCGATGTCCTGATCACGGCCAAAAAGCTGCTGCAAAGCTTCGATCCCGTCGGTGTGGGTTCGGAAGATCTGCGTGAATGCCTGCTGGTGCAGCTTGAGCGCCTAGGCAAAAAGCAAAGCCTCGCCTGGCGGCTGGTCGATCAATACATCGACGACCTCGCCAACAAGCGCTACCCCATCCTCGCCCGCAAACTCGGCGTGCCGCTGGAGCAGATCTCACGCGGAGCCGACTTCATCAGCACTCTCGACCCACGCCCGGCGCAGCGCTTTGCCGTCTCCTCCAACAACTACGTCACACCGGATGTCGTCGTGGAGCGCCAGGGCCGTGAATGGGTGGCCGTCATGACCAATGACGACCTGCCGCACCTGCGCATCAGCAACACCTACAAGGACCTGCTCAGCGCACCCGGCAACAACGGCGAAGTGCGCAACTACGTGCGCGACAAGATCCGCAGCGGCAAGTTCCTCATCCGTTCGATCCATCAGCGCCAGCAGACGATCCACCGCATAGCCACGCAGATCCTCAAGTATCAGCGCGAATTCCTGGAAAAAGGTACCAACTTCCTGCGCCCGCTCAACATGGCCACCGTGGCCGATGAAGTGGGCGTGCATGAGACCACCGTCAGCCGCGCCATCGCCGGCAAATACATCGCCACTCCGCATGGCGTGTTTGACATGAAGTTCTTCTTCTCCCACGGCGTGAAGACCGAGTCTGGTGATGACCTCAGCAACACCAGCGTCAAGAACGCCATCGCCGAACTCATCAAGAACGAGCCCAAGCACAAGCCCCTCAGCGACGACAAGCTCGCCAAGCTGCTGGACGGCCAGGGCATCAAGGTCGCACGCCGCACTGTGGCCAAATACCGCGAAGCTTTGAACATCCTGCCGAGCCATTTGCGGAAGTCGTTTTCGTAAAGTGGCCATCTCGCTCCGCGAGATGAGCACAGTGCTTTCGCAGGCCGCTGCCTCATCGTTTGAAGCAAGATCTACGCATGGAAGACCGCGCTGGGCTCCTCTCGCGGAGCGAGAGGGCTACTATGCTCCCCTCACACAAACCGCCGTGCGATCTGTTTGTAAAAAGCCAAGGCCTTTTCAACCTCGGCGCACTCGACGTATTCCACCGCTGCGTGTGCCTGATCAATGCTGCCGGGGCCAAACAAAATCGTGGGAATGCCCATGCGTGAGAACTTGCTGGCATCACTGCCGAACGGCACGCCGCTGACGCCATTGTCGCGTCCCATCTCGCCCAGCAAGGTTTGCGCGAGCTGTACGAGCGGAGCTTGGGCATCGGTCTGAAACGGCCAGTCCTGCAGCATCGGCGTTTCCATTTCTGCCAGCACATCCGGGTGCCGCTTCATCAGCGCATCCAGCAGCACCTGATAGTGCACCAGCACTTCCGGCACTTCTTCACCGGGCAGCAGCCGGCGGTCGATCTCGATCACCGCTTCGTCTGGCACGAAGTTTACCTGCACACCGCCATGGATCACGCCCACGTTGCAGGTGCCCGGCCCGAGCAGCGGATGCTGGGTCTGCTGCATGTGCTCATGGTCCTCATTCAAGGCCAGCACGATGCGCGACATCGCGGTGATCGCGTTGATGCCAAGGTGCGGCTTCGAGCTGTGCGCTGCTTTTCCCTTGGTGCGGATGCGCCAGCGCAGGACGCCCTTGCTCGCGATCACGCATTTGAACTCCGTCGGCTCCGCCACCACGGCGGCATCGGCCTTGAGGCCTTCGCAAAGTTTGACGACGCCTCGGAAAGAGAACTCCTCGTCCACCACCGCCGCCAGCCACACCTCGCAGGGAGGTGCTTCGCCACTGGCGTGAATGTCCGCCACCGCGTGCATCATAGCCGCCAGCCCCGCCTTGTCATCCACCGAGCCGCGACCGTGCAGTTTCCCATCCCGCACCACCGGATCAAAAGGATCAATCGTCATGCCTTTGATGGAAACCGTGTCCATGTGCGCCTCGAACACGATGCGCCGCGAGGAGTCGCGTCCCGGCACGCGCGCGATCACATTGTTGCGCCCCGGAAACACCTCCTGCTCCCACACTTCCATGCCGCGCTCCTCAAAAAAATGCCGCACGTAGGCCGCCGCCTCCGCCTCTCCGGGACCGCCCTCATAGGAGCTGTTGATGCTGTTGATGCGGACGAGGTCGGCCAGAGTTTTGAGGACAGGAGACATCCCGCAAACTAGACGAAGTCAATCCCACGGCAAGAAGCGCTGTTTTCTGGCCGTACTTTTGCTGTCTCATGAAGGCCGCTTTCTCCATCGCCCTGCTTTTGACGCTGCCCATCGGCAGCGCCGCGGTGTCCGCGCCTGCGGATGACGCGAAGATCGCTTTCTTTGAAAAGAACGTCCGCCCCATCCTCATCAAGCGCTGCTACGAGTGCCATTCCGTCGAATCCGGCAAGAGCAAGGGTGGCCTCTTCATCGATTCCCGCGACGCCATTCTCAAAGGCGGCGACAACGGCCCGGCCCTCGTCGCGGGCAATCCCGACAAGAGCCACATCATCGAGTCCATCCGCTATCAAAACCAGGACCTGCAGATGCCGCCCAAAGGTGCCATGCCTGCGGCGGAAGTGAAGACGCTGGAAGAGTGGGTGAAAATGGGCGCCCCAGATCCGCGCGCCGCCGTCGCCACCGCCAAACACGCCGCGCCGCGTGTCATTGATCTTAAAGAAGGTGCCAAGCACTGGGCCTTCCGCCCGATTGTGGCGCCGCCCGTACCCAAAGCGGACGCCTCCAATCCCATCGACGCTTTTATCAGCGAAAAACTCGCTGAAAAAGGACTCAAGCTTGCGGCACCCGCTGACAAACGCACGCTGATCCGCCGCGCCACCTTCGATCTCACCGGCCTGCCTCCCACTCCGCAGGAAGTGGAAGCCTTCCTCGCTGACAACGCCCCCGATGCCTTTGCCAAAGTGGTGGACCGCCTGCTGCGCTCTCCTCAATACGGTGAAAAATGGGGCCGCCACTGGCTGGACGTCGCCCGCTACTCGGACTCCAACGGTCTCGATGAAAACATCGCGCTTGGCACCGCATGGCGGTATCGCGACTACGTGGTGCAGTCGATCAACGCCGACAAACCCTTCGATCAATTTCTCACCGAACAGATCGCCGGAGATCTGCTGGAGGCGAAGGACCTTCCCACACGCCACGAGCAGGTCACCGCCACCGCCTTTCTCAATCTCGGAGCCAAAGTCCTCGCCGAGCCGGACAAGGAGAAGCTCACCATGGATGTCATTGACGAGCAGATCGATGTCATGGGCCGCGCCTTCATGGGCCTCACCCTCGGCTGCGCACGCTGTCATGATCACAAGTTCGACCCCGTCCCGACCGCTGACTACTACTCACTCGCCGCCATCTTCAAAAGCACCCAGAGCTTCAGCGTGGACCGCATCGGCGCGCTGAGCACGGCGTATGAAGCGCCCATGGGCTCGCTCGATGACTTTGCCGCCGTCAAATCTTCCGAACGCATCCTCAAAGATCAAAGAGCCGCCGTCTCCAAAGCCGAAAGCGCCGCCATCACTGCACTGCGCAAAGAAGTGCGTGAGCACGCCGTCGATTACCTCATGGCCGCCGCCAAACTTCCCGAGGCCCCCACTCTGAGCCAGGTGCGGCCGGTGGCGGAGCCTCTTGGCCTGCGCCCGCATATCCTACTCAACTGCCGCGTGTACCTCGCCGCGAACGAAACGCTGCCCTTCTTCAAGCCCTGGCAGGATGCCGTGGAAAAACACAGCGATGTCTCATCCCTGCGCGGCTACTACGCCGCCATCTTTGCCGCTGCAGAAAAGATCGCTCCTGCTCCGAAAGCGAAGCCCAAGGCGGACGCCAAAGCAGAACCCAAAGACGCAGCCGAGGATTCGCTGCTGCATCAGGCGCGTGCCGCATTGGATGCACCCGCAGGCTTCCTCGCCCTGCCACCCGAGCCCATCATTCTCTTCCCCAAAAACGTCGCTGAAAAAGTGCGCGCCCTGAAGGACACCATGATGACCACGGAGAGCAATCTCCCCGACCTGCCCACCACGCTCGCCGTGGCCGAAGCACCGAAGATCATCAAAGAGCTGCCCATCCACATTCGCGGCAGCCACCTCGCGCTCGGCAAGCCCGTGCCACGCGGCTTCGTCCAGGTCGCCCAGGCATCACTCACCACCAAGCCGCAGTTCCCCGCCAATCAAAGCGGCCGTCTTGAACTCGCCCGCTGGCTCGCCAGCCCCGAGCACCCGCTCACCTCACGCGTCATGGCCAACCGCATCTGGTCCTGGCATTTCCGTCAGGGCATCGTCCCCACCACGGACAACTTCGGCCTCCTCGGCCAGCAGCCCACGCATCCCGCACTGCTTGATTGGCTGGCCCACTGGTTCACCAGCAACGGCTGGAGCCTCAAGGACATGCACCGCCTCATCATGAGTTCGCGCACCTATCAGCAGAGCTCCGCCACCTCGGCACAAGGTTACGCGGCCGATCCCGAAGACCTCCTGCTGCACCACTTCCCCGTGCGCCGTCTTGAAGCCGAAGAGATCCGCGATGCCCTGCTGGAAGTCGCCGGCAGCCTCGACACCACCATCGGCGGCAAGACCATCCCGCGCCGCAATCGCGAATTCGTCTTCAATCACACTTCCAAGGACTTCACCTCCTACGGCAGCACGCGGCGTGCGCTCTACATGCCGATTATCCGAAACAATCTCTACGACCTCTTCCAGCAGTTCGACTATCCCGATCCCTCCACCAGCACCGGCCTGCGTTACAGTTCCGTCGTCTCCCCGCAGGCCCTGCTTCTCATGAACAGCGACCTCGCCACTGACGCCGCAAAAAGCTTCGCCAACCGCCTGTTCAAACTCTCCGCCGACAAGGAAGCCCGCCTCCGCGCCGCCTATCGCCTCGCCTTCGCCCGTGAAGCCACTGCCGAAGATCTGCGCCGTGCTGAGAACTATCTCACCGCCGCCGATGCCTCGCTCAATTCCACCCAGCAGGACTCCACGAAGCGCGAGCAGGAGGCCTGGGCGCTGCTGTGCCAGGCGCTGATGATGAGCAACGAGTTCATCTATTTGAGGTAATCAGCGCAGGCCGCTCCGGAGGTACGATGGATTGGCTTCGCCTGTCTCCCCAAGCCTCGGCTCTCTTGTCTGTCGATCCCAGGACTCCGCCACAGAACGCAGTTCACCCAACAAAGTGCCGTGTCTTAGCGGAGGACGGGGGCTGTTGAAGACAGCGCTGGTCGACGGACAGGAGTGTCCATCGTACTCCAGGCTTGCCAAAAGAAGTTCTGCGGTTACACATCGCAGCATGTTCACCGCGCAGACCAGTTTTCTTGCAGCGCTGACGGCCTCATAACGAAGGCCGTCTGAATCCATCTGGACATGCGCGGCGCCACGAGCCGCCAGCATCTGCGATGTTGAGTTGATCTCATCACGCCCGCGCAGTCCTCCCTGCACCGTCGTCCGCGTCTCTTTCCGCGATGCACCACGCACGGACGGCGCACTGGTGTGGTCAATCGCGGCCTTTCTCATTTCATGAATCTCATGCAGTTCCCCCTGCGCCTGCAGGCGGGACGAATCGTTTTCCTGCGCCTGGAGCAGCTTCCACCCGCACAGCGCGCGCGCACTCCCTGCCCTGCCGGATCGCAGGACAGCGGCTGGCGCATCCAAGCCGAACTCTGCGAAAAATCCCCCGCCCTGCTTCACATCACTGAAGCATGGAGGCGGCTGTCCCGTGCCACACACTCGGCACGCACACTCGCGGACCTCAGCATCATCCACCACGCACTTCCCGCAGATGGCGCGTTCCCCGTCAGCCCACTGCCACGGCATTGGCAAAGCCGTGACATACGCCCCTGGCTGGGAGATCCCGTCACGCGTCAGCATTTGATGAAGGTGCTCGCGCCTCATCGTCGCGAAGCTCTCCAGCTTCTCGGCATGGATCTCCCTCATGCACATGACGTGCACGCATCCGCCGCCGCAGCTTGCCTCTGGCTGCCTTGGATTCGCTCACGATCCCAGGCATGGACAGATGCGTTCGAAAACGCCACCTTCACTTTAAACCGAGGCTTTGAACCTGACCGCGAGGCCCTGATTGCCACGCTGCTTCATGAAGGAGTCGTCGCATGGCTGCCCTTGATCGCACAGCAAACCGCCGCTGAACAGCTGCCCCTGCTGCGCGCCCTCGTGGAAACCAAGCAGCACTTGCGGCCACCACCCGCAGGCATGCACAGGCTGCTCACCACCGTGCATTACCTCACTCACGCCAAGGAGTACACTCACATCGCCAGGACTTGTTTCCTGAGTCTCGCCAACAACTGCACCCCGCGCTTTCTCGCGCATGCACTTCATTACCACCGCCAGTGGAAACTGGAGTTTCAGACTCAGGCATGCCCGATGCATGAACCACGCAGGCGCCAGCTTCACCTCGTCCTTCACTGCAAAGCTGCCAAATGGCTGCGCAGCCCAAAACAGATCTGGCAGCAGGCCACGGGATTGAAGGACTGGTCCTCGGCCATCCAGCGCCTTCTGGCACGGCCTATTTACAAGGAGGTGCTTGACAGCATTATCGAAGCCATGCGTCATCTTGGGCGCAAGCGCGGCAAAGATGCTGTCAAATGGACGCGCTGGCTCAACCTCTGGGATGCCATGCTGCAAGAAGTGTACGCCACACCGTGGGCGCGGCGGCAACTCGCCGCGGATCTGATTGAGGCCTGGCGCATCAATCCGGAACACCTCTGCATGACCACGCATTCAGTGCATCAACTGCTGCTCTGGCTGCAGCGCGTGCGCACCTTTGAAAAGCACCCGGGAGAGGACATCCCCGTGATGATCGAAGCCCTGTGGGAGTGTCTTTCCACGGAAGAGCAGCCGTCACTGCTGCAGGTGCCTGAGAAAGCCTGGCGGCAGATGCAGCCCGCGCTCGTGGGCTGGTCTTCCCGGACCAATGCTGTCATAGGACTCTCTCATGCCAGACGGCTGCCGGTTGGGTGCCTGCTTGGCATGCTGCTGGCCTCCCCCTTGGAGTGGGTGCGCACCATTCGCCGCATCGGCGAGCTGGAATGGCGCGAACGAAAGGAATTGTGGGAAGCCTTTCGCGAACATCCGCTGACCCCATGCGATGCGGCGCAGACGCCCCTGCCGCATGTCATCGTGCTGGTGGACACCATTCAGGCATCGCACCCGCGCTTTCCCGGCGTGCCGGACAAGCTGCGCTGTGCGGACAAACTGCATGAGCATGTGAAGACACACTACATGGAGGAACTCACGCGCAACATCCATCGGCTGCGGCTGGCAGTGCTCGATGATCTGGCGGAGTGGGCCCTGCGCCGACGTTTTCCCCATCTGGATGGCGGCAACATCGCCACGCACACGCTGCGTGTCGCGGCGGGTGCTGGCGAAGAAAACCGCCGCTCCTTCCGCCGCCTGCTGCATGCCTGTGAACACCAGCAGGCCACGCGCGAATGGACGCTCACCCATCCCGCCAACCAGCAGTGGCTGTGCAAGCTGCCGCGTCAGCGTGTGGAACAGTGGAACGGCGGATTTTTCATCGAGCACGATGTGCGAGACATAGGTGCCGTGCGCATCGGGCCGGAAGATGATCTGCAGGCCATTCTACGCATGGGCACCGACTTCGGCACCTGCCTCAGCGCCGGCAGCTTCAACAGCTTCTCCACCGTCGCAAACGCGCTCGATGCCAACAAACGCGTGCTCTACGCGCGCGATACGCAGGGGCGTGTCTGGGCTCGGCAGCTCGTCGCCATTTCCGACAGCGGTCATCTCGTCTGCTTCCCTGTTTATGCACGCCGCTCACACGCCGCCCTGCGCCACCTCTTTGCCGCCTATGATCACACCTTCGCCCAGGCCCTGCGCCTGCCGCTTTGGAAATCACGGGAGGACACCGCGCCCATCGCCAAAATCGTCTGCAAAGAGTGGTACGACGATGGCATCTGGCGGCCTTGATTCCACGAGTCGTCGCCTGAACATCCGCGGCTTTTGAGGGCTAACGTTGGACTCAAACGTGGCCCTCAAGCTCATCAACCGCGTCACCCTGCCATCCATCTGGAAAGTGGATGTGCTGCACCCTGCATCTCCGACAACATGAATGACCCAAAAAACTGATCGCGCAGCACGCGTCTGCCATTGTATAGACCGCGTCATTCACCGAAGCCCTGCCTGGCATGCAGAGTGCTTTTATCTGGTCTCCTTCAGCTTCACTTCCCAAATCGAATCAGCACACCATGTACGTCGGCAAAGACTTCCGTTTGATCCTGCTCTGGCACTTCGCACGTCGAAATTTCATCGAGTCCCTGCTCATCAGCACTTTGGCGGTTGTCCTCTATCGTTTCGCGGGAATGAGCTGGATTGCCATTCCCTTCCTGCCCATCGGCACCATCGGCACCGCCGTGGCGTTCTTCGTCGGCTTCAAGAACAACCAGGCATTTGATCGCCTGTGGGAGGCCCGCGGCCTGTGGGGTGGCATCACCAATGCCTCCCGCAGTTTCGTCGCCCACCTGAAGGCCAGCCTTCCCGCCGACTCCGATGAAGTGCGCGAGGCCGCCTACCGCCACCTTGCCTTCATCAACATCCTCCGCCTGCAGCTGCGCCGCACCATTCCCTGGGCCACCAGCAAGCAAAACCTGCACAAGACCTTCGCCGGAGAGCGCCGTGAGCTTGAGGAGTTTGGGAAAGGTCTCGAGCGCATCCTCGGGGAGCACGACAAGATGGTATACTTCGACCACCTCAAGAGCCTCAACAATCCCGCCTGCATGCTCCTCAAGGTCCATGCCGAGCACCTTGCGCGGCTGAAGCGCGAGGGCACGCTCGATGCCTTCGAGCACATCGAACTCATGCGCCTCGTCACTGAATTCCACAATCTTCAGGGCGGGTGCGAACGCATCAAGACGACACCGCTCTTCCGCCAGTACAGCATCTCCAGCCATATCTTCGTTCACATCTTCATCCTGCTGCTCCCCTTTGGCCTGCTAAAGGATCTCAGCGCCATTGTGGGCGGGCCCGGCGTCTGGCTCACTATTCCCTTTTCGGTGCTCATCTCCTGGGTCTTTTACACCATGGAGCAGACCGGCGAGTTCAGCGAAAACCCATTCGACAACGCCATCAACGACACCCCCATTTCCACCATCTGCCGCAACATCGAAATCGATGTCCGCGAGATCCTTGGCGAAGAGAAGCTGCCCCCGAAGCTGCAACCCGAAAACAACGTCCTGCTCTGACGGCTGGAGCGGCCAAGCTGGAAATCTCCACCATGCGCGCGAGAAGGAAACCTGGCCACAGCTCTGCCAAGGCGCTGATGATGAGCAACGAGTTCATCGAATTGAGGTGGTTTGCACGAGTCGTCGCTTGACCGCTCGCCACTTTCGAGGACTACGTTAGCCCACACCGTGGACCTCAAGCTCATCAACCATGAAATCCTGCTCTCCTTCTGGAAGGTGCATGTGCTGCACCATGCCGCCGAGGGGGAGGTGATTGGCCAGTGGATGCTCAAGGAACTCGCCCACCATGGCTACGATGTGAGCCCCGGCACGCTCTACCCCCTGCTCAAGCGCATGGAAAAAAACGGCTGGCTCAGCTCCAAAGCAGACGCCTCCCGCGGCCCCAAGGCCCCCCGTGCCTACAAGATCACCAAGGATGGCCGAGCGGTGCTGAAAATCGTGCAGAAGCAGCTGAGAGAGCTGGGCGTTGAAGTCTCGAAGCATTGATCATTCGCTCCGCCGCGCGCCATGGCCACTGCGGCCCAAATATTTCTTGAATGACGGTGAATCTCTGATCTCTAATTACGGTCTCCGTAATAGAACATCATCACTGCAACGCAATTGGGAGGCATCACTCCATGAAAAGCTCCAAGCATCAAAGCCTTGCCATGACCTGTGCGCTTGCGGCAGCCATCGGCATCCTGTGGCACGACATTCCTCGTGCTCTCCTATGAAGCTGCCACGCCTCCAACATACCACGGTACCCGCCGCGACAGTGCTGATCCGCTGCATGGTCGGCGGAGTTTTCATTTCCGAGGGCATTCAGAAGTTTCTGTTCGCCGCTGACGTCGGTGCGGGCAGGTTTGCAAAAATCGGCATTCCCTCGCCGGAGCTTCTGGCGCCGCTGGTCGGTGGGTTCGAGATTGGCTGTGGCGCGCTGGTGCTGCTCGGCCTGCTCACGCGTCTCGTCGTCATCCCGCTGCTCACCATCATGGCCGTGGCCATCTCCACCACCAAGATCCCCATCCTGCTCGCCAGTGGGTTCTGGAAAATGGCGCATGAGGGGCGCACCGATTTTTCAATGGTCATGGGCTGCCTCTTCCTCCTGCTCGCAGGTGCCGGGACATGGTCGGCCGATGCCGGGCGCGGCGCTGCTGGGCTGGCTGGTACATTTGCAGCCGCTGGTGGAGTACTCATTCGCAGGGCGGGAGTTTGCCATCATGCTGGTGAAGCTGACCATCGGCCTGCTGATCCTCGGCTTTGTGCTGATGGAGCAATCACCTGCCTATGCCGCGCTGACCTTCGATGCGCGCCTGCTGCCGCTGGGCGGCTGTGTGTCGGGCTTTTTCGGCGGTTTATCGGGCAATCAGGGCGCGTTTCGCAGCATGTTCATGCTGAAGGCCGGGCTGGCGAAGGAGCAGTTCATCGCCACGGGCGTCGTGCTCGCGGTCATCGTTGATCTGGCGCGGATGTCAGTTTACGACTTTGAGCTTTTCAACACGGGACGCCAGATGGATTACCAGTTCGTGGCAGTGGCCTGCCTCGCGGCCTTTGCCGGGTCTTTCCTGAGCGCACGACTGCTCAAAAAGCTCACCATCCGCGCGGTGCAAATTCTTGTCAGCATTCTGCTCATCGGCGTCGCAATGGGATTCATTACTGGAGTTCTCTAGTGGCTGATTTTCCACTCTTCGCAGGCTGCGGTTAAATAATTGAACCTTTTTGCAAATACAAAACCCACCCCCGCGTTTTACGGCGCTCGTAATCGTCGCCTGTTTTCTTCACCCTCCATCATGTCCCTCGCCCGTTTTGCCCTCCGCCATCCCTGGTCTGTTCTGGTTGCCGTGGTGGCAGTCTGCCTCGGGGCCTGGCTGGGACTGCAGCGCATGACGCGCGACATCTTCCCGCCGCTGGGCATCCCGACGATCTATGTGGCGCAGCCCTTTGGAGGCATGGACCCGCTGCAAATGGAGGGCTACCTGACCTACCGGTACGAATACCACTTCCTCTACATCTCCAACATTGAGCACGTGGAGTCGAAGTCCATCCAGGGCGCCTCCATCATGAAGCTGCAGTTTCATCCCGGCACGGACATGAGCCAGGCCATGTCCGAAACCGTGGCGCAGGTGAACCGCGCGCGCGCCTTCATGCCGCCGGGCACGGTGGCGCCCTTCATCATGCGCTTCGATGCGGGCAGCGTGGCCGTGGGACATCTCGTCTTTTCCACGGACGATCCAGGCATCACGCTAAACCAGATGCAGGACCAGGCGCTGAACAAGGTGCGCCCGGCCTTCGCCACGCTCCCCGGTGTGTCCGCGCCACCGCCCTTTGGGGGCAGCTCGCGCGCCATCGTGGTGAATGTGAACCCCGACCGCATGCGCAGCTACGGCCTCTCGCCGGATGACATCGTGGGCGCTATTGCCCGGGGGAATCCGATCAGCCCCTCGGGAAACATGAACCTCGACGGCAAGTATCCCATCGTGCCGACGAACGCGATCGTGACGAACATCAAGGACCTCGAAGCCATCCCGCTGCGCCGCACGGACAAGGGTGCCGTCTTCATCCGCGATGTCGCGGCCGTTTCCGACTCCGCCGACGTGACCACTTCCTACGCACTGGCCAACGGCATACGCACGGTGTACCTGCCCGTCACCAAACGCGCGGAGGCCTCCACGCTGGAAGTCGTGAAGAGCGTGCGCGCCGCGATCCCGGAATTCCAAAAACTGCTGCCGGCGGGCATCAAGGTGAGCTTTGAATTTGACCAGACGCCCGTGGTGAACCGCACGATCCGCGATCTGCTCAAGGAAGGCGGCCTTGGCGCGGTGCTCACCGGCCTGATGGTGCTGCTCTTCCTGCGCGATCTGCGCACGGCGTTCATCGTCATCATCAACATCCCGCTCTCACTGCTGGCCTCCGCCTTCGGTCTGTGGGTCTCAGGGGAGAACATTCACCTCATGACGCTCGGTGGCATGGCGCTGGCGGTGGGCATCCTTGTCGATGAAGCGACGGTGACCGTGGAAAACATCCACACGCATCTCGCCCGTGGCAAGCCGCTGGCACGTGCGGCGCTCGACGGCACGCTGGAGACCACGCTGCCGCGCTTGCTGGCGATGCTCTGCATCCTCGCGGTGTTCATTCCCGCCTTCTTCATGGTCGGCGCGGCCAAGGCGCTCTTCGTGCCGCTCGCCCTCGCGGTAGGCTTTGCGATGTTCGCGTCCTTCGTTCTCTCCAGCACCCTCGTGCCAGTGCTGTCGGTGTGGCTGCTGCCAAAGAAACAAACGCTGCATGAGGAAAAACCCGGCATGCTGGCCCGCACCTATGGCGGTCTGGTGAAGGCGGCCGTGACCATGCGCTTCATTCTCGTCCCCGCTTATCTCGGCGGTGCGACGCTGATCATCCTCACCTTCGGCCCCTTCCTCGGCTCCGAGATTTTCCCCGCGTCAGATTCCGGCCAGTTCGCGCTGCGTTTCCGTGCGCCCAGCGGCACGCAGGTCGCGCGCACGGAGGCCATCGCGCAGCGCCTTCTGAAGATCATTGGCGAGGAGGCCGGCATCGAATTCTCCATCGGCATGGTCGGTGTGCACAACTCCAGCTTCCCTGTCAATCTCGTCCACCTCTGGAACGGCGGCCCGGAGGAAGGCTGGCTGGCTGTGCAGCTTCGTCCTGGCTGGGACAGCGTCGAGACCCTGCAGGAAAAGCTGCGCGAAATCATCAAGCGCGAGCTTCCCGAAATACGGCTGTCCTTCGAGCCCAACGACATCGTCAGCCGAGTGATGAGCTTTGGCTCGCCCACGCCGCTGGAGATCGTCGTCAGCGGTCCCAGCCTGCCGGACAGCAAGGTGCATGCGGAAAAGCTGCTCGCCAAATTCGGCGAACTCAACTTCCTGCGCGATGCCCAGATCTCCCAGACTCTGGATGCACCGGCCGTCAATGTGCAGATCGACCGCGAGCGCGCCGGACTGCTCGGTGTGGATGTCGAGGACGTGACGCGCAGCCTTGTGGCCGCCACCACGTCCAGCAAGTTCACCACTCCGGTGTATTGGGGAGATCCGAAGACAGGCATCAGTTTCAACATCGCCGTGCAGATCCCCGAGGAGCGCACGCAGACGCTGGAGGACCTCGGCAACATCCCCGTCACCAGCAGGAACGGCGGCACCGTGCTGATGCGCAACCTCGCCAAGATCGAAAAGGGCACCACCATCGGCACCTACGAGCGCTACAACCTTGTGCGCGTCGTCAGCATCACCGCCAACATTCACGACATAGACTTCGGCAGCGCCATTGCTAAAGTCCGCAAGGCCATCGCCGATGCGGGCCCCGCACCGGATGGCAAGACGAAGGTGGATGTGCGCGGGCAGGTCGTCCCCTTTGAGCAGCTTTACTCCGGCTTCAGCAGCGGGCTCGTCATCGCCATGATCGTCATTTTCCTGCTGCTGTGCGCCAACTTCCAGTCGCTGCGTCTCGCGCTCGTCGTCATCTCCACCATGCCTGCGGTTATTGCGGGTGTGGTGCTCGCGCTGTTCTTCACCGGCACCACGATCAACATCCAGTCCGCCATGGGAGCCATCATGGCCGTGGGCGTCGCAGTTGCCAATGCCATCCTGCTGGTCACCTTTGCCGACCGCGCACGTCTGAGCAGCGGCGGGGACCGTCGCATGGCCGCCATCACGGGTTCTGTCAGCCGCCTGCGCCCCATCTTGATGACCAGCTTTGCCATGATCGCCGGCATGCTGCCCCTCGCCCTCGGTTCGGGTCAGACGGCTCCACTCGGCACCGCCGTCGTCGGCGGCCTCGCACTCGCCACCGTCGCCACCTTGCTCTTCCTCCCCGCCGTCTTCGCCCTGCTTGCCAGCAAAAAAGCCACCTCGGCATCGCTTGATCCCGATGACGAACAAAGCGCGCTGTTTGAACCCTCCCACTGATTTCCGCCATGACCAAGCATCTGCTCCTTCTCCTCAGTTTCAGCACCTTCGCCAGCGCTCTCGATCTTGCCGCCACGAAGCCGCAAACAGGCACCATCCACCGCTGGATCAGCCTGCCTGCGAGTTTTGTGCCATGGCAGCAGGTGGCGCTGAAGGCGCGTGTGGCCGGTTACATTCAGAAGATCACCGTGGACAAAGGGGACCTCGTCACCGCAGGCCAGAAGCTCATTGAAATTTCCGTGCCGGAACTCGAGGCCGACCTCATCGGCCACCGCGCTCAGATCGCCGCCGCCGACATCGCCGTGAAACGCCTGCACGAAGCCCGCGCCAAATCACCCGACCTCATTCTGCCGCAGTCGGTTGATGATGCCGAAGCCAAACTCGCCATCGCCAAGGCCGGCATGGAGCGCGCCAACGCATTGCTTCAATTTGCCCAAATCTCAGCACCCTTCCCCGGCACCATCACTGACCGCCGCGTGGATCCCGGCGGCTTTGCGGCTGCCGGTGGCGACACCCTGCTGCAGCTCACCGATGTCAGCACGCTGCGCCTGCAGGTGCCAGTCATCGAGACCGAGACCTCCTTTCTTAAAGTCGGGCAGCAGGTGGAGGCGAAAGTCGATGCGCTCGGCGGAGCTGTCGTCAAAGGCACGCTCTCCCGCATCACCGGCACGCTTGATCCCGCCACGCGAACCATGCTCATCGAGGCCGACTTCAAAAACGAAGACGGCAAACTCCGCCCCGGCATGTTTGCCACCGCGCGCATCGCCGTCGAACAGCACGACAAGGCCACGATCATCCCCGTCGCCGGACTCGTGATGGAAAAGACCAACGCCTTTGTCTTCAAGCACGTGGACGGCAAGGCCATGAAAACCGCCGTCAAGATTGGCTTCAACGACGGAACGAATGTCGAGGTGCCGGACTTGAAGCCCGGAGATGTCATCCTTCTGCCAGGAACAACATTGCTTGCCGACAAGCAGCCGGCCACGGTCAAATGACGAAACCCGAACTCAATCTCTCGCACGCCATGACTTCCATCATTCGAGCTTCGTCATTCATTCGTCATTCGCCATCCGTCATTTTTCGTCATTTGGCGGCACAGCTTTTTCTATCCCTCTCCGTCCTCCATGCCGCCGATCCCGCCTTCGTGGACCTTCGCACAGTCATGCGTCTGGCTGGTGCCAACAACGACGAGATCCAGCTGGCACGCACAAAGCATGATGAGGCGGTGGCTGAATCGAAGCAGGCATGGCAGCGCTTCTGGCCCACCTTGAGTCTCGGCGCTGGGTATCGCGGCCATGAAGGACGCTTGCAGGACATTGCAGGCAATGTCTTCAACGCGAACAAGCAGCAGTACAATGTCGGCACCGGTGCCATGATCGACTGGTCGCCTGGTGACATTTACTATTCCGCACTCGCCGCCAAGCAGCGTGCTCTCGCCGCCGAGCACCTCGCAGAGAAAGCGCGCATCGACATCGTGACGCAATCCGTGGAGCGCTACTACGACCTGCTCGCCGCCGAGGCCATGCTCACCATCATCGAAGACGACCTCCAGCTCACGGAGGACTACGGCAAGCAGCTTGATGGCGCTGTCACCGCAGGCACCGCCTTCCGCGCCGACCTGCTGCGCGTCAAATCGCAGATCAGCCGCGCGAAGCTGGCAATTCGTCAGGGTGAGGAGCAGCGCGATCTCGCGGTCGCACGGCTCGCTGAAATTCTCCGCCTCACTCCCGATGCCGTGCTGCGTCCCGCGAAGTCGGATCTCGTTCCAGTCAGAATGATGGCAGGCAAAGGCGTCGCCACCATGATCTCGCTCGCGCAGCAACACCGGCCCGAGATTCATGCCGCGCAGGCCATTCACAGTTCGATGGATGCTGAGAAAGATCGTGCCCGTGTCGCCCCCTTGATCCCGAGCGTGCAGGCGGGCTACACCGCAGGCGGACTGGGCGGTGGCCCCAACGTGGGCAACCAGTGGGGCAACTTCGGCAGCCAGCAGGACTACTACCTCGGCCTTGGTTGGAAGATCGGCCCCGGCGGTTTGTTTGATCGTCAGCGTCAAAAGGTGGCGGATGCGCGTGAAGAAAGTGCCTCGCTGCAAACCAGCCAGGTCAAAGCCGCCGTGGGCCGTGAAGTCGTCGAAGCCGCCACCCGTGCGCAGTCCGCGAATGACCAGATCAAGATCAACGACGAAGCCGTGGCCGCCGCCGAAGAAATGACCAAGCTGGCCAAGGAACGCCAGGCCAGCCAGGTGGGCGTGGTGCTGGAATATCTGCTGGCACGCGAAGAACTGACCCGTGCGCGCCAGAGCCGCGTCATGGCCGTGACTGATTTCAACAAAGCGCAGCATGCGCTGAAGCGTGCGGTGGGGAAATAGGCTTGGTTCGTTTCCTGATGAGTTGGGGTTCCAGTTGCATCACTGTCTGGCTGCCTCACACTCGTCCCAATGACGCCTCCCTCCATTCCTCATACCGCACTTTTTATTTACAGCGAGAGCTTCGCTGAAAGCGAGGAGGGGCGCCGCTTTCATGTGTTTGCCAGGCTGGAAGACAGTGATCAGCGGGTGATTTTTTACACCCATGACATGCCAGAGTCACCGATCACCGTCTGGCATCAGCTTGAACTGCCGGAGGCTCTTGCCACTCAGATCGAGGCCACTTTCAACGCACTTAAAATTCCGCTGAATCCCGGCGTGCGCGCCTGCGACAGCCTGCACTACCATCGCGGCCTTGAACTGCAGGTGCAGGGTGCCTCTTTTTGTCTGGGCTGGGATGCAGCCGAGAGTGAACTGGCCGATGCACTGTCCCCCTTGCTCAGCCTCCTCATGCCGCTGGTGGATGAAATGAAAGCCGGACTCGAGGTCAAATAGCCCGCCTAATCCCGCAGCACTTTGTCCGGCAGTTCGTTCTCATCGTTTCCCAAACGGGGAAAATGCGCCGCAAGCGCACGACCAATGTCTTCTATCAGGCGCACGAGCGAACCGGTGTAATCGCCCGCTTTGAAGCCTTCGGACAACTGATGCGCGAGCTGGTTCCAGAAAGCCTCTTTGCAGAAGTGATGGATGCCCTCATCGGCCACAATGGCAAACTTGCGCGCCTTGGGGCCCACGAAGATGAGAACGGCGTTTCGTTGCGCTGTATCATGCATGTTCAGGCGGGCGAAGGTTTTCCATGCCTCCGCAATCGGGTCTTGTATGATCTTGTCCGTCACAAAAACGCGCAGTTCTCCGCTGGTTTGCGCTTCAGCAGATTGGATCGCCTGGATCACCTGCTGATCCGCAATCGTGGCGATGAATTGGTTCGCGTTCATGGTTACCATCCTCCGCTGGCACCGCCTCCGCCGGTGCTGCCACCACCCCCGGAAAATGAGGAACCGCCGCTACTTCCTCCGCCACCGCTTCCGCTACTCCATCCTCCACCACCACTGCTCCAACTGCCGCCGCTGCTCCAGTTCCAATTGTACCAGGGTTGACCACCCTGCACACGGCGACGCCCCTTCGCGTCATAGAGATGGTCACCCCGAATTCGATAGTACAAATACAGGCCGATGCTGAACAGGATGAAGGCCAGGAAAAGGATCAGCACCCACACCTGCGGATCGGCATTGGACTCGGCCAAGGTTTTGCCAGAACCTTGGTATTCGCCAACTGTCGCCTCGATCATTGCGGCTACCGCGAAGCTGGCACCGCCGGTGTAATCTTGTTTACGAAAAAACGGCTTCATGCCCTCGATGATGCGAAAACACTCCGCATCCGTCAGGCTGGCTTCCAAGCCGTAGCCGGTCTGAATGCGCATCTTGTGATCTTCAATGAAGACGAACAGTACCGCGCCATTGTCACGATCGGCACGGCCCACGCCCCATTTCTCAAAAGCACGTGTGCAGTAGTCCTCCAGACTCGAATCGGTGAGCATGCGGGAATAGATGGCCACGAGCAGTTGATTCGAGCTTTCACGCTCATATTGGGCCAGACGCTCGTTCAACTGTTCGGCCACGCCATGGTCCACGAGGCCTGTGGAATCATTGAAAAATCGCGCAGGCTTTTCCGGCAATTGTTCAGCAGCCAGCACAGCCGTGACGGCAAGCACCAGCATGGCTGCACCCAGCCGCAGCGGGCCGAGCCAGGATGAGGCCAGTCTATTCACGGCTGTTTGTCGGCAGCGCTGCCACCGAATTTAAAATCCACTTTGGGCGGCTCCTCAGAGCCCGCTTTCGCCTGAAAGTAGGGCCGCTCCTTGAAACCGAGCGCCGCTGCATAAAACACCGCAGGGATGCTCTTTATTTTCGTGTTGAAACTCTGCACCACCTCATTGAAGCGCCCGCGTTCGACGCTGATGCGATTCTCCGTGCCTTCCAACTGGGACTGCAGAGCCTGGAAACCCGCATTCGCCTTGAGGTCGGGATAACGCTCCACCACCACCAGCAACCGGCTCAGTGCTCCGCTGAGGGCGCCCTGGGCCTTTTCGAACGCTTCAAGCTGCGCCGGATCAGAGGGGGCTGTGCCGGGCTGAACCTTGCCGACGGATGCGCGAGCTTCGGTGATCTCCGTGAGCGTGCTCTTCTCAAAATTCGCCGCACCTTCCACGGTCTTCACCAAATTCGGGATAAGGTCGGCTCGGCGCTGATATACGTTCTGCACCTGCGCCCACTGTCCATCGACCGCCTGACTGCCCGAGACAAGACCGTTGTAACCGGTCATGACTGTGAGACCGATCACCGCAACAACACCGAGTACAACCAAGAGTGACTTCATGGGGCAGAGGATAGGGAGCCACCCAAACAAACGCGATGAATAAATTGCCGCCATTTTGTAAAGTCCACGAACAGCCGGGCACTCGGCAAAATCTTTGATGACGATTTTGCTCCTTCTGCCACAATCGGACGAACTCATCCAAGCCATGAATCTGACCCCTGATCACATCCTGCAAACCGGTCTCGCCTTCTGGAGTTCCAAGACACTGCTCAGCGCCGTGGAAATGGAAATTTTCACCGAACTCGCGAAGCACCCGGGCGATCTCGCCACGCTGCAAGGCCGGTTGGGACTGCATCCACGCGGAGCGCGTGATTTTCTGGATGCGTTGGTGGCGCTGGGGTTTCTCCAGCGTGAAGACGATGGCATCTACCGCAACACACCGGAGACCGAACTGTTTTTGGACAAATCGAAGCCCTCCTACATCGGCGGCATTTTGGAGATGGCGAACCATCGGCTCTATCCGTTCTGGGGCAGCCTCACAGCAGCCGTGCGCACCGGTGAATCACAAAACGAATCCAAGGGCGGACAGGATCCTTTCACCGCGCTCTATGCGGACCCGGCCAAGCTGCGCGAATTCCTGCGTGCCATGTCAGGCGTGAGCCGCGGAGCCAATATGGCCATCGCGCAGAAGTTTCCATGGGGTGAATATCGGAGCTGTGCGGACATCGGCACCGCCCAGGGAGATCTTGTGACGCAGATCACTCTCGCACAGCCGCATCTGCAAGGGATCGGTTTTGATCTGCCTGAAGTAGGCCCCATCTTCGATGATTACATCGCCTCAAATGGTCTGGATGCCCGCGTGCGCTTTGCAGGCGGCAGCTTCTTCACCGATGAACTGCCCAAGGCGGACGTGCTGCTCTTTGGCCACATTCTGCATGACTGGGATCTGGCAACGAAGCGCATGCTGCTGCAAAAGGCCTACGCCGCGCTGCCCACCGGCGGCGCTGTGGTGGTGTATGACTCGATCATCGACGATGCGCGCAAGGAGAATGCTTTTGGCCTGCTCATGAGCCTGAACATGCTCATCGAGACCCCCGGCGGGTTTGACTACACCGGCGCGGACTGCATCGGGTGGATGCAGGAGGCTGGCTTCACCCACTGCCGCGTGGAGCATCTGGTGGGCCCGGATTCGATGGTGATCGGCATCAAGTAGGCATCACCGTTCAAGAAGCCCCTTCTGGCGCGGAATGACCACTCGTGGCTGAAGAAAGCCCGCTGGGTTGTCCGGCCAGTACGCACCGTCCTCGATCCATTCATAAAGGATGTCCACCTCCGACCCGGCAAGCATGGGGCCGCCATGGTACAAGCCTGGGTGGTTGCCACCCTCTGCCACAGCCGTAAGAAGCCTGCTAGCGTTGGGATCTCCAGGAACGACAAACGCACGTCCATGCCTCCGCGGGGCATAAAGACCGCTGCGCTGAACCAGTGTCAGTCCGGCAGGAGGATGGCTGCCGCGATGACAGGCCAGACAGTGGGTTTCGAGCACCGGCTTGACGTACTGCATGAAGTATCCGTAACCGGCCACTGCTTCAAAAGGATGCTCAGGATCAGTCTTGTGGGAACACGCGACCATCCAAACCAGACCCAGGCAAAGACCCAAAAGAATAACAAGGCGTTTCATCGCGCACTGCTAGCCTCTTACACGCCATCTGTGACGTCGAATCTGGCTTAGCCAGACAGATCTTGAAGCCGGGCACTTAATAGACCGGGCCTTTGACCGCCCAGCGCTTGAGCACAAAGCCGGGACCGCTGGCACGCCATTTGGCGACATGCGGGGTGGTGTAGTGCAGATCAAAGGCGGCCTGATCCACGTAGCTTTCGCTCAGCGCGAAGAGATTGGACTGCTCATTGTCCCGGCTGACTTCAAAGCGAAGGCAGCCTGGCTCCAAACGCGAAGCGGCGGCGTTTTCGAGGATGACAGCGAGGAACTCATCGATCTTCAGCGGATCGATCTCGAGGATGACAATAACGTTGACCATGAAGGCAAGAGAGAGGCGATTTTTGATGAACATGCAACCTGCGTTCTACGTATCATGGCCGTAACATCCTCCCAGCCATGAAACTTCGACTCGTCCTCCCCGCGCTGTTCGCCCTCAGTCTTCACGCTCAAGACACCAAGCCAGCACCGGCACCCGCCCCACCGGCTGCGCCCCCCAAGGCTGAGACGAAGCCTGCCCCCGCAGCTCCAGCCAAGGTGGAGCCCAAGCCTGCGCCAGCCACTCCTCCGGCCAAACCAGAAACCAAACCTGCGGCAGCCCCTGCGAAGCCTACAACGGCCCCGGTTGCAACCACTCCTGCCCCCGCCAAGCCAGCCACGCCTCCGGCCAAACCCGCAGCGCCGCCTGCAAAGCCCGCTGCTCCTCCAGCCACACCTGCTCCCGCCGCTGCCAAGCCCCCCGCACCCAAGCCCGTGGCCATTTTCCCTGACAAGGCGCTCGAAGCCGCCGTGAGAAAGCAGGTGTTCGCAAAGCGCGACAATCAGGACGTGATCACAGCGGAAGATGTGGCGACCGTCTCCATCATTGAAGGCAAGAAAGCGGGCATCAAGGACCTGACCGGCCTCGAAAAATGCAAATCCCTGGCATCCCTTACACTGCCGGAAAACCAGATCACCAACCTCGCGCCGATCAAAGGTCTGGAGCGCCTGCAGTTCCTCGATGTCTCCAACAACCAGATCAGCGACATCGCGCCGCTGGCCGCATGCAAGGCGCTGCAATACATCGAGCTCACCGGCAACAAGGTGACAGACGTCTCCGCGCTGGGCGGCATCCAGTCCCTGACTTCGCTTTACCTCGCGAACAACCAGATCAAAGACGCCACGGCGTTGTTCAAGCTGCCCAAGGTGTGGACACTGTACCTCGAAGGCAACCAGGTGAACAACATCACCGGCATCGGCGGCATGAAGTGGCTTTCCATGCTCTCACTCAAAGGCAATGGCGTGAAAGACATCTCCCCCTTGGAGCCTCTGACGGAGCTGCAGTTTCTCTTTCTCGAAAACAACCAGATCACCGACCTCACGCCCCTGCACCGCATGTGGAAAAAGGACAACGACGGCCCGCGTGAATGGGCGCCTTACTGCCAGATTTTCATCGACGGGAATGCCATCGACGATGCTTCGAAAAAGCTCGTCGAGGAGATGAAGAAGGCCGGGGCACGCATCACGCCCTGAGGTGCCGCCCGCCATGCAAAGTGCTTGCCGTCACAGATGCGTGCGGCTTAGCATGCGGCATGAACGTGTTCCTTCGCACTATTACCCTCAGTTTGCTGCTCACCGGGGCGCAGGCTGCCGACCCGCCACGGCAATGGACTTCCAGCGACGGCAAATCGAAGTTCATGGGCAACCTTGTCGAGTTCTCCGACAAGGAGGTCAAAATCCGCCGCAGCACCGACTTCAACCAGTACCGGCTGGCGCTGGACAAGCTCTCCAAGGAAGATCAGGACTACATCCGCGGCCTGCTGCGCGAGAAGCGCCGTGATGCAGGCCTGAAGGAAGGAGCCTACGCCGAGAAGGTCACCGGTCAGTTTGTGAAAGGCGTTTCCAAGCAGGGCCTCAACTACCAGCTTTGGGGCAGCCCCTCACTGGACGGCACCAAGCGCTACCCCCTCGTCATCTGGCTGCATGGCTCAGGCCAGAGCGGCACCGACAACGAATCCCAGTTGGGTGGTGTGCCGAAAATCTGGACCAATGATGAGAACCTGGCCAAGCAGCCCTGCTTCCTGCTGGCCCCGCAATGCCCGTCCGCCGACATCGGCTGGAAAAACCAGGTGGCGGACAACTTACTCGCGCTCATCGCCGATCTCACGGAGCACCTCCCCATCGACGCAGACCGCCTCTATCTCACGGGTTCCTCCATGGGCGGCTTCGGCACCTTCAGCATCGCGGCCAAGTATCCAGGGGTCTTTGCCGCCTGTGTCCCGCTCTGCGGCGGGGGTGATGTCAAAAATGCGGAGATATTGAAACCCATCCCCTTCTGGGTCTTCCATGGCGACAAAGATGACATGGTGCCCGTCGAGCGTTCACGCGCCATTGTGGCAGCCGTGAAGCAAGTCGGTGGCGAACGGATGAAATACACCGAACTCGAAGGAGCCGGCCACGGCATCACCGGCATCGTATATCCTCGTGCTGATCTGCATGAATGGTTGTTTCAGCAGAAAAAGCAGGCCATGTCAGCTCCCTAAATCCGCCTACCCCGAAAGCGATGCTCCACCACCACCATTCCGCCACCTGCCAGCATCATGATGCAGAATCTGCACGCGAACTGGCGGCCACGATGATGGAGCGTGCGCGTGAAGCCGGCTTGCGGCGCACCAAGGCTCTGGAGAACGTCCTTTCCATCCTCGTCCACTCTCACCAGCCGCTGTCGCTGGCGGACATCGCAGAATCACCCGATCTCACCAGCGGCGCAGACAAGGCCACGGTTTACCGGGTGCTGGTCAAGCTGGAAGAGCTGGGGCTCATCCGGCGGCTGGGCCTGCATGACCGCAGCGCGTATTACACCCTCCTGCAGCCCGGTCATCATGACGATTACCTCATCTGCACGCAATGCGGCCGCATCCAGCGGCTGGACATCGCATGCCCGGTGGAAGCCTTGGAAAAGCAGATCGAGAAGCTGTCCGGCTTCCAAAAGCTCTATCATGAGCTTGAGTTCTACGGCCTGTGTCCGCAGTGCGTGGTCAAAGACTGAGTTGGGCTGACGATCAAGTCGACAGGCCAAGCCAGCCCGTGAAAAAAAAATCCCGCAACCGGCTTGCAAGCCAGCGCGGGATTGAAAGGAGGCGCAACTCCGATTACGGCGAGGTAATGTTAACCTGAGTTCCACCTGACGACGCAGGTACGCCAGGTGTTACTGTAGCAGGAGAAGGCGTGTTACCGCCTGCAAGGTTGCCATCACCGCTCGTACCCGTGGTGGTCGTAGGACTGCCCGCAGGGTTGGTAACGTCCGTGTTGGCGGTGGTATTAGTGTTACCGTTAGCATCAGTCGTGGTCGTTGTCTGACCCACCTGCGTCGTAATAACACCACCTGTATTGGTCTCCTTGATCGTTGTTGTAACAACATTACCTGAGCCGTCCACAACCTTCGTCGTGCTAGTGGTCACTGTCGTGTTTCCGCTCGTCGTAACACTCACGGTCGAAGTGCCCGTTGTGGTGGTTGAACTGAGGGGAGTAGTATTTTTAAAATCTGTAGTTCCTGCAGGATAAGTAACCACAGTCATTACGGTCGCATCACTGCTGGCTGCCTGGCCTTGAGCGATCTGTTGAGCAGCATTTGCTGGAGTCACTTTGCTGTCAGCTGCACCAGCAGAATGTGCATCACCCACAGTCACTGTAATCACCGATTTAGTACCATCAGAATTGGTAACGACGATGGTATTGGTCGTTGCCACTATGCCCATGCCTTCGGCACCAGCATAGCATTGGAAGTCAGGCGGGTTAAACTCCGGCTCCCAGCGCATCGCCAAGTAGCGAGTTTTGACCGCTTTGTCTGGCTTGGCCTTCAGATTTCCCGTACCACGTGTATCTTCAGCAACCGCCACTGGTTTCGCATTGTTAAAATCGTTCGGATCAAAGGCCATCCGACCACGCCAGTCTTCTTTTTCTGGAAGATTGTCGAATGCGAACACCTCGAAACGTACCGGACGTGGTGAGTGAACGGAGACAAACTCGTTCAGAATGCGCAGCTGACCGAAGTCATAGATGACAGTACGATATTTTTCATCAGACTCAGGGAAGGCAAACTGGTTGTAAGTGATGGCGGTGTCGAGACCGTTGGCAGGTTTCGGAGCAGCATACACAACACGTGCACCACCCAGACCATTGATCAGATCCATGGGCTTGCCCTCTTTGCCATCAGCGGACTGCTTGACGGCATACCCCTTGTCGCTCGCAGCACCAAAAAACTGAAGGGATCGAATGATTCCACCCTTGGAGAGGGCCAGTTCGAGTTTGACAAACTTGGCCTGCATCCCGGCGAATTTAAACTCCACCGTACGATCAGCAGCGGAAATGACCTTCTCTTCGAGAACCGCCCAGCCGTTTTTGTCAGCGCTTGCCGAGAGCGTTGCCCGCCCTTCAATGCCGTCGTTCACAAACGAGGAGGATGAAATCAACACTGGCTTGCCGAGGTTGATGAGCAGAAAACTTTTCCCGGCGGAGACCGTGGATGGCGCAGTGATGTCACTGGAGAGGATGGAATCCGCACGACCAAAGCCAGAAGAACTGTCGAGCGTTGCGTTGCTTCCAGGACCGCTGATCGTGTTCACGGGCTTTTCCTTGATGATCGGAATTCTCGACCATTTGGCATGGATGGAACCGGCAGTCAGCAGACTGCCGAGAATGACAATGGTAGAGGCGAGCTTCATGATCAGTTGATGGAAAATTGAGCGTTGAATTCGGAGTTTGAAAGCCGGAGGAAGTCAGCGTTCGTTTTTAAATTGTTGAATCAACTGATAGTTACACCACAAAGGCCACCCGGTGTAAACATTTTTTCTGTGTCATGAGTGACGAAATAGGACTTGATTAGTTGTATATTCCATATATTCTATAACAATGAAATGTCCGCGCTGCCAAGCAAGCGTCCGCTCAGAGCAAAGCACCTGCTCTGCTTGCGGATTTTCTGCGACATTGCTGCATAGCTACCTTGGAAATCAATGGGTTAGGCTGGAACGGATCACCGATGCAGCCCACTGCCTGCGACTGGAGGACACCCGGCGCCTCGAGATCATTCTGGACGATTTTGAACGCAGCTTCCCCCAAGCTTTTTTTGCCGTCTACTTAGGCACCCTGCCCAATAACTTAAGCGTCGCAGAGCTGGGCTTCTGGCTGCTCAATCAAGGAGCGTTCAACACTCACTCAGTCAGCCGTCGCAATGATTTTGGAATGGTGCTGGTCGTGGATCCCTCAGCGCAAACCGCCTGCATCACCCTGGGATATGCCATTGAAAAATGTTTCAGCCCAAAAATCATCAGCCGGATGATGCAAACCGCCGGCAGCCATCTGAGCAAAGGCGCTTTCGGGATGGCCATTGAAGCCTCCTGCATTCGCGCTGGCGAGGTGTTGCGAAAACATGCCCGTCCAATGCAATGGCAGCCCGAGGCAGTAGGCATGGCAGACTCCGCGTCTGATATCGGCCTGCAGCCTTTGCGGGGTGGGCATCGGCCCACCTCACGGCCTCTGGCTGATTTACCCGCCCCAAGACATGACCAAGCCATTTCATGACGCAATGGCAACTGCAATTCCCAGCGCCAAGAACCTTCCCGTAGTGCTGCTGCTCACGCTGCTGTGCTTTGCTGGAAATGCCTCCGCCGATGATGGCCAGCCTGTTGAGAAAGCTGAGGAACACTCATTGCCACTGCCGCGCTGGAGTGAGCAGGAGCTTAAGAAATTCCGTGAAAGTCTGCCCGGAGGCAACAGCCCTGGAGTTCTGCCTCCCAAAAGTGGCGAGTCCGGCTCTGACATCAACGAACTCATCAATACCCCCTTGTCCAGCGGTCCCCGGCTGGATCATTTTTTCAACAGCCGCGACAGCGAACTTTCCCCCCGTCTGCAGGCCGAAGACATGCGGCTCTTTCTCCCCGAAGCCATCCTCGGACTGCCAACGCAAGGCCCGGCCAGCGCAGTGCAACTGCCCACGCCGCTCGCTTCCCTCAAAGACGTTCCCCTGGAATTTCTTGCCGCATGCAGTCAGAGTCTGCCCAAAGAGTACCTCATTGATCCTGACCAGCTTGTGCCTGAGATCCAGAATCATGACATGCTGCGCCTTCTTGGATTCCATGCCCAGGATGCACGCATCAAGTTGTACGTTTTGGTGATCGGACATGACCAAAAGCTTCCTGAGGGTGCAGACTTGGAAAAATTTGCCTCTGGCAGCCTGCTTCAATCAGATGCCTGCCTGGTGGTCTACCCTCTGGGGGAACCTTGGCGCACGCGTTTGTTTGTGAGCAGGTCCATCCACAACCAGATTTCCACGGAGTTTCTCAGTGAAACGATTCAGGCTTGTCTGAAAGAGTCCCTTCAAACCAGCAATGTACACGATCAACTGCGTCGCTACACCATCCACCTTTCGACACGGCTGTTCTGGTTGCAGAAAGCTCTGATTACTGATGTGGCTGGCAAGACAGACAAAGACCAGGCTCTGGCTGAATTCAGCTCCCAGTCGAAAGTTCCCGCGGCGTCTCCAAGCACCCAGAGCCTCACCACAGTAGTGATTGGGATGTGTGGCAGTCTGCTGCTCCTCGGCCTCATCGGCATCGTCTGCCGTCGATTTTTACACCTCCTGCAGCTTAGAAAGCAACGCCGCGTCTGGATGTTTGCTGAACCTGAAACGGCCCCTCGACTAGGCGGCGCTTTTACCGGCGGCGGTGGCGGCATGATCCGATACACCTGATTTTCAAGGACTCCTAAGCATCAAGAAACCAGACACTTTTCCAACTTCAATTTGTCAAAACCAATCCTTGAATGATAATTAGTGAAATTGACCATAATGATTTAATCTGATGAACCCGGACACGATCCAGTTTCAATGTGGCTTCTGCCACACGATCCTGACGGTACCTGCTCACATGGCAGGCGTCACGGGTCCGTGCCCGAGTTGCGGACAAACGGTCACTTCACCCTCGCCTGCGCCCGTAGAAGTGCCAGTGCCACATTGGTCCCCGGCGCCTATGGCAGCGCAAGCCCCGGCCCCCGCACCCGCATGGCCACCAGCTCCGCAATCCCCCTTGATGGGAGAAATGTCAGGGACAGGCATGCCGGCCTCCAATCTAAATGCAGGACTGAATCTCAACACGGGACTGCCTCCAAAGCGTGCTCCGGGCCAGCCGCCCCTGAGCACAACGATGAATGTTCCTGCCAGCCAGACACCGTGGTCTTCGCCTCCGGCATCACCCGCAGCCATGCCGAATTTAGCTTCGCTCGAAATGCCTGCCGGGCTCTCGGGAAATGGACTGCCCAATCAGTCACGCTTCATTCCTGGTGCGCCAGCTTTGCCAAACATGGGGCAGCTGGGAGGCCCTGGCGGAATGCCCGGAATGCTCAGCAACCTGCAAGGCTCGTCCCTGCTTGGCAGAGATGTTTCTCCAGCACCCCTATCCCCGGTCACACAACTGCTCCATTCTGCAGGCGCTCCCTCGCTCAGTCTGGGTGGCACCCATGGGCATGACCCTGCTTCCGCAGCACACATGGCACCCATTCCATCAGGAAGGAGCATTGCCAGCCTCAGAGCACCACGCGGCACCAATTTCATCAGGCTCGCGTTCGCTGCCATCTTCCTCCTCGGATTTCTCGGCCTTGTCGGTTTCCTCTTGAAAGACTACTTCCCAGGGCTGATCCCCAGCCTTACCGGGCATGACGTGGCTGAAGAAACCTCCAAAGACGAGCCCGGCATCCCAACGCCGCTCATCCCCACTCAAGATCCTGGAACATCGTCCAAGCTTTCCAATAACACGATAACGGAAAAGCCTGCCCCTCTTCCTTCCTCATCGTCAGAGGCCAAGGCCAAGTCGACATCAATCACGGTCGGCTTTGATCCTCAAGAACCCACGACGCCGAAAGTGGCATCCGTTGCAGCGGATGAAAAACCCGCCACAGCCGTTGTACCCAGCCCGCCTTCGATAACAGGCGCCGCACCGATGGCCGCCACACCAGTCCCGCCGCCAGCTGCAGGGACACTTCTCGAAGTGCCCGCCAAACCTGTCATGAATGCGGAGTCGCCAGGTGCCCAGGCCGCCATGCCCTCCAGTCTGGCACAATCTCACACCATTGAGGAAGATGACGTCCCGTCTGCCGCTCAGCCAGCAGTGGAAGCACTCAAAAAGTTCCTCCAAGCAAAATCCCTCGAAGAGCGCCTCAAATACACGCTCGGCGCCGACATGATGAAACCCCATATGGAGCGGTATTACACGCATGCGCCCGACGGCCCCATCGTGGTGGACCGCATTCAGTTTGTCCGCATGGACCCCAACCCCGAGCTCGGTTCTGGCAAGCACTGCATCCTAAGTCTGGAAAACAAAACTTGGGAATTTTCAGTTCCAGTCATGCTGGAAGAGAAGGAAGACGGCTTCAAAGTGGACTGGGTCGCCTTTGTGGAATTCAAGGACCGCATGCTGGAAAAATTCTTTCAGACCTACATGCCCGGCAAAGCCTGCTTTCACGTCGGCATCATCCGCCATCATTTCTTCGAAGACGGCGTGCCCAACGTGGATCGTAAAGATGCCTTCCGTGTCAGCCCTGCCCCGCCCAATTCCTTCCAGGCATCCGTGTTCCTCGACAAAGATTCCGCCCTTGCCCAGGAATTGCGTACCCGCATGCCGTGGGAAACTCATGTGTGGGCCGTGGTGGAGCTGGAATGGAAAAAACTTGGCTCCCAGCAGTGGGTGGAACTCAGCGCGGTCCCGCAGATGCACTGGTATTCCCTGCCGATGGTTCCCAAAGCCAGTGCCGCACCGCCGAAAACCGCCGCAGTGGATGAACTGCCTCCTGGCATTTCTAAAAATGGCAGCCGCGGCAAATCCATCACCCCATCTCCCAACAACATGCCACCACCAGGCATTCGCAAGTCCACGCCCGGGCTGCCTGACACGATCAAGCGGCCACTCATCCCCGGTGGGCGCTGAAATGAAAAAGGGCGCTGGCCCTTAGCTTAGCTGACTTCCAGCTTGCCAGTGCTGTCTCCCACCTTCTCTGCAGGCACGCCGAGGCGGTCCAGCAGCGAGAGGTAAAGGTTCGTCATCGGTGTTTCACCCGGAAGCACCATCCGCTTGCCCGGTGTCAGAGTGCCACCGGCACGCCCTGCCAGCAGGATCGGCAGATTGTCGTGGTTATGGCGGTTGCCATCTCCAATGCCACCACCGAATACGATCATCGAATTGTCCAGCAGTGTGCTGTCCCCTTCCTTCACCGATTTCATCTTGTCGAGGAAGTAGCCGAACTGACGCAGATAGAACTGGTCGATCTTGGCGATCTTGGCCAGCTTCTGCGGATCGCTCTGATGATGAGACAGCGAATGATGCGCGTCCGGTACGCCGAGCTCAGGGAAGCTGCGGTTGCTGCCGTCGTGCGCGAGCATGAACGTCGAAAGACGCGTCGTGTCGGTCTGGAACGCGAGGACCATCAGGTCAAACATGGTGCGGATGTGCTCCTCGTAGGAATCAGGGATGCCCTCAGGGATTTTCACATCGGGCATTTGCGCGGAAAACTTCTCCGCACGCTCGATGCGCAGCTCAATATCGCGCACCGAGGAAAAGTATTCGTCGAGCTTGCGGCGGTCTCCCGCATCCACCTTGCCCTGCAGGCTTTTGGCTTCGTCTAGAACGGTGTCGAGAATGCTTTTCTGCATCCGCTTGGCACGCGCCGCCTCCGGCCCTTTGCCCGCTGTGGCACCGAGGCCAAACATGCGCTCAAAAACCAGACGTGGGTCCATTTCAGGAGCCATCGGCATGGTCTCGTTCTTCCATGCCAGATTGAACTGGTAGGCACAGGAGTAGCCAGAATCACACTTGCCCGAACTGCGCTGCCCATCCGTGCTAAGCTCCAAGGATGGCAGCCGCGTGAGATGACCGATCTTTTGCGCCGCGATCTGATCCACCGAGATGCCGAGATGAATGTCTGCACCCGCGGTTTTTTTCGGCATGCAGCCCGTGAGGAAAGTGGCCGTCGCACGCGCGTGGTCACCGCCGCCATTGCCATGGCTGCGGGCGAAATCCTGCATCAGACCTGAGACCACCATGAAATCATTGCGGTGCTGCTCGATCTGCTTCAGCGAAGGCGAAAGCTGATAATTCACCCCTTCTCCCGTGGGCATCCATTGCTCCACATTCACGCCATTGGGAATGTACATCCATGCGGCACGGATGGGCTTGGCCGCCGGTTTGCTCGCAGCAAAGGCACGCGCACCGAATGATTCCAGCAGCGGCAGAGAAATCATCGAACCCAGCCCTCGCAAAACTTGGCGGCGGCTGAGGGAATGGGCGGCGAGGGAGGTTTCGCGAAACTCGTTCATATACATTGTGATTACGCCAGAGACGGGAAGAAACTTTCGTGCCAGACAGTAGCATACCTGACTCAACTGCCACGAAAGTAGTTGAAATTCCGCCTAGACACAGCCCGATTAAGCTTCCCCCGCCAATCCCCCACAAAAAACATGAAGCACACCCGTCTCCTATTCCTTTCCATCGCCACCTTCGCGCTCTCCGGCCTTGCCCAGGATGCCAGCGTCGCCACCATCGAACTCAAGCCGGACGCCAAGAATCCGCTGGGTTATGACAAGACCGAACTCAGCGTCACCGCAGGGCAGAAGGTGAAACTCACGCTCAACAACACCGGCAGCATCGCCCCCCAGCCGCACAATTTCCTTTTGCTCAAACCCGGCAAGCTTGACGCCGTCGGTGCCTTGGCAAATGCCATGCTGGCCGATCCCCAGGGCATGGCCAAAAGCTACATCCCCGAAGCAGCCAAGCCTGACATTGTGGTCAACACCAAGCTCGTCATGCCCAACATGAGCGAAACCATCGAGTTCACCGCCCCTGCAGAAGCTGGCGACTACCCCTACATGTGCACCTTCCCCGGCCACTGGCTCCTGATGCGCGGTGTGATGCACGTCACCAAGTAATCAAGCAATCCAGACTCCACTCCTAGCGCCACCATGAAATACCTCCTCATCCCCACGTTCATCGCCTTGATCTCGCTCACTTCCGTCGTTCGTGGCGAGGAGGGCAAGCTCGAAGTCAACGGGCTCATCTTCAAGTTCTCCACCCCTTGGGCTGAAATCCAAAGCACTGGCATGTTCCGCGCTGGAACGCTGTCTGCCAAGGTGGAAGGCGCCGAAAAACCCGTGGAAGCCGTGTTTTACAGCTTCCCAGGCCCCGGCGGTGGTGGCGATACTGAGGCCAACGTCAAACGCTGGCTGGGGCAGTTTCAGGGCACCCCTGAGTCCAAGCGTGAGGAACTCGATGCCGGAGGCAGCAAGATCACTCTTGTGACAGCCACCGGCACCTACAATGACGGCCCTCCCATGGGTGCCAAAACACCGCGTGAAAACTACAGCCTCATCGCCGCCATTGTTCCCTCCGGAGAGTCGAACATCTTCGTGAAACTCACGGGGCCCAAGGATGCCATCGCCAAGCTGGCGGATGAATTCAAAAAAATCGTCCTCAGCCCTTTCGCCAAGTAACCAGGCTTTCGGGAAGAGATTATTTTTTTCACATCACGAGCGGACGGGGCACCCGTCCGCTTTTTTTGTGTCTATTTCCCTCGTAAACCACCTACTGCAAACCGCCTATTTTACCGCAATGGCGACCGCTACCCAGCGGAAACTATGCCAGACTTGGCATGCACGATGCTTGGCACGCCATTGGAGTTCATTCCAATCACCGACTTATGCTCAAACACCTATCCACCCGAATCCGGGGCTGTCTTGCCATCACGGCAATGGCTGCCGTCACCTCACTCGCATTCAGCCTCGGCGAAGTCCGTGCGCAGGATGCGGCACCTGCTGCAGCCCCGGCACCCGCCGCAGCGCCAGCCTCCGCTCCGGCGCCGGCTCCTCCTCCGGCACCCGCCGCCGAACCCCCGGCGCCCGCAGCTCCGGCCGCAGCCACCATAGACCCAGCCGGTCTTAGTGCTTTGCGAGTGGGTCTGGACACCGTCTGGGTGCTGGTGGCAGGCATGCTAGTGTTCTGGATGAACGCCGGTTTCGCCCTTGTTGAAAGCGGGCTTTGCCAGCAAAAAAACTGCGTCAACATCCTGTTCAAAAACTTCATCGTTTTCGCCATCTCAACGCTCTCCTTCTGGGCGATCGGCTGGGACTTGATGTTCGCTGACGGCCCCACACCATGGATGGCCAAGATCGGCACTTTCTTTGTTGGCGGTGCTGACAATTCGCCGTCACTCGGAGAGGCCTATATGTCGATGAACCCCTTCTCGACCACGAAATACGAAGGCATCTACAGCGCCATCAACTGGACCCCGACACCTCTCTGGGCCAAGTTCTTCTTCCAACTCGTCTTCGCCGGAACCGCCGCCACGATCGTCTCAGGCGCCGTTGCTGAACGCATCAAATTCCACAGCTTCGTCATCTTCTCCTTCGTTCTCGTGGCGCTCATTTACCCGATCTCCGGACATTGGATCTGGGGTGGCGGCATTCTTGGCATGACTCCGGGTGAAGGCGACTTCTTCGGCAATTTCCGCGATTTCGCCGGATCTACCGTGGTCCATTCGGTCGGTGGCTGGGCTGCGCTCGCCGGGGTGATTGTTCTGGGCGCCCGCAAGGCCAAGTTTGCCAACGGCAAGGTGCATGCCATTCCCGGTCATAACATGACCAGCGCCGCTCTCGGCGTGCTCATTCTGTGGCTCGGCTGGTTCGGATTCAATCCTGGCTCCACCATGGCGGCCATGGATGGCGCTGCGATCTCCCACATCCTGGTGAACACCAACATTGCTGCCGCCACCGGCACCATCGGTGCCCTGATCACAGCGTGGCTGGTCCTCAAAAAACCGGATCTTTCCATGGTTTTGAACGGCTGCCTTGCGGGTCTCGTTGCCATCACCGCGCCCTGCGCATTCACCACCTTCGCCTCCGGTGCCATCATCGGCTTCATCGCAGGCATCCTTGTGGTCCTTGCCGTCATCTTCTTCGACAAAATCAGGATTGATGATCCCGTCGGCGCTCTTTCCGTTCATCTTGTGAACGGCGTCTGGGGAACCCTGGCACTTGGACTGTTCTACAACACGGAAGTTGCCAAAACCATCGCCGCTCTCGACACAGGTCTGACCGCCAGCGCACAGTTCATGCAGCAGCTCAAAGGTGTCTGCCTTGTTGGCGGGGTAGTCTTTGTGCTTTCCCTTGTCCTCTGGATCATCGTGAAAATCCTCTTTGGAGTGCGTGTCACTCCTGAGGAAGAATCCGAAGGTCTCGACATCGGTGAACATGGCAATGTGGCCTACCCTGACTTCCAGACTTCGACCCGTAAATAAGTCGGTTTAAATTCCAAAACTAGCCTTGCGTCCCCGGTGGCATAAAAGCCGCCGGGGATTTTTTTGTTATGTTGGCACGTTTTTTGCGAACAGGCAGTCAGTGAGCTTATCCTCACCAAAAAATATGATGCACAACCACGTCCCACACTCCTGGCGCAGCGCACTTGCCGCTGCAGTACTTGCCCTGGCAACAGGCGCATTCCCAACCGCAAATATCCTGGCTCAAGAAGCCGCGCCTGCCCCGGCTCCCGCCGCAGCAGCTCCCGCCCCTGCCGGACCCACCATGGAACAGCGTGTGTTTGACCTTGAGAAGTATGTCACCAACGGCAAGCCGGGCGTAGATGGCGACAAGGAATGGAAGTCTGCCATTGCAGGCCCTGGCCCGGGGCACAATGCCTGGCAGATGGTCAGCACCGCACTCGTGATCTTCATGACCTTGCCGGGTCTCGCCCTGTTCTACGGCGGCTTGGTCCGCAAGAAAAACGTGCTCTCCGTCATCGCCCAGTGCATGGGCATCGCCGGTCTGGTCACGATCCTGTGGTGGGCCTGCGGTTACAGCCTGTCATTTGGCGCTGGCAATGCCTTCATCGGCGATTTTTCCATGAAGATGCTCGAAGGCGTGTCTCCCTACGCTTCAGGTGCCGGCTTCTGGTGGATCTCTGACGCCATGTGGTGCATGTTCCAGCTCAGCTTTGCCATCATCACTCCTGCACTGATCATCGGCGCCATCGCCGAACGCATGAAGTTCATCGCCGTGCTGGTTTTCGTCACCCTGTGGATGTTCGCGGTTTACTTTCCCTTCGCCCACATGGTATGGAGCGGCACAGGCTTCATGTGTGGCCCTCTTAATCCGAACGCTACCATCAAGGCCCTCGACTTCGCAGGTGGCACAGTCGTTCACATGACCTCCGGCTGGAGCGCCCTCGTGCTCTGCCTTATTCTTGGCAAGCGCAAAGGTTACGGCAAGGAGCCTATGGCACCACACAGCATGGTGCTCTGCGCGATCGGCACCGGCATGCTCTGGGTCGGCTGGTACGGCTTTAACGCCGGCTCTGCCCTCGGCGCTGATGGCATTGCCTCCAATGCGTTTATGACCACGACGCTCGCTGCAGCCACTGCTGGTTTCGTCTGGGCTGTCACTGAATGGATCCTCAAAGGCAAGCCATCCGTCCTCGGCTTCTGCTCCGGCATCGTTGCAGGTCTGGTGGTCATCACTCCTGCCGCCGGCTTCGTCACCGCCAATTCGGCCATGATCATGGGTGTGGCTGCGGGCATCGTTCCGTTCCTTGCAGTTGCCTACCTGAAGAACCTTCTCGGCTACGATGATGCACTCGACACCTTTGGTGTCCACGGCGTCGGCGGCACGATGGGAGCCATCCTCACAGGTGTTTTTGCAAGCAAGGAAGCCAATCCTGGCATCGAAGGCCTGCTCCCAGGCCTCCTCGGAGAGCAGTTCAAGGCCGTTGGTCTCACCATCGCCTGGAGCGTCGCTGCCACCCTGGTCATCACGATCATCGTGAAGATCGTCGTGGGCCTTCGCCCTGAGCCTGAAGTGGAAAGCATTGGTCTCGACCTCGCCGAGCATGGCGAAGCAGGCTACGAGCATTAATCACTGCAGGACAAGCTCCTGTTAAGCCAAACCGGGCTGAGCAATCAGCCCGGTTTTTTTATGCCCGCATCTCACCACAGCAGAAGCATCGCCACGCACATGATCCCGTTGTTCAGCGCGTGCGCCGTCATCGGCGCGATCAAGCTCTGCCGCCACATGCGCAAAAAAGAGAAGGAGCACGCCAGCGCCATGATTGCAGGCACTCCAGCCCAGCCCTGTGGATGAACCACCGCAAACACAAACGCGCCTATCACCGCACCCAGCAGCCAGCGAAGCCATGCGGACAATCCGGGAAACAGCATCCCACGGAACGTGATTTCCTCCGAAATCGGCGCCCACACCACCGCCAGCAAGATCGCGCCGAATTTCGCCCAGCCATTGCCCGCAAAAACCTCCACAATTGGATGCGATGGAAACTCGCCCGTGAGTTTCATGATCCATGACGCCGCGATCATCCCCACCACCAGCAGCGGCACTGATGCCAGCCATCCCAGCACTCCTGCCCCCATCTCTCGCCACAGTCCCTGACCACGGTGCAGACCCAGTGTCTCACGCCAATGCGAACGTGACATGCCACGCAGCAGCGGCCACGTAATGCCAATGAACAGAGCGATCAGGGCAGGCCCGTAGGCTGCCCAGCCAGGCAAAGGCACTGACATTAGACGCAGCAGCCAGGGCGGAAACAAAAACAGCACCAGAAAAATCGCAAAACCCTCCAGCAGCACACCTCCCTCCACAGGGCTGCGCAGTGCCAGGGTCAGGCTTATCTTCCCGCTGCGCCAGCGTACGATGCCCAAAATCAACACCACCAGACCACCCACCGCCGCGCACATCCCCAGCAAACTGATGCCAATCAAAGCCACCGCCGTTTTCATGCCTTGCTGTGCCACGGTCCGCTTTGCCTCATCATTCCCTGTCTGCGCACGGGCGAGTTCGGCGATCCAGCCATGCCGCCTCCGAAATTTTCTCCACGCCTCGTCCTGCACCTCGCCGTTCATCGCTTTCATGCGCTCCAGCGTCGCCACATCCGCCTGCAGATCTGCATCCTTCACTGCCAGCGCATCAAACTTCGCCTTCGCAGGCCAGACATGAGTCACGCAGCCTTCCACGATCAACACGCGCAGCTCGTCTGCCTTTCCACGGGAAACCTTCACCACATTCTCCATCAGCTTCTCGTCAAAGTTTGACTGCCATTCCCCCAGGGCATTGTCACCCCCCATCAGCCCCTGCACCCCCACGACGTAACGCGCCATCAGCTCCAGCATGCGGTTTGGATGCACTTCGGCTCCGCCGCCCGCCCTGTTCTCTGACTGCTTTCGCACGACAAACACCACGCAGGCGACGATCACGCACACTGCCAGCAGGACCCCCAGCCGCGAATAGCGTGGGGACATCACAGGCTTCGATGCAGGCAGCGGTGGTGGTACTGGAGAGTCATTCATAATGGCCGCCGATCAAACATCGCCTGATCAGCAAAGGCACGAACAATTCGGTTCTCCCGCCTCGTTCAGTCTTCTCCAACCATGCGCACCTCCCTCTTTCTCCTGCTCACCGCCTCCGCCCTGGCTCAAACCCCGCGCCCCGGGGTGAACTACGACGAAGCCAAAGTCGGCAATGATCCGCTGCCTGATTTGAAGCTTACCACCGTGGAAGACTGGACTCAAAAGCGCCGGCCCGAAATTTTCAAACTCTTCGAAGATCACGTCTATGGCAAAACACCCGCTGACATCGGTGCGCCCAAATTCGAAGTCACCGCGACGAAAAAGGACGCTCTAGGCGGCCTCGCCACACGCAAATTCATCCACATCTCGCTGCCCAGCCGCCCCGCATGGCCAGGCATGGATGTGATGCTCTACACGCCGAATGCCACCAAGAATGCGCCATGCTTCGTCGGCCTCAGCTTCGGCGGCAATCATGCCGTCAGCACCGAAACCGACGTGCCGCTCAGCACCCGCTGGATGCGCGAGAGCAAGGAGAAGAACATCGTCGATCATCACGCCACAGAAGCCACCCGTGGCACCGAAAGCAGCCGCTGGCCGCTCGAAATGATCCTCAAGCGCGGATTCGCCGTCGCCACCGCCTATTATGGGGACATCGAACCCGATCACGCCGACGGCTGGAAGGAAGGTCTCCGCGCCGCCGTCAGCAAGGATGGGGCGAACACCGTCTGGAAAGACGGTGAATGGGGCGCCATCGGCGCTTGGTCATGGGGGCTCAGCCGCATCGCCGACTACCTGCAAACGGATGCGCAGATCGACGGCAAACACCTCGCCGTCATCGGCCACTCACGCCTCGGTAAAACCTCCCTCTGGGCTGGCGTGCAGGACACCCGCTTCGGCGTCGTCATCTCCAATGATTCCGGCGAAGGCGGTGCCGCCCTCATGCGGCGCGACTTCGGCGAAACCACCGCCATCATCACCAAGGCCTTCCCGCACTGGTTCACTCCGAATTACAAAAACTACGCTGGAAACGCCGCAGCCTGCCCGGTGGACATGCACATGCTCATCGCTCTTGCCGCTCCACGCCCCATCTACATCGCCAGCGCCGCCGAAGACCACTGGGCTGATCAGAAAGGCGAGTTCCTCTCCGGCAAGTTTGCCAGTCCGGTTTACGCCCTTTTCGGCAAGCAGGGCGTCGTCATGGAGGCACAACCCGCCATCGACACCCCTGTCGGCGATTTCATCGGCTACCATATCCGCACCGGCAAACACGACGTGACGGATTTCGACTGGACGCAGTACCTGAACTTTGCCACAAGGCATTGGTCCAAGTAAGAAGACTCGCGTTCACATTGTCACTTGCTGCATCCGAAAGCCCGTGTGTCTTGGGGCTGTCTTTACCACGCCATGCCCGCCAAAAAAGCGAAAACCAAATCCGCGCCCAAGAAGCCGTCCCCAAAGCCGTCCCCAAAGCCGTCCAAAAAGCTCCGCAATGTCCCCTTCTGGATCGGCTTTGATCTCGGCGGCACGAAGATGATGGCCTCGGTGCTCGATGCAAACTACACCGTGCTTGGCTCTGCGCGCAAATCCACCAACGGCTCCGATGGTGCCGCCAAGGGCCGCAACAAAATCGTCAAAGCCATTCATGAGGCAATCGCCGAGGCTGGAGTGGATCCCAAGGGCCTGCAGGGCATCGGCATCGGCTGCCCCGGCCTGGTGAATCCTGACAGAGGCATTCTCATTTTCGCGCCCAATCTGGGCTGGACCAACATGGCGCTGCGCAAGCTGCTGCAAACCCATTTCAAATGCCCCGTCGCGGTGCTGAATGATGTCGATGCCGGCACCTACGGCGAGTATGCGCTCGGCGCAGGCAAAGGCGCACGTTCGCTGCTTGGCGTGTTTCCCGGCACAGGTGTCGGGGCAGGATTTGTCTACAACGGCCAGTTGGTCATGGGGCGCGCCATTTCAGCCATGGAGCTGGGAAATTTGCTGCTGCCAGGCACTCACATCGGCAGCCCGGTGTTTGGCACCGTGACGCTCGAAGACCTCACCAGCCGTCTCGCGCTCGCCTCTCAGGCGGGGCTGGCCTGCTATCGCGGCCAGCTTACCGACCTCGATAAAAAAACCCAGGGCGCTCTCCGCAACATCCGCAGCAAAGCGCTCGCGAATGCCTTCCGCAGCGGCGAAGACGCGGCCATGATCATGTTCCGCAACTCCATCCGCTATCTCGGCATGGGTGTGGCCACAGTGGTCAACCTGCTGGCCCCAGACCGCATCACACTCGGTGGCGGTTTGGTCGAAGAATTGCCGGACCTCTACATGAACCTGCTCAAGGAAGAGGTCGAACACTACGCCATCCCGGAACTTGCCCGCGGGATCAAATACTCGCTCGCCAAACTTGGCGGCCAGGCCGTGGCCGCCGGTGCGGTCGCATGGATGCGGAGCACGGGAAAATAATCAAGGCGGCATGCTTTTTCACGTATCCATTCCATGAGTGACGAGACTCCACCTGTCACGCTCAAACTGCCCCCGGAGCATGCCGTCATTTATGTGGGTGCGGCTTCGGTTTCACTCGTCATCGGCCGAAAGGATGACAAGGGCCAGTTCATCAGCATCGAAAGCCTGGACCGGCCGCTGCCCGTCGCGCGTGATATTTTCCGCGCCCGCAGCATCTCGCGCAACACGGTCGATCAAGCAGCCGCCATTCTCCGCGACTATCTTCAGACGATGCGCGAGTATGGCATTCCGTCTTCGCAATTGCGCCTGTTCACCTCCAACATTCTCGCGGAGGCCGTCAATCACGAGATTTTCTTGAACCGTCTCCAGGTTCACAGCGGGGTTGCCCCAAGCCTCATCGATGACGGCAACATGACGCGCCTCGTCTATCAGATCGCCCAGCGCATGCTGCTGAAGAATCCGCTGCTGGCCAAGGGGAACACCTTTGTCTCCCACATCGGCCCCGGCAACACGCGTGCGATCTATTTCCAGCAGGGCCGCCTCGCCGCCTACAGCAACTACCGCCTCGGCATTTTCCGCGCCCGCGAAGCCATCGCCACGCCGGATGACGAGGCCCGCCAGCAGATGGTGCATCTGGAGGAGCACATCCGCGGCGTCGTGGATCACCTCGCGCAGGACTATTCCGACGTGAAAATCGACCACCACGTCGCCATCGGCGCTGAGATTCAAAGCGTTGCCCCACGGCTTGGCAAAGCGCGCCACGGCGCCCATCGCGTGCTGGAGAATGATCTCGCGCGCCTCACTGACAAACTGGCACGACTCAATCCCGATGAACTCGTGCGCGAGCTCCACGTGCACTACACCGGCGGTGAAGGCATCATCCCGGCGCTGCAGACCAATCTCGCGCTCGCCCGTCGTTTTGGCGATGATTCTCTCTGGGTGCCTGAAGGTGACTTCCAGCTCGAACTCATGCTGGACCTGATGACCTCCGGCTCGCGCACCGCGATTTTCCAGGAGGAAGTCATGCAGGCCGCCTGCGAGATCGGCCTGCGCTACAAAACCGACCGCAAACACGCCGACCACGTCGCCAATTTCTCCCGCCAGCTCTTCCGCGAGCTGCAGCATCTGCATGGGCTGGACGCCAAATACGAACTTGTGCTCCGCATCGCCGCCACGCTGCATGAGGTCGGCATGTTCATCAGTCCGCGTGAGCATCACAAGCACAGCCTTTACATCCTCATGCACACCGAGATTTTTGGTCTCAGTTCGCATGATCGCGTGATGGTCGCCCTGCTCGCCCGCTACCATCGTCGCTACAATCCTGAGCCCAATCACCCGCACTTCTCCGACCTCACACGAGAAGAGCGCATGATCGTGCTTAAGCTCGCTGCGCTGCTGCGCCTCGCAGACGCTCTGGATCGCAGTCACGCGCAGCGCATCAAATCCATCCAGCTCCGCCCCGAAGGCACCCGGCTCAACGTGCTGACCCAGGGAGCGGACGACACCACAGTTGAACAGATCGCCATTGATATGAAATGCGATCTCTTCCGCGAAATTTACGGTTATGACATCATCCTCGCCAAATCCTGACCCATCAACCGCACCGCCGCCGCTGCGCCTGACCGAGGATCACTTCATCAACCGCGAGCTGAGCTGGCTCGCCTTCAATTCTCGTGTTCTGGACGAGGTGGCGCGCGCTGATCTGCCCGTGCTCGAACGCGTCAAGTTTCTCGCCATCACCGCCTCAAACCTTGATGAATTCTTCATGGTCCGCATCGGCGCCCTGCAGTTTCTGCGTGAGCAAGGTCTGCGCGTGCGCGACAACGCCGGCCTCACCCCCACCCAGCAATGGGAGCAGGTGCACCAGCAGGCCGCTGTCTTTGTAGCGCGGCAGTATGACATCCTGCAGCAGCAGCTCGTGCCCATGATGAAGGAGAAGGGCATCCGGCGCCTCCTGAACACCGAGCTCACACCCGCACAGCGCACGGTGCTGCATGAATACTTTGACGAGCACATCTTCCCGGTGCTCTCGCCTGTGGTGGTGGATGACACCAGCGCACGTGCGGCCATACCGGCGCTGAACATCATCATGCTCTGTACCGTGACCGGCGGTGACAATGGTCACACGGAAAAGCGTCATGTGCTCCTGCCGCTGCCCGCCAATCTGCCTCGTCATGTCCTGGTGCCTGATCCTGAAGGCGGCCAGTACCTTTACGTAAACCTCGAAGATGTCGTCGCGCTGTTCATCGGTGAGTTTTTCCCTGCGGAGAAAGTCTCCGTTCCCGCACGCTTCCGCGTCAGCCGCAACACGGACATCTCTGTCGATGACGAGAGCGCCTTCGACCTCGCCAGCGAAATGGAGGAGGTGCTCGAAAAACGACTGAAGAGCCCCGCCATTCGCATCGAAATCGAGACCGGCGCCTCGCGCGAGCACACCCGCATCATCCGCGAGCTCTGCGGCGCACGCACCGCGCAGATTTATGACATCCCCGGCGAGCTCGATCTGCGCGCCTACTTTCAGATCGCCAGCATCTCAGGTTTCGAAGAACTCAAGGTCGAGCCCTGGGACAGTCTCCCCAGCACCGCCATCACACCTGGCGAAAGCATCTTTGACGCGATCAAACGCGGGGACATCCTGCTGCATCATCCCTTTGAGAGCTTCGAGCCCGTCCTCGCTCTGGTGGAGGAAGCTGCGGCTGATCCGAACGTCATCGCGATCAAACAGATCCTCTACCGCACCGCCAAGAACAGCCGCATCATCTCCGCGCTCATCCGTGCCGCGCAGGCCGGCAAGCACGTCACCGTGCTGGTGGAGCTGAAAGCGCGCTTCGATGAAGCGCGCAATCTCGAACGTGCCACAGACCTCATCAATGCAGGCGCGCAGATCATTTACGGAGTCGCCGGTTTGAAGACTCACGCCAAGGTCTGCCTCGTCATGCGCCGCGAATCCGGCCACATGACACGCTACATGCACTTCGGCACCGGCAACTACAACGAGGCCACCTCCAAGCTCTACACCGACATCAGCCTGCTCACCTGCCGGGCTGATTTTGGCGCTGACGCCTCCGCGTTTTTCAACACCGTCACCGGTCGCTCACGTTTCGTGCATTTCAGCAAGCTCAGCATGGCCCCTTATGGCCTGCGCGAGCGCCTGGTCTCCATGATCCGCAGTGAAACCGAACGCGCCCGCCAGGGCGAAGCCGCCGAGATCATGCTCAAGATGAACGCGCTCGAAGACCGCCAAATGATCGCGGCTCTCTATGAAGCCTCCCAGGCGGGCGTGAAGATCCGCCTCAATGTGCGCGGCATCTGCTGCCTGCGCCCGGGCATTAAGGGCATCAGTGAAAACATCAGCGTCGTCAGCATCATCGACCGCTATTTGGAACACGCCCGCATCTTCTGGTTCCGTCAGGGCGGCAAGCCCGCTGTCTTCATCGCCAGCGCGGACTTCATGAACCGCAATCTCTCCAAGCGCGTCGAACTCCTCACGCCCGTTGAAGACCGGGAGGCGCGCAAACGCCTGCAGCACATCCTCGAAGTCCACTTCGCCGACACAGCCCGCGGTCGCGTCCTCAAAGCGGATGGCACCTGGCAGCTGCTCCATGTCACCGCCGCCAAAGCACGCCGCTCCCAGGAGCAGTTTGCCCGCGAAATGGCCAATCGTGCGCGGCAGTCGAATGAATCACCCGACGTCCTCGTGCCGCATACTCCCAAGTGATCACCACAGCGCCTTGTAAACCAGCGCCCCGACGATCCCGCCGATGATCGGACCCACGACTGGAATCCACGCATAGCCCCAGTCAGAACTGCCTTTGCCGGGGATCGGCAGGACGAAATGAGCAAGGCGAGGACCGAGGTCACGAGCAGGATTGATGGCGTAGCCAGTGGGGCCACCAAGAGAAAGGCCAATCGCTCCCACCAGCAGGCCGACCAGCGCAGGCGCGAGGCCTTTGTCGAAGCCTGAATTGGGCACCAGATTGGCAGGAGACAGGATCGCCAGCACACCGAGCACCAACATGGCGGTACCGATGGCCTCACAAATCAGATTGCCTGCCGTGTGGCGGATCGCCGGGCCGGTGCAGAAGACTGCCAGCTTGTCGCCTTTGGATTCCGTCACCGGCCAGTGTGGCAGGTAGGCCAGCCAGACGAGAATGCCGCCGAGAAACGCACCCACCATCTGTGCAGCGATGTAGCCGGGAACCAGCGCCCACTCGAATTTACCGATCGTCGCCAGACCGATTGTCACCGCAGGATTCAAATGCCCGCCGCTGATGGCAGCCACGCAATAAACTGCGACGGCAACGGCAAAGCCCCAGCCCGCAGTAATCACAATCCAGCCCGCATTATTGCCCTTCGTCTGCTTCAGCACCACATTTGCGACGACACCGTCGCCGAGGAGTACCAGGATCATCGTACCGAGGAGTTCTGCAAGATTGGCTGACATGGTGGTGCTGAATTGGTTGAATTTCAGCGCAGGCTATCGGGCCGGGCCAAAAAGAGCAAGCATGGAGATTAAGCCCTCCTCAGGATGCGCTGCCCAACGGGGACACATAATTCAACGCGATAGTCAGAAAGAAATTCGAAACCAACATCGTCAGCGAAGAGTAAACCACCGCACGTGTGGTACCGAGCCCCACCCCGACCGCACCGTTCTCCGCCATGAGTCCCTGGTGGCAGCTGATCAGCGTGATGATGATACCAAATACCAGCCCCTTAAACATGCCGATTCCCACATCCAGCACCTCGGTGTGATCCACAGTGTGCTGCCAGAACCAGCCGCCCGGCACATCAAAACCATACACGATGAGCGCATAGGACGCCATCAAGCCGAAGGCGATGCTTTCTGCCACCAGCAGGGGCATGGAAACACACATCGCCAGAAAGCGCGGCATCACGAGGTAATCCACTGGGTGCACGCCCATGACGCGCAAGGCGTCAATCTGCTCGGTCACTTTCATCGTGCCGATGTCCGCCGCCATCGCGGCCCCAACACGCCCCGACACCATCAAGCCCGCCAGCACCGGCCCCAGCTCACGACACAATGCCACCGAAACAATGGCTCCCACGGTCGATTCAATTCCGAACTCCTTGAACTTCGCATACGACTGAAAGGCAAACACCGCACCGGTGAAGGCCCCCGTCACCACCACGACCAGCTGCGACCCGTAACCAATCGCCATGACCTGGTGCGCCACCAGCTTCAGCCTCCACCTGCCGCTTCGCAGTCCAATCATCAGCTCGCCCATCAATGCGGCGATCTGCCCCAGCCACGAAAGCATGCCAAGAAAACTCCTGCCCACAAAGGCCAGCCAATCCATGCGTTGCAGTAATTCCATGCAGCCATGCATGCCGAATCAAAGCGCGGCGTGAAGCCATGGCGTTGTGCCTTTTTCGTCACGCGCTACTCCACCCGCGCCGCCTTCAGCCGCTCATCGTCCAGATCAAGCCGATACATGACCTGGTTGTAGTCATACCGTGGCGTGGCGATGGGATTGCCGGAAAACGTCTCCGCATAGGTGCCTTGGAAATAGATCAGGCGTCCCTCCTGCTGGTCAAAAAACGCATGATGGCTGGGATTGTAAAAGCTGTACTTCGGATGCGTGGCGATCTTCACCGCCTTGCACCATGGGCCTTCAATCTGTTTCGCCTCCGCATACCAGACTTCCCCAAGGTAAGATTCCGCGCTGCCTTCCTGCACCGCGATCATGACCCAGCGCTCGCGGTGTTTGTTCCAATGCACGCTGCCTGCATGCAGATGCACCGGCTTGCCTGTCTGAGCATCCACCACCTGCATGCGCGCCTTTTCCTCGGGCATCTTCTTCGCGGCGATAAGGCTTGCCTCGTCTTTCTGCGTCGTTGGTTTCAGCGCCTGCTGCCAGACGTAGTCTCCCTGCTCAACCGACCACGCCAGCGACTCATAGGCGGAGGTGTTTAGTACGGAATCATAGCTCGCCTTCACCCGGGTCCGGCAGAAGGGCGTGGAGAAGTAAATCCAGTCCCCATTCTCCCCTTTGGTCCGCACAGCATTGCCCTGCGGATGCTGCCACTCAAATTCATCCCCCAGCACAGTGGTTCGCTGAAAGCGTCCCGTTGATTCATCCAGCTCCGCCAGACCATGCTCCAATCGTTTGCCCAGATCACGCCAGCGTGAGAAATGCGCCATGAGATGCTCCTTGTTCGCTGCATCCATGACTGTGTGCATGCCAAAGAGCCACACCGCGCCGGGTTCCTCCATCGGCAGCATCTTGGCCACCGCCCCGTTTTCATCGGTGATGTATTCAAAGTGAATGCCGTGCTCAGGATCGAGCCCACCGTTATCCGGTGCATCGCTCCACGCTGCTGTGGAGTGGTAATTGCCCAGCGGATAGTTGGGTCGATTCGTGTCTCCAAAAATCCAGAAGTAGCGCCCCTTCCAAGACACCACCTGCACCGAATCCTGCCCCATGACATCCGCAAACAGATTGGGGCTCGGCAAAGGTGCCTCATGCCCCAGCAAGGTGCTGTCACGGTAAATCCCCTGCCCCGTCAGCCGGCACAAACGCTCCGCAATGTTGGTGCTCAGCACCTTCACCTCCACGGACTTTCCTGCCACGGGAGTCAGCCGCACGCCAACAAAGCCAAACCCATCCTTCGGCAGCGAATACCCCGGACATTCGACGCCGAAGTACACCTGGCGGTTCATCAATCCCGGCTCGTTGAAGGCGATCCAACCCGCGCTGTCCGTCGTCAGCGCGATGTGATTGGTCGTTTTCAGCGTGACCAGCGGCACACCGCGTCCCGTGCCTTCATTGATCACATGAATGCCAAAATATTCTTCCGGCGCAGCACCAAGAAGCGCTGGCAGGCATGGCAAAACCAAAAGCAACCGGCGAAAAGACATGGGCTTGGTTTACCATGAATGTGGCGCACGAGGAAAGGACTAATTCGTCACGCTTGACACCCGGTTCCCAGATGCGAAGGCGCAGGGCATGTTTTTCGACACGCACACCCACCTTGGCAGCAAACAATTCGACGGCGATCTGCCCGCCGTGCTGGAACGCGCACGCGCAGCCGGCGTCACACGCATGGTGGCTCCGGCCACGGATCTCGAAAACGCCCGCAAGCTCCTCGCCATCGCCGAACACGAGCCTGACGTGCGTGTGGCGGTGGGCATACATCCTTGCGATGCAGACTCGGTCAGCGGCGATGCTTGGTTCAATGAACTGCGCGACCTCGCCATCCACCCCAAAGTCTGCGCCATCGGCGAAATTGGCCTCGATTACTTCCATGCACCACCGGAGGGCTTCACCCTCGAAGATTGGAAAGCGCATCAGGCCCGTGTGCTCACCGCGCAGCTCGAACTCGCGGCAGAGCTGAAACTCAACGTGATCCTGCACAACCGTGAGAGCTGGGACGATCTCACCGCGCTCGTACTGCCTTACAGCGGTCGTCTCCGCGGCGTATTCCACTGCTTCACCGGTTCGCTGGAGCAAGCGCAGCCGCTGCTAGAGCGCGGCCACCTCATTTCCTTCACCGGCATCGTCAGCTTTAAAAATGCCGGCATCATCGCCGAAACCGCACGCCTCGTGCCTGCGGGCAGCTACATGATCGAAACCGATGCCCCCTACCTCGCTCCAGTGCCGCATCGCGGCAAACGCTGCGAAGCCGCCTACGTGGCGGATACCGCTCGCGCCATCGCAGCCCTGCGCGGCGAAGCCGTCGAGAAAGTCGCCACCGACACGACCCAGACCGCACTTCAATTCTTCCACGGCTGGGATTGATCTCAGCCGAAAGCATTCCAATTTCACCGACGTTCACTGCCACAACCATGAAACTGCTCCTCGCCGCATCCCTCCTGCTCGCCTCCATGGCCAGCGCCGCCCAGTTCACCGTCGAAAAAACTGCCACGGGCGGTGCCATCGTCAAAGTCGATGGGCAGGTCTTCGCTGAATACATCATCGATCAGGCCAACAAGCCGTATCTTGCACCAGTCTTCGGCCCAACCGGCAAACAGATGACGCGCAACTACCCGATGAAGACTATCGAAGGCGAGCAGCATGACCATCCCCACCATCGCGGCATCTGCTTTGGCAGCGAGGGCATCAACGGTATCGAATCCTGGGCCGAACGGCTCACCTTTGGGGATACATCCAAGACCCCGGAACGTCTCAGCAAGCTGGGCAGCGAGAAACACCGTGAGTTCAAGACCCTTGAGGCCAAACCTGATTCCGCCGTGCTCGTCTCCATCATCGACTACCTTGATCCAGCAGGAAAAAAATACCTCGAAGAAGAGCGCACCATGATCTTCCGCGCAGGTGAAGGCTCCCGCAGCATCGAGATGAAACAGATCCTGCTCGCCACCGAAGGCACCGCCAAATTTGAAGACAAAAAAGACGCAGGTCTCAGCATCCGCGTCCCCACGGAAATGGCTGTCGAGATGGGTAAGAATCAAAAAGGCAGCGGCCACATCATCAACAGCGAAGGCCTCACCGACGCCGCTGCCTGGGGCAAACGTGCCAAATGGTGCGATTACTACGGCATCGTCGGCGGAGAAAAACTCGGCGTCGCCATGCTGAATCATCCTTCCAGCTTCCGCTTCCCCACCCCGTGGCACGTCCGCACCTACGGCCTCTTCACCGCCAATCCCTTCGGCACCAAGTCGCTCGACAAAGATGCCCCTGACGGCGCCTACGAACTGAAGAAGGGCGAATACACGCTCCTGCGTCATCTCTTCCTCTTCCACAAGGGCGACGAGAAGGAAGGCAAAGTGGCCGAAGCCTTCGAAGCTTTCGCGAAGCAGTAAGCACACCGATTCAAAAGACGAGGCGAAAAAGGATGCATGGCGCTGCTGCCTGCTCTTTTTTCGCCTCATGCTTTTTCACCGCCTGCTCCTCCTTCTTGGTCTCGCCTCTCCTCTTGCTGCGGCAGATTTTGATCTCGTCGTTTATGGCGGCACTCCAGCAGGTCTGAGCGCCGGCATTGTTGCCGCACGTGAGGGTGCGTCCGTATTGGTCATCGAGCCCACCAAATGGATCGGCGGCATGGTCACGGGCGGTCTCTGCCGCTCAGACGTGGGCAAGGAGGAGACCATCGGCGGCCTCCCACGCGAGTTTTTCGCCCGCGCTGCTGCCGCGAAGCCGGGCACCCCCATGTGGTATGCGGAGCCGAGCGTGAACCTGAGCACATTTCAAACCATGCTGCAGGAAGCCGGCGTGAAGGTGGTCACGGCACAGTCGCTCAAGTCGATCACGAAGGAAGGCGCACGCATCACCAGCCTGACCACGAGCGACGGCACGACCTACCACGGCAAAGAATTCATCGACGCCACCTATGAGGGCGATATCATGGCAGCGGCCAAGGTCAGCTACATCGTCGGGCGTGAAAGCACCGCTCAGTATGGCGAGCCGCTCGCGGGTTATCACCCCATGCCCATCCGTCCGCGAACCATTGAAGTCATGGATAGCGACTGCCCGAGCATCGGCGGCAAAGGCCCCAGCTACATTCACGGCACACCTGCGAGCATCTCCGGTCTCGATGCGAAGGGCATGCCCATCTACGGCGTCTTCCCAGATCCCAAGCTCGCCCCCGGCAGCGCGGACAAGCTCACCCAGAGCTACAACTTTCGCATCTGCGTCACCCAGCGCGCAAACATCCTGCTCCCCTTCCCAAAGCCTGCGAGTTATGACCCCGCTCGCTATGAACTGCTGCTGCGTCTGATCCACGCCTTCCCCGGCGTTCGTTTCGGCCGCTTGTTTCATCTCGGCAACATCGCCAATGGCAAATACGACCTCAATGCCCAGGGCCTCTTCTCCACTGACTATCCCGGTGCAAACTTCGACTACCCCGATGGTGATGCCGCCACACGCGCACGCATCTGGCAGGACCACACCGACTTCATCCAGGGCATGCTGTGGTTCCTCGGCCATGATGAACGCGTGCCGCAAAGTCTGCGAGAACAGACGAACTCCTGGGGCCTGTGCAAAGACGAATTCGCCGACAACGCCCACTGGCCCTACGCGCTGTATGTGCGCGAAGGCCGCCGCATGATCGGCGAATACGTCATGGTGCAGAAGGATCTGCAAACCGACATATTCAAAGACGACTCCGTCGGCATGGGCTCGTTCCTGATCGACTGCCACATCGTGCAGCGCATCCTCGCCGAAGACGGCACCGTGCGTGATGAGGGCAGCTTTCAAGACACCCCGGCGCTGCCCTATCAGATCCCCTATCGCAGCCTGACGCCCAAGCGCATCGAGTGCGAAAACCTGCTCGTTCCCGTATGCCTTTCCGCCAGCCACATCGCTTACTGCTCACTGCGCATGGAGCCGGTTTACATGGCGTTGGGCCATGCATCAGGCCTCGCCGCCGTCATGGCGATCAAGGCGAAGACCCCGGTGCAAAACATCGACGTGCCCGCCTTGCGCAAAAAACTGCTCGAACACAAAGCCGTGCTCGAACTCGCCTCTCTCGCCAGCATGGTCCGCTCCGCCAAGCTGCCCGGCATTGTCATGAGCGAGCAGGAAGCTGAGCAGATCGGACACTGGACCGGCAGCGCCTATGGCAGTCCCGTCGATGGCTCCAGCATCCATGACGCTAATGCCGAGAAAGGCACCAAGAGCGTCATCTATCGGATGAAAATTCCGGCTTCGGGCAAATACGAAGTGCGCGTGTCCTATGCCTCTGCGCCCAACCGTGCCAGCAATGTACCGGTGAGCATAGAGCATGCGGAAGGGACGCAGACGGTTCTGGTGAATCAACGCAAGGCACCGCCCATCGACAAGCTCTTCGTCAGCCTCGGCGTGTTCCCTTTCACGGCAGACAAGCCCGCCGTCATCACGATCAGCAGCAAGGATACAGACGGCATCGTCGGAGCAGACGCCGTACAATTGATCAAGGCCCGGTGAATACGAACGTACGACCACGAATCGTTTTGAACCGATGTATTGGAAAGAACCCCTCTATCCAATGAAAAACATCCTGCAGTTATTCACTCTAGGTCTGTTCATCGCGACGCTGTCCAGTTGCGTTGATGCGGGTGGCTACGTGAACACCGGCCCGGGATATTCCCGCCGTGCCCCCTCCCGCCCATATCACCCCGGATACAACAACAACTACGGCAACAACCACCCCACCCACTATCATTCCAGGCCCGCCCCCCGGCCTTCCGGAGTGAACGCTCGTGTGGGAACTCGTGGGCTGCCGCTCAATGTCAACAGCAACACACGTCTCGGAATATTCTGATTTCCCTGTCCATTGGCACGTGGCGGATGACTCGTTCATCCGCCACGTCATTTTTTTGGCGCTGGCTTTCGCTTCACACTCCCAACAGTTCGCGAGCTTCCGCCTGTCCAGGTGCCGGACGGCCAAACTCGCTCGCCGTCACACGCGCCAAGGCTGTCAACTGACGCCAGCGGAAGGCGGGACGAGTCCGATGAAACTCTTCCCAGGTGGTCTGGAAATACTTCTCCGCATGCAGCGCGCCATCTTCGCTGACGGCGTAACGCAGCAAGGTCTTGAACACGGCCTCCGGATCCATTCCCCGCATGCCACAGCGCTGCACCACGCCGGCGGCATGCGCTTGAAGATTCTGCCGAATGTGTCCATCCAGTTCTCCGAGCAGCTTTGACTGATCCGTACTTTGGCTGATGTAGCGCTTATGAGGCACGGGCTCCCATTCAAGGAATTGCTGGCCGGTGGCCGCACCACGATCACGTGCCACCTGCCACGCGCCGAGAATGAGACATGCAGAAACATTCCGTCCTTTGCTGACCTGCGAGAGATTGCGCCACGCATGCACCGAGTCGCTCGCATGCACGCCGACAGAGTCGCCATGCACGCTGCCAGTCGGTTTGCCCGGAGCTTCCCATTCCGGCGGACGGCCATGATCACGCAGCACGAGCTGATTTGCCGCCAGCGAGATCGCCTCGCCGATTTCATGCGGATCAAATCCCTCCGCCAGCGCCTCAGCCACCGCACCTGCAGCGTCTTCCGGCGTGCCGCTGAAAATGGTCATGCTGAGCTTTTCCACCACGCCGTCTTCCATCGACTTCGTGCCAGGGTCGCGCCCCATGAGCTTGTGTTCATCCATGAGCTTCGTCAGCGCCTTGCTGTGTTCGTCCCATTCCGGCCTGCGATAATTTTCCGAGTTCAGGCAGTAGCGCAGCGACATCCGCAGCAGCGTCGTCGCGTGCTCACGTCCCACCACATCGAGCAGATCCCAGGCGCGGTACGGTAGCACAGTGCGGTGCACCTCCGGGTTGTCCTGCACACATTCGAGCAGCGCATTGAAGCCATCGTCCGGGCTGTTCTGCATCATCGTGGCAAAAACTCTTTCCGCGCCCGCAGTGTCCTTGAGTCTCACCAAGTCATGCAGTTGCTGCGCATTCGGGTGATCCGTTCCTGCGCTTACCGGATGCAGCACTTCGCCAATGCGACCGCCGTTTTCCTGCATGCGGTTCGTATTTCGATACAGCACCTTGAAGACCGGCAGCGCCTGCTGCTGCCCCGGCATGGAGCCGGACATCTTCAGCGCCGGGCTCAGGGCCATGAGCGTGTGAAAACCAATGTAGTCCTCGCCGCCGAACGTTCGAGCGTTTGCCAGCACGCCTGCGGCCACGAGCTGTTTCAATGACGCGCCCGCTTTGAGTTTCGCGGCAAGCGCAGGCTGCAGTTTCGACACGGGAGTCTCCTGCATGAAGCAAACCAGCGCCTCCATGTCTCCGAAATTCAAAGCGGCGGTTGTTTCCTCCGCACCGGCGGAACTGATGCCGAACTCAGCTGCGAGCGCGGGACCGAGGGTGGCTAACAGCGTTCCCTTGCTCACATCGGCAAGGAACGCACGGCGGGATTGCAGTTCATTCATGATGACCTCCTGGTTGGGATTGACCTGAGTGTCCTGATTTGCAGGAGCGCGGTCAATGCCCAATTTGGAGGCGTTTGAAAGATCGCTATCTGCCGACTCTCATCTCCGTGAACTCCGCCCAGCAGGCCCGTGTCGGCGCCCAGGAGGCATCACCGCCACCGTGAAAGGTTTCAAAGTAGAGACCATCCACACCAAAGCTGTCCACCGTGCGCCATTCCATGTCCGTTCGTTCCACCAGGCGTTTTTCATCAATCCAAACACGCAAGTCACCATCGCGCTTGCCCACTGTGTTCATCGTCACGGCGATCTTCACCTTGACCGGAGCCTCGATGGGAAAGCGGAAGTCGGCAGGAAAGGCAAAGCTGTCGCCATAATCACCCTTTTGATTTTTGTGATACACGTAAGCTTCCCCACGTCCGTCTTTGCGCCACATCAGGCGCGCTGAGAACCCATTCGTCCCAGTGGCCCGGCGACCGCCGCTCACATTGTCCGGGCCGCCGCACAGTCCCGGCAGTTTGCCCCCTTTGACGAAATCGAAATCCTTGCTGAAGCGCAGCGTGTAGCTCAGCTCCGCCGTCTCATGCTTGCCAAACGGTATCCGCCAGCCCGCACCCCCTTCCTCAGGACCAATCTTCCCAACGGCAAAGTTCACACGCAGCCATTTCAATGCATCGCTTTCGACGATGACGACACGTCCCTGTTCAATACCACCTTCAAATTCACAGCCCGGCCAGTCACTCTTCCAGCGTTTGATCGTGTAGGGTCCCGGCTGACCTGCCAAGTTGATTGCCAAGGGCAGATCCGCCGCCAGAGAGGCCTGCATTGACGCAAAAAGGATGAAAATCAGCACACGCATGCCGGCGGGATACCACGTCACTGCATTGAAAACATCCAAAATCATGCCTGTTTGCCATCGCAGCAGCGACTTTCGGTCCGGCGCCGCACCCGAAAGTTTCCAGCTCAGGGCAAAACAAACTTGCGCAGAGCGCATACACGATTAAAACTCCTCCCCTTCCAACGCTGTTTGGTTTCAAACATGCCTCCGTAGCTCAGTTGGTAGAGCAGTTGACTCTTAATCAATTTGTCGTAGGTTCGAATCCTACCGGGGGCACCATCCAAAGGATGGCAAGTCGCGTTTTAAAACTCAGCATTCACCACTGGGCGCACACTCTTGAATGCCTCGGCATACCTGGCCCCGCAGGCCAGACCGCGATAGCGGGAAAGCACACTCTTCGTCTCCATGGCGGCATCCGTTTTGGCCGGGTCATAGTCTTCCTTGCGCACATAGGCCATCAATCGTCCCAGCCACTCGCTCGCCGCGGGCCATTCGGTTGAAACATCGACATAAGTATCCGGTTCGAAGCCAATCGTATGACCAGGACCGTTGTCATACCAGTAGACGCGTGAGGGAGTCTTCACCTCCTCGCGCCCAAGCAGGCGCGCCGGTTGATACAAGGCTGCATGGCAGATGGCGCTGGCGGCCTCGTGGTCAGGATGGCGATCACGCGGCCAGAGCATGAAGGCGGTGTCGGGTTTCACATCAGCCACGACTTCGGCCACGGCTCGCTTGGTATCCAGAGTGGGCTCGAAGCCCAGGCTCTTATACGGTAAAAAACGCATCTCAATGCCACGCTCGGCGGCAAGTTGCTTCGAGAGCTCCAGCAGGCCCTGCTCCCGCCCTTTGACCGGCGGCCAGTTCGTGTAGTCGCCGATCAGGCTGAGAATGACCACTCGCTGATGTTTCTGCACGGCCCGCAGAAGCGTGCCAGGGATGCCAAAAGGACAATCGTCATAATGTGCGCCGATGGCAAGAATGCTGCGTGTCATGAGGCAGAATGTCCACAATTCACCACGAGAGCAAGCATCACAGCAGTTTTGATTGCATGGCCCACGAGTGATTTCAGGGGCTGCCACAGGTTATTTCGATTTCAATATTAGTCATACCATGCCTCGTTTTTTAAATATATATCCACAATATATAATTTCCATTGCACAATTGAGTCGCAAAGATCATACTCAAGAACAGTGATACCACCTGAACACGGTTCACTGAATTCTCTATACAAGCACGTCTGAGTTATGATTGAAGGGCCGCAACTCTTTGGAACCCTCGCCTTGGCAAGTCATCGCAATGGCTCTCCAATCAAGTTGCCGCGGGCACAAGATGAGGTGGTCATGCTGGCCTTTGATCAGAGAAACAGCCGTTTGGTGGAGCTTCATATTTTCACCGGGAAAGCCGCACCTGTGCCTGCCCCAAGTCAGCCCTCCACCATGCGACGCTGGGTAAAGCCAGTGAGCTGGCAGTCGCGCCGCCAATGGGCGGCCTCACGGCTGGAAGGACACAAATCCAAGTCCAAGGCACGCCGGAAGGTTAAAAAATCACGAGGTCAATCCAGGTTCCTCCACAGGTTTTACGAGCCCAATACCCACTTGGACCCAATAGAGGTGAAGCCGGAAATAATCGATGAAGGCCTGCAGCTTCGCACTCTCGAACTGCTGCAAAGTGCGGCGCTTATGCGCGGCCAATCCTTCATGACGATTCTCGAAGTCGGCGTTGATGACGGCCTGCCCTATTACGTCACCGACCTGAATGAAGGAGAGTTCGTCCAGGAATATGTCCGGCGGCGCGGGGCCTTGCCCACCGTGACATCGCTGGCCTTGGTTCATCAGCTTCTCCAAGATTTGGGGAGAGCAAAGGAACAAGGGCAGTTGCTTTCAACCGTGCGCTTGGACCAAGTTTTGGTCACCACTCAAGAAGGGGAATTTTTGCAGCTCCGGCTGTATGACTACGGCCTGTCACAGCCAACGTCCGAGGCCTCTGGCCAGCACAGCTCCCGATTCGTTGGCGAGGCCTGCCGTTTGCTCTTTCTGCTCATGACCGGGCAGACCTATCGAGGCGGCAATCCCGACGATTTCAGCATCATCGCAGAACTGCCAGCGAGCCTGCGCTTCCTCATCAAATCAGTCCTGACCAGCCCTTCAGCTCATTCGATTTCGAAAAAGTCACTGCGTGACGAGATTCGTGAGGCGATGTGCTCCTATGTAACGCTGGTGCAGGCGCGCAATCCCAAGCTGCTGCTGGTGGCCGATCCTTCCACACTGCCCGTCTCCCACCTGCAGACATTGCTGTTGGGAGAAATTCCGCTGAAAACCCTGTTTGGCGCAAGTTTCCGGATCCAAAACCCCGAGCTTTCAGGCTGCCATCCCTTCACGATTTCGGCAGTCAACACGTCCGCCGAACAGCCGGTCACCCTGCATCTGCTGCCGCCAGAACGCATTGCAAATCAGTCTGATTTCATGGCATTTCCCCCGCAGGTCTGGCGGCAGGATCCTGCCAGGCAGACCAACATCCTGCATATGATGAGTCTCTGGAAGGGGCCTGACTGGGCCTTTCTTTCCGAGGCGCGTGAGCCGGGCATGTCCCTGAGCGCACTCATGGCGAAACGCGGCACACTCAATCCCGGAGAAGTCATCACGCTGCTGCGGCAGATCCATGCCGGTTTGGAGCAGGCAACCGAAACCGGCGTTCAGCGAGTGGATTTGGATCCAGCCAACATTCAGCTCTGTGTCGGCTATGACGGTCCCGTACTTCCCCGTGATCTGGAGCGCCTGCATCAAAAGCGGTTGGACGCCTGGCCAAAATTTTTGGTGAAACTCCGCCTGCACAAGACGATGCGCAGCTTGTGCAAGCCACGGCTGATCGATCTGAGCCCATGGGAGTACAACCCAAATGAAGAAGCAGCCGGTATCGCCGCCCGTGATGAGCGTCATCGCACCTTCATCAGTCTGGCGGCCTATCTTCTCACGGGAGAAGGTCAGTTGCGCGAGATCACCGAATATCACTCCAGCATGCCTGAAATGGCAGCGAGTTACCTCCATGAGTGCCTGCAGTGCGTATTGAGCGGCAGCACCGTCCCCAACCCGCCCGACTTCACGGAAAAGCTTTCCCATCTCCTGACCGCAGCAACTGCCGAAATGGACTCCATCGAGGCCCCCCTCGCTTCACAGGAAGTCACCAGCGCAGGTTTTGTCTCTGACTTTGAGGAAGACCAAGACACGGTCGATGCCCCCGTGGATCATGGGAGGAAAACCCTCCTCCTCGCCCCTGTCAGTGGCGATCTCAAGTCACTCGATTTCCATCGTCCTTCTCCTCCCCAGTTTACTTTCCCATGGCTGGCTCTGGCTGCGACAGTCCTGCTCCTTGGGGCACTGACCTGGATGATCTATGGCGACTTTTCAGAAGCCAGCTCAGGCGTGCTTGCTGCGGTGCCAAGTTCGCTACCACAAGTCGCTGTCCCCGTTCAGGAGGAGGTCACAGAGATCACTCCAAAACCCGCAGCCATTCCTCCCCTTGAGGCGCTGCCCCTTCCCATCGTGAAGAAGACCTCCGTGATAGCGGTCGAGCTCCCCCTTCCGCCATCGCCGCCCCCTGCCCTGGTGGCGGATGTTCCGATGCCAGTGGCTCTTAAACCTGAAGCTTCAGCACCGCCCAATGTTGAACCCGTAATCCGCAGAGCCATTCTCGCCAGCCAGGAAATCGACAAGCCTTCGCAGTTCGACCTCCCTCCAAAGGAGATGGCCACCCATCTACCAACTCCGCTTCCTGCCCCGTCAGCGCCATCAACACCTGAGCCGGTCGTAGCAGCCACGGAACCTCCGAAGCCCCCCCTCAATCCACCAGCAGCAGCGCCGCCCGCTGAAGTCGCTAAATTGGAGGAAGTCACCATCCGCCACGCGATCGTCCTGACCCCGGAAGAAATCAACGAGACCCTCCGCGCACAGACCCAAGCGCGGAAACGAACCTCCAAACGACGCTGACACTTCAGCGCTTCGTTCGCGGGGAAAGCTCATTCATCTGTTGCAAGGAACACCGTGATTCGGCACGCTCATTGCCGGAGCGCATCCAGCTCCACACGGACAGATCATTCAGTGACTGAGCTATGAAACAAAACATCTCAAGAATTCCCTGGCAGCTTTGCAGATACTTTTTTCTCGGGGCATTGGCCTCCATATCAGCACTGGCCGCGCCCCCGGAAAACACAGATCGGCTTGCGACACTCAAGCATCTTCAAATCGACGCTGGAAAAATCGTCCTCGCTGATGAAATCAGCGCCACTGCAGACAAAAACGTGCCGCCACACACGGTGGTGAAGCTCATTCTCAACCCGGGCAAAGACTCCAACATCAACGTGGAAATCTGGCTGCCTGAGGCAGGAAAATGGAACAACCGCTTCATCGGGCTTGGCAACGGTGGTGCCGCCGGCCGCATCAATTCAGGAAGCCTCGCAGGCTCCATGGCTCGTGGCTATGCAGTCGCCACCACAGACATGGGCACCGCCCCGAACTCTGATTCCGGCATTGGCAAACCGGATGTCTGGAAGGATTTCGGCTATCGCGCCACCCACCTCATGACCACTTCCGCCAAGCAGGTCATCAAAGCTTATTACGGCCACTCACCCGAATATTCCTACTTCAACGGTGGCTCCACCGGAGGCCAGCAGGCGCTTCAGGAAGCCCAACGCTATCCCGAAGATTACGACGGCATCGTGGCCAACGTCCCCGCCCACTGCCGCACGCCACTGCATGCCTATTTCCTGTGGAATGAGCAGATCTTCCATCAATGCCCATTCACTGCTTCGCAGGAGGAAAACATCATCGCCGCCGGCAACGAATACATGGCCTCACGCGAAATCCCGCAAACCGCAGGCAAGATGGTTTCAGACCCGCGCTGCACCGGGAAAGACATTGAGGCGGTGATAACTTTGGCGCTGAAAAAAGATCCAACACTGACGGACAAACACGCAGAGGCCCTCAGGAAACTGTTCGGTGGCCCCAAACACGCGATCACCGGCGAACGCATTTTCGATGGCATTCCCTTCGGCAGTTCCTTCAAGATCGCCCACGGTCACCTCTATCTTTTCCAGTGGGTCTTCGGGAAGGACAAGGACGTGCAGAGCCTCGACTTCGGCAAGGACATCGACACCTACACCGCAGCACTGGGTCCCTATCTCAACGCTGAAAACCCCGACCTCACCCCGTTCGAAAAACGCGGTGGCAAACTGATCATGATCTCCGGCTCGGCCGACTCCTGCGTACCCTACCATGCATCACTCGATTACTACGAACGTGTCATCGAGCACTTTGGCTCTCTCGAAAAAGCAGCGGCGTTTTGCAAATTCTACATCGTTCCCGGCATGAGCCATGGCCCAGGCCCCGGCATCAACAAACTGCCCGACATGCTCGGCCTGGTCATGAACTGGCGCGAAAAAGGCGAGGCTCCTCACACCCTCAGCGCGCAACGCATCGTCGATGGCAAAACCGAACTCGACATGCCTCTCTACCCCTACCCGGAAAAAACAACCTGGGAGTCTGGTGGATTCAAGCCGGCGAACGGACCACGCGGTGGTGTGGACCGCGTCGCCGAACGTTTCCGGCCCAAGGCCGCTGAGTGACCGTTTGTTGCTTAGGCCGCCACGAGATCGTAGCCACGCCACTCCTTGACGGTGATGTCAGCGAAGCTCCCCACGGGGAGTTTCTTGCTCACGAAAACAGTGGTGTCGATGTCAGGCGCGTCCATTTCACTACGTGCGACGCCGGGCTCCTCAACGAGAACACGCATCTTGCGACCGACCTGCGTGGTGTTGAAGCCTTCGATGCTGCGCTGGATAGCGCGCATGGCCTCGTTCCAGCGGGCCTTGCGGGTCATGTGGTGGATTTGATCCTCCATCTTCGCAGCACGGGTGTCTTCCTCACGGGAGTAGTTGAAGACGCCGGCACGCTCGAACTTTGTGTCCTGAATAAACTGAAGCAGTTCGTTGAAGTCAGCCTCAGTCTCACCGGGGAAGCCCACGATGAAGGTGGTGCGGATGGCGATTCCAGGGATACCAGCACGGATGCGCTTGATGAGATCACGGATGTAGGCGCCGTCCGTCTCACGCTTCATGAGGCCCAGCATGCGGTCACTGATGTGCTGAAGCGGCATGTCGATGTAACGTGCGACTTTGGGACTCTCGGCAATGGCCTGGATGAGGTCGTCGCTCCAATGCGCGGGATGTGTGTAGAGGAGGCGGATCCAGAAGTCACCCTCGATCTTGTTGAGCTCGCGGATGAGAGAGGAAAGGGATTCGCCTTTGGTGGAATCGACCCCACTGCGCGGCTTGGGGCGCTCTTCCGTCCACTTGTCCATGCCGAAGTAGGTGGTGTCCTGGGAGATGAGATTGATCTCCTTCACCCCGCTGGCGATGAGCTGCTGCGCCTCTTTGATGATGCTTTCCTGCGTCCGGCTGCGGTGGCGGCCACGGATGCGCGGGATGATGCAGAAGGAACACGGATGATTGCAGCCTTCGGCAATCTTGATGTAGGCCATGTGCTGCGGCGTGAGGCGGAAGCGGGGCGTGTCGTAATCCGGAATGTACTGCGGCTGACGGGTGACGAGGTTTTCCTGCTCGTGATCCTTGGTGCCCATGAGCTTCTGAATGATGGGGGCCACCTGCGTGATCTGATCCAGACCAATGAAGGCATCCACCTCTGGCATCAGGCCCGGGAGTTCCGTTGAAAAACGCTGCGAGAGGCAGCCTGCCACGATGATCTTCTGTCGCGCACGCTTTTTCGAGCCAGCCCGCTGGTCCACGGCGTCATGCACCGCACCGACACTTTCCTTCTTGGCCATGTCGATGAACGAGCAGGTGTTCACAATGAGTACATCCGCGAGGTCCGGCTCGGGTGTCATGACCATGCCTGCCTGCTGGAGGTGGCCGATCATGATTTCCGAGTCGATGAGGTTTTTCGCGCAACCGAGGGAGACGAGGCCGACTTTGATCATGGGGCGCGGATGGTAGCGCCTTTGCGGCAATCGAAAAGGGGAAAGATGGCCGCCGGCAGGCAGTTCTCCTCCCAGATTTCGCTTGTGCTCAGGAAACAAGCATTGCTGCCTGCTGCGGTGCCCGGCTCGCGGTGAGCTCATAAACAGGGCCCTCCACTTGTTTTTTCTGCACGGCTTTGGCGAGCGCCTTGCTCAAACCGTCCAACGAGTAGGGCTTGAGCATGATGTCCACCGGCGGTGTCCGGCCCTGGCTGAGGATGGTAAATTCGTCAGGATCGATGACAAAACCGCTGCAAACCACCACCGGCACATCGTTGCCGACAGCGCGCAGTTCCTTGAAGGTGTCGCGGCCGGAAAGCTTGGGCATGTAGATGTCGAGCAACACGGCGTCCACCTTCTCCTGAGTGCGCAGGAGGATCTCGAGCGCCTGCTGGCCATCGCAGGCCTCCAGGACGCGGTAGCCGAGGAATCCGAGCATGTTCATGGCGATGGAGCGCACCGGAGCCTCATCATCCACCACCAGAATGGTGGTCTGACCGCCAATCGGGGCATTGATGGCCGGACCGTTGTCGATCGGTGCCTCTTCCTCAATCTGCTCAGGACTGAGCAACCGTGGAAGGAACACACGGAATTCGGTGCCCCGGCCCACTTCGCTGTCGAACTCGATCCAGCCGCCGTGCTCACGCACGATGTCCTGCGCGGTGGAAAGGCCGAGGCCTGTGCCTTTGCTGCCAGCCTTTGTCGTAAAGAAGGGCTCAAAGATGCGCTGACGGTGCTCTTCAGAGATGCCATGGCCGTTGTCACGCACCACGAGCATGACGAAGTCGGAAGCCTCATTGCTTTCGGCTGATTTCGTCGGCATGCGATGGGTGACGTTTTCGACGGCGATTTCGATCACGCCTTTGTCTGCGGGCAGCGCATCGCGTGCGTTGAGGCAGAGATTGAGCATGACCTGCTCGATCTGCGTGGCGTCTCCAGTCGCGTAGGAGGCGTCCATGCCGCCGCGCATTTGAATGGTGACACGTGGATCGACGCTGTGCTTGAGGAGGTTCTGCACGTCAGCCAGAAGGCGCTTGAGATTGGTGGCCTTGCGCACGGCGACACCGGTGCTGCGGCGTGAATAGCCGAGGAGGGATTTGACGAGTTCCGCCGCACGCGTGGTGGCGTGATTGGCATTCTGCAGCTTGTCACGCACCCCGGCCTGATTGGAAGCAGGAGTGAGCTCGGCGAGCGTGAGATTGCCGCGGATGGCCGTGAGGAGGTTGTTGAAGTCATGGGCGATGCCGCCGGCAAGCTGACCAATGGTTCCCATCTTCTGCGATTCGCGGAGCTGGTTCTCCAGCACCCGCATTTCGGAGCGGTCTTTCACGATCCAGATGCGTCCGATCACTTCACCGGCATCCGTGCGCATCGGGCTGGAGCGCAGGGAGAATACCCGGTTGTCATTGGAGACCAGCGGCGGCGTTTCAGACTGGCCTTCGAGATTGGCGGAGGTCTTTTCGATCCAGGCGGTGATCACGGCTTTTTCTTCAAATCGCTCAATCAGCGCATTGAGAACGCGCGTGGAATCCCGTCCGGCGACTTCTTCGACCGGTTTGCCGAGGAAATCATCCAGCTTGGCATTGGAGGCGATGATGGAGCCCTGGGCATCCACCACGAGCACCCCTTCATCGCTGGCGGCAAACAGGCCCTGAAGAGCCGTGAACGCTTCACGCAGCAGGCGTTCCGCATTGAGCAGGCGCTGCGCAGTCTGGCAGGCATGCTGCTCGGCGGCATTGAGTGCCTGGCGCTGCTTGGCAAAGATCATGTTGATGTCACAGCGCAGCTTCCAAAAATCGGCAGGCAGCCATTCAGCGGACTGGGCGTCCGGAGGAACTCCGCGCAGCACCGCCGTGGTGCCCTTCATGACGGCCGTCGTCGGTTTGAGAAGCCAGCCGGAAATCAAATAGGCGGCCAGAAAGACGCCGCCGCCGAGAAGCACGCCTGTCATGCCGAAGAACCATTCAAGTGGCTGCCCCATCATTCGGGTGGCTCCCATGGCTGGCAAAAAGCCGAAAAGCCAGAGGGGGAACAGGATACGGAGTCTCAGGGAGTTCATAAAGTGTAAGGTCGAATGATACGGATATGGCGGTCAGTTGACGGAACGGTTGGCAGAAGAATTGGTGCGGTTGATGATCTGATTCATGCAGTGCTCGACGGCCGCATTGAGGTGGTTTTCCAGCCAGGTTTCGATCTCGCCACGCAACGTGGCGATCCCGGCCTGCGCCGACTGCCCGGCTTGCGGAAGCCGCTGCTCCATGCGGTCAATCCGGTCATTTAAGGCGCTCGCATTCATGGCAATGCCAAAGATGTCGTTGCGTAGCTGATCGATTTGAGCCGGCAAGTCATGGCCTGATGCAGTCCCCTGCACAGATGGCTGCTGTGACGTGGGCGGCGGCACTGCGGCTGTCAATTGCATCTCCACTGGCAGAACGGCTTCGTGCTCTTGTTTGTAAGGCTGTTTTGCTGAACTCACTGCAGCCGGACGCGGGAAATGGGGAACTGCGCGTGGCAGAGCTTCCTGTGCTGGGGGCGTAAAGATGCTTCCCTGAGTTCCCTGCAGAGGCTCAGTGCTGACATGCCCTGGGGCATGGCTCATCACTTTCTCTGCAATAGCCATTGCTATGGCTTCCGCAGGACTTTCGGCCTCAGAGCTTTGGCGTTGTGTTGAAAATGAAAATGGTAAAGGCATGCTTGGAATCAGGCAGTATGAGTAATTTTATCAATATTAACAATAAAATCCATAATTATTTTAAATTAATTTGAACGCCATGCCTACTTTTCTTGCAAAATGACGCTGCTTTCTATGAGACCTCAACTCCGGCTTTGTATTCGCTTAGTTCACTCTATTATAAGGAACTAAGCATTGCCTTAGCTCACCTCAGAACGCGGCATTTTTTCACGCAACATCCCTAAAACCCGGCATTTCACCGCCCTCTTCTTCAAAAAAAGCCCTGCCTTGCGCGATCCACAGGCATGGCTAACCTCCCTGTCACATGGACGAACGTATCACTCAACGCTTGGAAAAACATCTGGCCAGCCAGGGACTGCGCCGTACCAAGCAACGGGATGTCATCGTGGAGGCTGCCTTTGCCACCGATGACCACTTCAAAGCAGAGGAACTGCTGGAGAAGGCGCGCAAACTCGACAGCACCGTTTCCCGGGCCACCGTCTACCGCACCCTGACCCTTCTAGTGGAGTGCGGACTGCTGCGCGAAGTCGATCTGGGCCGTGACCAGACCTACTACGACCCCAATTTCCTCGACAAGCCCCAGCACAATCACCTGATCTGCCTCGATTGCGACCGGGTGGTGGAGTTTGAGGATGATCACACCGCGCTGCTGCATGACTGCATCACACGCAGGCTTGGGTTTCAGCCCAGCATGAAGAGCATGCGCATCGAAGCCCACTGCGACGAGCTTCGGCGGCTGGGAAAATGCAGCTACCGCGATACCAAGCTCGCAGTAGCTGGCTAAGAACTGGATTACACCCGGCGCCAGCGCTGGAATGTCTCAATGGCCTCGTACTCGGCCAGACCGAGCGCATCATAAAGCCGCGCATTTTCGCGATTGGTCTCCGGCGCTTCTTTTTCCAGAGAGGACAAAGCTCCGTAACGTGAGAGGGCGTTGGCCTTGCGCTCGATCTGCAAGGGACTCATCGGAATCGCCATGTCGATCTCATGCGGTTCCAGCGGACGCTCTTTGCCACGATACAGCCACACGCTGCAGGAACCCGCGAACTCCTCGCCCGCACACGACTGCAACGCAGCCACCAGCAGGCGGAAGCAAATGCCCGACACGCTTGATGGATCGGCTGCATCACCCGTGATGTAGATCTGGTGGGGTTTGTGCTCCTGCAACAGACGGACCAGCGCCTTGTGGTCTTCCTCCGTGCTCTTGAAGCGGCGGTAACGCCCCTGCTCATAAAAGGGCAGATCCACAAAGGTGACACGGTCATTGGCCAGGCCCACCGTGTGAGCGGCATCACGCAATTCACCGCGCAAAATCAGGCCCTTGAGCTGCCGCAGCAGGGGCGGGTCCTCACCGAACTCACCCTTGGCTTCCAGCAGGCCCAGCGCTTCCCGCGCATAGGCCACCTGAGCCGCCCACGTGGCAGGATTGGCCGCATTGGAGGCCAGTTCCAGCAGTGTCTCGGCAAATTTATCCGCCTCGCTGTCCGGTACGCGCAGACTGCCTGAAGTCAGCGCAATCAGCCGCACGTCATGCCCTTGCTCGACCATGCGGTCAATCGTGCCGCCCATGCCAGTGATGGCATCCTGCGGCTCCGGACTGAAAACAAGACATCGCTTTGGATACGGCCGTGCACGCTCAGGGCGGTAGGTGTCGTCCTCATCAGGCTTGCCGCCGGGCCAGCCGGTGATGGTGTGCTGCAGCTGGTTGAAGATGCGAATGTTGAGCTGGTAAGCCGGCCCCTGTTCGGAAAGGAGATCGGAGAGGCCGTTCTCATTGTAGTGCTCGTCGATCAGCTTCAAAATCGGGCGATTGATCTTGAAGGCCTGCCACACCATCGCGCGGCGGGTCTCACGTGGAGTCCAGGATGCCGGGCCAACGAGCCAGGGCAGCTTGATGCGGGTGAGTTCACGTGAAGCGCCATGATCGATGAAGAACCGCGCATCCGGATGATCCTGCAGGAAGGAGGCTGAGATCGCTTCCGTCATCGGCCCTTCGACAGCCTTGGCCACCATGACGGCTTTGTTTTCGCCCCAGGCCATCAGCACCAGCTTTTTCGCGCGTAGAATCGACCCCACCCCCATGGTGATCGCGAAGTGCGGCACGTTCTGCTCCCCGCGGAAGTCGCTGGCGGCATCCTGGCGCGTCACGCGGTCCAGCGTGATGCGGCGTGTCATCGAGTCACGGCTGGAACCGGGCTCATTGAAGCCGATGTGGCCCGTTCGACCGATACCTAGAATCTGCAAATCAATGCCACCGGAGGCTTGAATCTTCTCTTCATACTGGCGGCAGTGGTTGAAGACCTGGTCTCCCGGCACCGTGCCGCTGGGTAGATTGATGTTCGCCTTCGGGATGTCGATGTGGTCAAACAACTGCTCAGCCATGAACATCGAGTAACTCTCAGGATGATCAGCGCTCAGGCCATAGTACTCGTCGAGGTTGAAGGTGATGACGTTTTTGAAGCTCAGACCTTCTTCTTTGTGAAGACGGATCAGTTCGCGATAAAACGGCACGGGTGTTGATCCCGTTGCCATGCCCAGCACAGCAGGCTGGCCCGCCTTGTTCTTGGTCTCGATCAACTGCTTCACTTCCTGCGCCAGCGTTTTGGCCGCCTTGGCGGAGTCTGGGAAAATGACAGTCGGAACTTTCTCGTAGGCTTCGGCGGGGGGACGAATGGACATGGTGGTGGGTTGGGGGTGTACGAAGAGAACGCGAAATGCCGCGCACGCAACACGCTTTCACGTTACCGCCCATCCATTAGGTGCAGCCTAATGCTCACGCATGTCATGGTAAAAGCCGTCACAGCATCACTGAGCCCTCAGCATTCGGGCAAACTCCTGCAGCTCAGAACCAGGATCACCACGCCTGAACGCAAAGGCGTGCGTCAGCATCGCTTTCGATTCATGCATGTTTTTAAAGACCACGCCGACACCGAGCCAGCGTGACAAAGACTCCGGCAAGACACTGATCCCCTGCCCTGCCGCGACCATTGTAAGCACAGCCGCCACACGATCTGACTCCTGCACCACCTTCGGCTGAAACTTCGCCTGCCTGCAAAGCACACTCACGTGCTCTCGAAAACCCGGGGCAGCCTTGGCGGAAACCATCACCCAGCTTTCAGCCTTGAGTTGGGCGAGTTTCAGCGATGCACCTTTGGCCAGAGCATGCTGCTCCGGCAGCACCACCTGCAGTGGCTCTCGCTTCCAGACCAAGGTCTCTATTTGTCGTGAAACTTTGGCAGGTGCCGCACCGATGAACGCCCCGTCGATCTCTCCGCCCATCAAAGCCGTCAGTTGTTCTGCCGGGGCCATATCAACCATGTGAATCTGACAATCGGGACGCTCGACACGAAACTTTTGCAGCAGCCGCACCAGCCCATCATCCAGCAAGGCCCCCACAAAGGCGAGCCGCAGCCGTTGCGGTTCTCCGGCCCCCACCCGGCGGATGACTTCCGTTGCCCGGTCGAGCTGGGTCAGCAGCTGCTTCGCATCATCCAGGTACAACCTCCCAGCATGCGTCAATGAAACAGCCCGCGTATTGCGCTCCAGCAGGCGGGCTGTCAGCTTGGACTCCAGCCCCTGAATCTGCCGGGACAAGGCTGGCTGGGAAAGATTGAGCTTTGCGGCAGCCTTGGAAAAGCTCAAGGCCTCGGCAACAGCAACGAAGCACTCAAGCTCATGGACGGAGGGACGATTCATGCTTTCAGAGCATCAATCTGATGCATTGATAGCATTTCCACAAGAATCAATACCTCTTTAATTGTGCACTCATCCCAACCCACCACTCCAGTGCAGCACGTTCTCATCATCCACGAAGTCGCCGACTACACGGCATGGAAAAGCATTTTCGACCGCGCCGCCGGCATTCGCAAAGCAGCCGGCGAGCGCTCCTATCAGGTCCTCCGCTACCACGACGATCCGAACAAAATCGTACACTTCTCAGCATGGACATCCATTGCCGATGCGAGGAGCTTTTTTGAATCCCCCCAGCTTGTGCAAATCCGAGCCGAAGCAGGCGTCAAAGCCCCCGACTTCATCTACCTGGAGCAGTTGGAAACCGGCACCCTTTAACCAGCCCATGAGAATTGATTACTCCCAAATCGAACCGGAGCTGACCTCCCGCTTCCGACATCTGACCCGTGACCTGGCCCAAACTTCCATCGCCCCCAACCTGCGGGCCCTGATCGAACTCCGCGTCTCCCAGATCAACCACTGCACCTACTGCATTCAACTTCATCAGGCTGAAGCACGACACTTGGGAGAAGATCAGGCACGCCTTGAGCAGCTTCCTGCGTGGCGGACTTCCCCGTTGTTCTCTCCTCGTGAGCAGGCCGCCCTGGCATGGGCTGAAGCACTGACACACAAGGCCACCGTCCATGACGATGCACAGGAATACGATCAACTATCCACCCTGTTCTCAGAGCAGGAGATCGTGGCCCTTGGCTTCGTGATCTCCCTCGCAAACTTTTGGAACCGCATGGCTGGCGGCTTCCGCAAATAAACCGCGAGAGTTCGAAACGAGACTACTCCAGATCCAGCTCAGGCTTGAAATCCGACGCGTGGTACGAACTGCGCACCAGCGGCGCACTCGCCACGTGGCGGAAGCCCTTCTTCAAGGCGATCTGCTTGTAATTCTCAAAGGTGTCCGGGTGGACATACTCGATCACCGGCAGATGCTGCGGGGAGGGGCGCAGATACTGGCCCAGAGTCAGCACAGTAACGTCATGTTCGCGCAGGTCGTCCATCGCCTGAAACAGTTCCGTCTCCGTCTCGCCCAGGCCAAGCATGAGCCCGCTCTTCGTGGCGCACTTGGTGCCGAGCTCTTCAGCCATCGCCTTCGCACGCTTAAGCACATGCAGACTGCGGTGATACATCGCACGACTGCGCACCAGCGGCGTCAGGCGTTCCACGGTTTCGAGGTTGTGATTAAAGATGTGCGGCCTCGCCTTCATCACGACTTCCAGCGCGTCGTCCTTGCCGTTGAAGTCGGGCACGAGAATCTCAATCGTGATCGTCGGCACGGCTTCGCGCACGGCCTCGATGGTACGGGCAAAGTGCTCCGCTCCACCATCCTTCATGTCATCGCGCGCCACGGCGGTGATGACGATGTGATTCAATCCCATGCGCTTCGTCGCCTCGGCCACGCGCTGCGGCTCATCGGCTTCCAGTGCAAAGGGCTTGGCCGTTTTGACCGCACAGAATCCGCAGGCACGTGTGCAACGGTCTCCGGCGATCATGAAGGTCGCCGAGCCCTGGCTCCAGCACTCCCAGCGGTTCGGGCATTGCGCCTCTTCGCAGACCGTGTGCAGCTTCAAATCGGTGATCAGCCCCTTCGTGCTCCAAAACTTCGGGTCACGCGGCAGCGTCACACGGATCCATTCCGGTTTTTTGTCGCGATGCAGGGCGGGGTCGATCTTGGGGGTCATGGGCGGAGGCATGAATGGCCCAAATGGGGGGCAATTGCAACGCGTTTGGACATCCATACGCCGCTCGATAAGTTCAGGACCATGCTACCCGCTCTTTTTCGCCCTTTGCCCCTGCTGGGGGCGCTGGTTTGCACCTGTTTCGCCGCCGAACCCACCCTGCGGCCGGACGGCCAGGTCTCCTCCCGGTCCTTTGTCGATCAGGCCCAGATCATCAGCAATTACCAGACGGAGCTTTACGCACACCAGTCCGGGTTGCGCATCGTGCAGGGCATCGGCTTCGCCGTGTATCAGTGCAATGAATCCACCCCGGAGGAGAACAAAGCCGGGCAGGTCGCCCGCATGGCCGTTTTCAACCTCCTCAATCCCACCGCCACAGCCAAATGGGTCGACATCGCCAAAGCTGGCGATTCCTCCGGCAGCGTCACCCTCGGCGGCACCTTCGTCTCCGCGCCCATGATCCATGCGCTGGGAGAGGAAACCCTGCGCATCTTCTTCACCGGCCGCCAGGAAGGCGATCCCGTCTCTGCCTATCGCGCCTTCTACCGCGACTACCACATCGCCACCGCCACGCTTTCCGAACTCCACCCCCTCCGCTGCACCATTGCCAAGCAGCCTGATAAGGTGCTCGATCTCACCCAGGCCGCCCTGCAGAGCCATCTCGACTTCCTCTTCGGCGCTGGCACCGGCGCATCCTTTTCCAAAGGCATCAGCACCGCCTGCGACTTCGTCGAGTTCGACGGTCACTTGTACAGCACCATCCAGATCAAAAACTCACAGGACGGCCAGACCCGCCTCCTCACCAACATCCTCATGCGCAGTGCCGACCACGGCGCGACATGGGAACTCCTCGGTGCCCCCGATCCACGCCTGCTCAAGAACGAAGTCAAAATCCTCGCCGAACCCGTCATCACCCAGGACAAAACCCACGTCTATCTCCACCTGCGCTCCAATGTCATCGAAACCGGCTACATGCTGAGCAAAGCTGCGAAGTCCGACCTCTACCACTTCGACGTCCCCGTCACCAAATGGACCTACGGCATCGGCCGCCCCACCCTCTGTGACTTCGGCAAGCCCATCGGCCTCGTTGCTCTGTTCACCGCTCCCAGCGTCTCCATGGGCGGCACCACCGTCACGCGCAACAAATGCGACGTCGTCCAGATCGACGCCCATTACCAAACCTACACCAAGGCCTTTTCCATCGTCGATTACAACGCCGTGAACACCCCCTTCATGCACCTCTACCGCGACGAAGTCTACGTCACCTACACCACCGGCCGCCGTCGCCTCCTCCCCAAATTCGGCACCTCCGAAGTCGTCTTCAGCAAACTACGCCGGGAGTTCTTTGTGCCGGGGGAGTGAGCGATTCTTTTCCCATGTCCCTCTACTCCACCCTGATTCGCCCACTGCTCTTCCAGCTCGATGCAGAAACGGCGCATCATGGGACCGTCGAGGCATGTCGCATCGCAGGAGCGCTGCCTTTCGTCCCGCAACTCACCCGCGCCTGCCTGGAGTTCAAAGCACCCGAGTTGCAGTGCGAGGTCGCAGGGATGCAGTTCGATCACCCCATCGGTCTCGCCGCTGGCTGGGACAAAAGCGCGCGTGCCCTGCGCATGCTGGATCATCTCGGCTTCGCCTTTGCCGAGATCGGCTCCATCTCCGCACAGCCTTCGCAGGGCAATCCACGGCCGCGTCTCTTCCGGCTGCCGCAGGATCAGGCCATCATCGTCAATTACGGCCTGCCCAATGAAGGCGCAGAAACTGTAGCACCCCGTCTTGCCGCACATCGCATGCGCATCCCGCTCGGCGTGAACATCGTCAAAACCAACTTTGGCCCCGGCTCACCCGCATGCAGTGACGATTCCATCCTCGCCGACTACGAGCGCAGCGTCTCGCTGGTGCATCGCCATGCCAGTTACCTCATGCTGAACCTGAGCTGCCCCAATGCCGCAGGTGGAAAAGACTTCTTCGCCCAGCCTGGCAACATCACGCGCCTGCTGCAATTATTGAAAGCGCTCGACATCACCTGCCCCGTGTTTCTAAAAGTCGCCCCACGTGACGATCCAGCGGAGCACGAACGCCTGCTGTCAGAAACAGACGCCTTCGATTTCGTGCGCGGCTTCTCCTTCAATCTCCCGCCTGGCAAACCCGCCACCCTGCGCCTCACCGCACCGCGCAGCGAATGGGAGCAGCTACCCGGTGCCGTGTCTGGCAAACCGGTCGAAGACTTGATCAACCGCTGCATCGTCGGCCTTGCCACGCGGATGAACCGCCAGCGTCATGTCATCATCGGCACCGGCGGTGTCTTTACCGCAGCCGATGCCTACCGCAAACTCCGACTCGGCGCCTCGCTGGTGCAGATCTACACCGCCCTCATCTATGAAGGCCCCGGAGTCATCAAGCGCATCAACCAAGGTCTCTGCCATATGCTGGCAAAGGATGGATTTCGAAATGTGATCGAAGCAGTCGGTGCCGATCTCCGCCCCGCATGAAAATCAATGCGCGCGTTTGCGCGTGAGCATGATCTCGTTTCCCTCGGTGTCCACGCACATGGCCAGGTGAGGCGGCTCGCCATTCTCGGGCTGCGGTTCACGCGTGAGCTGACCACCTGCCGCCACGATTTCATGTGCTCCTTCAATCACATCCGGCACCTGAAAGCTGAGCCCGGTCCAAGTGCGGTTGCCCTCACCACCGCCATGAATGCCAATGATGCCGTCACAGATGGACACTTCGCTGATGATGTCGTTCTGCTTGAGGATCGTGCCGCCAAAAACGGTCGCATAAAAATTTACCGCACGGTTCATGTCCGCTGCCCAGATGACGTATTTGAGTCGTTCTACTTTCATGCGGCCTCCGTGCCACAGTCCGCTCATTGAAGACAGCAAATCCTTCAAACAGCCGCATCAATTCCCAAACAGCGGCCGCTGCTTCGGCTGAGCGGGTGGTGCCTTCGGCCTGGCGGGACTGCCCCCGATGCGCTGCGCTTCCTGCAGCTCTTTTTCAGTGGGTGGTTTTCGTTCGTCCTTGTTGCCACCGCCAAAGATGCGCGGCGACCACTTGGTGTCACCGATGGTGCCGGAGCCCTTGTAGGCCAGCAATTGCGTCACCGGAAACAGCAGGATGCCCAGACCGCGCATGCGCACCTCCGCGTTGAAGTCAATGTCGTCACGAATGAAGTCCACGTTGCCACGGCTGAAAATGCGAAAGGCGCTGGACTCGGCCTCGATGTTTTCCGTGACAATAAAGCCGTCCGACACCTCAAAGGTGCAGTCCGCTTTCTTGGCCACGTTGTAGCCCTTGATCGGCGAAGGGAGAAACGCGCCAATGATCGGAGTCAGCGGCCCGAGCACAGGCAGGGCGAGGAGGTTGCCATTGAGGATCATCAGCGCACCGCCGCCCTTCAGCACCTTCCAGTCATTCATGCGGCCGGTAAATTTGAAATGTCCGCTGATGTCTCCCACACTTTCATTCCCTGGGGAGTACACCTGCGCAAACCGCTGGAAACTAAGAGCGTTCATGCGCAGCTCACCGTCATAGGCGGTCGGCTCGCGGTTTTCATTCAGGTTTCCCTTCAAAGTCATGCCCCCGCCCAGCACATCCGCCGCGATGTCGATCCGCGCTATTCCCTCCCGGTTGTGCACCTCCGCCCGCACCTCCTCAAACGGCAGCTTGCGGCCAAACACAGCATACGGAAAGCGTCCCGCCCGCACCTCCACGTCATAGCCCCTCACCCCGGGCGTGAGGTTCACCGCGCCTTTGGCATTCAGGGTGTCCCCAAAAAGTCGGCCATTGAAATCGAAGTTCAGCATGCTGCCGATGATGTGAATGTCTCCATTCGGCGCATTGATCGGATAGTCCTCGTTCCACAGCACGTAATGCGCGCCACCCACCGGGTTTTTGAAATCCACTTTGTAGTTGTTGAACTGGGGATTGTTCTTGTAGCCGATGGTCCCGTTGGCGGTCACGTCCGTTCCCGGTGAGAAACGATAGAGCGCGATCTGATCCGCCACCTTCGGGGCAAACGCACGCACAATGCCCGCCGCGTCCGCGACCGTGTGCACATTGACGAGCCGCAGCCACTTCTCGTTGTCATCATCGTTGACAAACACCAGCTCCGCCTCCGCCGGTCCATCCGGACGCTGCACCCGCACATTGGCATAATTTTGAATGTCTCCCAGCAACGCCAGATCCATCTCAGCGGAATCAAACGCCACCCCCTTGTAGCTGAAGTTGCGCAGCACACCGTGGCCGGAGCTCGGGCATTCGCGCAGATTGGTCGTGGGTCCCGCACACGACAGACGCACATCAATCTGCGATGTCTCATCGAAGGCAAAGCGCTGGATGATTTCACGCGTCTTCGGCAGCAGCACGAAAGGCAGAAACACATTGGGGTCCATGCGTAGTTCCAAATTGTATCGGAAACCCAGGCTGCGGTGTCTCATCACATCCAGCGCCAGCGTGCCAGTCTTGTGCTTCAGCAGCGCATCACGCACAAAGATGCCCTCAGCGTTCGCCCCAAGAGTCAGGCTGAGTGAATTAAAAACCTCGCCGCGGCTGCCAAACCGCCCGCAGTCCAGCCTGCCAGTCACCTCCGCCGGCAGAAAATCCTCGGGCTTTTTCTTGTTCAAAAAGATGTTCCCTTCCAGCGCCAGCTGCGGTGCTTCATAAAACACCACCTCCCGCAGTTGCTCGCTGCTGAAGAACGCCTGCGCAAGGCCCGGCAGGTCGGCGCTCGACGTCAGCCGGAAGCGCAGGTGATCCGCACCGATGCGCCACGTGGCGGTGGCCTCCAGCGTGCCCAGATGATCCACCAGATGCAGCCGCTTTAAATCCACAAAGCCGCCGTCATACTCGGCCTCCGCCACAAGCTCCTTCCAGACATAATCTTCAAACTCCAGACCATCCGCCTGAAACAGCAGCTCCGCCTTCAGCTCCTGCGGGCGGTCCAGCGCACCAGAAACCTTCACATTCAGAGTGGGGACATGCGGTGCACGAAACCGCGCCAGCCAGTCCAGCCCATGTTGAATCTGCACACGGTGCTCGCGTATCGCGCTTAGCCGCTCCTGCGCACTGGGTCCGGGCTGGTCCGACTTAGACTCCGGCAGCTCCAGTACGCCGCTGATCAAGATGCGCAGCCCGTCGGAAAGCAGTCCCTCCGCATGCCGGATGTCCAGCCGGCGCTCTTCCAGCAAAGCCCGCGCACTGAGATCCTTCAGCTCGATCACCGTCAGTTCGGGCCGCTCCGGGTCCACTGGCAGCGCCATGCTTGCATGTGACAGCTCCAGTCCGTCAATCTTCACCCTGCCCTCAATCAGGCTGCCAAAATCGACATCCAGATTCAACCGGTCCACGGAAGCCACGATGTGCCGTTTGCTCGCGTCATTGAAAACCTTCACTCCTCGCGCCACCAGCCCGCCAAACGGATTCACCGTCAGGCGTTCAAAATTCAGATGCACCCCATGCTGCGCCAGTTCCCCGGTGACAAACCCATGCCAGCGCTCGTGGAAGGCCGTCGTATTCAAATACACGCCGCCCGCCAGCACAAAACTGGCGACCAGAAAAAGCAGAAGACGGCGCAGAAAACGAAGCATGAGCTGACAAAGTTACCCAAGCTCTCCGAACTTCACAAGCTCTGGATAAACAACCGTCAACTCCCTGGCGCAGCCCTCAGCGATACTGCTCAGGCCTGCCGATCGGAAACAGTCCAAAAGGCGCAATCTGGCTGGCACGCAGTTTTTCCGGCCCGATGCTCGGTGCATCGGAGGCGAGAAACACCGCCAGTTGAATGACTCCCACGCGTCCCTGCGGGCTGGTGTCAAATAAAGCGGCTTCACCACTTACCGCCTTAAACAACAGCGGGCCGCGCGGCGTGTGATCCATCACCAATGTACCGCTCTTTTCCACGCGCAGGTTGCCTCGTCCTAGAGATGCCACGCCTCCTGTTTCGGCGTCCTTGCCATCGATCCCCACACCGACCTGCAGTGGCATCGGCGTACGATTTTTTAACACGATGCGATAGGCCTGCTGGGGCAGTCCCGCCACAAACAGAATGCCACCACAGAGATAGGATTCAATCCACTGCCCCGACGCCACGTCCTGAACCGCAAGGTCCACCGTGCCATCCCCCATGCGGGCAAATCCGCGCTGCGCATCCGGCACATCCCCCTGACGCTCCATCATCCGGGCGATCTGCTCCGGCGCGGAATACACAATGCGGGCGACCATGTGGGGAGTCTTCGTCATTTGCTCCTGATAAGCTGGAAAGCCCTGGTGAAAAAGATTCGGGTCCTGCTGCCAGGCGGGCCGCAGCGGTGCGATGCTGCTGCCACACGATGCCAGCAGGCATGTGCCTGCTGCTGCCACTGCCTTGATCCATGCCATTGTCCTGCCTGCGTTACCTGAAGTCATGCTGAATGCGCTGTTGTCTTGATATGAAAAGTAACACGCACCAGACCCGACACTTCTTCCACCGAACGACGCACCTCGCAGCCCATGAGTCGCTCGATCAATTCACACTCCAGTTCATCCACGATGTCGTAGCGTGCCGCCAGTTCCCGCAGCGGCCGGTGATGCTCCACCAGAAGGAGACGCCCCTGCGCATCCGTCTCGACGACACTCAAGCAGCCATCCGCGCTACGCATCCGAGCCAGCAGCCGGGCTCGCTCCTCCAGAGTCGTCGCTTTGGCCAGCTTGGCACCCCACGCCTCCCCCTTGGATTGGAAATAGGTGTACAGCAGCTTCGGCGGAGCGCTTTCGCCATAGACCTTCTCCGCCGTCGCCAGCAGATCCAGCGTCAGCGGCGGTCCGCTGTTCAAGAAAAGCGCATCCGCTTTGGCGGTGAGCCGGTACAGCTTTTCCGGCCGCCCTGCCGCCTTGGGCCTTCGCCAAGTGTCCAGAAACCCCGCCTTTTCCAGTTCCACGCAGTGCTGCTTCACCCCCATGTAGCTCATCTTCATCGCCGTACACAGCTCCGTCACCGTCATGCCCGTGGAATGCTTCAGGCGCTGGACGATGTCCAGCACTGGCGAGTGCAGCATTTCTCGGAGCAGGGTTAGCATGGCTTGGTGACCCCGCAGACTAGCGCCTATGCCCGCCAGGCGCAATGCTGTGTCCAGCCTTCAACTGATCAGCAGCAGACGCGGCGGCTGTCCGGGCAGCGTCGCCGGGGCACGGTGAATGCACGGAGGCACCGGACTTTCCGGATACAGGGTGGCGATGCGCCAGAGGTGGCCCAGGCCGAAAGAAAATGGCAGGGCATGGGGCAGCGGCTTGTAATGCAGATCCAGGTAATTTTCGTTCAGGAATTCGCGAAAGCCCTCGTCATTCGCTCCGCCATAAAGCTGCCGCAGTTCCGCACGAAGTTCAGGCACATCCACCCGGCGCACCGCCTCTTCATTGCGCAGCCCTTCGGAAGCAGCTCCGAAGTAGGTGCAGAGATAAGTGTCCGCCTCCACCGTGGCGCTGTCCACATGCCAGGATTGCACATCCGTGCGCAGCAGGTCGGACTCGGTCTCGTTCACATAGCCATTGATGCAGTCGAGACTGGGCAGCAGCTCGCGGGAGCGCAGCAGTTCCTGATCTTGCAGCAAAATCTCGCGCGCCACCCGTCCCCTGTCGCTCAGTTCCAGCGCCAGAAGACTCTCCTCATCTAGGCTCGTGATCCCCTTCCCCACCCCCAGTTTATCCACGACCTCGCCAAAATCCCCCGGCAGCGTGCGCGGCCAGCACAAGGCGTTGATGCCATCACGCATCGGCGTCATGACCAGTTCCTCAAAACTGCCCACCACTTTCAGGCGTGGGTAATCTTGGGGTGGTGTGAATAAGGGGATGCTCATGGGATCACCACGCTTGCTGAAGACTTCTGGTCATGCTGACATGCATTCATTGATCAGTCGGTCGATCACACCTTGCGCAGCACCCGGCAGCGGATGCTGTTTCTGCAGGAGCTCCACCTTGTCGCGAAATTCCGCCACCACATCAGGGCGGATTCTTTTCATGGCCATCATTGTTTGCGCCAGGAGGATGCGCACCGATTGTGATTCCGGATGAGCAAGACAGAGATGCAGATTCCCCTCAATGATCTCACGCTCACCGCTTAAAAAACCAGGCTGCACCCCGTCCATGCCCGAGCAACGCGTGGCCAGCAGCTGCTCCAGTCGCAGGAGATAATACGAGAAGCTTTGTCCCTGCGGCACACCATAAGCAGCAGGTGGCGGCAGCACCTCGGCCCCAGTCTCCGCCTGCAGTAAAGCAAGGATCTCATCCATCAATGCAGGAATGGCAGCCTCAGGCGAGGCCATCGAAAAATCGCGCTCCAGCGTGCCAATACAAGCCCCGTCAATCGTTCGCAGAATGCGCAGTTCCAGATGCCACGGCTCTGCCTGAACCTTCAGATTCGCGGTCACGGCATAGTCATTCGGCTCACTCCCCTGGCGCGCCATCCCCGCCGCCTGATCATCGCTCCACGGACGGCCACCAACGATAAAACCATTGGTGGGACTGACCACCCAGGGAATCAGCGTGCCTGCACGCGCATCCGTCCGCCAGTAGGCTTGCTCTGCGAAGTACAAGGGCAGTGCTCGGCTGAGCCTGCCCGCAGCATCCGTCAATTGGTGCTCGATGCGTTCTGCGGGAGCCTCATGCTCCACACTGCCGCACAGAAAACAGATGGAAGGTCCCCCCGCATCCTTGACGGGGTACAATTCAGCTGCGGGAGATTCCGCCTTCAGCCACACCGGTCCGTCCACGGTCAGCAGAGTGACCTCCAGTTTTTCAGCAATGGGTTCAGGTTGAGTGGCCAGCCTGGTCTTGGCGAGCTCTGTATCCCAAAAACTCAGATGCTCTTTCCAGTCTGGACGCTTCTGCGCGTACAGCTGGTCCATGATGGATCTGGCATCATCCATCTGCCCGAGGTCCAGCAGGCCTTTGATCAAATTGTTGCCCACCTGCAGACCATGAATCTCAGCCCGATAATGGGGAGCCGTCAGGTTCACCAGCTCCGGCAGATGTCCTTGCTGGCCCAGGTCTCCGCTCATTTGTGTCAGCAGATCCACCGGCACCGGGCGCGGCGCGTTTGCCAGACTCTCCAGGTAAAGCAGGAGTGCTTCATCCAGCGAGCGCCGCTGCAGTGCCGCAAGTGCCAGCCACAGCTGCGCCCGCCAGCTTCCCGGCAGGGCGGCGATTCGTTTGAGAGCCTCAATCCCGGACGCTTCCCCTTGCTTTTCACGGTGCTCCACTTCGTACCAGCCGAGGGCGTTGTCCTGGTTGGGATCCAGCTCCAGCGCCTGCCACAAGGTTTGCATGGCCAGTTGGCTCTCATCCCGTTGCGCATGCACTTTCGCCAGATTGGTGAGCACCACGCCAGTCGCTCCATACTTGGCAATATGCGCCTGCAGCACGCGCTCAGAATCTTCCAACCGATTGCTCTTCAGCAAGGCGATGGCCAGCAAAACAGCGCCACGCTCATGGTTGGGATCGATCACCGCCAGTCGCTCCGCGCTCTCGATCAATTCGGAAATGAATCCATCCTCAAAACCGCCGATGATGAAGCCCGCAAGCTTTTCAGGATCATCCCATGCCTTTTGGATGTTCGGCAGCAGCATGGATTTCACCCATTCCTCCCGTGAGATGAAAAGCTCCCGGCCAAACGAATCAAAGACTTTGATCATGTTCGGGTCTTTGGCCGGATCGCCATGAGGAGCGGCCGCCGCTGCCTTGGCTGGCGCAGCAGCAGGCGGGTTCTTTTTCCCAAAGAATTTGTCAAAAAGTCCCATGGTGCTGTGTCAGTTTTCCGCCCCGTTAAGTTCTGTCAGCAGTTTCGGCAACTGTCTGCTGCAGCCTGTCATCATTTTTCCTACCCTGCCACCACATGCCGCGCCTGCCGGCTTCCCACAGTGCTGCGCTTCGGCGCTTCACTCTCCGCAACTTTCGTTCCGCTAAGACGCAGCGACTCGCGGCCCGGCACACGGTTCCAGTCCTGCATCATGGTTGCCGCTGCAATGTCCAGCGGCACACCGCGCTCTTGAGTCAGGTGATCAAACAGCGCCTGCGCCAGCACCGGCAACGCAATCTGGTGCGTGCGACGAAGCTTCGCATACAGGCTCTCGGCGAAGATCATGAACGCGGCAAAGGGCGATTTGCCCTCCCACAGCAGCGCCAGCGTGGCAGTGAAGTTCCCGCTGTTCGCCACCAGATCCCAGTAGCGGGCAAAACGCCGCATGCGCTGCATCTCGACAAAAGGAATGTCCCGGTTCTCCAGCATTTCGTAGGGAGGCACCGGCGAATACTTCATCTGAAACTCCGCATCATGCCGCACGATCGGCGTGCCGCGCAGCCGTTTCAAAATGCCCACCTGAATCTCCTGCGGCCCCATCTTCACCAACCGGTCAAAGCCACGCCCAAAGCTCGCCACGTCCTCTCCCGGCAGTCCCACGATGAGGTCGGCATGCACATGGATGCCCGTTTGTTCGCGCAGAAAGCGCAGATTGTCCTCCAGCCGCGTCAGATTCTGCCGCCGGCTGATGTTCTTCGAGGTCGCCTCATCAAAGGTTTGAATGCCCACCTCAAACTGCACCGCACCCGCAGGAAACTCACGAATGATGTCGCGCAGTTGCTCCGGCAGCCGGTCTGGCACCATCTCAAAGTGCAGGAACATCCCATCACGCCAGCGATCCAGAAAGAAGCGCAGGATCGCCATGCTCGTCGGCAGATGCAGATTGAAGGTGCGGTCCACAAATTTGAACGTCAGCGCCCCCCGATCCAGCAGCCCCTGCATCGCCTGTAAAAACGCCTCGATGGCAAAGGCACGCACCGGCACATCCAGCGAGGACAGGCAGAACTCACAAGTGAATGGGCACCCGCGTGACGCCTCCACATAGAGGATGCGATGCGCCAGATCCGACTCCGTGTAGAGATCGTAGGGCAAGACCACCTTCTCCAGCGTCGGCAGTCCGGCAGGCATCACCTTCGGCAGCGCCGCCTGCGCCGCCGCATCTTCACCCAGCAGCACGCCACACACCTCGGCAAACTTCAGATCCGCCTCGCCGGTGATCACATGGTCCGCCAGTGCCACGATGGGTTGTCCGTCCCATTCATAAGACACCTCCGGTCCGCCAAGCACGATGCGAATCTCCGGCCGCAAACGCCGCAGCATCCCCAGCACCTCCGTCGTCTCCACGACATTCCAGATGTACACCCCAAAGCCCACAATGCGCGGCTCCAGCGCCAGCACTGCCTCCACGATTTCCAGCGGCGCCTGATTGATCTGAAATTCCGCGATGCAGGCCCGCTCCCGCAAGGTTCCCAGGTTCGCCAGCAGGTAGCGCAGCCCGAATGAGCTGTGGATGTATTTGGCGTTGAGCGTGGCTAGGACGATGTCGGGCATCACCCCGAGTGTGGCTGAGTTGTGGGCCTGCGGCAAACGCCTTTGCGACTCCGCCCGGGGGCTTTGACACCGGCATCCGTCCGCCACCTGTCCGCCAGCCGATGCAAGGAATGCACCCAAACTCCCGCAGGGGACGTTTGACATTGCAACCCACCCGCGCCTAACCTCCGCGCCCACCGATCCCGCAGTACATGCACGACACCCCACCGCTGCCTGAAAAGGAGTTCCGCTCCTATGCTCCAGGTTATTGGTCCGCCAAAAACATCTCCCCCTCCGACTGGAACAGCGCCACCTGGCAGCTCAAGAATCGGATCACGACCCTCAAACAACTTGAGGAGCACCTGACGCTCACGGAGGAAGAACGCGCAGGCGTGCTGCTCTCCGGCAACAAGCTGGCGATGGCCATCACCCCGCATTATTTCAATCTCATCGACGCCGAAGATCCAGGCTGCCCCATCCGCCGCCAGGTGATCCCCCGCATCGAAGAGACCTGGGAAGATCCCGATGAAATGAGCGACCCCTGCGGCGAAGACAGCCACATGCCCGTGCCGGGCTTGGTACATCGCTACCCGGACCGCGTGCTGTTTCTGGTCACCGACCGCTGCGCCAGCTACTGCCGCTACTGCACCCGCAGCCGCGTCGTCTCCGGCGTGGGCGAACAGGAGCTGCACACCGAATTCGAAGCCGCGTTCCGTTACCTGGAGCGCCACACCGAAGTGCGCGATGTCCTCCTCTCGGGTGGCGACCCCCTGCTCTTCTCAGACGCCAAGCTCGATGCCCTGCTCACGCGCCTGCGTGCCATCAAGCACATCGAATTCATCCGCATCGGCAGCCGCGTGCCCATCTTTGTGCCTCAGCGCATCACGCCCGAACTTTGCAAAATGCTGCAAAAGCACCATCCGCTGTGGCTGAGCATCCACACCAACCACCCGCGCGAACTCACCACCGAAGTGCGCGACGGCCTGGCCTTGCTCGCCAATCACGGCGTCCCCCTCGGCAATCAAAGCGTCCTCCTCCGCGGCGTGAACGACAACGCCGAAGTGATGAAGAGCCTCGTTCAAAAGCTGCTCATGTGCCGCGTCCGTCCTTACTACCTGTATCAGTGCGACTTGATCCAGGGCAGCTCCCACCTGCGCACCAGCGTTGCCGACGGCATCGACATCATCGAACAACTGCGCGGCCACACCACCGGCTACGCCGTGCCCCAGTTCGTCATCGACGCCCCCGGCGGCGGCGGCAAGGTTCCGCTCAATCCCGACTACGTCCTGGTCCGCGACGAACAACGCGTCGTCATCCGCAACTACGAAGGCAAAACCTTTGAGTATCCTGAGCCGGTGCTGGTAAGGCGGTGAGCGCACCTAAACTTGAGAGACAGTATTCGGGCTGAGGTGTGGCTTGGTGGGCCACCGGCATCTTTTTCCCGGGCCATCATATAGGAATAAGATAAGTTGGTTTAGATGCGATTGCTACGCGGCATGCCCGGATGGCTCAGCTATCCGCCACATACGGCCGCGGGTTTACAGGTGCTTGGCCATCGGTGCAGTAGACAGAAACGGACAATGGCACGCGGAATCTTGAGCAAAAGGCCGGGCAACTGACAAAATAGCCGGAATCCCTTTCCCTCCGCAGCGGCAGCCCCCGAAGAGGTGCTGCGATTAAGTTTCTCAAGCCTGCGGAAATTTCCGACAATCACGCCGCCACAGGCCAAACCCCACCGGCAGCGCCGTCAGCCATAGCAGGCGGCCGCCAAAGGATTTCAGTCCGCGAAACTGGGCAGCCAAACCAAGCCCGCGCAGGAAGGCAAAACGGCTGTATTGAGCGGCGGCCCGCAACAGACGCAGTGGGGCGGTGAAGAACCAGCCGCTTTCCAGGTCGAGCACCATCTTGAACATGAGGCGATGCCCTTCGGCATTCGTGCGTGGACTGGAGGGACCATGAACCAATGAGGGTGCATCCGTCCAATAGATGCGCAGCTCCTCATTGATGTGGCGGGTCAGATACAGCTTTGACACCTGGCACCAGATGTAGGACTCGGGGATGAAGTTGCCAGGCACATCCTCGGGATAGGGAAACTGGCGAAGCACATCCACCCGCACAAATCCCCACTTTTCCCCGCGCACCTTGTGACGGTATTCGAGTTCCGCAGCTGAACAGTCCAGCGGGTCCGATGGAAAGCGTGAACCGACGAGCTGGCCGTTTTGATCATGACAGAGGCCGGTGACCCCCGAAAAGGATTCACGCATGGCAGCAGGTATGTTTTCCCAGTGATGCTTCAAGCGAGCAAGCGCCTCCGGCACGCAGCCGTCGTCGGAATCGAGTTTGATGCTGAGCTGACCACGGGCTTCCCGCAGCGCGAGATTGTGCACCCTATGCGCACCTCGGTGCGGCTCACGCAGGTAGCGAATGGAAAAACTGGCTTCGCCTTGGTAGCGGGCCATCAAAGCAGGCGTGTCATCCGTGGAGCCATCATCAATCACCAGCCATTCGAAATCGCGGCAGGTCTGCACCTGCAAACTTTCAAACACACGGTGAAGCGTGTGCGCGCGATTGAAGGTGGGCGTGAAAACCGTGAAGAGCGGCATGGATTGAAGACTGAGCTAAACCCTAAAGATTTGGGGCGGATCAACAAGCCGAAACCGGATGCCACACACTTTCACGCAATTGCCACCCACCCCTCAATAGGCGTTGTCACGCTTGAAGAAGGTCAGGAGCATGATCTGGAAGTCCAGCCAGAGGCTCCAGTTTTCAAGGTACCAGAGGTCGCACTGGATGCGCTCACCGAGATCCGTGTCGCCCCGGAGGCCGTTGACCTGTGCCCAGCCTGTCATGCCAGGCTTGGAGTGGTGGCGTGCATTGTAGTGCGGAATTTGATGCTTGAAGCCGGCAATGAGCTCAGGCCGTTCCGGACGTGGGCCGACAAGGCTCATCTCCCCCTTCAGCACATTCCAAAACTGCGGCAGTTCATCGATGTTCCACTTGCGCATGAAGGCCCCCACCTTGAGACGGCGAGGATCGTCTTTGACGCACCATTGCGCGCCCTTGGCGGACTCAGCATTCATCTTCATGGAACGGATCTTGATGATGCTGAAGGGCACACCATTGAAACCCCAGCGGCGCTGGTGGTAGAACACCGCCCCCCGTGACTCCAACCACACCGTGGCGCTAAAGAAAGCAATGATCGGGGCGCTCAGCACGAGTCCAATCGTGGCACCAACAACATCGACAAGGCGTTTGGTCATGACATTGAGCGTGTCATCCAAAGGCAGACGAGTAACTCCCAGCACCGGAGTGCCAGCGATGGTTTCGAGCGTGAGGCCGGAAACGAACACTCTGAAATACGAAGGTATGACCTTGAACTGGATCATTTCACGCTCACACAGATTGGCCAGGGAGATCATCTGCTCACGTGGGCCATGCAGATCAGCGACGACCACCATGTCCACCGCGTGAGTGGATACCAGATGCTCCACTTCGCTAAGATCCCCGAGGCATGGCACAACCTCGTCCTCCGGGCAGCCATCCTCGTCACTACCAGTCCTGACCCAGCCCATGATGTCAAAGGAGCCGGTCTGGTCCCGCTTCATGGTCTTCCACAAGGAAACAGCCTCAGCATTCCATCCCACAAACAAGGTGCGCTGCTGCAAAGCCTCAATGCGGCCCGGCGCGCGCAGGCATGAGATGAAAAGAGTGCGCCATCCCAGAAGAAGCAGAAGGGCGGTGGCTCCATTGAGCATTACATAGACACGGGAGATGCTGGGTTCCAGCTTCAGAGCAAGCGTGATGGCAAGGAACCCGGCCGTCCAGACGAGCACTCCCTTGGCAATCTTGGAAGACACCCAGCGGGTGCGCAGCAGCACATTCTTGTGGTAGATCTCCTGCCAGCCCAGCACCAAAATGAGCGACAGGCTCCCAAGCGCCATATGGCCGCCATACTGACGAAACGACATGCTGTCGAAATTTCCAATTTCACGGATGAAGGTATGGAATCGAAGCCAGAAAGCCAGATAGGCCGCCAAGATGGCCATCACCAAGTCTCCCAATACGCTGACGAGCACCCAAAAGTGGGGGGACAACTGCTCATTTTCCCGCCATGCACGCCGGGCTTCGAGCGCTTGGAACACGGTACCCGAGCCTAGAATCTTGGAATTGGAGTTGGTTGCTTCCATGGCTTTAAAGTCTACTGACTACCTAAATTATACTCAATATAGGTTTAGCAGCAACCGAATAGTATGGAAATTATCTCATGTTTGGAAAAAAGAACCGTTTAGCGTATCATTTTTGATAATTTAGAAACCCCGACAGCCGTTTCCGGCAAATCAGAAAGTCAGCTTGAGACCCGCCACGATGCCGCGACCAGGCAGTGGGACACGATCCTTGAGCACGGAGGTGTGCTCACGGGCATCTTCATTGGTCAGGTTCATGCCTTTGACATAAAGATCGAGGGTGGTTGGCCCCTGAACAATGCGGTAGGTCAGGGTCAGATTGACCAGAAAGTAACTGTTGGTTCGGGCTTCATTCATCGCCAGCTGGCTTTGCGGCGCGGCATAGATGCCTTCAAGGCGAGCGCCAAAAGGGCCACGCTCCATGCTCAATGTGCTGGAAAGATGGAACGGCGGGATGCGCGGCAGAGACAGACCTGTTTTCGTGTCACGCGCACGCACCACGTCGGCACGCAGCTGCAGGTGCAGGTTGTTCTGATGCTCGGGCGGCTCGGAGGTGATGGGATGCAGAAGGTGGAAGGTGGCTTCCATTTCAGAGCCGATGAATTCAGCGTTCGTGGCCTGATAAATCAGCTCGTTGTAGTTCTCCCCTCCGACCACATGCACCACACCTGTCGGGAACTGGCCGATGAAGTTGCTGTAGCGATTGTAGTAGCCGCCGACGCTGCCGGTGACCCAGCCAATGCGCTTCCGCACGTTCAGATCAAAGCCCAGAGATTTTTCCTGCTGGAGGTTGGGATTGCCGATTTCGAAGGCACCGGTGGCTGCATGCGTGCCGTTGGCAAACAGCTCTTGATAGGTGGGTGCGCGCTCCGCACGGTTGATGGTGAATGCGATGGCATACTCATCGTTCGGGGTGAAGACGATGCCCACGGAGCTGCTGAGATTGTCAAACCTGCGTGCCAGCGCTGGGCCAAAGGCGGCGCTGTTGAGCGATTCCACTGTGATGTGGTCGTAGCGTCCGCCGAACTGGAAACTCAGCGGCCCCCGGCTGATGTCTTCATAGAGAAAAACGGCATCCGCCTGCGTGATGGTCGGTGGCAAAAAGGCCTCATCACCCGAGGTGCTGAATTCGCTGCGATCTGACTGATAGCCAACCACGCCTTCCATCCCGGCGATTTTTTCATGCTTCACCTCCACACGCGCATCATAGCCATTGTTCTTGAAGAGGGTGCCCGGAATGCCGCCGTCATACTCAGTGTGCTGGTAGCGGGAGGTGGCGATCTTGTAGTTGATCTCCTTGATGCGAGACAGCGGCTTGTAGAAGGCACCGCGCACGTCAAGACGCTGCTGATGCATGTCGATGACGACATTCTGCTCGGCAGGAGAGCCGTAGTTGGTGTGGAATTCAGTCCACGCGAAGCCAAAATAGCCTTTGTCCCAGATGTAGCTCAGACCGCTGGTCACACCTTCTGAACGCAGGTTGCTGTTGGGCATGATCTTGCGGGTTTCGGTCTCACCTGGAGGCAGCGGATTGATGGTCTGCTCGTTTGTCGTGCGAGCATTGCCGGGGATTCGGAAGTCCTCGGCGGCACGCGTAAAGGACTCAACATGAAAGGCTAACCCCTTATATCCGCCTTCGACCATGACGCTGGAGAGATAGCCGTTGTCCACGGAACTGTAGCGCCCGTTCAGCGCTCCTCGAATTGTGCCGTCGATTTTCTCGTCCACAATGCGGCCGTCGATCGAGTTGACGACACCGCCAATGGCGTTCGAGCCATAGAGCAGGGTGGCAGGACCACGCACTACTTCGACGGACTTCAGGTTGGAGGTGTCGAAGCTTACGGCGTGGTCAACGCTGGTGGCGGAGGCGTCGATGGTGTTGAGGCCGTTTTGCAGGATGCGGACGCGATCTCCGTCCAAGCCGCGGATGATGGGACGGCTGGAGGCTGGACCGAAGTAGGAACTGCTGACGCCGGGGAGGCGGGCCAGGGTTTGGCCGAGGCTGGGTTCGATGGCGAGGGTCAGGTTTTGGCCGCTTAGGATGGAGGCGGCCTGGGCTTGCTGGAACAAGGGGCGGCTCAGAGGAGCTGTAATTACCATTTCATCCATAGAAATTTCTTCCTCCAAGCTGACGGATTTGCGGACGATTGGGGAGTTAGTTGTGTCGGATTCAGCAAAACAAGCGCCCCAGGCAGGGAGAATGAGAAGCATGATCAGAGGAAGTTGGCGAGATATAGTGCAAGTGTGTTGCATGATTCTGGGTCTATATGCAAACTGATTGCAATTGCAAATCATTTGTATTTTCAATTTCGTACCCTAGCTTTTGTTTATGAAGCTTTTTCTTCGCTCCCTTGGTTTTCTGGCTGCCTCACTGCCTTGCTTTGGTGCCACCAAAGTCGCCACGCTGCATCCCATCCTGGCCGATCTCGCTCGGCAGGTGGGTGGTGCGAATGTGGAAGTGGTCGAAATCCTCAAGCCGGGGGCTGATGTTCATCATTTTGAGCCAGCGCCCAAGGATCTGGCGGAGATGCGGGGGGCGAAGCTGTTACTGGCTTCAGGCAAGGGGCTTGAGAGCTTTCTCGACAAACTGCGCGACAGCTTGGGAGCGGGAGTGAAGCTGGTGGAGGTGGGGGCTAAAATTCCTTCCATTCCTTTTGTGGAGCATGAGCATCATCATGAGGGCAAGGAGGAGGAGCATGAGGATCATCACCATGGCTCGGAAGATCCGCACTGGTGGCACAGCGCTGAGAACATGAAGCGGGCGGCGCGTATCGTGGCGGATGAATTGAGTGTGGTTGATCCTGCCAATGCGGCTGCGTATGCGGCTGGAGCCAAGGCTGCCAGCAAACGTTTTGGTGAACTGAAAAGCTGGGCGCAGAAGGAGATTGCCAAGATTGATCGGAAGAGCCGGCAGCTTGTGACGGCGCATGCGGCGTTTGGGTATTTCTGCAAGGAGTATGGGTTTGAGCCGCTGTCCGTGCTGAGCATTGGGCGCAGTGATGATTCGTCTTCCAAGCACATCGCGGAGACGATTGAGGAGATTCGTGAGCATGGGATCAAGGCGATCTTCCCGGAAGATCAGGCGAATCCGAAGGTGCTGGCTGAGATTGCGCGCAGCACAGGCGTGAAAATTGGTGAGCCGCTGATTGCTGATGGTACGGCGAAGGTGGCGCATACTTTTGAAACGATGCTGGCGCACAACGTACGCTCCATTGTTGCCGCTCTGGCACCTGCTCCTGCTGCGAAATGAGTCAGCAGGGCCGGAATTTTGAACCACTAATCGGACACTCATAAAACACTAATGTCAGAGGCCGGAATCGATTCAAATGCTTGAACATCTGGAATGCACCGAATGCCGATCCTCACACAAACTAAACCGCAGAGAATGGACGTTCGCAGAGGAACGGAAAAAGATCTGAATCACACCTCTCTGCGTACGTCCATCCTCTGCGGTTTAACGAACACCATGAATCGCTTTTTTAACTGACCCTGATGCCATGCGTGGTTTTCCGCCCATTCAGATCTTTCTGCTCGCCCTCACCTTTGTGGTGCTGGCGGTGCCGTTGAGCCATCTCACGGGGACTGTGACTCAGGCGAATACAGCTGCGGCGAAGGTTGAGGAAACGCAGAGTGTGAAGAGCTTGCTGCGGGTGCGTTATGCGCACAAGCCGACGACGCTGAGCGTGAAGATTGCTGACAAGGAATTGATTGCTGAGATTGCAGGCTCGCCGATTGAAGTGCAGACGGCCCTGCCCTCTGTGAAGGATGGGGTGGATGTTTTTCTGAGCGCCACCTGGGCGGACGGGACGCCGGATACTTCGATCACGCTGGAGCTTGAGCCGGATGGCTTTGCATCGCGCAGTGAGACGCGCTGGTCTTCGGTGGAAAGTTTGGATGAAGTCATCACCTTTGAATGGAAATGAGTGCCGCCGTTCCCCATGTCCATACGAAGGAGCACGTCTGCTGGGGCGGAGGTTGCGAGCATACGCAGCATCATCGACTGGAAGTCGTGGATCTCAGTGTGCAGTATCAGGAAGTGCGGGCGCTGGAGAAGATCAACTTTGCGACGGAATGCGGCCGGAGCATGGCCCTCATTGGGCCCAATGGTGCGGGTAAGAGCACGTTGTTAAAGTCCCTTGCGGGACTCATTCCCGGTGGTGGCGGCAAGATTTTGTGGCGTGGCAAACCGTTGACGCGGAGCAGCCATGAGATCGCGTATCTGCCGCAGCGGGGGGATGTGGACTGGAATTTTCCTATCACGGTACGTGGCTTGGTAGAGATGGGCCGCTATCCGAATCTTGGATGGTGGCGGCAGTATTCGCGGCATGATGCGGACATCGTGGAGCGGGCGCTGAAGAGCATGGAGCTGTGTGATTTGGAGGATCGCCAGATCAGCGCGCTTTCGGGTGGTCAGCAGCAGCGGGCGTTCATTGCACGCGCCCTGGCGCAGGAGGCGCATGTGCTGCTGCTGGATGAGCCGTTCACGGGGCTCGACAAACCGGCGCAGGAAAATCTGAGCCGGTTGTTTAAAGAGCTGACGGCTGAGGGGCGGCTCTTGATTGCGAGCCATCATGATCTGCAAACGGTGCAGGGTAATTTTGATGATGTGCTGCTGATTCGCCGGCATCAGGTGGCGTTTGGGCCGGTGGCTGAGGTGTTTACGCCGGGGTACATTGCGAGTGCGTATGAGGCTGGTGAGGGGCGTAGCCAAGTCCAGAATTTTGAACCACTAATCGGACACTAATGGCACACTAATCCGATCCTACAGAAATCCCATGCCTGAATACAGACTCATCATTAGTGTCTTATTAGTGTCCATTAGTGGTTAATAAATCTGGCTCTGCCTGAGCACCGAACTGACTGAGAAACGTTTTATTTTCGCCATGTCCACCTTCACTGATTTCCTTGCTGAACCGATCGCCAAGCGCACGCTGATGGCGTGTTTGATGATTGGGTTTGCGAATGGGTTTGTGAGTGCGTTTGTGGTGCTGCGGAAGGATGCGCTCAAGATTGGGACGTTGTCGCATTCGCTGCTGCCGGGGATTGCGCTGGCGGTGCTGATCGGAGGACTTACGCAGTGGAGCGCGCTGGCGGGGGCGATTTTTGCGGCGCTGATTGTGGGGTTGGGATCGATCTTTTTGTCTCGGACTTCGCGGCTGGATCAGGACACGGCGATGGGCGTGCTGTACACGACAGCGTTTGCGGGCGGGGTGCTGATTTTGAAGAATCTGGACATGCGGCAGAAGCTGGATGAGTGGCTGTTTGGCAGCATCGTGGGGATGGCGGACTCGGATTTGTGGATCGCGTTTGGGATCAGCGCGATCGCGGTGATCACGCTGACGGCGCTGCAACGGCCGCTGCTTATTTATCTGTTTGAGCCGAACATTGCGGCGAGCCTGGGGGTGCCGGTGCGGCTGTTAAATTATGCGACGTTTGCGGTGACGATCCTGGTGCTGATTTCATCGCTGCAGGCGGTGGGCTGCATTTTGAGCGTGGGGCTGATGGTGGCCCCGGCGGCGACGGTTTATCTGCTGACGAACAATGCGCGCACGCTGTTTTGGGGTGGTGGGATTATTGGTGCGGTGGGCTCGGTGGCGGCGTTCTTTTTATCGTATCCGCTGGGTTGGAGTGTGAGCGCGACGATCATCGTGGTGCTGGGGGTGTTCTTTGTGATCGCGTATGTTTTCAGCCCGAAGTATGGGCTGTTTAGCAGGAGAAGAGGGGTGGCGTAGGCTCTATCAATGGTATCGTAGTGCCTCTTGTTTTGATCAAATATCGACAATTTCCGTGCTTACGAAATGCCGGGTAAAGGAGCCCTTACTAATAAGGTGATCCAGAACTGCCTTGAATCGGCGAATCTCCCGCTCCTCAACGAGCTTTTCTTTTCGATTTAAACCAATCTTGCTGCCTCCAAGAAACTCTTTGATTGTTTGGTGCAAACTAAGCAGGGTCGTCGGGACATCCTTCAGAATTGCGTGTCCGTTTGCACCGAAGCTCACATCGGCAAAAAAATCATAGGCCCGAGTTTCGGGAGCCGTGACAGAGATTTGCTGCCATTGTTTAATCCCCTTAGAGAAGGCCACTTTATTTTTCATATCATCGTCGAGATCGTCTGGAATTAAGATGCTCAATTTAAAGCTAGGAATGTGAGTTTTAACGCCACCAACCAATGCCTCCTTGGTTTGGAACAAACGCTTACACACGACCTCAACAAAATTGTGATAGTATCCGAATGCCAATGGCACACACGGAAAAATCGAACCATCATGAATGGTGGATTGATTTTCGACATGTAGTTTAATCGCATCTGCGCAAGGCTTTACCCCAGCCAAACGATCTGGTGGTTTAGGAAATGGTGGCAATGTGACACCCAAAAAATCTGAGGGAAGTTTGGAATCATGTTCAAATAAGCAGAATGCGCGATCACGTCCGAGTCTCCCCATGAAAAGCCCGAGCTCAAACAACACGTTGTCTCTAGGAGCCATTTTCGAAATTCCGCGAGACTTCGTTTTGTCGTCTCCTGTGGCGATCATAATGCCGTATTCGTAAAGACTTAATCGTTCCATTAAATTCTCCAGAAAGCCTTTACCAGGTTCGAATACACCAGGTTCGTTCCACACGTCGCATTCTGCCCATGAAGAAAGTTCCTTTTTGAGTGCTTGGGCAAAAGCTAGCCCTTCGCTTGATGAGCCTATAAAAATGTGAGGTTTGATAGTCATGGATTAGATCTGGTTTTACCTGTTGAGTCAGACAGAGGAAATTCGATCCATTGTACGAGACTTGGCCAACTCAATTGAAATTTTGTCGTCATGCGCTTTCTGATTTTGACTCTTCATCATTCTCTGGGGCGTCGTGATTTTCACTGCCGAGCAAAAAAAGGCCATGGAAGCAAAGCCGCAACGTTAGCCACCACACGCTAAGCGCAGCCTCTGAGTAGCAATCATTATCGCTGATAAAACCGTGCGCGAGTTGGTTTCGAAAGGCAAACCCGCTTTTCTCAATGAGGTGGCCTCTAAGTTCGAAGCACATGTCGAGACCAAAAATTTTCTGCATCTCTGGAAGATCAAACAAAGGTCCTAAAATTTTCACAGGCTGCGTCAGGTCTGCATTGATGTTTGAAACATCCACGCCTGCTGATTGCAACACATGCCGAATCGAATTTTCAAGCTGAGGTGTTAGGAGATGTGAAGATAGAATTAGGTCTCCTGTCAACCCGTAGAACAAGCCCTGTAAAAAAATGTGTTCGTGCCCTGGTGGGATAAATGGATTGTAGGTGACCAGAAATCTCATATCGCTGGCCGTTGGCCGATGATCGAGCCATATTTTCAAACGCGCAGGTTCAATGAACATGGCTGCTCTGAGGCGCCAATCAAGCTTAGCAGCTTGGTGAAACATGTGACCCTCCAGGCATTTTTCAAATTCATCGCCTGTCTTCAAAAACAGCCCATCAAGTTTTTCCTCAACTCGGCCCTGCTTATCCAGCAAGCCTGTATTAATCAAGAAGGACAAGGGCGCATTTTCGGAGCGTTTGAGCACATCTTTTCGATGCTCCTCAACATTGATGAGATCAGGCCCAAAAGCGAGTAGCTTGAGCGCATCGTGCACGTCGTCCCGCTCAACGAACTTTTGCGCAGCTTCTGCGGCGTCCGAAATGTCAAAATCCGGCATGGATATTTGACCCAGTTCTTTCAGGGACTCCTGTTGGTATTTTTGTAGCTTCTGGCGGAGACCTGCAATGAATGTGGGATCAGCGTTTGCCTGCCTTAAAGCCTCGATTCCTTTTACCAAGAGGCCACTAGCCCCCATGTAGCTGGGGGCCCCACCCAAAAGCTGCGCTTCTGATTCAACGAGGTGGGTCATGGCTACAGCAAGACGGGCCGCCTTTTCCTTATCCGCCTCTTTGCAGCGCTTCCAGAATTCAATCTCCAAATTTCTGAACTCCCGCTCAACATTTGGAGCATTATCAGCGTTGGCTTTTTGAGCAAGGCCGCTGGTTTTTTCAGCAAGAGCAAAAGTATCTCCGACCTGTAGGTCGAGAGCGATATGAAGGAATGAGATGCAGCCAAAGGTTGGTAGATTGCACGAAGGGTGATCTAGCGCTGCAATGAATGCATCCGCCGCTTTTTGCCACCCGGCATTTTTCCGCCCCAAGGAGTTTCCTATCTGTAAAGGTCTTCTAAATAGGGGACAGGCTTCCCTCCAATTAGTCTGTTCCAGAAGTGGTCTTCCGACATCAATGTAGTCCTGGATGATGGACAGTGCTATTTTATGATCGCGTTCTTTGATCCAAAGGATATCGCCAAGACGCGAGCGAATCGCAGCATTCCGCGTGCGGCTGAATAGTTCCCTCACCAAGATCAAATCTTCTTTTCCGAGGTCATCTGGAATCAGTGTGCGCCGCCCATCGCCGTATTGTATTTCTGGCCGATAAGGTTCGATGCCATTTTCATAATTTGGTGCGAATGAGAGGAGAATCCCTAGTGATTGCATAAGCGCAGCGTCTGTTTTCCGACCGTCGCCTTCGGCGGTTCGTGCCAGCGCAAAGGAAAGGTCACTATAGGCTCTGCACGTGTGCTCTTTTGCGTTCTGTAGAAGCTTGTCAAAATTCACATCTGGAAGTGTGATTTCAGAAAGCGGAAGCACATTTTTTGAATCTGGTGAACGATTGGTTTCGTCGGCTGAACCGTTGGACGCTTCCATGACACTGAGTGAGTGAAAGTTTAATTTTTGCTAGCTCGGATATTTCGGAACGACCCTTGGTAAGTCATTTAAATATTGTTTGCACCAAAATTCGTTACCCTTAGCTAATGGCGAAGGGGCCGATTTGCTGGCGGAGGTTCGTAGCAAACGCTGCTGGTGGATGCGGAGCGTGAAGAGGGCGCTGGCTTTGCTTCCCGGATTGCGCGAGTCCCGTGAATGTGTCACCGCTACGCGGTTCGGCGTGTTGGTGGATTTGTGGGCGTGGGGTCCGTGGGTTGGCACCCACGGCTACGATTATGGCAGCCCAACGGGCTTGGGGAGTGAGAAGCCTGTTGCGGCGCATCAGGTGTTTGAGACACAGGGACCGAAGAACGGCAGGCGTTCTTTGTCTATCGATACTCAGCACTCGCGCGTGAGCCTTGGCCGACAGACAGGAGTGTCTATCGTACTTATAGCAAATCGCAAAACTCATTTCCGGATCGAGCAGATGGAGGCGGTCTGAGTGGCCGATGACATGAAGTGGTTGAGGGCATGGCAAAGACGGTCTTCGAGCTCCGCGCCGCTTCGTGCGATCCAGTCGGCAAAGAAGTCGGCCTTC